>JAFYYP010000019.1 GCA_017557505.1 Bacillota bacterium | reverse complement strand
CTGACGAAACTGGTGCTCGCCATCTGCGTCATCGTGTTCGCCGTCGGTCTGATCGAGGCCGTCGTACTCAGCAAGGACCCGTTCTCCTGGAAGCTGCTGGGCAACGCGGGCCTGAAGACCTTCATCGCGGCCATCGCGCTGGCGGTCGCAGCTATTCCTGAAGGATTGCCCGCCGTCGTTACCATTATTCTGTCCATCGGCGTCACGGCCATGTCGAAGCGGCAGGCCCTGATCCGCAAGCTGACCGCGGTCGAAACGCTCGGCTGCACGCAGATCATCTGCTCGGATAAGACCGGCACGCTCACCCAGAACCGCATGACGGTCGTCGACAGCTTCACGGACGACCCTCTGCTGCTGGCGAAGGCCATGGCCTGCTGCTCCGACGCGAAGAGAGGCCTCGGTATGCACGAGGCGGTCGGTGAGCCCACAGAGGCTGCGCTGGTCAATCATGCGCATGACTTAAGACTCTACAAGGACGAATTGGACGCGAAGTTCCCGCGCGTCGGCGAGGCTCCGTTCGATTCCATGAGAAAGATGATGTCCACCGTCCATCAGGAAGGTGCGGACATCTGTCAATATACCAAAGGCGCAACCGAGATCGTGCTCGAGCGCTGCACGCACGTCTGGCGCAGCGGCAAGGCGGAACCCATCACCGAAGAATACCGCGAGCAGGTGCGCGGCATCTGCAAGCAGTTCGCGGACAGGGCGCTGCGCGTCTTAGGCGCAGCCTATAGGATCCATCCGCAGATGCCGGCCGATTTCGAGGCAAGCACGCTCGAACAGGATATGGTCTTCATCGGCTGCCTCGGCATGATCGACCCCTGCCGTCCGGAAGTGTACGAAGCGATCGACGAGTGCCGCCAGGCGGGCATCCGGCCCATCATGATCACGGGCGACCACAAGGATACAGCCGTGGCCATCGGCAAGGATCTGGGCATCATCACCGACGTGTCCCAGGCTATCGAAGGCGCGGAACTCGATAAGTTCTCTGACGAAGAGCTGAAGGAAGAAGTCCAGAAGTACTCCGTCTACGCGCGCGTACAGCCCGAACATAAGGTGCGTATCGTCAAAGCATGGAAAGAACTCGGCATGGTGACCGCCATGACGGGCGACGGCGTGAACGACGCTCCGTCCATCAAGGCTGCAGATATCGGCATCGGCATGGGCATCACCGGCACGGACGTGACGAAGGGCGCCGCGGACATGGTCCTCGCGGACGACAACTTCGCCACGATCGTCAACGCCGTGGAAGAAGGCCGCAAGATCTACGAAAACGTCTGCAAGGTCATCCAGTTCCAGCTGTCCACGAACATGTCCGAGGTCATCGTCATGTTCCTGTCCACGCTGCTGCACTTTACGATCCTGACGCCTGTCCACCTGCTGTGGATCAATATGGTCACAGACTCCCTGCCGGGCCTGGCGCTTGGTATGGAAAAGGCGGAAGGCAACCTGATGCACAGAAAGCCCAGAGCCTCCACCGACGGGATCTTCTCCGGCGGCGCGGGCGGCGACATGGTCTGGCAGGGCATTTACCTGGCCCTGATCGAACTGGGCGCCTACTTCATCGGCTACCATATGGAATTCGGCAGCCTTTCCGGCGTATTCAGCGGCACGCTGTGCGTGAACGCGATGGCCATGGCCTTCCTGACCATGAACTTCGCCGAGATGATGTGCGCGGTCAACATGCGCTCCCGCCAGGGTTCCATCCTGTCGAAGGAGATGTTCAAGAACATGAACTGGTGGCTGTTCGGCGCCTTCTTCGTGACGACGCTGCTGACGCTCCTGGCGGTCTACATGCCGGGTCTGCAGCAGGTGTTCGACATCGATCCGGGCACGTTCCAGACGAGGGAACTCATCGTATCCATCGTGCTGGCGCTCACGACCGTACCGGTCTTCGAGATCGGCAAGGCCATCCACAGAAAGATGAGGGGCGAAGCGCAGGCTTAATGGAGCATACGGAGCTGAACCGCACAAAAACAGATATTATCAAGCACTCCCTGATCGCCGCAGCGGCATTGTTCTGCTGCGGCATCGGCATTTACTTCACGATCCAGGCCAACATCGGCGTGTCGCCGTGGGACGTGTTCCACCAGGGCATCGCGGGCCGGACGGGCATGCTGTATGGCAACGTGTCCGTCATCGTGGGGCTACTGATCGTGTTCGTCGATCTGCTGCTGAAGGAACCGGTCGGCATCGGTATGTTCCTGGACGCCCTGATCGTCGGCAAAGCCGTGGATCTGTGCGCCTGGATCGGCTTTCTGCCGGTGCAGCACAGCCTGCCCCTGGGCATCCTCTGCATGCTGGCCGGCCTGACGATCATGGCCTGCGGCATGCGCGCTTACATGGGCTGCGGCCTGGGCTGCGGCCCGAGAGACAGTCTGCTCGTCGCGCTGTGCAAGCGCACGGGGCTGAAGATCGGCATCGTGACGATGATCATCTACGCCGTCGTGACCCTCGCAGGCTGGCTGCTGGGCGGTCAGATCGGCATCGGAACGATCCTGAGCGTCGCCTATGTGGGTCCCGCGCTGCAGACGATCTGCAAACTGACGCATTTCGATGCGGCGAAGATCACGCATCAGGACCTTTTGGAATCTCTACGCATCCTGGCAGGCAAGAAATAAGGGTATGAAGGATTACACGAACTTAAATAAAACAAGACCGGAAGTCATAAAGAACATGCTGCTCGCGGCGTTCGGACTGTTCATCTTCGCGATCGGCGTCTACGTGACGATCCAGGCGAACATCGGCGTCGCGCCGTGGGACGTGCTGAACCAGGGCCTGACGAAACGCACGGGCCTTCTGTACGGCAACGTGATGATCATCGTTTCGTTATCGGTCATCCTGTTGGACGTGCTGATGAAGGAACCGATCGGCATGGGCATGCTGCTGGACACTATCGTCGTCGGCAAGACCGTCGACCTTATGAACTGGCTGGACTGGCTCAAACCGCGGCAGACGGTCTGGGGCGGCGTGCTGACGCTGCTTGCGGGCATCGTCCTGCTGGCGATCGGCATGCGCGTCTACATGGCGCTGGGTCTTGGCTGCGGGCCGAGGGATACGTTCCTGGTCGCGCTGTGCAAGCGCTTTCCGAAGCTGTCCATCGGCACGCTGAACGTCATCATGTGGGCGACGGTCACCCTGATCGGCTGGATTTTGGGCGGCCAGGTCGGCATCGGCACGGTGATCAGCGTCGTCGCGATGGGACCCATTCTGCAGACGCTCTGTACCGCGACCCATTTCAACGCGGCGGACGTCGTGCACCAAAACCTGCTGAAGACGCTGAAAGTTCTGGCTACCGACGCGGAATAGGGTATAAAAATTGTATATATGCATAAAAACACCCTTTTGGGTGTTTTTATTATTTTTCTAAAGATTTTTCTGTTATAATATAACAAAAGAGGGATCCGGTATGTCCGAAAGGATGCATGAACCAACTGAATACCGCAGCGACCCGGAGCTGATCACATATCAGGAGTACAACGACCTGTACGAAGAACTCGGGTATCCGCCGGAATACGGCCCGCCGGAAAGCGAACCGCCCGAAAGGGATGACCGCGGCAGATCCGGTTCCGGCTTCTGGCAGCTTGTCGTTTCCGCCTTCCGCGGCGGAGGCGCGGTTTTGTGCGCGCTGGCGCTGCTGGGCGCGATCGCTTCGATCAACGTAGAAGCGGCGCAGAAACCCGCCATCCGGCAGCAGAACGGCTATTCACCGGGCGCTTTCCAAAAGCTCTGGAGCGCAGATCCGCAAGGTCCGCATAACTATGATCTGGACGATCCGCTCGCTTCCCGCGAGGCGACCTGTACCGAAGACGGGTTTACGGAGTTTCTCTGTCTGGACTGCGGCGTGATCCGCAGGGATATCATCGCTGCGCCGGGTCACGATCCGAAGGATCCGGTCCATGAGAACGAGATCGAAGCGACGTGCACGAGCGAAGGATCTTACGACGACGTCGTTTACTGCGCGGTCTGCGGAGAGGAACTGTCCAGAGACGCGGTACACGTCAGCGTGCAGCCGCATACGCCCGGCGAAGAGACGGCGGAGAACGAGGTCGAACCGACATGTACGGAAGAAGGTTCCAAAGAGGTCGTCACGTACTGCATCTATTGTAATAAAGAACTGACACGCGAGACAGAAACGATCCCTGCGACCGGACACACGGCTGCGGCGGCGGTCCGGGAGAAGGAAGTTGCTGCGAGCTGCATCAAGGAAGGCTCGTATGAAGAGGTCGTGTACTGCTCGGTCTGTCACGAAGAACTGTCGAGAACGCCGCACACAGTGGCGAAGACAGATCATAAGCGTGCGGCAGCTGTGACGGAGAACTATCGGGCGCCCAGTTGCACAGCAGCTGGATCGCGGGACGAAGTGGTCTACTGCTCTGTGTGCCATAAGGAACTGTCCAGAAAGAAAGTCACGCTGGCTGCTACCGGCCACAGCGCAGGCAGCAGCGTAACAGAGAATACGGTCGCGTCGACCTGCACCGCCGAAGGCCATTACGACGAGGTCGTCTACTGCAAGACCTGCAATGCGGAACTTTCGAGAAAGACCGTGACGACAGCGGCGCTCGGCCATTCGGCCGGCAGCGCGAAACAGGAGAACGTTGTCGCCGCGACCTGTGAAGCAGGCGGGCACTATGACGAAGTCACGTACTGCTCGCGCTGCAGCGCGGAACTTTCGAGAAAGACTGTTGCGACCGCGGCGCTTGGCCATACCGCGGGCGACGAAAAGCGGGAGAACGTGGATGCCGCGACCTGTACGGCCGGCGGTTCTTACGAACTGGCGACCTACTGTACGCGCTGCGGGAAAGAACTGTCCAGAACATATCACACGACGGCTGCGAAGGGCCACAGCCCCGGCTCGCCTGTCAGGGAAAGGACAGACAGCGCCGCAAATGTGGCCTATGAGGAAGTCGTTTATTGCACGCGCTGCGGCGCGGAACTGTCCAGAAGACCTGTGAAAGAATAGCAGAAAGGAGCATCCCCATGGAAGAGAACAAGAACCGGAAGATAAAAGGACCGGGACCCGGCAAGCTGGCCGGGATCATCATCATGCTCGTGATCCTTCTGATCCTGAATTTCCCGAAGCTTTGCGCGTTCCTGAGCCCTTCGCAGCAGGAGGCGATCAAACTCTTCAATGAGACGTATTTCGGAAACTTCATGCCCATGAAGAGCGAGACAGGCGGTTTCGACTTCATGCGGCTCGTGGCGCTCGCGGTGATGATCCTGGCCTGCTGGGCGGTATATCAGATCATCGTATGGATCTTCTCGAATCTGAAATTCAAGGACCACAGGGCGGAAACTGTCAAGGGCCTCATCCTGAACATCATCCGCTACGCGGTCGTGATCTTCGCCGTCATCTTCGGTCTGAACATCCTCGGCGCGGATGTGCTGACGGTCATTGCAAGCTTAGGAATCCTGGCCCTAATCATAGGTTTCGGCGCGCAGTCGCTGATCGAGGACATGTTCGCGGGCTTCTTCATCCTGTTTGAGGGACGCTTCTACGTAGGCGACATCATCAGCGTGGAGGGGTTCCGCGGCACGGTCAAGTCCATCGGCATCGTCTCGACGCAGATCGAAGACGTCGGCGGCAACGTCCGCATCATCAACAACTCGAACATTCGCACCATGACGAACCTGTCGAACGCGCCGTCCGTGGCAGTCGTGAACGTGAGCATCGCCTACGGCGCGGACCTGCCGAAGGCAGAAGAGGTGATCCGCGCGCTGTGCGAAAAACTGCCAGGCATGTACCCAGGCCTGTTCCCGAAGGCGCCCCGCTACATGGGCGTCGAGCAGCTGAACGAATCTTCGGTGGATCTGAGGGTCATCGCCGACGTGGATGAGGCGCAGATCTATAACGCGCGCCGCGCCCTGAACCGCGAGCTGAAGCTTGCGCTGGACGAGGCCGGCATCGAGATCCCGTTCCCGCAGATGGTCGTCTGGCAGGGCAAGTGATTCCACAGAAAAGCAAGAAAAAACACCCTCGTGCGAGGGTGTTTTTGTTTCGGTTCTATTTCCGCATGTCTTGGATCAGCAGTTCGTACATCTCGTCCGCAGGGTCGATGATGGGCAAGTCGATACGTTTTTCCAGGGCTTCTTTTACGTAGGGGAAATGCGTGCAGCCGAGGATCCAGGCCTGCGCGCCGGACGCCTTGAAGAAGTCCGCCAGCTGTACCAGGCCCTGGCGCTCGATGATCTCCTCAGGACTGTAGCCCGCCTCGATGTCCTTGACGATGGCCAGGTGGCCCATGCCGATGACGTCCAGGTCCAGGTTCGCTTCCTTCAGGACTTTGTCGATCGAGTAAGCGCTCAGCAGGTTCGCCGCGTTGAACGCGATGCAGGTGTAGCGGTGTGCCAGGTTGCGGTAGACCTGCAGCGGGGTCACGATGCGCACGCCCCGTTCGATTGCGAACGAATCGAAATCGAACGCGCCGGCCAGGGAATTGCAGTAGATGAAATAATCCTGTATGCCCTGCGCCTGCAGACCGTCGAACACTTCGACCATGCGCTCGCGCTTCGATTCGTCGGAGCCGTACTGCCACACGGTCTGCGTCATCGGGTCCGGAGAGACGTTGTAGGGGACGATCTCCAGCGACGGATCCTTCGTATGCAGATAGTCCGCGCCCATCCGCGTATCGACGGGCGTGCCGGCCATGACGTTGACTTTATTTCTCATCAGTTATGCCTTCCTTCATTCTCTTCAGTACGGCCGTATAGCCGGCGGCACCGTACTGCAGGCACTTGTTCACCCGGCTGATCGTCGCAGCGGACGCTTTCGTCGCGGCTTCGATCTCGCCATACGTCTTTTTTTCGTCCAGCATGCGCGCGACCTGCCAGCGCTGCGTGATCGCCTGCAGTTCTTTGATGGTCATGAGGTCCTCGAAGAAACGGTAGCATTCTTCCTCATTTTCGAGCGAGAGGATGGCGGCGAACAGATCGTCTGTTTCAATGGATTTAAATTTGGAATCGTACATGGCAGCTCCTCCTTTGGGACTGCGCTTTCACGCTATTTCACTTTAGTGTGCGATAGCATTATATCCTATCCCGGGCCCTTTGACAAGGGTTGGTAATATTTGTATAATAGCGGGTATGAAGATCTATGTTTTACGCAAGAAAAAAGGCAGAAAATATACGAGTCCGGCCTGCGCGAAAGCGGCGGCGGACATCGTGCTGGAATATGAAGAGCGCGGCCGTCCCGTCGCGGAAGGCCTGCACGTTTCCGTCAGCGACACGAAGAACTGGTGGGGCATGCTGACCGCGGACGCGCCGTGCGGCTTCGACCTGGAAGAGAACGGACGCAATCTGTCCGCGCTTACGGCAAAGAAGCTGCATGCGCTGGAACAGCAGTATCTGGGTGGGTTGGAACCTTTGAACAGCGAGTGGCGCGCGGAATTTCTGAGCATCTGGGTACGCAAGGAAGCGTACATGAAGTTCTGCGGCGAAGGCCTGCGGATGGGGCTTGGTAAATTCTCCGTGCTGGATGAACAGCTGAACTACGCGCAGACGGTGCAGGCGAAACACCGCCCGGAGGCGTACGTTTCCGGCGTAGACGTCCTGCCCGGCCTGACCGCCGCCATCGCCTGCGAAGCCCCGTTCGAAGCGCCTGAGGTGATCGTCTGCGAATACGCCGGCGAGAGCGAAAGGGACATCATGGACGAGGCTGCCGATCTGCTGACGGCACGCGGCCTGACGAAGGCAGAGCTGAAGAAAAAGCTGAAAAGCAAGGGTTTCGAGACGGAAGAAGTCGAGGACGCCGCAATGCGCCTCGAAGAACTGGACTATCTTGATGACGAAGCTTATGCCGCGCGCTATGCGGCCGACGCCGCCAGAAAAGGCAAGGGCAAACTGCGCATCGCGAGAGAACTCGCGCAGAAAGGAACGGATGCCGAAGCGGTCAAAGCTGCGCTCGAGGCAGTCGCCGACGACGAAGATCAGCTGTCCGAACGCGACCGTGCCATGGCGGAGGCGCAGAAGATGCTGCGCGGCGAAAAACCGGATGAGAAAACGCTCGCCCGCATAGGACGCCGCCTTTCTTCCTATGGCTACGAACCTTCCGTCATCTGGGACGTGCTCGGAAAACTGCGTAACTCTTGACGAGGCCTTGATTTTTCAATATACTAAATAAGTTAGCGCGTTCAATTTATAACCAAATTCACAATAGAGGAAAAATCATGTACAAAAACCTGTCCGATGCCCCCATCGCCGAGCTGCAGCTTGCGCAGGCAGACAAGTGGGATGAGGAAAAACTGCTGGAAAAGTGCGTCACCGCAAGAGAAGGCCAGCCGAACTTTATCTTTTATGAAGGACCGCCTACCGCCAACGGCAAGCCGGGCATCCATCACGTGATCGCCCGTACGCTGAAAGACTCCGTATGCCGCTACAAGACCATGCAGGGCTACCGGGTCACCCGTAAGGCCGGCTGGGACACCCATGGCCTGCCCGTAGAGATCGAGGTCGAAAAGCAGCTGGGCTTTTCCGGCAAGCAGGATATCGAAAAGTACGGCATCCAGCCCTTCAACGAGAAGTGCAAGGAATCCGTCTTCACGTACGAGAATCTGTGGCGCAACATGACCCACCGCATGGGCTACATGATCGACCTCGACGATCCGTACATCACGCTGAACAACGACTACATCGAATCTGTCTGGTGGATCCTGGACCAGTTCTTCAAGGCAGGGATGATCTACGAGGGTCACAAGGTGCTGCCGTACTGCCCGCGCTGCGGAACGGGCCTCGCTTCGCACGAAGTCGCGCAGGGCTATAAGGAAGTCGCGGTCATCACCCTGACCGTTCCGTTCAAATCCAAGAGCGAAGAGAACACCTACTTCCTGGCCTGGACGACCACAGCCTGGACCCTCGCAGCCAACGAATTCCTGGCCGTAGGTCCCGAAGTCGACTACATCAAGGCCGAACAGGACGGCAAGTTCTACTATCTGGCGGAAGCCAGAGCGGACGCCGTGCTCGGCGAAGGCAAATACACGGTCGTGTCCCGCATGAAGGGCAAGGACCTCGAATTCATGGAATACGAACAGTTGATGCCGTTCGTAGACGTTCCCGGCAAGGCCTTCTTCGTAGGCACCGCCGATTACGTCTCCACGGAAGACGGTACCGGCATCGTCCACTGCGCGCCTGCGTTCGGCGAAGACGACTACGTGGCAGGCAAGAAGTACGGCGTGGCCGTTGCCAACCCGGTCGACCCGGAAGGCAAGTACATCGGTACGCCCTGGGCAGGCCGCTTCATCATGGAAGAGGGTCTGGACGTCGAGATCATCAAGTGGCTGGCGGGCGAAGGCAAGCTGTACGATAAGAAAAAGATCGTCCACAACTATCCGCACTGCTGGCGCTGCGACACGCCGCTCGTCTACTACGCGAAGCCGTCCTGGTACATCGAGATGACGAAGCTGCGCGACGAGCTGGTCGCGAACAACAACACCGTGGCCTGGCATCCGGCTGCCATCGGCGAAGGCCGCTTCGGCAACTGGATCGCGGACGTCAAGGACTGGGCCATCTCGCGTGACCGCTACTGGGGCACGCCGCTCAACATCTGGAAGTGCGAATGCGGCCACATGGAGAGCATCGGAAGCCGCAAGGAACTCGCGGAAAAGGCCGTCGAAGACATCGACGATACCATCGAACTGCACCGCCCGTACGTGGACGAAGTGCATCTGCGCTGCCCGGTCTGCGGCAAGCTCATGACCCGCACGCCGGAAGTCATCGACTGCTGGTTCGATTCCGGCGCCATGCCGTTCGCGCAGAGACACTATCCGTTCGAACACGCGGAAGAGTTCGACACCGAATACTTCCCCGCGGACTTCATCTGCGAAGGCATCGACCAGACCAGAGGCTGGTTCTACTCCCTGATGGCCATCTCCACGTTCGTGAAGAACGCCGCGCCTTACAAGAACGTCCTGGTCAACGACCTGGTGCTCGACAAGGAAGGCAAGAAGATGTCCAAGCACAAGGGCAACACCGTCGACCCGTTCGTTCTGTTCGACAAGTACGGCGCCGACGCGACCCGCTGGTACCTGCTGTCCGTCTCCCCGGTCTGGTTCCCGACCAAGTTCGACGAGGACGGCCTGATCGAGGTGCAGGGCAAGTTCTTCGGCACGCTGCGCAACGTATACAACTTCTTTACGCTGTACGCCAACAACGACGGCATCGATGCGAGCAAGTGCTTCGTGGACTACGCGAAGCGTCCCGAGCTCGACCGCTGGATCCTGTCCAAGTTCAACCGCCTGGCGAAGTACGTCACCGAGGCGATGGACGATTACGACCACAACAAGTCCGTCAAGGCCATTATGGAATTCGTGAACGAAGACCTGTCGAACTGGTACATCCGCCGCGCGCGCAGAAGATTCTACGCCGACGGTCTGGAAGACGACAAGAAGGCCGTCTACAGCACGACGTGGGAGATCCTCACCGGCGTCGCCAAGCTCATGGCTCCGTTCGCCCCGTTCCTGACGGACGAACTGTACGTGAACCTGACCGGAGAAGAGACCGTCCACCTCGCGTACTATCCGAAAGCAGATGAAAGCCTGATCGACGAAGCGCTCGAAGAGAGAATGGACCTCGTCCGCAGCATCGTCACCATGGGCAGAGGCGTGCGCGAAAAGACGAAGATCAAGGTGCGCCAGCCGCTGTCTGAGATCCTGCTGGACGGCAAGTTCGAGGAGAAGATCGGTTACATGGCCGGCCTGATCCAGGAAGAGCTGAACGTCAAGGAGGTCCGCTTCGAGCAGGACATGGACGCGTATCTGAACTATCAGATCAAGCCCGATTTCCGCATGGCAGGTCCGATCCTCGGCGCCAAGATCAAGGCGTTCGGCGGCGCGGTCAACAAGCTTGATCCGAAGCAGCTGCTCGCCGAAATGAGTGCGAACGGCAAGATCGTCCTGAATCTGAACGGCGAAGATACGGACGTCACGTCCGATATGGTCTCCGTGAACGTCAACGCCAAGGAGGGCTTCTCCGCAGCGCAGGAAGGCGATGTATGCGTTATCCTGGATACGAACCTGACGGAAGACCTCGTCCGCGAAGGCCTGGCCAGAGAGCTGGTCTCCAAGGTGCAGCAGATGAGAAAGTCCAAGGACTTCGAGATGATGGACCGCATCCGCATCTACGTCGGCGCGGACGAAGCCGTTTCCGGCGCGATCGATGCGTATAAAGACTGGATCATGGGCGAGACGCTGGCCGATTCCATCGAAGCGAAGGACGGTCTGGAAGAATTCGACCTGAACGGCCACAAGACCGGCATCGACGTCGAAAGGATCTAAATACACATGGGTTTCAACGAGAAATTACATGCCTATATAGCCGCACGTTTTTACGTGCGGCTTGTCCATACTTATGGGGAGCGCGGCAAGGCCGCTTTTATCTATGCCACGCAGTTCTATGCGGAGCAGAGAGGCCGCCGCATGGCCATGCGGGCCATCCAGGACAGTCAGCCGCTGACGTACGAGACGTACCGCGCCTACGGCGAGTGGGAGAATACGAAGGAAATGCAGGCGGAAGGATGCGCGAACCGGTCTGAAGTTGTCAGCACGGATCCCGTCTTTGAATTCCACGTGACCACCTGCCCCTGGCACGAGGAGTTCAAGTCGCTGGGTCTGGAAGAAGCCGGCCTCGTATACTGCGCGCATCTGGACAATTCCATCGCGCGGGGTTTCAATCCCTATCTGGTCTACGAAGTGCCCCAGACGCTGCACGACTGTCCGTTCTGCATCCAGAAGGTGTCCAACCAGCAGGGGCTTGCGCCGGGTCAGAAAGAGCAGGGTTCTGCGTTCGATCCTGCCAAAGCCCGTCCCGAGCCCGACCGCCGCAGAGGATTCACCTATCACTGCGCGCATTCCTATTGGTCGTACGCGAGAGCGTGTGTCCGCATCTTCGGCAACGGAGGCCGCGGGATCGCCAATGAGGTTTTGGAGGACATCTCTTCGGAATGGGGCAGTTCCTATTCGAACATTCTCTCGAAATATGCCGCGGCAGATTTTGAGATGATATAAAAATGTAATCTTTACTTTTCTTCGATATGTTATACTTTTTATGTATCTAAAGGTTTTCCCGGAGGAAAACAAAAGGAGCATGACATGAAAAGAGTACTGACAATTCTACTTGCAATATCGCTGGTCTTCGGCATGGCAGCCTGTGTTGCTGTTCCTGTACAGCAGCAGACCCAGCCGTCCCAGCCCAGCCAGACCCAGCCTCAGCCGAGCGGCTCCAAGACGCAGGCGCCGACGGGCAACGACACGTGGGCCATCTACTGGTACCTGTGCGGCAGCGACCTGGAGAGCAAATACGGCTGCGGTACGGACGACCTGCTCGAGGTCACGAAGGTGAAACTGCCTGAGAACGTGACGATGGTCATCGAGACCGGCGGCACGAAGCGCTGGCAGAACGATACCATGCAGACCCGCGTGCTGCAGCGGTACGTCTACAGCAACGCTGGCCTCGAACTCGTGGAGAACCTGGATCTTGCGAATATGGGCAAGCCCGAGACGCTGGCTTCGTTCCTGAAGTTCTGCAAGGACAACTATCCCGCGGACCACACCATGATGCTGTTCTGGGATCACGGCGGCGGCTCCGTTACGGGCGTGGCCTTCGACGAGAACTACGGCTACGATTCCCTGACCCTCGACGAGATCCACAAGGCGTTCGCGAACGTCTACAGCCTGAGCGAGACCAACCCGCCGTTCGAACTCGTGGGCTGCGATACCTGCCTCATGGCGACGATCGACCTCGCGAACACGCTGAAGGACGTTTCCAAGTACCTGGTCGCTTCCGAAGAAGTCGAACCGGGCGGCGGCTGGTACTACGACCAGTGGCTGCCGTATCTGTGCCAGAATCCGTCCATGAACGGCGGAGAGCTCGGCAAGATCATCTGCGACGCGTATTACAACGGCTGCACGATGGAAGGCATCGTCGACAAGGCGACGCTGTCCGTCATCGACCTGACGAAGATCGGCACATTGCTGAAGGCCTACGAAGATTTCGGCGACGAAGTCCTGATGGCTGCGGCAGTGGATCCCTCGTTCATAAACCAGTTCGCAAGAACGGCGACGAAGTGCGAGAATTACGGCGGCAACAACAGAGAGCAGGGCTACACGAACATGATCGACCTCGGTCACGTCGCCAGAGAGACGCAGAACCTGCTGCATTCCGCCAAGGCGGTCACGGCGGCGCTCGACCAGTGCGTCGTCTACGAGATCAACGGCAAATACAGAAGCAACGCGACCGGCCTTTCGTTCTTCTTCCCGTACACGAACGACATGAAGACCTACAAGGCCTACACAGGCATCTCCGCCTGCCAGTCGTTCCCGTACTTCTACGAGTATGCGCTCACCGGTACGCTGCAGCAGGAAGGCCTGAGCTACCTGAAGGGCTTGAGCGAAGGAACTGCAGAACCTGTCGAAGAAGTCGAAAAGCCCAAGACCCTGGCCGATACGGGCTGGGAAGGCAAGTCCCTCGTGGTCAACGACGAAGGCAGCGCCGTGCTGACCCTCGGACCCGAGGCGAACGACCTGCTGGCCGGCATCAGCTTCTCCCTGTATCTGAACGACGAGAAGAGCGGCACCGTGCTGTTTATGGGTACCGACAACGACATCTTTGCTGACTGGGAGAAGGGTGTCTTTACCGACAACTTCCGCGGCAGCTGGGGCGCGTTCGGCGGCCAGCTCGTGTTCATGGAACTGTCCTATGAAGGCGAGAACTACAATCTGTACGCGGTGCCCGTGCTGATCAACGGCGAAGAGTACAAGCTGGAAGTCGTCTACGACTTCACGGCGGAAGCCTGGAGCGTGCTCGGTGCCCGCAAACCGGTCGACGCGAACGGCATGGCGGACAAGAACCTGTACACGCTGCAGGCCGGCGATCAGATCGACATCATCTGGTACATGGCGCTGCAGAATACGACGGAATTCAAGCCTTATACGGTCGGTACGATCACCTACAGCAAGAATACGGTCTTCGAAGAGGTCTGGTTGCCTGACGACACGTACACCATGGTGTTCCAGATGCGTGACGCGGCAGGCAACTACATCAACTCCAACTTCGTGGACTTCCGCGTGGAAGGCGAGAACATCTACGCTGAACCGCGGTAGACAATGTATACCGGAGGGACGGTCCGCAAGGATCGTCCCTTTTGTGTTGCGCGCAGCAATGCCTTTCTGTATAATTGTATACAAGATTACAAATCATCTTTTTGCATATTCAGAAAGGCTGTATATGAGTTTGAAGATCGAAATGGAAAAAGAGCGGAACAACTCTCTGCCGCAGGATCTGTTCAATAAACTGCGCGACGATATCCTGCAGAACAAGATCAAACCGGGCGAAAAACTGACCGAACAGCGCATCTGCCAGGAATACCGGGTCAGCCGCACGCCCGTCCGCGAAGCGTTCCAGAAGCTCGAACTGGACGGACTCATCGAGATCATCCCCAACCGCGGCGCGTTCGTCGTCGGGCTCACCCGCCAGGATATCGAAGACATGTACGAGCTGCGCGCGGCGTACGAATCCATCGCGGTCAAGTGGGCGATCGACCGCATGACCCCGGAAGAATTCGAAGACATGCAGGAAGCGTTCGAACTCATGGAGTTCTACACGATGAAGCAGGACCCCAGCAAGATGCTCGCCATGAACACGCGCTTCCACCAGATCATCTACAACGGCACGAAGAACCGCATGCTCCAGCACGTGCTGACGTCGTACCAGGTGTACACGAAGAATACGAAGATCAGCCCGGAGTACATCAAGGAATATATGGACGAAGTTCTGGAGGAGCACAGGCAGATCTTCCAGGCCTTTCAGGCGAAGGATAAGGCCGCAGCCAGCAAAGCAGCCGTACGGCACATGCAGAACGGCAAGCACCGAGCGGGCTTCGGAACAGATTAGGGAATCGATATGGAACGCAATATCTTAGAATACGTCAGGGAAACGAAGGAGCTTCTGGCCACATCCGAGATCCTCGGCGCGCAGACCGCAAGGGCTGCCGCGCTGCAGGAAAAGCTCGAAGACCAGAGCATCACCGTTTCCGTGATCGGACAGTTCAAGCGCGGCAAGAGCTGCCTCGTGAACGCGCTGCTGGGCGAAGACATCCTGCCGACAGGTATCGTGCCAATCACGTCGGCTGCGACGAAGATCCGCTACGGCGAGCCTTCCTGCAGCGTGCGCTTTTTCAACGGTGTCGTCAAAGAGGTGGACGAAGCCGAACTGTCGCATTACATCAACGAGCAGGAGAACCCGGGCAATCTGCTGGGCGTCGACTGCGTGGACATGACGACGCTCTCGGACTTCCTGAAGGACGGTCTGACGTTCGTCGATACGCCGGGCATCGGCTCGTACCATAAGAACAATACGGACGCGGCGTACGCGTTCATCAAGGAGAGCGACGCGGTCATCTTCATGCTGTCCGTGGATTCGCCGATCAACGAGATCGAGATCGACATCCTGCGCAACACGAAGGAATATGCGGCGAAGTTCTTCTTCGCGGTCAACAAGATCGACACGATCGAGGGACCCGACCAGGCCGCGTATATCAGCTATTGCCGCAATCTTTTATGCACGCTGATGGGCGTGGACGACGTCGTACTGTTCCCGATCAGCGCGAAGGAAAAGACCGGCCTGGAAGAGCTGAAGACCGCGCTGAACCGTGACCTGCGAAGCAAGGTGCGCGAGATCCTCGAGGAGAGCGCCCGCCTGAAGCTCAAGGATATCATCGCGAACGCCCTGTCGCAGATCGAGCTGTACTGGAAGGTGCTGCTGATGCCGCCTGCCCAGCTGCGTGGCAGCCTGAGCGATCTGAAGACCATGCTCGCGGACGTCGGCGAGGAGACGAAACAGACCGTCCACGAACTCGAAGCCGACCGCGACATCATCATCCCGGGGCTGGAGGAGACGCTCAAGGTCAAGCTGAATGAATTCAAGATGCAGCTTTCGTCCGGAGTGACGCGCATCTTCGGCATGGACTATCACTACGAACTGCCTACGCTGAAGGAGGGCGAGGAGAGCAAAGGCGCATACCGCCTGGCGTCCGAACTCGGCAGGGAGTATCTGGAGGAAACGGACGCGCTGCGCGAAGACCTGGACAAGACCATCAACGACGTGCTGATGTACCGCAACAACGATACGGTGGACGTGGTCAACCGCATCTACACCCTGAACAAGATGACCCGCACGCTCAAGCGCACGGCCCGCATCCTGCAGGGCGTGGAGGAGGAAAATCCCACGCCGAGCACCCATCCCATCAAAATGACGAACCTGTGTCCGTGAACGGACAGTATGACGATACAGAAAGGAAAGACATGAACAAGAAACCCCTGATCGGGATCTCGACATCTTACGACCGCAATACGAAGACCATGAACCTCCGCACGACCTACACGGAATCCGTCATGAATAACGGAGGGGTTCCGGTGCTGCTGCCGGTCACGCTGGATCCGGAGCGCACCCGCGAACTGTTCGACGCGGTGGACGGCGTGCTGCTGTGCGGCGGACCGGACATCCATCCGAACCTGTATGGTGAACAGATCAAGTATTACTGCGGTCACGTGAACCACGAAAGAGACGTGTTCGAGCTGGAGCTCGCGCGCCTGGCTATCGAGGAGGACAAACCTCTGATGGGCATCTGCCGCGGCAGCCAGGTCTTAAACGTCGCCTGCGGCGGCACGCTGTATCAGGACATCAACCTGCAGGGCGCGACGGATTTCAAGCACGCGGACAATTCCGAAAGTCATTCCCCCGTGGCGCATCCCGTGGATCTGCTGCCCGGAAAGCTGCTGGCGGACGTGCTGGGCATCGAAGCGCTGGAGATCACGTCGTGGCACCACCAGGCGGTCAAAAAGCCCGGAAAAGGCATCGAGATCTGCGCCATGAGCCCGGACGGCATCATCGAAGGCGTGTACATGCCGGATAAAAAGTGCATCTTCGGCCTGGAGTGGCACCCCGAGATGCTGCCCGACAATCCCGGCTACGCATTGTTCCGCTATTTTGTGGATCAGTGCCGATGAAAGCCGCCGAACAAACAGTTGCGAAAAAGGCGCCTGCCTTTTAAAATAAAAGGTGCAGGAGGTGAAGACCTATGGAAAAAGAAAAGCCGTTCTGGGAAGGGAAACATTACGCGTTCACGCAGAATAAGGAATGCGAATTCTTTCCCTGCCATAAGACGGACAAACCGGAAGATTTCAACTGCCTGTTCTGTTACTGCCCGCTGTACGCTCTGGGTATGAACTGCGGCGGCAATTTCAGGATCACGGAGAACGGCATCAAGGACTGCAGCGGCTGCCTGGTGCCCCATGCCAGAAACGGCTACGGCTACGTGATCGGGAAATACAGCGAAATAAGCGACCTTGTCACTGAGCAGATCAGACGCCAGAGACAAGATCAGGATAGCGAAAAAGAAAAAGCGGAGGAGTAAACGTGGGTATTTTTACGAATGACAAAAAAGGCTGCCCCATCTGCGGCAACGCTACGCCGCGGCTGTTCCCGACGAAGGTCGAAGGACTGCCCCTGTGCAAGGAGTGCGCGGCAAAGATCAACATGGAAAGCTCCATGCTGAAGAACCTGACGATCAACGAACTGTGGGACCACCTGGATTACCGCAAGGCAAATTCGGAGACGTTCGGATCCTTTACGGATAACGAGACCCACGGCATGGGCAACTATGTCCTGCACATGGATACGGACAAAAAGCTGTTCTATATCGCGGACGGCAATCCGTCCAACCCGGCTCTTTTCAAGTTCGACGAACTCGTGAGCTTCAACCTGATGGAAGACGGACGTACCGTCATCCAGTGCAATGCGGACAGCTATTCCGAAGGAACCAGTTCCATCGAAAACTACAAGCTGCCGCCGCTCAAGCCGTTCGTCAAACCCAGTGCTATGGTCAATAAACCTGTCGCTGCCGCAACGGACAAGCAGCAGGGACGGACCTCCATGGCAAAAGCATCTTCCGCTTCTTCTTCGGCAACGGAAGAAAAGCCCAAGGCGCCGGATAAGCCGATCGACAGCCTGAAGATGAACGTGACCCTGAACAATCCGTACTGGAAGAGCAAGGTCTACAACGTATCGCTGAAGTCCATCGATTCCGAGGACGAGATCCGCGAATGGGTCAACGACTACAAGAACACGTTCGCAGCCGCCGTCGATACCTGCGAAGCGATGGCGGGCATCATGGGCGTCAAGACCGGCAAGCAGATGATGAACGCGATCAAGGAAAAGGCGGAAGCCATCCTGGCCGTTCAGGAAGCGGAAGCGGCTGCCAAGGAGGCAGAAGCCGCCGCGCAGGCTGCGGAAGTCGCCGCGAAGATCGCGAAGACCGCGGACGACAACGCCGCGATCGAAATGCTCATGAAGTGGAAGTCTCTGCTCGACATGGGCGCGATCACGCAGGAAGAATTCGATGCTAAGAAAAAGGAACTGATCGGCTAAGCCGGAACGAGGTAAATATGAAGAGAACTGAGATCGGTGTCGCCCTGCTGGGCTTCGGTAACGTAGGCAGCGGCACCTACAGGGCTCTCGAAGAGAATTTTGCGCTGATCGAGAAAAAGGTCGGCGCAAAAGTCGTTATAAAAAAGATTCTGGTGCGCAGACTTGACGCGACCCGCCGCATCGAGGCACCGGCAGAATTGCTGACGACGAACTTCGAGGAGATCCTCAAGAACCCCGAGATCGATATCGTGGCGGAACTGATGGGCGGCATCAATCCCGCGATCGGCTGCATGAAAGCAGCCCTCACGGCAGGCAAGCACGTCGTGACCGCGAACAAGGCCGCGCTGGCGCTCGCCCTGCCCGAACTGAACAAGACCGCGGCGTTCCATCATACGATGCTGCGCTACGAGGCGTCGGTGTGCGGCGCGATCCCCGTGATCGGCTGCATCTCCCGCGCGCTCACCGGCAACAAGATCACGGCCGTGAAGGGCATCGTGAACGGCACGACGAACTACATCCTTACCCGCATGGCGGCTGAAGGCGCGTCGTATGAAGACGTGCTGAAGGACGCGCAGGCGCTCGGCTTTGCCGAAGCCGATCCGTCGGGCGACGTCGAGGGTTACGACGCCGCGAACAAACTGAGCGTGCTGATCGCGACGGCGTTCGGCGTATACCGCGCGCCGGACAGCTTCGAGCGAGTCGGCATCACCGGCGTGAGCATGGAAGACCTGGCGGCTGCGGAAACGGAAGGCAAAGTCATCAAGCTGCTGGCGAGCGCGGAGGAAAAGGATGGCCAGATCGAGGCATCCGTCAAGCCCGTGGCTGTCGAAAAGGACAGTTTCCTCGGACGCTGCGGCAGCGAATTCAACGCCGTACAGATCGACTGCAACATGGCAGGGCCGATCTTCCTGCAGGGCAAGGGCGCAGGTCCCGAACCCACAGGGTCCGCGGTGATGGGCGACATCATCGAGATCGCGCAGGCGATCGTCCGCGGCACAGAACACGACCAGCCGGTGACGGCATTGATCTAGGAGGGTCACACATTGAGTCTTTTTAAAGAATGGAACAAACTGATCAGCAACCAGACGAAGTCGACCATCGACAGCTTCTGGGAAGAATACGCCGGCGGCGAGAAGACGATCTATCAGGACATCCTGAAGAACTACCCGGCCAAGCCGGCCGGCAAGCTCGGCGAGATGGCGGAAAAGTACGGCGTACGGCCCGTCATCTTCATGGGTTTCCTCGACGGCATCCAGACGTCCATCGCCAACAAGATGGATCTGGAGAGCATGGACGAAGACAGCGAATTCGAACTGGACATCCAGTGGGAGACGCTGCTGTTCAACATGTTCAAGGCGGACGCTGATTACCTGTACGGCCTGGAGGAATGGCTGAACATCGTCAGCGAAGAGCGGTATAAGCAGATCTACGACGATTTCCGCAGATCGAGGACTGTGCGCGTCGAAAAGAAGCCCGGCCGCAACGATCCGTGCCCCTGCGGCAGCGGCAAGAAATACAAGAACTGCTGCGGAAAGAACGCATAGGGACGTTTATGGCGAAACTGACGAAGGCGCAGGTGAAGGAAGCGATCGCCGCGCTGTCTGCAGAATATCCTGAGGCGGGATGCGAACTCGAGCACGGGGACACGTTCCAGCTGCTCGTGAGCGTCGTACTGTCCGCCCAGACGACCGACGTGTCCGTCAACAAAGTCACTCCGGCGCTGTTTGCGAAAGCGCCGGATGCTTTTGCGATGTCGGAATTATCCGAAGAGGAGATCGCAGACTGCATCCGTACGATCGGCATGTACAAGATGAAATCTGCGAACGTGAAGAAGCTGTCGCAGATGCTCGTTGGCCAATATAACGGCGAAGTGCCCGGCGACTACGACGAGCTCGTCAAGTTGCCCGGCGTGGGCAGAAAGACCGCGAACGTCGTGCTGGCGGAAGCGTTCGGCCAGCAGCGCATCGCCGTGGACACGCACGTGTTCCGTCTGGCGAACCGCGTCGGCTTTACAGCCGAAAAAGACGTATTAGCGACGGAAGAAGCGCTGATGAAGGCGATCCCCGAAGACAACTGGACGAAGATGCACCATGCCCTGATCTGGCACGGACGCAGAGTCTGCCACGCCAGGAAGCCTGCCTGCGAAGGCTGCTGCCTGGACGGCATCTGCAGAAAGAACGGGCTGTAACATGGCGCTGCACATCGTACTCGTAGAACCGGAGATCCCGCCCAATACGGGCAACATCTCGCGCACCTGCGCGGCGACCGGCGCATGGCTGCACCTGGTCAAGCCGCTCGGCTTTTCCATCGACGACCGCACCCTGAAAAGGGCAGGGCTCGATTACTGGCCGTTCGTCAAAGTGGAGATCCACGAGAACCTGGATGCTTTTCTGCAGGAATACGCAGGCGAGCGCATGTGGCTCGCCACGACGAAAGGCGAAAAGCGCTATACGGACGTGCAGTACCGGGACGGGGATTTTCTGCTGTTCGGAAAAGAAACGAAAGGGCTTCCGCGCGATTTTATCGAGGCGCATAAAGACTGCGCCATCCGCATCCCCATGAGCGAGGACACGCGTCTGCGTTCCTTCAATCTTTCCAATTCCGCCGCGATCGTATTGTTCGAAGCGCTGCGCCAACTGGGTTTCCCCGGGCTCGCGTAGCGCCTTTTCATTGCTCCTTTTCTGTTATATAATAAAATGATGAAGCAGGGCTATGAGCTGAAAATCGAACAAAGTCAGAAACTGGCTCTTACGCCGAGTCTGCTGCAGGCCATCAACGTTCTGCAGCTGAATACCATGCAGCTCGAGCAATACGTGCAGGAGCAGCTCCTGTCCAATCCCATGCTGGAAGTGGACGAGAGCGAGCGGGCGGACGAGCCGAAGGCGATCGACTGGGCGGAATATGCACGCAGCGTCGCGTACGAGCCGGAGCGCCAGGACGAAGATCCCGAAGACGACGTGCGAGAGACGGCAAGCCGCAGCGGGGTCACGCTGGCGGAATATCTCAGCACAGAGCTTCAGTTTTCGAAACTGCGCGAAGACATCCTGCCCGTATGTCTGTACATCGCCTGCTGTCTGGACGAAGACGGCTATTTGAGGGTCAGCCTCGAAGAGATCGCGGAGCAGACAGGCGCGGACGTCGATACGATCCTGCAGGCGCTGCTGCACGTGCAGGGCATGGAACCGGCCGGCGTCGGCGCGCGCAATCTGACGGAATGCCTGTCTCTGCAGCTCATCCGCGCCGGGCTGGATACGCCGCTGGCGATGCTTCTCGTCAAGGAGCACCTTGAAGACATCGCGGCGAACCGCATCGGTGCGCTGGCAAAGGAACTGGGCGTCAAACCCGCGGCAGTCCAGGATACCTGCGATCTTATCCGCACGCTGGATCCCAAGCCGGGCCGGCAGTTCGGCAAAGACGCGGAAGCGCAATACGTCATCCCGGACGTGTTCATAGAACTCAGGGACGGCAAGCTGGCGGTCTCCGTCAGCGAATCGGCGTCGCCGAGGCTCATCATCAGTCCGTTTTACCGGCATCTGCTCGAAGATCCCGGCTCGGACGAACAGCTGAAGGACTTCCTGGAAGGCCGGCTGAATTCCGCGGCATGGCTCATCCGCAGCATCCGGCAGCGCAGCCAGACGATCGTGAGCGTCACGTCGGCCATTGCCGAGGTGCAGGAAGCCTTCCTGACCAACAGAGGAGGTCTCGTGCCCATGACTCTGGCGCAGATCGCGGGCATGGCGGGCGTACACGAGTCCACGGTCAGCCGCTGCACGAGCGGCAAATATGTCCAGACGCCCCGCGGGCTGTTCGAACTGAAGGATCTCTTCGGCGGAGGACTCGCTGCAGGAAGCGGAGAAGTGTCTTCGGACAGCGTCAAGAAGGCGATCCGGCAGGTCATCGAAAACGAAAACGACCGCGCGCCGCTCAGCGACCAGGCGATCGCGGAAAAACTGAAACAGGAAAACGGCGTCAACATCTCCCGGCGTACGGTCACGAAGTACCGCGAAGCCATGGGGATCCCGTCATCGACGGGAAGGAAACGCTTTGAATAAAGCGGCGCAGCCGCAAAAATAGAAGGAGACAAGTCTATGAAGAAAACGGTAAGAGATGTGGAACTGAAGGGCAAGCGGGTCATCTGCCGCTGCGACTTCAACGTACCCCAGAAGGAAGGCAAGATCACGGACGATATCCGGATCCGTGCGGCGCTGCCGACGATCCGCTATATGCTCGAGGAAGGCGCTTCCGTTATCCTGATGAGCCATCTGGGCCGTCCCAAGGGAAAGCCCAATCACGACTTCACGCTGCAGCCCGTCGCAGAGCGTCTGAGCGAGCTGCTGGATAAGGAAGTGCTCTTCGCCCCGTCCGATACGGTCGTGGACGATTCCGTCCGTGAAAAGGCAGCCGCGCTGCAGCCCGGCGAAGTCATGCTGCTTGAGAACGTGCGCTACCGCGCCGAGGAAGAGAAGAACGACCCCGGTTTCAGCAAGGAACTGGCGGATCTGGCCGAACTGTTCGTGAACGACGCGTTCGGTACCGCGCACAGGGCGCATTCCTCCACGGCGGGTATTGCGGACTATCTGCCTGCGGTCAGCGGCTTCCTGATCGAAAAGGAACTGAAGTTCCTCGGCGAAGCTGTCGAAGATCCCAAGAGACCGTTCGTCGCCATCCTCGGCGGATCAAAAGTATCCGATAAGATCGGGGTCATCGAGAACCTCATCAACAAGGCCGACACCATCCTGATCGGCGGCGGCATGGCCTACACGTTCCTGAAGGCGAACGGCTGCGCGATCGGTTCCAGCCTGTGCGAAGAGGATAAGCTGGATCTGGCTATCCATCTCCAGGAGAAGGCGAAAGAAGCGGGCGTAGCGCTGCTGCTGCCCGTCGATTCCAAGTGCGGCGACAAGTTCGCGGCGGACTGCGAGACCTGCTTTGCGGACAGCGAAGCGATGCCGGAAGGCTGCATGGGCCTCGACATCGGTCCGAAGACCATCACGCGCTATACGGAAGAGATCGCCAAGGCGGGCACCGTCATCTGGAACGGACCCATGGGCGTATTCGAGTTCCCCGCATTCGAAGACGGCACGAAGGCTGTGGCGCAGGCCATGGCGGAGAGCGATGCGGTCACTGTCGTAGGCGGAGGCGATTCCGCGGCGGCGGTCAAGCAGTTCGGCTTCGAAGAGGGCATGACCCACATCAGCACCGGCGGCGGCGCGTCGCTGGAGTTCCTGGAAGGCAAAGTGCTGCCCGGCGTCGCGTGCCTGCAGGATAAATAGGAGGCATCCATGAGAAGACAGCTGATCGCCGGCAACTGGAAGATGCACAAGAACAGCGAGACGGCACGGGGCTTTGCGAAGGAGTTCATCAAGCTCTATGATTTCACCCCGGAGGTGGACGTCTGCATCGCGGCACCTTTCACGGAACTACTGGCGCTGGAAGAGATGTTCCGGGATACCGATCTGCTGACAGCGGCCCAGAACATGCATTTCGAGGATCAGGGCGCCTTCACCGGCGAAATTTCCGCGCCTATGCTGGCTGAGATCGGCGTGGATTACGTCATCATCGGTCACTCGGAGCGCAGGGCGTATTTTGCCGAGACGGACGAGATGGTCAATAAGAAAGTCAAGAAGGCGTTCCAGTGGAACATCACGCCCATCATCTGCTGCGGCGAAACGCTGGCGCAGAGAGACCAGGGACTGGAGACCCACATCGTGCGTCACCAGGTCGTGATGGCGCTGGCGGGCCTTCCGGACGAACTGGTCGCAAAAGCGGCCATCGCGTACGAACCGGTCTGGGCCATCGGCACGGGCAGGGTCGCGACCCCGCAGCAGGCGGAAGATATGAGCAAGGTCATCCGCGATGTGGTGAGAGTATATCACGGCGACGCGGCGGACAGCGTCAGGATCCTGTACGGCGGCAGCGTCAAACCGGAGAACGCGAAGGAAATATTGGATATGGAGGATATCGACGGAGCCCTCGTGGGCGGAGCAAGTCTGGATCCGGTCGATTTCCTGAAGATCATACAGGCAGCGGAAAACTGAACGGAGGTAAGTTTTATGGCACGCATCGATGAAGTATATGCAAGAGAAGTCCTGGACAGCAGAGGCAATCCGACGGTAGAAGTCGAACTCTGGCTGGACGACGATACGATGGGCAGAGCGATCGTTCCTTCCGGCGCCAGCACCGGCGTCCACGAAGCGGTCGAACTGCGCGACGGCGACAAGAAACGCTACGGCGGCAAGGGCGTCCTGCAGGCTGTCGACAACGTCAACGAGATCATCGCTCCCGCGATCGCCGGCATGGACGTGATGGATCAGCCCGGTCTGGACAAGGTCCTGATCGAACTGGACGGCACCGAAAACAAGGGTAAGCTCGGCGCGAACGCCATCCTGGGCGTTTCCATGGCTGCAGCGCACGCGTCCGCAGACTGCCTGGGCCTGCCTCTGTATCAGTATCTGGGCGGTATCAACGCCAAGGTCCTGCCCGTTCCCATGATGAACATCATGAACGGCGGCGAGCACGCGGACAACTCCCTGGACATCCAGGAATTCATGATCCTGCCCGTAGGCGCCAAGAGCTTCTCCGAAGCGCTGCGCATGGGCGCCGAAACGTTCCACGCGCTGAAGAGCGTTCTGAAGGCGGACGGCATGAACACCGCAGTCGGCGACGAGGGCGGCTTCGCTCCAAACCTCAAGACCAACGCCGAAGCGATCGAGTACATCCTGAAGGCCATCAAGAAGGCAGGCTTCAAGCCCGGCAAGGACATCTATCTGGGCATGGACGTCGCAGCTTCCGAATTCTATGACGCCGAGACCAAGATGTACAACATGAAGGGCGAAGGCGTAAGCCGCACAGCGGACGAGCAGATCGCGTACTACAAGGAACTGTGTGACAAATATCCGATCATCTCGATCGAGGATGGCATGGCCGAAGACGACTGGGCCGGCTGGAAGAAGCTGACGAAGGTCCTGGGCAAGAAGGTCCAGCTCGTGGGCGACGACCTGTTCGTCACGAACACGAAGAGACTGGCCGAAGGCATCAAGAAGGGCGTCGCGAACTCCATCCTGATCAAGGTCAACCAGATCGGCACGCTCACCGAGACGTTCGACGCCGTCGAGATGGCTAAGAAGGCCGGCTACACCGCCGTCGTATCCCACAGATCCGGCGAAACGGAAGACACGACCATCGCGGATATCGTCGTCGCGCTGAACGCCGGACAGATCAAGACGGGCTCCCTGTCCAGAACGGACCGCATCGCGAAGTACAATCAGCTGCTGCGCATCGAGGACATCCTGGGAGATTCCGCCGAATATGCCGGTATGAACGCATTTTATAACCTGAAATAAAAAAAGCGTTTAAATTATTGTTGCTTTTACTGGCGGCCTGTGCTAGAATCTATAGGTCACTTTACAAGGAGGTTTCAGAAATGAAGACATTTCTGTTGATTCTGCTGGCACTGGCTTCTCTGGTGCTCATCGCGAGCATCCTGTTCCAGTCCGGAAACAGCGCCGGCCTGTCCGGTTCTATCGCGGGCGGTGCGGAACAGCTGTTCGGCAAGAAAAAGAGCAAGGGCTACGACGCGATCCTGGCCAAGGTCACCGTTATCGGTGCGGTCGTGTTCATCATCGTCGCGCTCATCCTGGTCGCCATCGGCTAGGAACAACGCCCAACCATATACAGTTAACACCGTTAAGAGGCAAGCCCCCGGGCGTTGTCTCTTAACGTTGTATTAATTCACCAATCATTTTTCGCTTTATTCCAAGGGAGGAATTTCAAAATGAACGGATTAGTGTGGATTGCTCCTGTGGTAGGCATCGCCGCCCTGGTCGTAGCATACGTGCTCGCCAGCTGGATCGGCAAGCAGTCCACGGGCAATGAACGGATGACGGAGATCGCCGGCTTCATTCATGAAGGAGCCATGGCGTTCTTAAAGAGAGAGTACCGCACCATGATCATCGTGGTCGTCGTCCTCTTCGTCATTCTGGGAATCGGCATCAACTGGATCACCGCGATCCTGTACGTCTGCGGCGCAGCGTTCTCGGTTCTGGCAGGCTTCTTCGGAATGCAGGTCGCTACCAAGGGCAACGTGCGTACCGCATGGGCGGCAGAAGAGGGCGGCATGAACAAGGCTCTGAAAGTCGCTTTCCGCAGCGGCTCTGTCATGGGTCTGTGCGTCGTAGGCCTGGGTATCCTGGGCGTAGGTCTTTCCTTTGCCATCCTGGGCAAGGAGACCGCGGCGAGCTGCCTCACCGGTTTCGGTCTGGGCGCTTCTTCCATGGCTCTGTTCGGCCGTGTCGGCGGCGGTATCTATACCAAGGCTGCTGACGTCGGCGCAGACCTGGTCGGCAAAGTCGAAGCAGGCATCCCCGAGGATGACCCGCGCAACCCCGCTGTTATCGCCGATAATGTCGGCGACAACGTCGGCGACATT
>JAFYYP010000018.1 GCA_017557505.1 Bacillota bacterium | reverse complement strand
CCTTTTCATCTCTATAAGCATAAAAAAAGGATCCACCTTTTTGTGGATCCTTTTATTACTGGCAGGGGCAGAAGGACTTGAACCCTCGGCACGCGGTTTTGGAGACCGCTGCTCTACCAACTGAGCTATACCCCTGTATCGGTCCCTTCAGGTGTATGTCACACTAGCCACAAAATATGGCGGAGAAGATGGGATTTGAACCCATGCGGCCCGTAATCGAACCCTAACGGTTTAGCAAACCGTCCTCTTCAGCCACTTGAGTACTTCTCCGTGCTGAAAATGATCTGTGGGATGCGGAAGGCTTATGGCGGAGAGAGTGGGATTCGAACCCACGGTGCATTGCTGCATCACTAGTTTTCAAGACTAGCTCCTTAAACCGCTCGGACACCTCTCCGTATCGTAGGTCCTAAAACTTTTTTGGTGACCCATCCGAGACTCGAACTCGGGACACCTTGATTAAAAGTCAAGTGCTCTGCCACCTGAGCTAATGGGTCGCAATGGCTGGGGTAGCAGGATTTGAACCTACGCATGACGGAGTCAAAGTCCGTTGCCTTACCGCTTGGCTATACCCCACTGAAATTGGTGAGCCCAGGGGGATTCGAACCTCCGACACACGGTTTAGAAGACCGTTGCTCTATCCAACTGAGCTATGAGCCCACGATATGCCGGCTGCGTAGACCGGCTCTTGCTGGAGCGGATGATGAGAATCGAACTCACGCTATCAGCTTGGAAGGCTGAAGTTCTACCATTGAACTACATCCGCAGATGGAGCGGAAGACGAGATTCGAACTCGCGACCCTCGCCTTGGCAAGGCGATGCTCTACCCCTGAGCCACTTCCGCATAAAAATGGTGGAGGGAGATGGATTTGAACCATCGAAAGCTCAGCTAACGGATTTACAGTCCGCCCCCTTTGGCCACTCGGGAATCCCTCCACAGAATATGGAGCTGGCGATCGGAGTCGAACCAACAACCTGCTGATTACAAATCAGCTGCTCTGCCATTGAGCCACGCCAGCAAAACGCACTTATGCTATTTAATTGTTAAAAAAAATGGCGACCCGAACCGGGCTCGAACCGGTGACCTCCAGCGTGACAGGCTGGCATTCTAACCAACTGAACTACCGGGCCGCAAAAGTTTGGTGGGCGTAGCAGGGCTCGAACCTACGACCCTCTGCTTGTAAGGCAGATGCTCTCCCAGCTGAGCTATACGCCCGCCCTCGTGCCTTCTTTTTGGTCGGCACATTAATGAATTATATAGATGGAAGGCTGTTTTGTCAACTGAAAATTTGCAGTTTCTTGCAAGTTTTTTCAGGCCTCGGAGTCCTGTCGCAGGGCACCCTTTCCCTCGCGCCACCCCTCGGCAACACTATTCAATACAATGGGTTATGGAGTGGATCTGAACCGTTCCCGCACTCAATTCCATCAAAAGAGCCTGGACTCTGTCTTCGTCTTCGAGATCCATATGCAGTGTAAGATCGACTGCATCCGTATAGTTGATCTGCTCGATTGTAAACGGTTCGTTCTTTTCTATGTTCTGTATTTTGCCTAATAGCGTATACGGGATCGTTACGGTCAGGACCGAAACGTCCTTCACGGTATGCTTGCCAGCTGCTTCCAGAGCCAGTTTCGCGCTGGACGTGTAGGCGCGCACGAGACCGCCGGTGCCGAGCTTGATGCCGCCGAAATAACGTGTCACGACGCACACGACGTTCGTCAACCCTTCTCTTTCCAGCATTTGCAGCATCGGAGGGCCGGACGTTCCCTGGGGCTCACCGTCGTCGGACGTCCACTTCAGTTCGCTCTTTTCGCCCACGATAAACGCGGGAACGTTGTGCGTGGCGTCCCTGTACTGTGCGCGGATGGAAGAGATATAGGCGTCAGCCTCCTCCTTGGAAAACGCGCGGGCGATATGGGCGATAAAACGGGAGCGGTCGATCACCTGCTCCGCGCTCGCCTCTTGTGCGACGGTCGTGTAACGGTTCATTGCAGAATGTATTCGCGGTAGCGTCCCCTGTCCTCTTCGTTCAGATCGACAGTGAGAAGCGTACCGTTCTCTTCGTATTTGACTTCAGACGGCGTCGTCTTCGCCAGGATGGCAGAAACAGCGCTGCCCTTATCGTAAGGGATCAGCAGCCGCACGGTCTGCAGGTCCGCGAACAGGCCCGCGCGGATCTTCGCGAGCAGCTCTTCATAGCCTGCGCCCGTCTTCGTGGATACGAAGCAGCTGTCCTTGCCGGACGTCAGCTGCTTTTCGGCCAGCATTTCCGGGTCGACGAGGTCCGTTTTATTGTATACGGTCAGAATGGGCTTTTCATCCGCACCGAGCTCTTTGAGCACGCTGCGGGTCACTTCGGTCTGGAAGTCGCTGCCCTCGAACGAGGCGTCCACGACGTGGATCAGCAGATCCGCGTACGTTACCTCTTCGAGCGTCGCCTTGAAGGCGTCCACGAGCGCGTGCGGCAGCTTGCTGACAAAGCCGACCGTATCGATCAGGATGAAGCTGCAGCGGTCGTCGAGCGTGATGAGCCGCTGCGCCGTATCGAGCGTCGCGAACAGCATATCCTTTTCGAAGACCTGCTTCTCCTCTTTTTCACTCGCCGCGAGCAGGCGGTTCATGATGGAGGATTTTCCCGCGTTCGTATAGCCCACGAGCGCCGCGACCGGAAGACCGGACTTCTGCCGGCGGCTTCTCTGCACGCTGCGGTTCGCCTTGACTTCCGCGATGGTCTTCTTGATCTCGTCCATGCGGTGCTGGATATGCCGGCGGTCGGTCTCGAGCTTCGTTTCGCCGGGGCCTCTCGTGCCGATGCCGCCGCCCAGACGCGACAGCGATTTACCGAAGCCCAGCAGCCTCGGCATGCGGTACTGCAGCTGGGCCAGCTCGACCTGGAGTTTGCCCTCCATGGACGTCGCGCGGTCAGCGAAGATATCGAGGATCAGGATGGTGCGGTCGATGATGCGGCAGCCGCAGACGTCTTCGATGTTGCGCAGCTGCATGCCGGACAGCTCGTCGTTGAATACGACAAGATCGGCCTCCATGTTCTCCACGAATTCAGCGAGCTCCTTCAGCTTGCCGCTGCCGAGAAAATGGGCCGCGTTGATCTTTTCGACGTTCTGGGTCATGATGCCCAGCACCTCGATGCCGTCCGCCTCCGCGAGACCTTTCAGCTCCTCCATGGAGTAGTCGATGTCTTCGCCGAGCGAAACGCCCACGAGGATCGCTCTGTATTCTTCTCTGTCTACGACCGTTCCGTCTTCTCTGATCCGTATCATTTACAGGATGAACCGGTCGATATCGTCCTCGTGGATCTGTTCTTCGAACTTCTCGCGGACGTACTCCGGCGTGATGGAAATATTTTTGGTGTTCTCGTCAGGAAGGTTGTAGGAGATGTCCTCCAACAGCTTTTCCATGACTGTGTGCAGCCTTCTGGCGCCGATGTTCTCGGTCTGCTCGTTCACCATGAAGGCCATGGACGCGATCTCGTCCACCGCTTCGGGCGTGAATTCGATCTCGACGCCTTCGGTCTCCAGCAGCGCTTTATGCTGCTTTAAGAGCGCGTTGTCGGGCTCGGTGAGGATGCGCACGAAATCTTCCTTCGTGAGGTTCTCCAGTTCCACGCGGATCGGGAAGCGGCCCTGCAGTTCGGGGATGAGATCTGTCGGACGGGATACGTGGAACGCGCCTGCGCCGATGAACAGCACGTGGTCAGTCTTGACCGGGCCGTACTTCGTATTGACGACGCTGCCTTCGACGATGGGCAGGATGTCTCTCTGCACGCCTTCTCTGGACACGTCCGCGCCGCTCTTGTAGCCGGATCCGGCGATCTTGTCGATCTCGTCGATGAAGATGATACCGTTCTGCTCGCAGTTGTCCAGCGCTTCCTGGGTCACCTGGTCCATGTCGATCATGTTCTGGGCTTCCTGTTCGGTCAGGATCTTGCGGGCGTCCTTCACCTTGACGTTCTTTTTCTTCGTGCGCTTGGGCATAGCGTCGCCGAAGATGCTGCCAAGGCTGATCATGCCGCCCTGCGACACGTCGAGGTTGTTCTCTTTGGGCTGTTCCTGCACGTCGATCTCGATATATTGTTCTTCGAGCAGGCCTTCTCTGAGCTGCTGGCGCACCTGTTCCCGGGCGAGTTCGGTCTCGCTCTCGACGGGTTCTTTATGCTCCTCGATTTTCTCGTTCGTCTGCGTATAGGTCGCCGTGCCTCTGCCCATCAGGAAATCGAAGGGTCCGCGCACGGTCTCGCCGGCAGGCTTCTTCTTGCCGGGGATGATGGCTTCGATGATCTTCTCCTCTGCCAGCTGCCCTGCGGCTTCGTACTTTTCCTCCATGTGCTTCTGCTTCGTGACCCGCATGGAAGCCTCCATCAGGTCGCGCACCATGGAATCCACGTCGCGGCCGACGTAGCCCACTTCCGTGAACTTCGTCGCCTCGACCTTGACGAAAGGCGCGTCCATCAGCTTGGCGAGCCTGCGGGCGATCTCGGTCTTGCCGACGCCCGTCGGGCCCATCATCAGGATGTTCTTCGGGGAGATCTCTTCCCGCATTTCGTCGGACAGCTGGTTGCGCCTGTAACGGTTGCGCAGCGCGACCGCCACGGAACGCTTGGCGCTCTCCTGGCCGATGATGTATTTATCGAGTTCCGCCACGATCTCTTTGGGCGTGTAATCCGTAAACGTCTTTGCCATGGCTGCCTCCTTACAGTTTTTCCACGGAGATGTGATCGTTCGTGTATACGCAGATGTCGGACGCGATCTTCAGCGCTTCGCGCACGATGGCTTCCGCGTCCATGTCCGTGTGGTCGTACAGCGCGTGAGCCGCCGCATAGGCAAAATTGCCGCCCGATCCGATGGCCACGTAGTTGTTGTCCGGTTCGATGACCTCGCCTGTGCCGGAGATCAGCAGGACGTTCTCCTTGTCCGCCGCCAGCATCATGGCTTCGAGATTGCGCGCGCCGCCGTCGCTGCGCCAGGTCTGCGCGAGCGCTACAGCCGCCCTCTTCAGGTTGCCGCCGTGTTCCTCGAGCTTCTTTTCGAACTTTTCCGTCAGCGAAAACGCGTCGGAAACGGAGCCGGCAAAGCCCGTGATGACGCTGTTCTTGTAGATCTTGCGAACCTTCTTCGCGTTGTTCTTCATGATGGCGTGTTCGCCCATGGTCACCTGGCCGTCGCCGCCGATGCAGATGTCGTCCGCGCTTCTCTTGACGAGGACGATGGTCGTTGCATGAAATTCAGACATACTGTGCCTTCCTTTGAATGACTTCTCTTACTGTTTGTTTTCGGAATAGTGGCAGTCTTCGCTGCTGCACACGAGCTTGCGGCCGCGCTCCAGGAGCAGCGATCCGCACTTCGGACATTTCTTGTCCACGGGCTTGTACCAGAATACCTGGTCGCAGGCGGGGTAACCGCTGCAGCCGTAGAACGTCTTGCCCTTGCGGCTTCTCTTCTGGATGATCTCCTTGCCGCACTTCGGGCAGGCAACGCCTGTGCCCACGATGATATTTCTCGTATAGCGGCATTCGGGATAACCGCTGCAGGCGATGAACGAGCCGAATTTGCCGTTTTTCTTGACGAGGGGCTTGCCGCAGTCCGGGCAGTTCTCACCGATGAATTCCGGCGCGGTCACGACCTTTTCGACTTCGGCACGGGCCTTGACGAGCTCGTCCTTCAGATAGTTGTTGTAATAATCGCCGACGACAGACTGCCACTGCAGATCGCCCTCTTCGACCTTATCGAGCTGCGTTTCCATGTTTGCGGTGAAGCCCACGTCCACCAGTTCGCGGAAATACGGCTCCATGATGACGTACGTGATCTTGTTGCCCAGATCCGTCGGGGACAGCGCGTTCTTTTCCTTCGCGACGTAGCGCTTTTCCGTGAGCGTGTTCACGATAGTCGCGTACGTGCTCGGACGGCCGATGCCGTTCTCTTCCATCTCTTTGATGAGGCTCGCTTCCGTGAAGCGGGCGGGCGGCTGTGTGAATCTCTGTTCGCCGTCCAGTTTGACGAGTTTGAGTGCTTCGCCTTTTTCCAGAGGCGGCAGCGCCTTGTCTTTTTCGTCTTTGCCGGCGTCGTTGTACACCTTGAGATAGCCGTCGAACTTGAGCGTCGAACCCTTTGCTCGCAGCGTATACGCGCCGTTGGCGATCTCGGCTGCTGTGCCGGTGTAGACGGCGGGTTTCATGCGGCTGGCCACGAAGCGGGACCAGATGAGCTTATACAGCTTGTACTGGTCGTTCTGCAGAGAATCCTTGACGGTCTCCGGATCGAGGTCCATATAGGACGGGCGGATGGCTTCGTGCGCGTCCTGCGCGTTCGCGGACTTGTTCGTGTAGCGGTTGTTGCCGACGTAGCCGGCGCCGAACGTGCTCTTGATGTAGCTCTTGCAGGCCTTGTCCGCCTCGTCGGAGATGCGGACAGAGTCCGTTCTCATGTAGGTGATGAGACCGGTCGTACCGTGACCCTTCACGGAAACGCCCTGATACAGCTGCTGTGCCAGCATCATGGTCTTGGTCGGCGTGAAGTGAAGTTTGATGGATGCATCCTGCTGCATCGTGCTCGTCGTGTACGGCGCGAACGGCTTCTTGGCGTTCTCGGTGACTTCGAGATCCTTGACGGAATACGAACCCGCATTCAGATCCGCAAGCACCTTGTCGGTCTGCTCCTTATTGGTCAGCTTGAGTTTCTTGCCTTTGTATTCGGTCAGCGTCGCCGTGAACGTGTTCTTCTTCTGCTGCGCGGCCGTGAGACCCTCTTTCGTGAGGTCCGCCGCGACGTTCCAGTATTCCTGGGGCACGAAATCCTCGATCTCGCGCTCTCTGTCGCAGATGATCTTCAGCGCAGCCGACTGTACGCGTCCCGCGGACAGGCCCTTGCCGATCTTGCTCCACAGCACGGGGCTGATCTCGTAACCCGCGATGCGGTCCATGACGCGTCTGCCCTGCTGCGCGTTGACGAGGTTCATGTCGATGGGACGGCTGTTCTTGACGCCTTCGAGCACCGCGCTCTTCGTGATCTCGGGGAACACGACGCGGTACGCCTTCTTCGGATCGATGTCCAGCAGGCTGCACAGGTGCCAGGAGATCGCTTCGCCTTCGCGGTCAGGGTCTGTCGCGAGGAAGACCTTCGAGGCGTCCTTCGCCTCTTTCTTGATCGTCTTGATCAGGTCGGCCTTGCCGCGCACGTTGATGTACTTGGGTTCGAAGTTGTTTTCGATGTCTACGCCCAGCGTGCTCTTGGGAAGATCGCGCAAATGACCCGCACTGGCGACCACATTGTAGCGGCTGCCCAGGAATTTACCGATCGTTCTGGCCTTGGACGGAGACTCGACGATAACGAGATATTTTGAAGTAGCCATAGTGCTCCTTTCTCTAAGTCATACTGAAATACACCATATAATTATATTTATAGTGTTGCAAATGTAAAGACCCAATGTGAATTTCCTACATTATAAGAGAAATACCTGCGTACCCTCGAGGCGCACGAGGCCCTTGAGTTCCAGACACGTGAGCAGCATGGATGCTTCCTGCGCGCCAAAACTGCACGTCTCGAAGATATACTGTTTCGAACTGCTGCCGCAGCCGCGGATGTGACGCACGAGAGCCTTCTCGTGATCGCTGAGGTCGGTGCGCTGTTCGGCCGGCAGGCCTTCGAGGCCAAGGATGTGCAGCACGTGCTCCATAGAATAGATGGGCGGTACGCCTTCGGAGAGCAGAAGGTTCGTACCGGCGCTGCCGGGTTGGTTGACGTTGCCGGGAAGAGCGAATACGCCCCGCCCCTGTTCCGCCGCAAGCCCTGCCGTAATGAGCGACCCGCTTTTAACTGCTCCTTCGGCGACGACACAGCTCTCGGACAGGCCGGAGATGATGCGGTTGCGCACCGGAAAATATGCTGCATGGCCCCACTCGCCGAACGGATATTCGGAAACGAGCAGACCTTCTTCCCGGATCCGTGCGTAAAGTTTTTCGTTCGACTTCGGAAAGCAGACGTCCACGCCGGTGCCGAACACCGCGATGGTCTTTCCGCCCGCCTGCAGGCAGCCGGTATGGGCAGCCGTATCGATCCCTTCGGCCATGCCCGATACGACTGTGACCCCTGCAAGGCTCACTTTCTTCGCGATCTCCGCCGCAGCCCATCTGCCGTACGGAGAAGCCCGGCGCGTGCCGACGATCGCGATGCAGCGCGTCTGCAGCAGGGAAACGTCGCCGAGACAGAACAGCACAAGAGGAGGATCTTTGATAGCTTTCAACTTGGACGGATAAAAGCTGTCTTCCGTTGTAATAACTGCGGCTCCGGACTTTTCCGCCTGGTGCAGGCAGCGCTGTGCAGGGGCCAGGTCTTTCTGCAGCAGGTGCCTCAGAAAAGCCTTATGAGTTGACAGAATTTTATTTTTCGCAAACAAATCTTTCAGATCGTCCGCGGATGCTTCGTACACGCTTTCCGGACTGCCGCAGGCGCGGATCAGGTCCCATTTGTATTCGGCGGGTATCCCTGGCAGGATGCCTAGCCATATGGTATAGATCAGATCTTCCATTCCTTTCCTCCTTTATTCAAAGAAACGCTCCGGCATGCGGTAGCTGAGCGCTTCCAGCACGTGCTCTTTACGGATCGCTTCGCTTCCTTCCAGATCCGCAACGGTCCGTGCGGTGCGCAGGATGCGGTGATACGCTCTGGCGGACAGCGAATAGCGGCTGAACGCGGCCTCCATCAGTCTGCTGCATGCAGCATCCAGCGGGCAGTATTGTTCTGTTTGCCGGGGCGTTAAACCCGCGTTGTTGCGGATCTTCAGGCCATCGTAGCGTTTTTTCTGCATTTCCACAGCCCTGACGACCCCCTCCCGCAGCATGGCAGAAGAAACGGGCGAGTCTGTCTTTTCCGCCTTCACCGGATGCAGATCGCCTCGGATCTCCCGGTACGCGACCCGTTCCACTGCCACGTGCATGTCGATGCGGTCCAGCAGAGGCCCGGAAACCTTGCCGATGTACTTCTTTCTCTCGCTTTCGTTGCAAGTGCAGGTCTTGACAGGGTCCCCATAGTAGCCGCAGCGGCAAGGATTCATGGCAGCGACGAGCATAAAGCGTGCCGGATATGTGACCCTTCCCCCTGCCCGCGCGATCGTGATCTGTCCATCCTCCAGCGGCTGACGCAGGCATTCGAGCGCAGCCGGCGCAAACTCCGGCAGTTCGTCTAAAAACAGCACGCCGCAGTGGCTGAGCGAGATCTCGCCGGGCCGGGGATTCGTACCTCCACCCGCGAGCGCGGCAGCCGACAGGTTGTGATGCGGCGCGCGGAACGGCCGCTCCGTCAGGAACGGATGCTGCGGATCCAGCTGTCCCGCGACGCTGTAGATCTGGGTCACTTCGAGCTGCTCCTCATACGTCAGATCCGGCAGAATGCCGGGAATGCGCTTGCCTACCATGCTTTTGCCTGTGCCCGGAGGGCCTATCATCAGCAGGCCATGACCACCTGCCGCGGCCACCTGCGCAGCTCTTTTGACAGCCTGCTGTCCGCGGATGTCAGCAAAATCAAGAGCTGCGGACGTCTCCTCCGGCGGCCGGTAGCCCTGCGCGATGAACGAGGCCATCGAGAGCCCTCCTTCGATAAATTCAGCCGCTTCGGACAGCGTCCCGACCGGCATGATCTCCATGCCCTTGACGAGTCCCGCTTCCGCCGCGTTCGCTTTCGGCAGCACGACCCTCTGCACGCCGCTGCGCTGCAGGCCGGTCACCATGGGCAGAACGCCGTCGCAGCCCAGAACGCGTCCGTCCAGGGTCAGCTCGCCTAAGAAAGCCGTGGACGACAGATCGCCCCGGCACAGCACCGCTTCGGATGCCAGCATCAGCCCGACCGCGATCGGCAGATCGAAATGACTGCCCTCTTTGCGTCGGTTAGCCGGGGTCAGGTTTACCGTGATGCGCTTGTCCGGGAACTTGCAGCCAACGTTGAGAATGGCCGAACGGATACGCTCCTTCGCCTCGCGTATGGCCTGGTCGGCCAGTCCGACCATGAAAAAGCCGGGCAGACCGTTCTCCACGTCCGTTTCTACCCAGCTGGGTTCGCCGGACAGTCCGTACAGCCCGGCGGTCAATACTCTTGCATACATAACGTACCTCTCTGAAATTGGCAATATTTTACATTATCTTAATACGATTGGTATTATTTGTAAACTACCTTTTTCAGGCAGGCCGTGGTATGATTAAGAAAGAAATCAAGTGGGATAACAGACAGAAAGGAGCGCACCATGTTTGAAAGAAAAGATTTTCTCGATCTGAGCGGAAAAGCTGCCGTCGTCACCGGAGCAGGTTCCGGCATCGGCCTTGCGGTCGCGGACATGCTCTCCACTTACGGCGCTGCCGTCGCGATCGTGGACGTGAACCCCGCAGGCGAGGAAGAAGCGCGCAAGTTCCGCGAAGCCGGCAGAAACGTGCAGTTCTTCCGCTGCGACGTCACGGACGAGCAGAACGTCAAGGAGACCGTCGATGCCATCGTCTCCGCGTTCGGACATATCGATATCCTGCACAACAACGCAGGAGTCACCGTGCGCAAGACCATAGAGAACCTGAGCGAAAAGGAATGGGACTTCGTGCTGGACGTCGGTCTGAAGGGCCTGTTCCTGATGAGCAAATACGTCATCCCCGAGATGAGGAAAGCTGGCGGCGGATCCATCGTCAACACGGGTTCCGGCTGGGGTCTGAAAGGCGGAGACCAGGCAGCGGCTTACTGCGCGGTCAAGGGCGGTATCGTCAACGTGACCCGCGCCATGGCCATCGACCACGGCAAGGATCATATCCGCGTCAATTCCGTCAATCCCGGCGATACCGTAACCCCCATGATGATCTCCGAGGGATGGCAGACCGGCGAGATCAAAAGCGAAGATGATATCGAGGCTTTCCTGTATTCCTGCGGCGCCGGCAGACCCCTCGGACGCATCGGCATGCCGGAAGACATCGCCAAAGCCGTCCTGTTCCTGTGCTCGGATCTGGCCGGATGGGTCACCGGAGCCGCGCTCGTCGTCGACGGCGGCGGCATCGCGTAAAGGAGGCAAAAGAATGGAAAAGACGACCGCATATGTGAACGCGAAGATCTACACCCTGGAAACCGACGGCGCCATGTGCGAAGCGTTTGCAGTGCGCGGCGGAAAGTTCGTCTATTGTGGCAGCAGAGAGAAAGCTGAGGCGATGGCGGACGAAGTCGCCGACCTGCAGGGAGCGACTGTGCTCCCGGGGCTGATCGACACGCACATCCACCTCTTCCCTTACGCCTGCAACCTGGAACGTCTGGCGCTCGATAAGGTCACGTCCGCCGCGGAATTGCAGGACGTGCTGCGCCGTTATGCGGAAAACGTGCCAAAAGGCGAATGGATCTATAGCTTCGGTTACGACAACGAACGCTTTACGGACGACAAGAGCCTGCCCACGAAGGAAGTACTCGACGCGGCCTGCCCGGATCACAAGGTCGTGATCGGCCGCTGGTGCATGCATTTCTTCTCCGCAAATTCCGCAGCCCTGGCAGAAGCAGGCATCGATAAGGACTTTGTGTCCGACGTCGAAGGCACTGTGCTGTACGGCGCGGACGGAGAGCCGAACGGCGTCCTGAGCGACGCGTCCGGACTGAAAGTCGTCTCCCTCATCCCGGACGCCTACGCGACGCTCGAGGCCAAGGCAGACGTGCTGGAAAAGGCGATCCGCGAACTGAACAAAAAAGGCTTTACCGGGGCCCAGCCCGTGCAGGCCAGCCACGTCAACCTGCCGGAGTACTACGAGGCATATAAAAAGCTGAAAGACGAAGGCCGCCTGACCGCGCGCCTGTACTACAGCACAGACGATTTCGAAGAGTTGAAGGCCCATAAGGGCGAAGGCGACGAACTGCTGCGCTACGGATACTACAAGGTCTTTATGGACGGCGGCCTCGGCGGACGCAGCGCGGCTATGATAGCGCCCTACTGCGACGACCCGGGCAATCACGGCGTACTGAACTATACGCAGGAAGGCCTTACCGAAGAGCTCCGCAAGGCCTATTCCCTCGGTATCCAGACCGGCACGCACGTCATCGGCGACAGAGCCTGCGAGATGCTGACGAACGCCATCGAGACGCTGTGCAGAGAAGACCCGCAGCCCGACCCGCGCTTCCGCATGATCCACCTGGAAGTCGCCACCGAGGACATCCTGCAGCGCATCCGGAAGCTGCCCGTCGTCATCGATGCGGAGCCGCTGTACATGGACACCGACGCAGCCTGGATCGAGGACCGCATCGGTCCGGAACGCATGCCCTACGCGAACGCCTGGGGACGCATGCTGCGCGAAGGCGTGATCGTGACGTCAGGTTCCGACGCACCCGGCCTCGACGAAGACCCGTGGCTGGGCATCTACTGCTGCGTGACCCGCTGCGACAAAAACGGCTGGCCCGAAGGCGGCAGCTGCCCGGAGCACAGGATGTCCGTCTATGAAGCGCTGTGCACGTACACCAAATACGCCGCCTACGATTCGTTCGAAGAGGACGTCAAGGGAACGATCGAAGAAGGCAAACTGGCCGACTTTATCGTGATCGACCGGGATCCCTTCACAGCCGACCCGCGGGACATCCCCTTCACGAAGGTGAAAAAGACCGTTTTAGGCGGCGAAACCGTCTTCGAAGCATAGGATTTCTTATAAGCATGGAAAAACGCCCTGCAGGGGAGATTTACCCCCTTGCAGGGCGTTCTGCATTCTAAAGTCTACTCGCTGATCCTGATCAGGACCTTGATATGGTTCTTCGAGTTGCGCTCGAGCTCTTCGAAACCGTCGTCCACGAGCGTGTCGAGAGTCACGACGCGCGTCACGAGTCCGTCCGCGTCGATCGCTCCCTGACGGATGTACTCCAGAGCCTCGGCGATCTCATTGACATGCGCCTGGCTCGTCAGGATGATGCGTTCTGCCTCCTGGACGGTGTTCATGTCGATGACGGGTTTCTGTCCGAACACGCCCATGACCATCAGAATACCACCCGGTTTGACGATGGGCACGCACAGGTCGAGCGTCTGCTGCGTGCCGGCGCATTCGTACACCACGTCCGCCAGCGCGCCGTCCGACCATTTCTCCACGTAAGAAGGCACGTCTGCCGCGCCGTTTGCAAGCAGAGCCGTGTTCAGGAATTCGCCGCCGTGCTTTTCGATGACCGCTCTCTTTTCTTCGCCGCGGCCGATCACGAGCACCTTGCGCGCGCCTGCCAGCTTCGCAGCGTAGAACGCGCCGATACCGATGATGCCTGGGCCTACGACGACAGCCAGTTTGTCTTTCACCCCGCCGAGATTTCCGATCAGATTCGTGGCGTGGATGCCGCAGGCCAGAGGCTCTGCCACCGCGGCTTCCTTCTGCGTCACCTCGTCCGGAATGGAAAACAGCTTGTCCGCGCTGACGACCAGGTATTCCGCAAAGCATCCGTCGTCTCCGACGCCCACAAATCCGAGTCGCTTGCAGATATTGTAGCGGCCGGACCTGCACAGCTCGCATTCACCGCAGGTCAGGCTGCCGTTCGCGGTCACGCGCTGGCCGGGTTCCCAGCCGGTCACACCTTCTCCTACCGCGTCGATGCGGCCGGAGAACTCGTGCCCGATGATGAGCGGCGCCGTGCGGCCCGTCAGCCGGTGCGGCTTTGCAACAGGAATGAAGTTCGGCCCCACGTATTCGTGGCGGTCCGTGCCGCAGATGCCCGCGTAGTCCACCTTGATGCGCACCTGCCCGGGTTTAGGCTCGGGAATAGGCCTGTCTTCGATCCGCACGTCCTTGTATCCGTGCCATACTGCTGCTTTCATGGGGTCCTCCTTACTGGTCTTCTTCCGTTAGATCCGCAGTCGTGTAGCGGATCATTTTCGACAGGGTCTTTGGGCTCATCTCGACCTGGTAGCCGATCTTCCCGGCGGAAAAACAGAACGTCTCGCAGTTTTCCACCGTACTATCGATAAACGTCGGGAAGAATTTCTTCATGCCGATGGGGCTGCAGCCACCGTGGATATAGCCGGTGAGCGGCAGCAGTTCCTTCGATTTGATCATTTCGATGCTCTTCTCGCCTGCGGCTTTCGCGGCCTTCTTCAGGTCGAGTTCCTTCGCCACGGGGATGACGAACACGTAGTGCTGGCCTGTCTTGCCGAGGGTCACGAGCGTCTTGAATACGCGCGCCGGATCCTGGCCGAGCGCAGCCGCTACCTCGACCCCGGAGATCGCTCCGGTACTCGCGTAGCTGTGACTGACGTACTCCGCTTTCTTCTGGTCCAGCAGCCGCATGACGTTCGTCTTTTCGATCGCGTCTTTCTTCATCTAGTCCACCTTGTATTTGTCCGCCATCGCTTCGGCCTTCTGCACGGCTGCCCAGACCGCATCGATGCACAGATTCGTAAAGTTGCCTTCCTCAAGAGCTTTGAAATGCTCGATGCCGACGCCGCCCGGCGTCGTGAGTTTGTCGACGAGCTGCAGCGGATGTTCGCCGGTCAACTGCAGATTGAGGCCGCTGCCGATGATGGCCTCATAGATGACCTCCTTGCTCTGTTCGAGCGTAAAGCCGCTGTAGATGCCTCCCTCGATCATGCCGTAGATGAATTTATAGATCATAAGCGGCGCCGACGTCGCAAAACCTGTCCAGGCGTTGAACAGTTTCTCATCGACGTACATGTACTGACCGATGGCGCCGGCGATCTCCTCGAGCGTCTTTCGGTCGTCTTCTGTGCACAGATCGTTGCAGCAGAGGCCGGAATAACCGTGCTGCGCCTTCGTGAGCGTATTAGGCATCATGCGCGCGATGGCCGCCTTGCCGCAGATCTCCTCCAGCGTGTGGATGAGGCAGGAACAGACGATGGAGACCGTAAACGGGCGTTTCTCCAGCATCGCGTCTTTGACCCATCCGAGGCTGCCCATATCCTGCGGACGCACCGCGATCAGGAAAATATCCGCGATCTTCAGGGCTGCCGCTCCGTCGCTGATCGCCGTAACGCCATACGTTTTAACCATATGCTCCATGCGTTCCGAGGAGATATCGCAGACCAGGATGTCCTGCGGTTCGAAGACTTTGTTCTGCAGCAGCGCCGCGATGATGCTCTCGGCCATGTTGCCCGCGCCTAAAAAGAAGATCTTTTTCTTCATGGTTTTCTCCGGTTCTATGTCAGGGAGAAGGCGCTGGGCGTATGCCGCACGTACGTGCCCTCTTCCCGGTACAGGATCTCGATGATGTCCATCCGCGGCGAGAACTGTTCCAGCACCCGCGGATGCAATTTCAGATAGAATTGTGCGCATCGCAGCAGTTTCTGCTGTTTTCTGCGGTCGACGGCGTCCCTGGGCATGCCGTAATCAGTCCTTGTCCTCGCCTTGACCTCGACAAAACAGAGATGCTCTTTGTCGTACGCGACAATATCTATCTCCCCCATTTTACACCGAAAGTTCCTCTCTGCGATACGGTATCCGTTCTTTTTCAGAAATTCGCAGGCCAGGTCTTCGCCCCTTTTGCCCCGCTTCTTTTTTATCTTGTCCTTTTCAATATTATCCATATTTTTACAGTAGCACAAATTGGATAATATTGTCAATCCACCTTGCGCGCATAATTGAATCGGGGCAATAGAAGTCAGTCTCGGACACGCTCTCGCTCAGCGTGGCCCCAACAGCGGTTCTAAGCTCTGTCTTCGCCTTACGGCTCGCCAATCGCTAAGAACCGGTATCCCCGATGGACCTCGACTGACTTATATCTGCCCCGGTCATAAAATTGCCTGAATAGTCTTATACTATCGTAGCCCCTCAGCAGGCGGATGGGAGCAATCTGAGGGAATCGTCTGTGTTTCCGGTTTCTGAGCGTAATCAGTTTCGGGCGAGCTTGACTCGGCAGGCAGTTGCTCGAGGGCGGTTTCGCATAGACGAAACTGCCCGAGGTCTGCCTGCGTACTGAAACTGCACGCGAAAGAAAGCGATGAAACACCAGATTCCCGACTTTGCGACGATTGCCTGTTCCGGGTCACCGCCTCGCGGCACGAAAAAGGACGGCTCCGAAGAGCCGCCCTTTAAGGTCTTGTAGAAAATATTACAGAGCTGTGGAGAAGTTATCCCATTCTTCGATGATCATGGGCACGACCTTGTACAGGTCGCCGACGATACCGTAGTCAGCAATGCCGAAGATCGGAGCATCCGGATCCTTGTTGATCGCGACGATCAGCTTGGAGTTCTTCATGCCCGCCTGGTGCTGGATAGCGCCGGAGATGCCGCATGCGAAGTAGATGTCGGGCTTGACCGTGGTGCCGGTCTGACCGACCTGGTGTTCGTGTCCGATCCAGCCGGCGTCAACGCACGCACGGGAGGAACCGACAACGCCGCCCACCTTGTTGGCGAACTGCTCGATGAGCTTGAATCCTTCCGGACCGCCGAGTCCGCGGCCGCCGGAGCAGATGATCTTGGCGTCGGTCAGGGAGACCATTTCCTTGGCTTCCTTGACGATCTTGATGATCTTGGTGCGGATGTCGCTCTCTTCGAGCTGCGGGGTGACCTTGATGATCTCGCCCTTAGCGCCGGGAACTCTTTCCTGCTTGGACATAACGCCGGGACGTACAGTAGACATCTGCGGTCTGGTCTTCTTGGAAACGATGGTGGCCATCAGGTTGCCGCCGAATGCCGGACGGGTCTGCTTGATGCACTTGTCGTCCGGGTCCTCGCCTTCCAGCGTGGACAGGTCGAGAGTGGTTTCCTTTGCGCAGTATGCCTTGTACTTCTCGAGGTCGACTTCCAGACCGGTGCAGTCAGCGGTCAGACCGACGTTGGATCTGCCTGCCACACGGGGTGCCAGGTCGCGGCCGATGTGGGTCGCGCCGTACAGGATGATCTCAGGCTTGTATTCCTTGATCGCGTCGCAGATGACCTTGGTGTAGCCGTCGGTGTTGAAGTGCTCGAGCAGCGGGCTCTCGATGAGGATGGAGCCGTCAGCGCCCCATTCGATCGCTTCCTGGCCAAGAGCGTCCAGATTGTTGCCGACGAGCAGCGCATAGCACTTGGTCTCGGGGGAGATATCTCTGGAAAGTCTGCGGCCGCAGGCGATGAGTTCCTTCGCTACGCCCATGAGTTCGCCGTCTCTCTGTTCGGCGAATACCCAGATGTGCTTGTATGCGGACAGGTCGACTTCGTCGCTCTCGTCCTTGGTGATTGCCTTGAACGGGCACTTGGAAATGCAGACGGAGCAAGCCGTGCACTTCTCGTTAATGGTTGCTTTTCTGGTGGCTTCGTCGAAGTCGATCGCCTGGAACGGGCAGTTCTTGACGCAGATCTTGCAACCTTTGCATAATTCTTGGTTAATTACTACTGCCATTTTAGTATCCTCCTTCTACCATCAGATCGCGTGCTTTTCCTTCAGCTTGGCCAGCAGGTTCTGGGACTGGGTTCTCTCGTCCTCGCCCTGGATGATCTGGCCGGGAGCCTTCGGAGCCGGTGTGAAGGAACGGAATACGACGGTCGGGGAGGCCTCGAGACCAACCTTGCTCAGATCGCATTCGCAATCCTTTGCGCTCTTCACATAGATGGGAGCGTCAGCCTTGCAGGCCTTGACGATGCCGGATACGGTCATGTATCTGGGGTTGTTCAGTTCCTTGATGCAGGTGAGCATGCAGGGAGTCGGAACTTCGATGATCTCATAGCCGTCTTCGAGCTGTCTCTGGACGGTGACGACCTTCTTGTCGTCGGAGATCTCGAACTTCTGAACGTAGGTGACCTGCGGCAGGTGCATCTTTTCCGCGATCTGCGGACCGACCTGTGCGGTGTCGCCGTCGATAGCCTGTCTGCCGGCGAAGATCATGTCGAACGGACCGCATTCTTCGACGACCTTTTCGATCAGGGAAGTGACCGCATTGGAGGTTGCCCACGTATCGGAGCCGCCTACGGCTCTGTCGGACAGCAGATAGCACTTATCTGCGCCCATCGCGAGGCATTCGATCAGCATGTCCTTGGCCTGGGGAGGTCCCATGGAAACGACGATGACTTCGGTGTCGGGCTGGCTGTCCTTCAGCAGGAGAGCTTCTTCCAGCGCGTTGGCATCATCGGGATTGAGGATGCTGGGAACGCCGTCACGGATGATACGGTTGGTCTTCGGATCGATCTTGACTTCGCTGGTATCGGGTACTTGCTTTGCACAAACAATAATTCTCATAGTTTCTATCCTCCCTCTAGCCTACTTGAACACAGCGCCGGAGATAACCATCTTCTGGACTTCGGTGGTTCCTTCGTAGATTTCGGTGATCTTGGCGTCTCTCATCATGCGCTCTACGGGGTAGTCGGTGGTGTAGCCGTAACCGCCGTGCAGCTGGACTGCCTTGGTGGTGACGTACATGGCGGTCTCTGCAGCATAGTACTTTGCCATAGCGGCGTCTACAGAGTACGGCATGTGCTGGTCCTTCTTGAAGGCAGCGCTGTAGACCAGAAGTCTTGCAGCTTCGATGCGGGTTTTCATTTCAGCAACTTCGAAAGCCAGAGCCTGGAACTTGTTCAGGGACTTGCCGAACTGCTTTCTGGACTTCATGTAGTCGACGGTGACGTCCAGAGCGCCCTGCGCGATACCCAGAGCCTGGGAAGCGATACCGATACGGCCGCCGTCCAGCGTGGACATGGCGATCTTGAAGCCCTGACCGACTTCGCCCAGCAGGTTTTCCTTCGGAACGATGCAGTCTTCGAAGATGAGTTCGGTGGTGGAAGAAGCATGGATACCCAGCTTATCCTCGGTCTTGCCGATGGAGAATCCGGGGAAGCCCTTCTCGACGATGAAAGCGGTGATGCCGTGGTTGCCCTTGCTCTTGTCGGTCATCGCGAAGATGACGAACGTGTCCGCATAGCCGCCGTTGGTGATGAACACCTTGGCGCCGTTGAGCAGCCAGTGGTCTCCCATGTCGACAGCCTTGGTCTGCTGTCCGGATGCGTCGGTACCCGCGTTGGGTTCGGTCAGACCGAATGCGCCGAGTTTCTTGCCGGAGAGCAGGTCGGGCAGATACTTGGCCTTCTGCTCGTCGGTGCCGTAGTTGAAGATCGGCCAGCAGCACAGAGAAGTGTGAGCAGAGACGATAACAGCGGTGGATGCGCAGACTCTTGCGAGTTCTTCCACGGTGATCGCATAAGAGATGTGATCGGAACCTGCTCCGCCGTATTCAGCGGGGAACGGAATGCCCATCATACCGAGCTTTGCCATCTTTTCGACATTTTCCTTGGGGAATCTGTGTTCCTTATCGATGTCAGCAGCGATGGGTTCGACTTCGGCAAGGGCAAACTTCCTTACCAGTTCTCTTACTTTCTCTTGCTCTTTCGATAATTGAAAGTTCATTCTTTTGCCTCCTTATATTTTCTACAGGGCCATATTAACTATGTCCTAAAAATAACAGTGCGGAAGATAACGCCCCCTCCCCTGAAGGCGCGTTACCACCAATATTTATTAAACAATATTTTAACAAACTTTGCAAGGGGTTCGGCGCTTAATTCCCCTCCCTTTGCGAAATAATTATCAATTCTGCGGAATCCACCGCCGCCTGCACCAGTTTTTCCACCTCGAGCCTGCTTTCGGAGGCCTCGATCCGTTCGAGTTTCGGCTGGGTCACGGGGTGCTTGGGCAGGAAGACCGTGCAGCAGTCTTCGTACGGCAGGATGGACGTTTCGAACGTGCCGATGTCGCGCGCGATGTCCATGATCTGGGTCTTGTCCATGGCGATCAGGGGCCGCATGACCGGCAGAGAGACCGCCGCGTCTGTGACCACGAGAGAAGCCGCCGTCTGGCTTGCCACCTGGCCGAGACTTTCACCTGTGATGAGCATCAGGTCCCCTTCTCTCTTCGCGATCGCTTCGGCGATGCGCATCATGAAACGGCGCACGAGGATGGTCGTCTCTTCTTCGGGGCAATTCTGCACGATCTGTTCCTGGATGGGCAGTAAGTTGATGGAGAACATACGGATGCGTCCGCAGTAGTCCGTCAGGATGTCCGCGAGGTCCTTCACCTTCTCGAACGCGCGCTCGGACGTGTACGGATAGGAGTGGAAATGCACGGCTTCGACGTACATGCCGCGGTGCGCCATCAGGAAGGCTGCGACCGGCGAATCGATGCCGCCGGACAGCAGCACCATGCCGCGTCCGTTCGTTCCCAGCGGCAGACCGCCGTAGCCGGAGACCTTGCGGTCGTAGATGTAAGCGAAGTTCCGGCGCACGTTGACGTACAGCAGACAGTCCGGCTCGTGCACGTCGACTTTCAGCACCTTGCAGCCCTTCAGGATGCGGGCGCCGACGCGCTTGCCGATGTCCGGGGACTGGATGGCGAACGTCTTGTCGCCGCGCTTCGCGTCGACCTTAAAGGTCTTGATGCCCTTCTCCTCGATCTGGCGCATCATGAAAGCGACGGCTTCCTTGCCGATCGCGTTCAGCGCTTCTTCGGCGTCCATGCCTTCGATGCTGACTTCCTCCGCCGGGCTGACGGAATCCACACCGAACACGCGGCCGACCTTCTTCAGGACGTCTTCCGCAGGCGTTTCTTCCGGGGTGCGCACGAAGATGAGGCCGTCGACGCGTTCGACCGTGATCCCTTCATATTCTTTCAGATTCTTTTTGATCCGCTGCACGAGCATGCGCTCAAAATACGGCTTGTTCTTGCCTTTCAGCGCGCTTTCGCCGCAGCGGACGATATAGATATTTTCCATTATCTCTTGAATGCCTTTCTCAGCCGTCTCTGGCTTTCGACAGCTGCCTTCAGCTTTTCACAGACGAACGCCATCTGTTCCGTCGTGTTGTCCTCGCAGAACGAGAAGCGGATGGCCCCTTCGATCTGTTCGTCCGACAGACCCATGGCCGTCAGCACGTGGCTGCCCTTCTTGTGGGACGAGCAGGCGGATCCGGTCGAAACGTAGATCTCGTCCTGTTCGAGCGTGTGCAGCAGCACTTCGCCGCGGCAGCCGAGGAACGAAACGTTCAGCACGGAGCAGACGCCGTCTTCCGGCGAGTTCACCGTGATGTCTTCGACGTTGTCGAGAAGCAGCTGCTTCAGGCAGTTCCTGACGTCCGCGATGTGCGCGATGCGTGCAGTTTTGCTTTGCTCCGCAAGCCGCACCGCTTCGCCCAGTCCCGCGATCGCGGGCAGCGCTTCGGTGCCAGAGCGGAAGCCGCTCTCCTGGCCGCCGCCCAGCAGGAACGGCTGGATGTGCAGGCCCTTCTTCACGTACAGCGCGCCGATACCCTTGCAGGCGTGGATCTTGTGGCCCGACAGGCTGAGCATGTCGACGCCGAGTTTGTGGACGTCCGTGTCCAGTTTCTCGAAAGACTGCACCGCATCCGTATGGAACAGAATGCCCCTGTTCACCTTGTCGATCTCGCGGCGGATGTCCGCCAGCGGCATGACCGAACCGGCCTCGTTGTTCACGTGCATGACGGAAACGAGGATGGTGTCCGCTGTCAATGCGGCCTTGAAAGCGTCCATGTCGAACGTGCAGTTGCGGTTGACCGGAAGATAGATTATGTCCGCACCCTCTCTCGCCAGCGCTTCGCAGCTGCGCAGGATGGCCGGATGCTCCACGGCGGTGGTTATGATGCGCTTTCCTTGCTTTTTGCGGCTTTCCCAGGTGCCGCGCAGCACGGTTGCGTCACTTTCCGTGCCGCAGGACGTAAAGAAAACTTCCTCGGCGGACGCGTTCAGCGCGCCGGCTACCTGCTGTCTTGCCTTCTTCAGGATCTTCTCCGCGTTCACGCCCATTCTATGCAAAGACGAAGGATTTCCAAAATCCTCCGTCATTGTCTTTGCCATGATTTGCGCGACCTCAGGCCGCACACGGGTGGTAGCGCTGTTGTCTAAATATACAAACATGCTTCTCCTGTGTTATTTTGCGTAATCTACAGCTCTGGTCTCGCGGATGACGTTCACCTTGATCTGACCCGGATATTCCAGTTCGCTCTCGATCTTCTGGGAGATCTCCCTGGCCAGCAGCGCCATCGCGTCGTCGGACACTTCGTCCGGGTGGGCGATGATGCGGATCTCGCGTCCCGCCTGGATGGCGAAGGACTTTTCGACGCCGGGCGTCGTGTTCGCGATCTCCTCGAGCTTCTGCAGGCGCTTGACGTAGGTGTCGAGCGTCTCGCGGCGGGCGCCGGGACGGGCGGCGGACAGAGCGTCCGCTGCAGCGACCAGGATGGCCTCCGCGCTCTTGGGTTCATAATCTCCGTGGTGCGCTGCCATCGCGTCGATGACCGCTTCGGATTCCTTGTACTTTCTGAGGACGTCGATGCCGATATCCACGTGCGTGCCCTGGATCTCGTGGTCCAGCGCCTTGCCGATATCGTGCAGCAGGCCCGCTCTCTGCGCGAGCTTGACATCCATGCCCAGTTCGCCTGCCATCAGGCCGGCCAGATGGGCGACTTCGAGGGAGTGCTTCAGCACGTTCTGGCCGTAGCTGGTGCGGTACTTCAGTCTGCCCAGCAGCTTGACCAGTTCGGGGTGCAGGTTGTGGATGCCCATCTCGAACGTGGCAGCCTCGCCCTCTTCCTTGATGATCGTGTTGACTTCTTTCTCAGCCTTCTCGACCATCTCTTCGATGCGGGCCGGATGGATGCGTCCGTCCACGATGAGCTTCTCCAGAGCGACTCTGGCGATCTCGCGTCTGACGGGGTCGAACCCGGACAGGATGACGGCTTCGGGCGTGTCGTCGATGATGAGGTCGACGCCGGTCGCGGTCTCGATAGCCCGGATGTTGCGGCCTTCTCGGCCGATGATGCGGCCCTTCATCTCATCGTTGGGCAGGGGCACGACGGAAACGGTCGTCTCCGCCACGTGATCCGCCGCGCAGCGCTGGATGGCGCCGGTGATGATCTCTTTGGCCTTGCGGTCCGCCTCTTCCTTCGCCTTGGACTCGATGTCCTTGATCATGAGCGAAGCGTCTCTGCGGACGTCCTTCTCGATGCTCTCCAGCAGCTGCGCCTTGGCTTCTTCCGCCGTGCAGCCGGAGATGCGCTCGAGTTCGGCGATCTGTCTCTCGATAAAGCCGTCGAGTTCCTTTTCCTTTTCGGCCAGGGCTCTCTGCTTCTTCGAGATGCTCTCCTCTTTCTGCTCGATGTTTTCGATCTTGCGGTCCAGCGATTCTTCCTTCTGGACCAGTCTTCTTTCGGTCTTCTTTACCTCTTCTCTGCGTTCGCGAATATCTCTTTCCGCATCTTGTTTTATGGAATGAGCCTCCGCTCTGGCGTCTGCCAGGGTCTCTTTGCGGATGGCTTCGGAGCGGTTCTCTGCGTCCAGGATCAGGTTCTTTGCCTGCGTTTCGGCGCTGCCGATGACCTTTTCAGCCGTGTTCTTCCGGACGATGTAACCTACAAGTATTCCGATCGCGAGAAAGGCGATTGCAATCAGTGCTTTGACAAGCATTTCGCGCCTCCTCTGCGTTAAATAGTGTTTAATTTTCTGACTGTATGCTTAAAACTGTCGTCTCGCAGTTAGAAAATCAAAAATATACCAATATATTGTACAATTTATGCAGTCAATTGTAAAGCAAATCTTGTGTGTTTCCACACAAAAAACGGTTGTACTTGCACAAAATCAGGGAAACGATATATACTTGTTTTTGTGAAAAACACTGGAAAACGTACGGAAAGGAGGTGATCCGCTCATGACTGCAAAGGATATAAAACTGACGAACCTTGCAGGCTGCGCCGGGTGAGGAGCGAAGCTTGGAGCAGGAGTTCTTGCTGAAGTTTTAGACGGCATTTCCATGCAGAGCGATCCTTCCCTTCTTGTCGGTTTCGACAGGAGCGACGATGCCTGCGTCTATAAAGTGAACGACGAACTGGCGCTCGTGCAGACGGTGGATTTCTTCCCTCCCGTCGTCGACGACCCATACACGTTCGGCCAGGTGGCTGCGGCCAACGCCCTGTCCGACGTCTACGCCATGGGCGGCGAGCCGAAGACGTGCCTGAACGTCATGGGCGTGCCCAAAGGATTCCCCAAGGAAGTCATCCGGGAGATCCTGCGGGGCGGCTATGACAAAGTCTACGAAGCCGGCGCCGTCGTGGCGGGCGGCCACACGATCTTCGACGAGGAGCCCAAGTACGGCCTTTCCGTCACAGGCTACGTCCATCCGGAGAAGTTCTACCGTAATTGCGGCGCGAAGCCGGGCGACGTGCTGATCCTCACGAAGCCTCTGGGCACAGGCATTCTGACGACGGCCGCAAAGGCTGACCTCGTTTCGGAAGAAGACCGGGCCGCCATGATCCGCATCATGACGGAACTGAATAAAAAGGCCCGCGACGTATTTGTGCAACACGAAGTGCACGCGTGCACCGACGTGACGGGGTTCGGCCTGATGGGCCACCTGTTCGAGATGGTGGACGGCACGGACTGCGAAGCGCTCGTGGACACGAAAGAGATCGACATCCTCCCCTCCGCCCTGAAATTCGCCCGCATGGGCGTTCTGGCGGAAGGCATGTACCGCAACCGCGACCACTGCGAAGGCCGGGTCGATCCCGGCGACGTGCCTGTAGCAGTCTGCGACTGCCTGTTCGACCCGCAGACGTCCGGCGGCCTGCTGGCAGCCGTGGCGGAAGAAGACGCGGAGCACTGCCTTGCGATGCTGCAGGGTCAGGTCCTGAGCGCGCAGAAGATCGGCGTCATCCGCGGATATCAGGGCGGAAAACGCATCTTCCTGAAGTAAAACTGCATAGAAAAAGCCCTCCGGTCTTACGGCCGGAGGGCGTCGTCTTTTTTGCGCTAGAAGATCCGCAGCGCGATGCTGCTGAAATTCTTCGCGATATAGGAGTCGGACGCCAGCACGACGGGGCTGCCCATGTTGTTGCCGGCATGGATATTCTCGTCCCACGTGATGATGCCCGCCATGGGCGTGCTCATGTTGCGCGCGATATGCTCGATTCCGGGCACACTTCTGCTGCGCAGGAGTTCTAGGTCGACCTGGTTGATCAGATAGCAGCGTCTCTTGAGTCCGCAGACGTCCAGCTTGCGGTCGACCGTGTCCGCATTGCGCAGGGACACGTAATCCGGCGTGACCACTACGATGCCGATGTCGGCTGCAGAGGCGGCGTTCTCCATCGTCTGACCGATGCCGGTCGGCATGTCGACGAGAATGTAGTCGAAGTTCTTCTTCAGCACGGCAAACAGACCTGCGACGTGCTGGGCTGTGACGCCGTTGATCTCCTTGAACTGCGGACACGGCAGCATGTACAGGCGGCCGAAGCGCTCATCGCGCACCAGGGCTTTTTCGACTTTGCACACGCCCGTCAGCACGTCGCCGAGATCGAACAGGCTGCAGTCCTCCATACCCAGATAGATGTCCATGTTGCGCAGGCCCATGTTGAAGTCAACCAAACAGACTCTCGCGCCTTTCTGCGCCAGAGTTGCTCCTAAATTGACCGTTATCGTGGTTTTTCCTGCGCCTCCCTTGCCGGAGGTGACCAATGCAACGATGCCCATACTACTCCTGAATGTCCTGTCAAACGCAGGATATTTTACAGGATAATTCTATCATCGGCAAGGGGGCTTGTGGAATAAAAATAGCGAAATCAGAAAAAATTTTCAGAGCAGTTTTTCGTCAGCAAAACTCACGTAGCGGCCGTCGCCGATCACGATGTGGTCCAGCACGTTGATCCCCAGGATCTTTCCCGCTTTTACGAGCTGTTTCGTGATGGCGACGTCTTCTTTCGACGGAGACGGGTCTCCGCTGGGATGGTTGTGCGCGAGGATGACCCCGCTGGCGCCTTTGCGGATCGCGTTCGCAAATACTTCCCGCGGCTGCGTCTGCGCGCTGCGCAGCCCACCGACCGCGATGCGTTCGCGCATGATCAATTCGCCTTTGACGTTGACGAGCGCGATCTCCATGACCTCTTTCTTCAGGTATCGCAGCTGCCCCATGAACAGTTCCGCTGCGTCGCGCGAATTCTCGAGCGGGATCTTCCCGGACGGCGGCATCGTGGCGGCCCGGCGCCCCAGCTCCAGCGCAGCCGTGATCGTGCAGGCCTTCGCGGTGCCTATCCCGGGGATCTTCATGTAATCTTCGGGCTGGCACGAAGAAAGAGCGGCCAGGCTGCCCTCTTCTGCTGCGAGCACTCTTGCGGCAAGCGATACGGCGCTGTCCGTACCGGACCCGGACGCGATCAGCACAGCCAGCAGTTCGGTGTTCGACAGCGCCCCGGCTCCCTGCGCCAGCATTTTTTCACGCGGCCGTTCGGACGCGGGCATCTCCTTCACCAGGGGCATCGCTGCCCTGCGCATCTGTCTTTCATATCCGTTTGTCATAATAAAAACTCCGGCTCCCGGCCGGAGTTCATCATATCATATTCTGCAGGAAATTTCCATATTTTACCACATTTCCAGCATCCGTTTGATCGTTCCGTAAGGGAAACCGATCACGTTGTCCAACGGACCGTCCGTATGGATCACGTAGGGAGCGAACCCGCCCTGGATCGCGTACGCGCCGGCCTTGTCCATCGGTTCGCCGGTCGCGATGTACGCGCGGATATCTTCGTCCGTGTATGTCATGAAATACACGTCCGTATCCTCGGAAAACAACTGTCTGCGGCCGCTCGCCAGATCGTACAGGCAGGCGCCGCTGCAGACGGTGTGCTTTCTGCCGTTCAGCTCGCTGAGGATGCGGAACGCGTCCGCCTCGTCCACCGGTTTTCCGATAGGCACGCCCTCCAGAACGACCATGGTGTCGGCGGACAGCACGACGCCCTCCTGCGGCAGGCTGCCCTGCTCTTTCAGCATTTCGACAGCGCGCAGATTCTTGCGCAGCGCGAGCGCCATGACCTCTTGCGCGGGGGTCAGCGCCATATGGATATTTTCTTCGCAGTCCGGGCGCACGATGAGCGGCTCGATGCCGTCCGCGCGCAGCATGTCGATGCGACGGGGCGAGCCGGACGCCAGGACCACGTTCGTCTGTTTCAGGTCCAATTCCGTTTCCTCTTACAGTTCCAGTTCGTAGCCGACGGCGACGTCTTCGATGGGAAGTGCCTGCGCGATGCGGAATTTGCAGCGCATGGAGATGCAGTGGCACGGGCAGAGCTTCCCGGGCTTCTCGCGTTCGAAATAGCGGATGGTCTCGTCGAGCTGGCGGCCTTCTTTCAGCAGATGGAAGCCCCCGATGACCCCGAGCAAACGTTCGTCGCCGAGCACGTTCTTCGCGTACTCACAGATGTTGCAGATGCCGCTGTGCGAGCAGCCGGTGATGATGAAGATACCTTCGTCTGTCTGATAAGCCAGCGCCGTATCATCCGTCATGAAGTCAGGCTCTTCTCCGTTCTCATCCACGACGAAACCGATGGGCACCTTGTTTTCGAAATCGTTCGTACGCGGGATCTGACCCAGATACCACAGGTTTTCCGCAAGTTCGAACGGTCTGTCTGTCTCGATCAGATCGAAACGGCTGCGGATCTCCTGTTCCGGCCAGGGGAAGCCGGCGTCCGCGCCGTCCACGATCTTGCGCCGCAGCGCTTTCGGATGGACGGTCAGCTTCGTATGGCTGACGTCGATGCCCGCCTCCAGCAGCGGCCCCAGTCCGTGGGTGTGATCGTCGTGACCGTGGGAGATCGCGATATAGTCGAGACCGTTCAAATCGATGCCGAGCGTCTTCGCGTTCTTCACGGCAATGCCGTAATAACCGGTGTCGAGCAGCATGCGCTTGCCGTTGCATTCGATATAGCAGCAGAAACCGGGTTCACCCATCAGGTAGGGTTCCCTGGTATGGGTGTTGTTTTCGGAAAGGATAGTGAGTTTCAGCATGTGACCTCCGGATTAGCGCCTTCGGACCGTTTCGAACCGCTCGGCAAGGGAAGATTGCCGAGCTTGTCCGGAATCGGCTCCTCAGCCGCTTTTTCTCTTGCGAAAAGAACATATGTTCTTTATAATATTCTTGCGAACATTTGATTAGAGACGGACGGATCCATGAAACTTCTGATGAGACCCATAGACGCCATCGTCGTCTTCAAAGGGAGCGGCAAGCCCCTCCCCTATAAATTCCGCTATACCGACTCCGACGGCACGTGCCGGGACGTCTACGTCAAGCACATTCTCACCGCAACGCAGGAACGCTTTGCCGGCGTGCCGGTCTACGTCTACGACTGCCAGAGCGACATCGATGGCTGCGAACGGCGCTACCAGCTGAAATACTTCATTCCCGAATGCCGCTGGGAGCTGTACAAGATGTGACGGCTCTCTGCAGCGCCGCATACACTTCTTCGCTTTCCGCAAGCGAAAAACCGTCCACCCGGCACACGTTCTCCTCTGACATGCCGTCCACGCTGCCCAATGCGACGGTCCGCGCAAGGTAGGATTCCACCTCTTCGACAGGCGGAAAGACCGGAACGCCGGACAGGATCTGCAGATATGCCGCGATGCCGTACGCGCCCCAGTTCGAGACCGTCGCGATCACGAGGCGGTCCGTCTTCGTGCGGCAAGGCACAAGGGAAAGCTCCTGTTCGATCACGTCCGCCAGATTGCCCATACCGATCTCGTTGCCGCCGTCTCCGACGCCGATCGTCGGCACTTTGCCGTACGCCGCGTCGAACAGGCGGTCGATCTGCGCCGTATGGCTGCGGATGCTCTCGCCGTGCATGTTCGCATAGTCGCCTTCCGCGTTCCGGCCGCAGCGCTCGATCGAGATGAGTCCCACGGGCTGCAGATCCGCCAGCAGCGACAGGCAGAAGTCCTCACCCTCCTCGTAGGACATGTAGATCGTATCCAACCCTTCCGGTTCGAAATAGTGACTGCAGTTCTCATCCGTCAGCACGAAAGGTGCAAAACCGAGCTTCTGCAGGGCTTTTGCCAGTACGACCGTACCAGCCGGGCCGTCCGTTTCCGCATGGCCCGCCACGTAAAAACCGGTCGCGAGCAGCACAGGGCCCCTTTGCCAGGAGAGGATCTCTTTTGCCGCGTCTTCACAATAGCGTTCTGAAAGATACGGACGCAGCCTTTCCATGCCGCGCCGGGAGAACTTCAGGATGATGTCTTCGATAAAGGGTCCGGGGTTCATAATCAATATTTCAGGTTCACGTTTTTTACGTCGGTGATCAGCATGTGACCCGGCGCATGGGTAATGGCAAACGAAGGCTTCGAACGCAGGATCGCGTTCTGCGGGGTCACGCCGCACGGCCAGAACACGGGCACTTCGCCCTGTTTTACCGTGACCGCGTCGCCGTAATCCGGCTTCGACAGGTCCGCGATGCCGATAGCCGCGGGATCTCCGATGTGGACAGGCGCGCCGTGTACGCGGGGCATGCCCGCCGTGATCTGCACGGCTTTCGGGACCAGATCGTGCGGAATGGGCCGCATGGAGACGACCATGTTGCCGTGGAACACCCCGGCGGACGCACACGGGATGTCCGTATCGTACATCGGCACGTTTTTTCCCTCTTCGATCTGCCGCACCGGAACGTCCGCCGCCAGCAGATCGGCCTCGAACGAGAAGCTGCAGCCGATCAGGAAACTCACGAGATCGTCCCGCCACAGGGTGGAAACGTCCGTAGTTTCGCCGGTCAGCAGGCCGTTTTCATATATGCGGTAGCGGGGGATATCCGTTGCGATATCCGCACCGGGCGCGATGTCCTTCAGCAGGCGGCTGCCTGTATCCGTCACTTCCAGCAGCGGGCAGGCCTTCGGGTTCCTCTGGGCGAACAGCAGAAAATCGTAAGCGTACTCTTCAGGCAGCACCACGAGATTTGCCTGCGCATAGCCCGGGCACAGGCCCGAGGTCTGGCCGGTATATTCTTCTTTGCGGATCAGTGCCCGCATTTCAGCAGGCGTCAGGTTTTCGAATGCCATAAGATCCTCCTAACAGCCGAACAGCTCCGCCGTCTTTTCCATGCGGTCCGCGACCGGTACGCCGAACGGGCAGCGGCTCTCGCAGCCGCGGCAGCCGACGCAGTCCGAAGCGTGGCGCTCCAGCGACAGATAGTGCTGTTTTACGCTCTCCGGCACCTGGGGCTGCACGGACGCCAGATCGTAGAACTTGTTCACCATCGCAATGTCGATGTCCGCAGGACAGGGCTTGCAGTGACCGCAGTACGTGCACTGCCCCGTAAACGCGTGCAGCGGAGCGGAAGCGAGCACGGAAGCGTAGTCTTTTTCTTCCTCCGCCGCAGTCTCGTACGCGACAGCCGCATCGATCTGCTCTCTCGTATCGTAACCGCAAAGCACCGAAGCAACGGCAGGTCTCGTCAGTGCGTAGTGGATGCACTGCGCAGGTGTCAGCGTCACGCCGAAAGGCGTCTGGGCAGGATCGAACAGTCTGCCGCCGAAGTACGGCTTCATGACCGTGATGCCCACTTCCCTCTCCTCGCACAGGCGGTACAGCGCCGTGCGTTCGGGATCGAAACCGGACAAGCCTTCGTAGTCCGGCGCGAACAGCGTATCGATGTCTTCGATGGCCGGTTTCATGTCGAGCGCTGGGTTGACAGAAAATAGTATCATGTCAACAATGCCTGTCTCCACAGCCTGCCTCGCGATGCGCGGGTTGTGCGTGGAAAGCCCGATATTTCTAATAGTTCCGGCCTCCCGGAGCTTATATACATACTCGATGAAATCCGTGCCCACGCAGCGGTCCCAGTCCTCCTGCGCGTCCACGTAGTGTATCATGCCGAGGTCTATGTAATCGGTCTTCATGCGGCGCAGCAGGTCCTCGAACGCAGGCTGCACAAACTTCATGTCGCGCGTGCGGACGTACTGACCGTCCTGATGGGTCGCTCCGATGTGACCCTGCACAAACCACTTGTCGCGCCGGCCTTCCATGCCCTTGCCGATGATGTCGCGCGATTTCGGATCCGACATCCAACAGTCGATGATGTTGATGCCCTGCTCTCCCGCATAGCGGACAAGATCCACGGAGTGTTCCTCGTCGTGACGCTCCAGCCATTCGCCGCCGAAGCCGATCTCGCTCACAAGAAATCCTGTTTTCCCAAGCTGTCTGTAGTTCATCTCGTTTCCCCTTCGATGCAGATCCTGCAATAGGTTTCGATACCTTGATTATATTTGTGCGTCACACCGGCAACAGCTCCGATGCCGCAGGCCAGCGCCTTTTCTATCGTATGGATGGAATCCTCGAACAAAAGCACGTCCGCGGACGTCCCGTCGAAGCCCTTCAGGTAACGCGCAGGCTCTGCGAACACGTCCGGTTTCGTAAAGATCCCCGCCGATACGCTGATAATATTCGCTTCTTCGAAATACCCGTACAGTCCCCATGCCTTCAGACAGGCGCAGATGACGCCGCGGTTGCCCGAAGACAGGATGCTGGCCGGAATACTTTGTTCCCGGCAGACCTGCAGCACTTCCTTTACCCACGGATACGGCTGCACCGCCGAAGGCTCCTCCGCTTCCAGCAGCGAGAAATACTCTTTCATGACGGGTTCCGAATCGATCGTTATGCCGTAATCAGCCTCCATCATCCGGTGGAAATCCGGATCCGTACGGCCGATGTAGTGCAGCCAGTGCGGCCAATCGAGGGTCACGCCGCAGCGCCTCCCCAGAATGCGCTGATACAGCCCGAAATGAAACGTTTCCGTATCCGCGACCGTGCCGTCGAAATCGAAGATGCAGGCGCGCGCGGAACCGATCAGTTGTCTCAGCTCTTTCTCCATCTGCAGACCCCTACCGCTTATCCCGGTCGATGAATTCCAGCAGGATCACGGAAAGCACCGCGAACAGCACGATGATCAGCAGAAGCATGCCCCAGCAATGCAGGATGTTAGCCGCTTCGCGCACGTATTCCGGATTCATGTTGTACTGCCCGGATTCCTGCAGCAGCTGGTCGCGCATGTTGTTGGCCGCGATGTAATCCGTCATCATCTTGATCGGATACTGCCCGTCGATCTCCATGGCGCGGAACTTCCAGATCGTGTTCCACAGGGTCACCATGGGCTGATTGTTGTAATCGCTGAGCGCGCAGAGGTTCTGCAGCCCCCACTTCGCTGCCGTGATGCTCTTCAGTTTTGCTGCAGGTCCCTCGAGCAGAACAAGTCCGCCGGAGAAGATCAGCTGGAAGATCAGCATGAACGGCATGACCGTCATCGCGGTCGTTGTGTTGCGCACCAGCGACGAGATCGCCAGCGACATCATGTCGGCCGCATAGGTGATCAGGAACATGGAAATGCCGAAGTCGACGATAAAGAACCGCGTGATGACGCCTTCCGCAGGGAAGGCGATACCGGCCTGCCCGCAGATGAACAGCACGATGACTGTTTCCAGAGCGCATAAGATCATCTGATAGATCATATGCGCTGCAATGTACGACGTGATGTGCATGCCGCTGCGGTGCTCTCTCTTGATGACAGGACGTTCGCGGCAGACGGACTGGATCGAATTGAAGAAGCCGTTCCAGATGCAGACGCAGACCAGCGCGAAGCAGCCGCTCAGCGTGCCTTCCTGTGTGTGGAACAGGCTGCCGCCGACGGCAAACGTCACGACGCCGCCGATCAGAGCCGCCATCGGAAGCATCTTCCAGTCGTTCTGATACACGAACATGCGGATCAGTTTTTTCAGGTAGATCCCGACCTGGGCGATCCGTCCCCGGTAACGAAGTTCCTCATTCATGGACGGTCACCTCCTTTTCCGCGGTCGACCTGGCGTATTTCTCGATGAATTCGTCCGCACGGCCTTCGCCGCCTTCGTTCTTACTGTTCACGGACAGCACGATCTGCTCCATGGAGGGCTTTCCGAAGAATTCCCTCGCCTCGTCCGGTGACCCGTAGAACGCCAGCCGTCCCACTTTGCCGGAGTCTCTTGCCAGCACGATCACCTTGTCGAACAGGTCCGCGACGCGGTCCGGCGTATGCGTGATCGTGATCACGACCTTGCCCGAATCCGCGATGCTGCGCAGCTTTTCGAACAGTTCGCGCGCGATGACGCCGTCCAGGCCGGAATCCGGCTCATCCAGGATGAACAGATCCGGGTCGCTGATCAGCTCCGTACCGATCGAGATGCGCTTCTTCTGCCCGCCGGACTTCTTGGCGACCAGGCCGTCCTGCCTGCCGGAAAGGCCAAGCACGTCCATGACGGCGTCTATCCTTTCCTGGCGTTCCTTTGCGGAAACGTTCACCGGCAGGCGCAGCAGCGCCGCGTCGTTCAGCGTCTTCGAAACCGTATCGTTCATGCGCAGCAGATCCTGTTGCGGTACGAAACCGATCCGGTACTTCACTTCGTTATAGTTCTCGTAGACGTCCGTCCCGTTCAGAAGGATCTTCGCATCGGCTTTCTCGTAGCCTGTAATGGCGTTCACGAGCGTCGTTTTGCCCGCGCCGGAGCCGCCCAGCAGCAGGACGAGGGAACCGTTGGGAATATTCAGATGGATATCCTTCAGCAGATAGCGGGTCTTGCCGAAGTCCCGTGCCGTCCTTTCCTTCACGTGGACAGAGAGCCCTTCGCCTATCGTTTCCGCAGCGACAGGAGCGCTCAGCACGGCCGGCTGCGTACCGGCCAGCTGCTCTTCGTCCATCCGCGCAAGCAGGTGTACGGGCTGGAATCTCTTCAGGAAGCCGAGGATCATGGCCGCGATGCTCGAACTGAATACCCAAAGCACGATCCAGCGCTTCTTCAGTTCGAACGACTGGCACAGCCCCGCGGCAACGCGGATCTCGAACACGAGCAGCATGATGACGAGGACGAGTGCGAGCAGACCCAGCGCGTTATAAACATTCCCTTCCTGCGGTATGAAATTCGCGACAGTCGTCAGGATGCGCGAAACTATCTCCAGGACGAGGCAATTGAAGCCGTCCTGCTCCCTGCCGCACGCCTGGCCCATACGATAATACCGCAGGCCCGGGATCCAGGCCTGCCAGGTAGCTTTGTCATATTTTTTCAGGATTCCCCATATCCCCAGGGACGTGAAGAACCACGTTGCGATCCGGAACCAGCTCATCTCATTTCACCGGTCCATATTGTCCGAGCACACCGGCCAGCATCGCCGCATAATCGTCCCGTACCTTCTGCGGCGCGAGGATCTCGGCGTCCGCGCCGAGTCCGAACAGCCAGCCGTAGAACTGCGGGCTGACGAACACCGTCACGCTCGTGCGGAAATATCCTTCCCCGTCCGGCGCAAGGAACACGTCGGTGCCGAAGCGGTCGATGACCACGTTCGCAAGTTTATCCGCAAAACGCAGGGTCACGCTCTGCTCTTCGCCGGAAAACATGGAAAACATGCGCTTGGAATACGAGCGTACGTCCGCTTTCTTATATGCTTCCGCCCCTTCCCGCTTCTCTTTCTTCTGGACCTTGATCCATTCCATGCGGTCGATGCGGTAATGTTTGATCTTCTGATCCGCGCTGTCGTACGCGACCAGATAGTAATATTCGTTGTCCCACACGAGATCATAAGGACTGACCGAAACGGCCTGCCCGTCGTGGTGGTATTGCTTTTCTTTTTTCGCGTTGTATCCGTAATACTTGAACGAGACCTTGCAGCCCGCGTCGATGGCCGAAGCGATCGTATCGACGCTGTAATAAACGCTGCTGTTCATGGCTTTGACCCGGTCCGCAACGAACATACGGCCGGAGATCTGCTTCGCCTGATGGCTGCTCGCGAGCGTCTTGAGCTTTTCCACGAGTTCGACGGTCTTACGTTCCGTGATAAAGCGAGAGGACAGCACGCTGTCCGCCAGCAGTTTGACCTCCGGAAATTCGAACGTCCGGGATCCCACGTAATGGCCGCCCCGCCCCACGTCGATGATGTCCACGCCGAATTCGTCCCGCAGCGCCGCCAGGTCCGCGTAGATGCTCTTGCGCTCCGCCTTGATGCCTCTTGCCGCCAGCTTGCTGATCAGCTGGGGCGTCGTCAGCACGTGGTCCTCGTCGGTCTCTTCCATGAGGACCTGGTACAGATACAGCAGTTTGAACTTTTGATTTTCACTGCCTGCCATTGCTTGCCTCCCGCGGTATTACCGGTCCCTTGCCTCGATAAACGCCATCATGGTGTCGACGACGCTGTCGATGCTCATGTTGGTGGAATCGATCTCTACGGCGTCGTCTGCCTTGCGCAGCGGCCGGAATTCGCGGTGCGAATCCTGATAATCGCGCTGGATGATATCTGCCCTGATGGTTTCGAGGTCTGCCTCTTCACCCTTGGCACGCATCTCTTCCGTACGTCTTCTGGCCCGTTCGTCCGCCGATGCGGTGAGATAGAACTTGAAATCCGCGTCGGGAAACACGACGGTGCCGATGTCTCGTCCGTCCATGACGATGCTTTTTCTCTTGCCCATGGCCTGCTGCAGCGCGGTCAGCTTGTAGCGGATGGCGGGAACGCCGGAAGAAGGCGAAGCGACTGCGGAGATCTCGGGCGTGCGGATGAGCCCGCTTACGTCCTCCCCGTTCAGCAGCGTGTGTCCTTCGGAAAAGTCCACGTCCATGGCGTCCAGCATGGCCTGCAGCGCCCCGGGATCGTTATAGTCCGTGCCTGTACGGATCAGCTGCAGCGCGACTGCCCGGTACATGGCGCCGGTATCGATATAGTCTGCCCCGATGCGCTTTGCCAGCAGCTTCGCGATGGTGCTCTTGCCTGCGCCGGCGGGGCCGTCGATCGCGACGATCGTCTTGATGCGCATGGTTACTCCTTCATCGACTTCTTCAGCTTGCCGCCTGCACCCGTACCGAGAAGTTTTTCGATCTCGGCAACGAACGTATTGACGTCCTTGAACTGACGGTAGACGGAAGCGAAGCGCACGTAGGCGACTTCGTCGAGATCCTTCAGCTTCTCCATGACGACTTCGCCGATAAACGAGCTGCTGATCTCCTTTTCCATCATATTGTTCAGGCCTCTTTCGACCTCGGACACGACGGCTTCCATCTGGTCCATGGTGACCGGGCGCTTTTCACAGGCTCTCACGATGCCGTTCAGCACCTTGTTGCGGTCGAAGGACTCGCGGCTGCCGTCCCGCTTGACCACCATGAAGAAGACTTCCTCCACCTTCTCGTACGTCGTAAAGCGCTTGCCGCACTTTTCGCATTCTCTGCGCCGGCGGATGGCGTGACCCTCCTCAGTCGGGCGGGAATCGATGACCTTGGTATCCGGGGCTTCACAAAACGGGCACTTCATATTCGTTCTCCTGACTATACAAAAGTCCACAAGAATAATGCGATTACTTTTCCAGTATACGCTATATCTTGTGGTTTGTAAAGATTTGGGACAGCACCGCCCGGCACTGTTTTTGTGTTATAATATAGACACCTACAGAAAGGCAGAACCCGTGGCGCAGCAGACGAACACTCAAAAAGGCGACTTTTCGCAGGGAAGCATCCCTAAAACAGTCTTAAGACTCGGCATCCCCATCGCGATGGCCGAGATCGTTCACGTGCTGTACAACATTGTGGACCGCATGTTTATCGGCCACATTCCGGGAACCGGTACGGCGGCGCTGTCCGGCGTGGGGATCGCCTTCCCGCTCATCTCGCTGATCGGCGCCTTCGCCAATCTGTGCGGCACAGGCGGCAATCCCCTGTGCTCCATCGCCAGAGGCGAAGGTGACAACGCCAGAGCGCAGCGCATCCTCGAGACCGCATTCACCATGCTGCTGGTCTTCAGCGCCTGCCTCACCGTCATCCTGTTCGTGTTCGCAAGGCCTCTCCTGTCCTCCATGGGAGGCGACGAAGAGACCCTGCCCTACGCTATGGAATACTTCCGCATCTACGTGGCCGGCACGGTCTTCGTGCTCATCAGCCTCGGCATGAACCCTTTCATCAACGGCATGGGCTTTACGAAGATCGGCATGGGCACCGTTATCATCGGCGCGGCCCTGAATATCATATTGGATCCGGTCTTTATCTTTGTACTGCACATGGGCGTGAAAGGCGCAGCGATCGCCACGGTCATCTCCCAGTTCGTAAGTTCGCTCTGGGTCATCCGCTTCCTGACGGGCAAGAAGACGCTGCTGCCCATCCACAGGCTGCACATGGACATGAATGAAGTCCCGCGCATCCTGAAACTTGGCGCGACGGGCTTTATGTTCCGCTTCTCGAACAGCGTGGCGCAGACAGTCGTCAATCTGACGCTCAAGACGTTCGGCGGCGCGCTCAGCACGCTGTACATCGGGGCGTTCTCCATTATCAATTCCATGCGCGAGGTCATCAGCCAGCCCATCAACGGCATCAACCAGGCGTCCGTGCCCGTCATGAGCTTCAACTACGGAGCCCGGAACTACGACCGCGTAAAAAAGAGCATCCGCTTTATGATCGCGGCTGCCCTCACGTACAATGTTCTGGCCTGGATCGTGGTCTTTACGCATCCGGCCCAGCTCATCCGCATCTTTTCCAACGACGCAGCTCTCATCGAAACGGCCATCCCCTGCCTGCACATCTACTACGCGGCGTACTTCATGATGAGCTTCCAGACCGGCGGGCAGAACACGTTCGTCGCGCTCAACAAGCCCAAATACGCGGTATTTTTCTCTATGCTGCGCAAGCTGTTCCTGATCGTGCCTCTCACGATCATCCTGCCGCGCATCGGCTTCGGAGTCATGGGGGTCTTCTACGCGGAGATGCTGTCGCAGATCATCGGCGCCAGCCTCTGCTGCCTCACCATGTATTTCCGCATATACAAAAGGCTGCCCGCGGAGAACGGACAGCCGTCTGAGATCTAACGCTCTGACTTCAGCAGCGCATACCAGTTCGCGTCGCAGATGCCCTGGTTGTTCCGGTCCGAACTGCGCAGCGTGCCCTCGTATTTCATGCCACACTTTTGCATGACCATGCCGGAATATGGATTTCTCGGATCATGGCGGCTCTCGATGCGGTTTGCGCCTACTTTATCGAAGAAGAAATCCATCAAGGCTTTCAGCGCCTCCGACGTGATCCCCCGGTGCCACCACTCTTTTCCGATGCAATAGCCGATATGGATGATCTCGACGTCGTCGTTCATCCCTACCGCGGCGATGCTTCCGATCGGGCTGTTTCCATTCTCCTTCAGGACGATCGCCCACTGATAGCAGTTGTTCTGCGCATAGGAAGAGACCCAATTCTCCAGGATCGCTTTCGTCACGTCGACGCTGGCATGCGGCGGCCACGTCAGGTACTCCGTCACATCGGGGTCAGACGCCCAGTTGCGGTACATGGCGTCCGCGTCATCGAGCGTGAACCGTCTTAATACCAGTCTTTCTGTCTCTATCGTCTGTGTTCCGCAGTGGTTCATGGTTTCCCCTCAATTCATATCCACCAGCACGGCTTCGTCCGGAGAAAAATAGTCTCCCGAATAGCTGCTGATCCCCGCGGCTTTATAGGCCTGTTCGAAAGTAATTACCTCGATGTTGCTCAAATACGTGAACGTGGAATCCTTGGCCGCGTTCGGCATCCGCCCGCTGATCTCCAGCCGGTACGTATACGAATACCCTTCGCACATCCAGCTTCCGTCGGTCATCTGATAGTAAGTCCGGAAGTTTCCCTCGATCTCTTTTTCGATCTCCTGTCTGACCCAGCACGTCACCTGATAGACCTTTTTCGTATCGTAATCATAGTAAAGCCCGATACATTTGTCGCCGGCCCTGTAGATATCGCCGTAAAAGCCCGAAAAAAAACTGTCCGGTTCGCCCCAATGCTCACGGACTTCCTCCTGCGTTTTATCCAGCAACAGTTCAGTAGCTTCTTCGTCGGTCATGGCAGCTACCTTTTCCTTTTCAGGGAAAGAAGCCGCGCACGAAGCAAGCAAAGATATCGTCAAGATCACAGCAGTCAGTGTTTTGAATAGTCTTATGCTCATATTCTCCTCTGCAGGCTGATATTTATCGGGTCATACCCGACAGAAAATCATGGATACACGCATTTACTTCCTCCGGTCGATCCACGTTGGCGTTATGCGCTGCGCCGGCGATGATCTTCAGAGGATAACCGGTTTTCTTTGCCCATTCTTTATTGTACTGCACGACTTTCCCTGTCCTGTCCTTCTCCCCCAGGATCAATAGAACGGGGCACGGAATCTTCAGCTCACAATTGTCATCCAGAAAACCGGCATAGCCGAGCCCCATCAGATGACACAGTTCATTTTTACCATACGGGGAGAGCATCTGCATCATGTTGTCATAAGCCTTCTGCGTTGCAGAGACCTGTTTCGCCATTGCTCTCTTCATCCACCGCAGCGGATAAAGATGGGCCATCCATTCGACTTGCTTAAGGATCCAGATATCAAATTTTGAATAATAACCAAATCCATAGGGAGTGCTGTCTATAGACACGAATCCCTTTACATAGTCCGGATATCGCTTTATAAAGGACTGTGCAAGAAAGCCGCCCAATGACTGCCCGACAAAAACGACCCGGTTCACTGAGTGCTTATCGAGAATGCTCTTCATGTATTCAGCAGCATCTCCGAAATCAAACGTCTCGAATGGCCTGGATCTCCCATGAGCAGGCGTATCCCATGTCAAAAGATTATACTCTTTCTCAAAAGCTGCAACCTGATCGTCAAACATGCTGTGGTCAGCGGTAAGCCCATGCAAAAAGAAAACCGTCTCTTTGCCGGCATCCCAGTGATCCGATTTCCAATAGAAGACATTCCCTTTTTCTGTCTGCAGTATCTGTTCTTCCATTTATTTTCCTTTTCTGCGTGATGTCCGCAGATTCATCTGACCGCTTCCAGGATCGGTTCGATATATGACTTATCCGTCCAGTCGTGCTTCGTATTGCCGGCTTCCATCAAAGCTTTTTCCCAGATCTCACAGTCCTCAGGTTTCTTCTTCGCCACGGCTTTCTGCAGCATTTTACAGAGATTCCTGTCCGTAAAACTCATGGCATCCATATCCCAGACGCCTCTGCAATAAAAACAAGGCAGCTCGGCAAGAGGTCCCTTCAGGTTATGCTCGACGATCTGCTGAAATGCCGCTTCTTCATAAGGGGAGGCGCCGTCGCAGAAAAGGATGATCTTTTTACCGGCCAACTGACCGATATTCTTTTTCAGAAAAGACAGTCCAGCGATCCCGGAGGCATAAATCCCTCCGCCGAGAATGACCGTGTCATATTGTTTCACATCATCTATTCTTGCGCTCTTCGTCTCGATGCAATCAAAGCCTGTCTCTTCAGCGATCCATTCCGCATAACGCTTTGTTGCGCCGTATTTGGATGTATAAAGAATTATGCCTTTCATCTGTTTCCTCCCGATATTTGCGATCTACAGCACCTTCTCCATCAGCCAGCAGTCTTCCTTTTTCCCTTCGTGCAGCTCATGTTCAGGAAGGGATTTGACGATACGGAAACCCGCCTTCTGATAAGCACGGATCGCTCTGGGATTGTTTTTATGAGGATCGAGAAGAATGCGATCTGCGTCCTTTTCATTCTTCAGATACGAAGCCATCAGCTGCAGAAATGCGGTACCGATCCCCTGATTCCAATAATCTGGTTCGCCGATGAACTGATCCGTGGCAAATACGACCTTACCATCATCCGGATAGTCGTACTCGTCGAACAGGTCTCCGCTCAGCTGATAGATCTGCCCGTATCCGATGGGCACGTTTCTGTATTCGATGATCACTCGGAAACCGTCGGGGAATTCTTCGAGATAATGCTCAGCCAGCGTCTCCATCGTAAACCGGACGTCGCGGCCCTCATAAAACTCCAGCACTCTGTCGTCCGTCAGCCATTTCAGCATAAGCGGAAGATCGCTTTCGGAAAAGTCTCTGACCGTTATTTCACCGGTTTCTATTCTCATAACAGTTTTCTCCTCAACAATCCGGGATCTATCTTCCGGCAGCTATCAACACCGCTCTGCAGGGCGAACCGTCTGCACCGGCCAGATTCAGCGGCGCTGCATTTAAGGAATAAACGCCTTCCGGAACCTCTGTCAAACGGATTCCCTCGAGCAATATCACATCCGCACCCAACAGGATGAGATGCACTTCCATCGGCGCGTCTTCCGGCCCGACCGTCTGGGATTCGTTACCCAGCAACAAGATCCCGGCAGTGGCGAATACTCTTGCCGCTTCCGGAGAGACTTCGGCATCCCCTTTGATCAGGATTCTTTTTGCCGCTTCCGGGTCCTGCTCTTTCGCTTTTTCAAGGATTGTTGCGGCATCCTCGCCGGAAACGGTCCCATGATGCTCCGCGACATAAGCCATGCCCACAAATGCATCCAAGGGGATAGCATCCACCGTTTTTCCATCTTTCAGAAAATGGAACGGCGCATCGATATGTGTGCCATTGTGAGCGCACATGCTGAATGCTGTCAGATTATACAAGTCGCCGTTTTCCATGGAACTGAGCACTTTTCTTTCCGGTGCCGGATCGCCGGTATATACCTGACAGCTGAAAACTTCCTGGGAAATATCGTAGATCGTCATTGTTTATTCTCCACTGCGAACCGGGATCTGCTAAAGCGCATCTTTCGGGCAATTCTTAACGCATTCCATACAGAGAATGCATTCGGTACCGTTCTTCCTGTTTCTCGAATTATCGGTTACATCCACGTCCATCGGACATACCCGGCGGCATTTTCCGCAATTCACGCATCTGTCTTTGTCACATTTGACGCGGATCAGCGAAAAATAACTCATCGGCTTCAGGAACACGGTGACCGGGCAAATATACTTGCAGAAAGCCCGGTTGTCTTTGAACGCGAAGGCGAGCGCTATGCCGGCCGCGTAATAAGCCACGTTCCCGATGATGAACGCCCGGAACATGATACGCTCCATGTTCGCGACTTTTGCGAGAAACAGCGCGGACATGAAGAGGAGCGACGCAACGAACGTGACGTACCGGATCCATCCGATTTTCTTTCCCGGCTGTTCCGGAACTTTGTACGGAAGAAAATCGAGCACCATCGCCGTCCAGCAGGCATATCCGCACCAGCCGCGTCCGAATACCAACGGCCCGAAGATCTTTGCGACCGCATAATGGATGGTCGCCGCTTCAAACACTCCCGAAAAGAGGTAATACCAGAACCCTTCGATCTGCATGTTTTCCCTGCAGATCAGCCCGAGATAGACAAGCATATACAGGCCGACCAGCAGCTGTACGATGCGCCTGGCATGTTTGTATTCTCTTATGAACAGGAATATCCCGAGGGATACGGACAGTCCGATATAGCTGAAATTGAACAGGTAGAACAGATTGTCCTTGGTCTGCCACAGGATCACGGCGACCGCTTCAAAAACGATCAATATGATAAGCGGGGGTGTGTATTTTTTGAATTGTTTCACGTTTGCCTCCGTCAACTCCTGCTTTTTGACCTGACCCATTCCTCGACCTGCTGCCTGTCGCGCAGCGCCGTGCAGGCGCCGACGGCTGTCGTACAGAGCGCGCCGCAGGCGTTCGCGAAGGTCAGAGCGCTTCTGACGCTGCTCCCCCGCAGGACCTCGGAAACGTACCCCGCCAGGAAGTTATCGCCCGCACCGGAAGCGTCGACCGCCTCGATCTCATAAGGCGGCAGGTACAGCGACTCTTCTCTGCTTTTGAAGAAACAGCCCTTGCCGCCGAGCTTGATGATCACGCTGCGCACGCCCGCATCCAGGAATGCTTCCGCCATCTTCTCCGGGTCATCTTCCCCGCTGCAATACCGGGCTTCGTCTTCGTTCGGCGTGATGCAGTCGATCAGCGGCAGGGAATCCGCATAATCTTCGAGTTTGCGCTTCGTAAAGTTCGGGAGCTTCGTGTCCGCAAAGATAAGGACGTCTCTTTCACTCGCTGCCGCCACGACCTGCCGGGCCACGGCCGGGTCATCGAACGGAGCACGGAACAGTGAACCGAGCACGACCTCCCTTGTATCCGAAAGAGCTTCCATGTACTGCTCCGGATGGAAATTATACCGGTGGGCCTTGTTCGTGATCGACTTGCGGCTGCCGTCTTCCGCCACGAACATCGTGGTGACAGGCGTGGGATGATCGTCAGACCGTACGATAAGACCGGTATCTACACCATATGCAGTCAATGCGTTCTCGATCATATCCCCTGCCGCATCGTTTCCGAGTGCGCAGAGGATCGCTGTCTTCATGCCCAGTTTGGCTGCCGTGATCGATCCGTTCACAGCTTCGCCACCGATATGCAGCGACCCGCTCTCCGCCCTATATCCTGTTGCAGAAACCGGTTCCGGATCGAAGCCTCGGATGATCGAATCGACGATCGCTGTTCCGATGAATAGAATATCGTATTTGCTCATAAACCTATTAATCCTGATCTGTTTCGATGTGCTGGCTCTTTCCCAGCCCGTATTTCTCGACGTCCGCACACGTGTCCGTCAGGCCTGCATAGTAGGCGTCCACCTCGGAAAACATATGATTCCGGACGCTCCAGCCGGTCACCACGCCGTACATGATATCCGGATAGTACGCCGTGCTCATGACAGCTTGCATGTGATCCGCGTATTCCTGCGTGATCAGCGTTCCTGCCTCGTACAGATCCGGGACCCCGAACAGATGCAGGATCTCGTGCGCATAGGTGGAAGACTGGGCGTCCCGCCGCTCGCTGTCATAAGAATACCGCAGGTTGATCTTCACATATTCGATCAGATCCGGCAGCGTCGCTTCCCCGCCGGCCTTTCCAGGCTCATACGAATTCGCATGGGACTTTTTTGTATTCTCATAGTCGGTATTTACGATGAACAGATAAATGACCCCGTCCGCGCCGTACGTTTCCTTCAGCTGTCTCGGCGTGGCAAGCCCGTAAGCGATCTCCTTGGACGCAGCGGTATTTGCCATCGGATGCTTCGCGGAATACTCGGCGGCAAGGCCCGGATCCTCCTCCCAGTCGTAGAGGAACTCCACATTCTTTCCGTACCGGGCAGTCTGATCCGCTAAATACGCTAACGCCTCGGAAAGATCCTTCAGGCACTTGGCCCTTTGGTCCAGGTCTTCCTGCATCGAGAAGTCCCAACTGTAATCGGACCCGCTCGCGAAGATCGTAAAGACCGCGATCCTGCCCTCGAGCTCGCCGGCATTGCCCAGCGGAGAACAGGCCTCCACTTCCTTTTCGTATTCTTCGCGCGCGGTCTGCAGCGTATCCAGCGCGCAGACGGCTCCGTTGGAGATCTGCTCTGCCACGAGCATAGCGATGCCGCTGTCCGGTTCTTCCGTTCCCCCGCTTTCAGGGGTACAGCCCGCGCAGCACACCAGTATTACCGCTGTCAGAATCCACGAAACGATTCTCTTCATGCCACCATTATACCAAAAAAGCCCGGCGCATGGCCGGGCTCATAAAAGCAATCTCTAATTCAGTCTCTTGTTGTCCGCCTCGAAGCGCTTGATCTTCGCGGACGTGTTCTTGATGAACGGCTCGTTCCTCAGCACGACCTTCTTGATCTGCTTGAACAGCGGCTCCTGGTCGTTCAGCTTGTCGACTTCGGCCTGCAGCAGTTCCAGCACCTTCTCTGCCGGCGCGTCCTTGCCCAGAACGTTCTCGACCTCTTCCTTGTCGGGAATGATCGTCGCGACGATGCTGCTGTCGTGACCCTGCTCGTCCTCCGCGGCCCACACCATGGATTCCGCGACGTACGGGCTGAGCGACAGCTTGTATTCCAGCTCTTCCGGATAGACGTTCTTGCCGTTGCCGGTGATGATGACGTTCTTCTTACGGCCGGTGATGAAGATGAAGTTGTTCTCGTCGATATAGCCGAGGTCGCCGGTGTGGTACCAGCCGTCCACGAGCACTTCTGCCGTCTGCTCGGGCATCTGGTAGTAACCCAGCATGACGTGGTCGCCCTTGATGCAGATCTCGCCGTTGCCGTCTTCTCCGGCATCCACGATCTTCGCTTCCGTATTGGGCAGCACGCGGCCCGCCGCAGCCGGGTTGGCCATCTCTCGCTTATCGGGGTTGAGCGCGGCGATGGGCGAGCATTCTGTCAGACCGTAGCCCTGGACCGCCTTGAAGCCCAGATCCAGGAAGAAGTTCGTAATGACCGGGTCCATGGCGGCGCCGCCGGCGATGATGGTCTTCATCTTTCCGCCGAACACGTCCAGGATCTGGCCCATCAGCTTCGGAACGAGATCGATGCCGATCTTCTTCGTAAACTTATTGACCTTCAGAACCGTGGCGACGGACTTCTCCTTGCCCTGCTTTTTGATGTTTTTGTTGATGGCCTTGTACAGCGCCTCGAAGATGGCAGGCACGCCGAGGAAGAACGTCGGCTGCACTTCCTTCAGGTTTTTCTGGATGTACTTCAGGCCTTCGCAGAACGCGACGCACGTACCCTTGTACATGGGCATCAGGAAATCGCAGGTGCAGGCGTAAGTGTGGTGCAGCGGCAGCACGTTGAAGAACGTATCGGTCGGCAATACTTCCAGCAGATTCGGGGAGCTCATCAGGTCGGCGCAGATGTTCTTGTGCGACAGCATGACCCCTTTGGACAGGCCCGTCGTGCCGGACGTGTACAGCAGGATGCCCATGGCTTCCTCGTCGATCTGCGCGTCGATATAGCTTCTGTCACCCCCTTCGATCAGGGCTTTACCCTCCTCGACCAGCGCTTTCAGGGACAACTCGGGCCCTTCACTGTCGGGTTCGGTATACATGCCGACAACGTATTCCAAACTGCCTTCGTGATTCGCCAGCATGTCGTTGAACATGGCCATGTGCTTCTTCGTCGTGAAGACACAGGCGACTTCCGCCGCCTCGGCCAGGCCCTTCAGGTCTGCGTCGGGCAACTCCTTATCCAAAGGAACGACGACGCCTACGCCGTTGACCGCCGCCAGATAAGCCAGGCACCAGTAGTAGCAATTTTCACCGCACACCGCAATGCGCTTGCCCTTCAGGCCTCTGGCGATCAGCGCGGTGCCGAGGGCGTTCATCTCTTCCAGGACCTGTGCGAACGTAATAGGCGTGTATTCCTTGTCACCGGGGAACTTCATGCGGAACGCCGTGTTACCCGGGTACAGGTCTGTGGTCGTCACCATCATGTGTTTTAAGTTCGCGATGGGACGGCTCTGTTTATACATAACGTATTTGCTGGGGTCTGCGTTGATCGTATCGACGAAATTCACCGCCCAATCCAGACCTCTCTGCGTATAGATCATAATCAGTCTCCTCTTGATTCGATAAAAAATAATAAAATATTATACCACAAAATGATGTAGTATCGAAAACTATATTACTCTATAATCTTTGCCTTGTCAACCTTTACGCATCTCCCCGGGAATGGTATAATTGATTGGTTACGAGGAGGGTCTTATGAACAGAAAACAGGCCGCAGACTTTCATATTCCGCGCTGGGACCAGCTGCCTGCTGTCGATCTGTACATGGAACAGGTCACGACGCTGATCAACGGAAATCTCGGCGATTTCTTCAGCAGCGTCGGCATCGCGCCGCTCACGAAAAATATGATCAACAATTACGTCAAGGCGAAGATCGTGCAGGCGCCCGTCAACAAGCGCTATCCCCGCCTTTCCGTCGCCATGATCATCGTTGTCTACATCCTGAAATGCTGCTACGAGACCGAAGACGTCGGCAAACTGATCCGCATGGGACTGGGCCTGGAAGCCGGCATACCCATGACGTACGACCGCTTCTGTGAAGCCGTGGAAAACGCGGTGCGCGACGTGTTCCACGGAGAAGTCCACATCAGGGACGAACACATCTCCGGCAGGGAAAGGAAATACCTGATGGAGAACTTCGCGCTCTCCTTCGCGAGCAAATACTACGTACAGATGAACTTCCTGAACGAATCGGGAAAAGAATAGATCCTTATGCATCTCCCGGCACTTATCACCGACCTGGCGGTCATCCTGCTGACGGCAGGCGTCGTGACCGTCATCTTCAAAAAGATCAATCAGCCCCTCATCCTGGGATATATCCTGTCCGGTTTTCTGATCGGGCCTTATCTTCCTTTTTTCTTTACGGCGCAGGATACCGCGTCCATCCAGACCTGGAGCGAGATCGGCATCATCGTGCTGATGTTCGGCCTCGGTCTTGAGTTCAGTTTTAAAAAACTGATGGACGTCGGCGCGGGAGCTGTCATCACGGCGACGACTGTCGTCGCGGGCATGCTGACCGCAGGATACCTGACGGGCCTGGCGCTTGGCTGGGGCCATATGGACGCCATCTTCCTGGGCGGCATGCTGTCCATGAGTTCCACGACCATCATCATCAAGGCGTTTTCGGAGCTCGGCGTCGAAAAGGAGAGCTTCGCGCAGCTCGTGTTCGGCATCCTCGTCGTCGAGGATATCGCCGGCATCTTCATGATGATCATTCTGTCCACGATCTCCGTGTCCAAGAACATCTCCGGCGGCGATCTGGCCCTGCAGCTGTCCATGCTCGTGCTCTATCTGATCATCTGGCTCGTGCTGGGCATCTATTTCCTGCCGTCCATCATGCGCAGGGCAACGAAACTCATGACGGACGAAACGCTGCTCGTCGTGTCTTTAGGCATTTGCTTCGGCATGGTGCTGCTGGCCGATAAGCTCGGTTTTTCCTCCGCGCTGGGCGCGTTCGTATCCGGCTCGCTGCTCGCGGGAACCATCCACGCGGAGCGTGTCGAACATATCACGAAAGGCATCAAAGACCTGTTCGGCACGGTCTTCTTTATCTCCGTCGGCATGATGATCGACCCGGCCATGATCGTCAAATACAAGATCCCCATCCTCGTCATCAGTCTCGTCGTCATCCTCGGACAGTCGTTCTGCTCCACGCTGGGCGTGCTGCTGTCGGGTCACGGGCTGAAATTCGCCGTGCGCTGCGGCACGTCGCTGGCGCAGGTCGGCGAATTCGCGTTCATCATCGCGTCGCTCGGTATGTCGCTGGGCGTTATCGCGGACTATATCTACCCCATCATCGTTTCTGTTTCCGTACTGACCACGCTCACGACGCCCTACTGCATCAAGGGGACAGGCAAGGTCTACGGGCTCTTGCAGCGCGTGCTGCCCGGCAAAGTGCTCGCGCGCATCGACAAGGAGGAAAGCGCGGACAACGAACTGAAGCAGGACAGCGCCTGGGCGGCTTACCTGAAGCGCTACGTGCGCATCACGCTGGTCTACGGCATCCTGATGCTGGCGTGCACCATTCTCGGCCACTACGTCGTGCTGCCGCTGCTGAGCGGGTTTATCGCCAATACGACGGCAGCGAAACTCATCACGCTCGGGCTCATCTACGTGGCGATGGCCCTGTTCATCCGTCCGTTCCTCGATACGCATTCGTTCGATTACACGAGATTCTGGGTGCAGGGCGGTCTGTATCGCGCCAGCCTCATGGGACTGACCGGCGTGCGCATCGTATTGTTGCTGCTCATCGCCTTCCTGCCGCTGCACCGGGTCGCAGGAGCTTCCGCCCTCGCTATCCTGCCGTTCGTCGGCGCGGGACTGCTCGTGCTTTCCCGTTCAGACTGGCTCGCAAGCCGCTATCTGAATGCGGAAGCGCGCTTCCGGGCCAATTTCAACGAACGCAGCCTGGAGAGCTACGATGCGATGAGCGTATCCAACATGCTCGATGAGCGCCTGCATGTCAGCCATTTTACAGTCCAGCGGGGCCGCGCTATGGACAGGAAGTCCCTGAAAGAACTGTCCTGGGGCAAACGCTACGACGTCAACGTCATCAAGGTGCTCCGCGACAGCGAACATGTCAACATGCCCAACGGAGATTTCATCCTCGCGGAAGGAGACAACGTCTACGTCATCGGTGAATCCGAGAATATCGCGACGCTGGTCTCGCGCGTGATCGGCGGAGAGCAGCCTGCGCAGCAGACGCTGAGAGAATATATGGCAGAGGAAGAGAGCACGGTTTCCGACCTCTACTCCTTCCCCATTCTCGTCGACAAGAATTCCAATCTCGCAGGAAAGACTATCCGGGACTGCGGGCTGCGCCGCGATTACGACTGCATGATCCTCGGCCTGCAGCGCAACATGCTGCCTATCCCCACGCCGGACATCCATACCATCATTACCGCCGGCGACCAGATCTGGGTGCTTGGCACGCAGGTCATGGCGGACAAACTCATCGCCGCCGAGATCGTCAGCAGAAAAACAGCAAAACAGCATCGCTGATAAAAAGCATAACAAAAGGACCGGCCGGAGCCGGTCCTTTTTGGTTGTCTGTAAAAGCTGATTACTTTCTGGTGTAGACCACGTCTGCACCCGTGTCATCCTTTACGGTCAGCTTGTCGCCGTCGATATGGAACGTCGTCTCCCAGGGCATCATATTCTCGCCTTCATACTGGATGGACAGTTCGTTAATACCTGCGGTATAGGTAAAAGCGTCATCGTTGTCAGCATATTTGTAGCTACCGGTGCCGTCGTCCTTGAACGTGTAAGTGAACACATAATCGGTACCTTCCAGCGCCGTCTCCCATTCGCCGACGAGAGCTTCGTCGAACGCGTCGATGACGTTGCAGATATAGACTGCAGCCTGTGCGCGGGTCACTAAGGAGTCGGGACCGTACTTGCCGCCGCCAATACCGGCAACGATGTCGGCCTTAGCCAGCTTGCTGATCTCTTCCGCGAACGGATTGCCTTCGATATCGTCGAACTCGAGTGTCTGCTTCTCCGTGTAGGATTCGTCGACGATGCAGTTCGCGAAGTAGTAAGCCATCTCGTCTCTGGTGACGTATTCGTCAAGTTTCGCATCGAAGCGGTCGTCGATGACGCCTTCCGCCTTGCAGTAATCGCGGAAGGAAGCGGCCCAGTGATCGCCTTCGATCTGGGATCCCTTGAACTCGTCGCCTTTCTGCAGGCTGTGCAGGTTGGCGACCATGACCATGATCTGAGCATGGGTCAGGTTGCCGGTCGGCTTATAGGTGCCGTCTTTGAAACCGCCGATGATGCCGGTGTCGTATGCGGTCTGCAGGTACTTTTCGAACCAGTCGCCTTCGTTGACATCGGAGAAGACCTTTGCAACGGGCTTAGCTTCGACCACGGACGGATCGTCGATGATGTTGATACGGCCCTGTGATTCTGCATATTCTTCACCGACTACGCCGCCGAGGGTATCGACGATGTAACTGATCAGAACCTGGTTGTCGACCATGATCTCGTCACGCAGGATCTTAACATTGTCCTTGCCGAACATGGTGTAGCCATCACCTGCCAGCTTCAGCATATAGTTGTGAGAAGCCAGCTTGTAGGTCGCTTCGGGATCAATGGGTTCACCGTTGATCATGACTTCGGATACTCTTCTCTGACCGTCAATTTCAACGAATTCACCTTTGTCATTCTTGATGACAGGAGAATCGATTGCGGTGTTAATAGTGCAGGTAAGACCTGAAACCTGTAAGAAGCCACCTGTTTCGGAAGGAGTCTGGGAATAACCCATTTCGAGAGCATCCAGCACCTGCTGTCCGGTGACTTCTACCAGACAGGCCATATTGCCGAACGGATGGACTAGAATGATATCACCATAGGTGACATCTCCGAGAGGCAGATCCTTGCGGATGCCGCCGCCGTTTACGAAAGCGATATCCGCTTCCAGGACCGTCTTATAAGCGTCCGCACACAGATCGCCCAGGTTGGTCTCCTTGGAACGGACTGCTCTGGTACCATCTTCATTGAGGATCGTAAGCTGGACTTCCGTCTTTGCCACGACTTCAGCTGTCAGTGCCTCGAATCTGGCTGCAACTTTCTGGATAAAGGCTGCGGCATCTGCATCTGCTTCGAGGCCTTCGGTCGGAATAAGTTCACCGGAAATGGTGCCATCCTCCGCGATCATGAGTTTACCAATGTTCACCAGCTGTGTACCGGTCTGCTGGATAACGACATCCTTGCCTTCTTTATTGGCAACTGTCTTGGTGAAATCGTTATGGGAATGTCCGTCGATAAAGGCATCGATACCGCTGGTATTGGCAGCGACTTCAGTGGAGCACCAGGGAGAAGACTCTTCGTCAATGCCCAGGTGGCCGAGCACGATGACATAGTCCGCGCCTTCAGCTCTTGCAGCGTCGACAGCCTTCTGAACGGCATCATACAGATCCTTGCCATCATTGCCCTCGCAGAATCCGTAGATATACTTGCCATTCTCATCCTGGAAATAAGCAGGAGTGGATTTATGGAACGTCTCGGGCGTATCCACGCCGACGAATGCGATCTTCTTGCCCTTGGCTTCGAAGATCTTGTAAGCGTCGAGCATGGGTTCGCCGGTCTTCAGATCCACGAGGTTGCAGCAGACATACGGAAATTCTGCCACTTCGCCTGTGATCTTCTTGAACTGCTCCATACCATAGTCGAATTCGTGGTTACCGGGAGCAACTACGTCATATTTGACGTAGTTCATGATCTCGGTGATGTACTCGCCCTTGGACAGAGCGCCAATCGGGCCTCCCTGGATAGCGTCGCCGGCGTCTACGACGAAGTCCGCGCTCTTTGCCAGTTCAACGAGCTTTGCATAATTCTCGTAGTTGGCGCAGTGCACGTCGTTCGTGTGCAGAATGACGATATCGCCGGATTCTGCCGGCGCATCGGCCGGAGCGGGTTCATCTGCCGGGGTCTCTCCGTCTTCGGGAGCCGGATCGACGGGATCATCCGCCGGTGCTTCGGTCGTTTCCGGGGCGTCTGCAGGTGCAGCTACATCTTCATCTGCGAACGCAAAACCGAAGGAACCCAGGATCAACGCGAACGCCAGCAGAAGCGCAATGAATTTGCTGTTACGCATTTTTGTCCTCCTTAAAAGTGATAAGTGATATAAGATATTATTCCACCAGATCCGCCAGGTATTCCGCGACCTTCTGCGCCAGATAGATGCGCTGGTCGTTGAAGCCGTGGTCGGAATTGATCAAAAGATATTCCTGCTTCTTGCTGCCGTCGCCCAGGGCCTTCGCGGCTTTGTACTGGGGTTCGCACATAGTGGCAGGAGGAGCAAGCGGATCGAGCGCGCCGCCGACGAACATGAAGTTGCGGTCCTTCAGTTCGTTGACCGCGTTCATGAACAGCAGGTCTTCCGCGGTATCCGCGCCGTTCTTCAGGAAGAATTCCTGGGTCGGTCCGGGTGTACGCAGGATGGAACCTTCTTCGAACAGAGGCGCAAGTTCGGCCTCCGCGTCGTGACCCTCATAGAAGAACTGCGCGACGTCGAACGGAGCGAGGAACACGCCGGCCTTGACGTCGGGTCTTCTTCTCAGGACGTTGATCGAGGTCATGCCGCCCATGGAGTGGCCGACGAAAAAGATGTTGTCGCGGCAGATGCTGTACTTTTCGGCGAATTCATCGCTCTTGCAGTAGTCCAGCAGCGCCATCGCGCATTCCACGAGGCCGTCGAACGTATAGTAGCCTTCGCTGCCCCAGGCGCCCGGCGCGAACGGATGGACCGTGACGAAGCCGGTTCTGCGCAGCGCGTGATCCAGATCCTGGTTGTTCGTATATCCCGGGAAGCCGTGCAGCGTGATTGCCAGCGGGTGCTTCTCGCCGGGGGTATGGACCGGCACGTAGATCTGACCGAGGATGCGGCTGCCCTTCCAGACGAAGTCCAGAGCATCGACAGCAGAGCCTTCCTGACCCGGCTGCATCACACGGTCTTTTGCAACATATTCAGGATAGATCTTCATAGATTGCCTCCTTACAGGTACATCAGTGAAAAAGATCGAAATTATAACAAAACGTATATGAATATTATATAACAAAACAGCGGACGCATTCCGAAGAATTTGTCCGCTGTCCGCATATTTTTCTTTATAACATTTATCAAAGAATCACATCGAAAATGACTTTCACGACCAGCGCCACGATCCACGCGATCGCGCACTGCTCGACGACGACGCCCGCCGCCCATTTGGGGCCCAGTTCCCTTCTGACCGCTGCGATCGCGGCCACGCAGGGCGTGTACAGCAGGCAGAACGTGAGCAGTGCGAAGGCGGCCGGCAGCGCGAGTGCGGACGCGATGGCCGTGCCCTCGCCGAACAGGACCGTCAGCGTCGCGACGACGCTTTCCTTCGCCATGAAGCCCGTGATGAGGGCCGTAGAGAACTTCCAGTTTCCGAAACCGAGCGGAGCGAAAACAGGCGCGATCGCGCCGGCGACGATAGCCAGGATGCTCGTCTCAGGGTCATCGACCATGTTGAGGCCGGTGTCGAAATGCTGCAGGAACCAGATGACGAGGCTCGCGACGAATATGACTGTAAAGGCGCGCTGCAGGAAATCTTTTGCTTTCTCCCACAGCAGCTTCGCCACGTTTTTCGCGCCTGGCAGGCGGTAATTGGGCAGTTCCATGACGAACGGCACCGCTTCGCCTTTGAACGCAGAACGCTTCAGGAACGCCGCGAACAGGATGGCGACGATGATGCCCAGCAGATACAGGCCGACCATCACAAGACCCGCATAAGCCGGAATGAAAGCTGCCGTCAGGAAACCGTAGATCGGCAGTTTCGCCGTACAGCTCATGAACGGGGTGAGCAGGATCGTCAGTTTGCGGTCGCGCTCCGACGGCATGGTGCGCGCGGCCATGATACCGGGCACGCTGCAGCCGAATCCGATGAGCATAGGAACGATGGAACGGCCCGAAAGTCCTATCTTACGCAGCATCCGGTCCGTGATGAACGCGATGCGCGCCATGTAGCCCGAATCCTCCAGCAGGGACAGGAAGAAGAACAGGATGACGATGATGGGGATGAAACTCAGAACGCTGCCGACGCCCGCGAAGATGCCTTCCGTGACGAGGCTCTGCAGCATGGGCGACGCGCCGGAACTTGCCATGGCGGCTGCGACCCAGTCGCCCAGCGCTGTGATGCCCTGATCCAGCAGATCCTGCAGCCACGCGCCGACGACGTTGAACGTCAGCCAGAACACGGCTGCCATGATGAGCAGGAAGGCCGGGATGGCCGTATATTTGCCCGTCAGCACCTGGTCGATGCGGCGGCTGCGTTCGCGCTCCTTGCTTTCTTTGGGATGCGTGACGCTTTCGGCCACGAGGTTCTGGATAAAGGAAAAGCGCATATCCGCAATGGCTGCGGCGCGGTCGAGCCCTCTCTCCTCTTCCATCTGCAGAATGATGTGCTCGACGGTCTCGCGTTCGTTCTGCGTCAAGTCGAGCTGATCCGCCAGCGACAGATCTCCTTCGATCATCTTCGTGGCCGCGAAACGGGCCGGGATGCCTGCGGCTCTCGCGTGGTCGTCGATCAGGTGGATGATACTGTGGATGGCCCTGTGTACGGCTCCTCCGTTCTCATCCTCGCTGCAGAAGTCTCTGCGCAGCGGTCTTTCCTGATATTTCGCGACGTGCAGCGCATGATCCACGAGTTCCGCGATGCCGTCGCCTTTCGCGGCGGAGATCGGTACGACCGGGATGCCCAGCAGCGACTCCATACGGTTGATGTTTACCGAACCGCCGTTGCCGCGCAGTTCGTCCATCATGTTCAGGGCGAGCACCATGGGCACGTTCAGCTCCATGAGCTGCATCGTCAGGTACAGGCCGCGCTCGATGCTGGTGGCGTCGAGAATATTGATGATGCCCGAAGGCTTTTCGTCGAGGATAAACGAACGGGAAACGATCTCTTCGCGTGTATATGGAGACAGCGAATAGATGCCGGGCAGGTCCGTGATACGAGTTTCAGGATGACCCTGAATGACGCCGTCCTTGCGGTCCACCGTGACCCCCGGAAAGTTGCCGACATGCTGGTTCGAACCCGTCAAAGCGTTGAAAAGCGTGGTTTTTCCGCTGTTCTGGTTGCCGGCGAGAGCGAATGTGATGCGGCTGGTTTTCGGTAATGGTTCTTCTGTCGACTTATCGTGCGACTTGCCGTATTCGCCCAGTCCGGGGTGTTCAATGTCCTTGTAGACGCCGGTCCGGACGTTCCGTTCCGGTTTTTCTGTCTTTTCGACGCGGATACATTCTGCTTCCGACAGGCGCAGCGTCAATTCGTAGCCGTGGATGCGCAGTTCCAGCGGGTCGCCCATCGGCGCGTATTTGATGACTTCCAGAGCCGCGCCCGGCGTCAGCCCCATATCCAGCAGATGCTGGCGCAATGCGCCTTCTCCGCCGGTCTCCAGCACTCTTGCATGCTCGCCGGGTTTGATCTCGCTCAGTTTCAGAAATTCAGACATAAAAAAGACCTTTCTGCAGGGTTTCCCCCACCGAAAGGTATTATAGATTAGCATATGCTAACTTGTCAATATCTCTACAGAAAATAATTAGCATAAACTAACTTCAGAATGAAAACGGCAGTTCAGACAAGAACATTCCTAAAGACAGCATATCTGCGGCTCCGCCCGGCGAGATGTTGCGGGCGATGCAGGCCTCGTCCATCACGCGCAGTCCTGCGTTGCGCTCGACCGGATCCATGGCGCACAGCCGCGACGCTTCCGAACGTACCCAGTTCAGGCCTTTCACCCCGCCGCGGTACAGCACATTGCTGTCCGCAAGCTGGCTCATGACTTTGCACAGCGCCAGCAGCTCGTCGCCCGTCTCGCGTATCGTCCTCGTGGCCAGGACGGCCATCGGAAAGCCCTTGCAGGCTTCCGCCAGCGCCCCTTCCCTGCCGAATCCGGAATAGACCGCGCGCACCGCGTCGCCGTGGGTCGGCGCGGAAGGACGCGCCTTCGCGACCTTTTCCGCCGCGAGATCCTTTACTTTTTCGACAGGATCACCGCCGCGCATCAGGCAGTCGGCAGCCGCCGCCAGGTACAGCGAGAACGCGAAGATGGCCCCCTTGTGTGCGTTGACTCCCTTCGTTGCCTCAAACATGGCTTTTTCGGCGTTTTTACCGATTTTAATGAGCGTTTCGACATCTGTCCCGTAAGCGGCAGAAAAACCTGCCATTTGGGCGAAAAACGGCCTTATAGCCGATGCTGAGGTCAGGAGTAGATCCAGATCCATGTCCTTATGGGCGCCGTTGTTCGCAGCGTCCACGAGACCGGGCTTCGGCGTGAGTACCGCCTCGCGCACGAGAGCCGACGCAGCAGCCGTTCCGAGGCTGTCGCCCAGATACTGCGCGATCAGGTCGTCGCTCGCCTTTTTGATCTGATCCAGCCCGTGCGCCCTGCTTCTCGCGCAGTCCGCCGCAGGCCCGCCGCACACGATGCAGCGCCGCGGCTCAGGCCGGGACAGCTTCTCCCCGTCCGTGCCGATAATATCCACGTCGTACAGGCGGCCCCAGGGCGATTCGTCCTCGATGACCACGCCGATTTCCTTAAGCGCCTGCGCGTTGTCCGTGTTGAAGACCAGCAGGCTCTCAGGCCCCGTAAACGCGTCGGAACGCTCTTCGGAAAGCAGCGTAAAACCGGCCTTTTTCGCAGCCGATTTAAACTCTTCTTCTCCATCCTTCTGCAGCATGGAAATGGCAGGCGTGTTCTTGACGTCGCCCGCGATGTTCATGCTGAGCGAGACCACCGGTCTCATATATAATTCCAGGAGCTGCTTCTGCCTGACCGCCCGTTCTTCGCGGCACGCCAGCATATCCGGCAGCTCGACTTTCCTGATCTCTGTCATAGATCCTCCGTACTCGTCTGATCTATGAAAATTGTACTAAAAAGTGCTGCGAAAAGCAACGAAGGCACGCTGCGCAAAACAGTCCCCCTATATGCTATACTGAAACGGAAAGGAAGAAAGACGATGGCTTACGATATCCGGATCGAAAAAGATATCCTGTACCGCGAAGGAGGCAAGCCTTGCGGCGCGGATTCGCAGACGTTGGACCTTTATCTGCCCGTTGGAGCGGCTCGCTGCCCTGTGCTGGTGTTTTTCCATGGCGGAGGATTTCTGCACTATTACTGGACGAAAGAGAACTACGTAGAATACTGCACGGAACTGGCGAAAGAAGGCATTGCCGTCGCTGCACCGAATTACCGGCTGTATCCGGAATTCGAGGGATTCCCTCAGGCACCCGACCCCGCGTTCTGCGATGACCCGGATGGCATCTTCCGCGGCTTCCTGGATGATTCCGCCTGCGCCATGGCCTGGGTGCGCGATCATCTCGCTGATTATGTTCCCTTTAACGGCAGGATGTTTCTGGGCGGTCACTCCGCCGGCGCATGGCTGTCCATGATGATCCTGTTCGATGAGTCCGTCCTGGAGCCGTACGGCATGCAGCCTTCGCAGCTGGCCGGCTGCATCTTTGCCAGCGGTCAGCCCACGAGCCACTTCAGTGTGCTGTTCGCCCGCGGCAGAGATCCGCGGCTGACCTTGATCGATGACGCTGCGCCCATGTATTACCTGAAATCCCTGCCTGTGCCTCAACTTGTCACGCTGGCAGAGACCGATCTGACGAACCGCGATCTGCAGACACAACTGTATCTCGCATCCCTGAAGACCATCGGATATGAAGGCAGCGTGCAGTTCATCGAGTACAAAGGCTATACGCACGACAACTACGTCTGTCCGGATGCAGATGCTCCGGAGATCCCTGTCGCGATGCATGCAGATACCGTGGCGTTTATACAAAAGTATTCAAAATAAAGCTGAAATATAACAAAAGAGGATGCCTTTGCAGGCACCCTCTTTTCAATTGTCTTTACGACTAGTCCTCGTCGATCTGTCTTACGACGTCGATGACGGTATTGTCGCGGTACATGACGACCGCCACGATCTTATCCTTGTACTTGATGGGATCGGGCTTGCCGACGATGCGCTCCGCTCTGTCAGCCAGGGACTCGATGGAGACCACCGGGATGCCGGCTGCGACGAGCTTTTCTGCAACTTCGGGTCTGTTCGGGTTCACCGCCACGCCCTGGTCCGTGATGACCACGTCCACGACGCTGCCCGGTGTAACGATGGTGTTCACCTTGGGCACGACGCACGGAATGCGGCCTCTGGTCAGCGGGCAGACGATGACGGACAGCGCCGCACCTTCTGCGGTGTCGGGATGGCCGCCGATGGCGCCGCGGATGACGCCGTCAGAACCGGTCAGCACGTTGACGTTGAAGTCCGTGTCGACTTCCAGAGCGGACAGGATGACGAAGTCCAGCTGGTTGACAGCGGACTCTCTTCTGTAGCTTGCGTACGTCGGAGCGTCGATCTGCTGGTGGAAGTGATTCTTCTTCAGGGACTTGGCCGCGTCGAGGTCGAAGGACTGGACGTCCAAGATCTTCTCGATCAGGCCTTCTTCGTGCATGGCCGTGATCT
>JAFYYP010000017.1 GCA_017557505.1 Bacillota bacterium | reverse complement strand
GGCTCGTCCAGCAGCAGGATGTCCGGTTCCTGCAGCAGCAGGGAAGCCATGGCGAGACGTGTGCGCTCGCCGCCGGACAGCGTACCGACCGGCTTGTCGAGATAGTCGTCCGTAAAGGCAAGGCTGCGCAGAATGCCGCGCGTGCCCTTGTCATAGCTGTATCCGTGACGCTCTTCGAAAGCCGCTTTCTGTTCGTCCGTCGCGGCTTTGGAGGCTTCTTCCGCCACCGTGCCGCCGTCGGGGAAGTGGTCGCGCTGCTTCAGGTAGCCGATGCTCGTGCCGCGTTCGAAATACAGATCGCCGCTGTCGGCCTGCAGTTCGCCTGCCAGGATGCGCAGCAGCGTGCTCTTGCCCGCGCCGTTCGCGCCGACGATGCCGATGCGGTCGCCGGCGTTCACGTGGAACGTGACGTCTTCCAGCACAGTCTCGATCCCGAAGCTTTTATTCAGTTTGGATGCCGTGATTACACTCATAACCCCATTATTTTACCACAAAGAAAGTATTGTCACAAATCAGGGGTTGTGATAATATTAACAAGGATATTTACGACTGAGAGAGGCATACAGATGAAACAGAACGAAAAGATCTCGCCTGCGGTCATCAGAAGACTGCCAAGATATCTGCGGGCGCTGGAAGATCTCGAAAATAGCAATACGGAAAGGATCTCTTCCGGAGAACTGTCGGCACTGATCGGCTATACCGCGTCGCAGATCCGTCAGGACCTGAACCACTTCGGCGGTTTCGGCCAGCAGGGTTACGGCTACAACGTAAAGGACCTGAAGGCGGAGATCGAGAAGATCCTGGGTCTGGGCAGGCAATACAAGATGGTCATCGTCGGCGCAGGCCGTCTGGGACAGGCCATCAACAGCTTTATCAGCTCCTACAGCGACGACTTCTGCGTCACGTCCCTGTTCGACGTCAAGGAAGAGCTGATCGGCAAGGAAAAACACGGCGTGCTGATCCGCGCTGTGGACGATCTGACCGCGTATCTGAAGGAGAATCCGACGGATATCGGGGTCATCACGGTGACGAAAGAGAATGCGCAGAGCGCCTGCGACGCGCTGGTCGCGGGCGGCGTGAGCGGCATCTGGAACTTCGCGCCGATCGACCTGGAGCGTCCGGCAGGGATCCCGATGGAAAACGTCCACCTTTCGGACAACCTGCACAGTCTCGTGTACTACATCAACCACCCCGAGCAAATCTAAGCAATAAAAAAACAGCCGTTTCTGCGAGAGAAACGGCTGTTGCTTCCTTGCTTATGCCTGAGCGGGAGCACCTACAGGGCAGGTCTCTGCGCAAGCACCGCACTCGATGCACTTTTCAGCGTCGATCTCGTACTTGCCGTCGCCTTCTGCGATAGCTTCTACGGGACAATCCGCTGCGCAAGCGCCGCAGCTGATGCAAGCATCACCAATAACAAATGCCATGTTTTTTTCCTCCTTTTGTAAAATGACGTCATTCGAACCTCTCGGTCCAAGGACAGTATAGCATACTTTTTAAAATTGCAACATAAAAGTTTATTACAGTTATTTTACACTTAGAGCATGAAGATCTACGGACTTTCCGGCAAGAGCGGAACGGGAAAAAGCTATAACGCGGGCGAGCTGTGCGGCCGCCTGAACATCCCCGCCATCATCGACGACGGGCTGTTTATCTATGGCACGAGCATTATGGCCGGCACGTCCGCCAAGAAGCAGGAGACCCGTATCGGCGCGGTCAAGACGGCGCTGTTCTTGGACAACGACCACTGCGCGCAGGTAAGGGCCGCCATCCGCAGAAGCAAGCCCGACAAGATCCTCATCCTGGGCACGTCCGACGACATGGTGGAAAAGATCGCGGACCGGCTCGGCCTGCCCGCACCGTCGCGCATTATCCACATCGAGGACATCACGACACCCGCGCAGAGGAACAAGGCGTCCAAAGAGCGCAGCGAGGACGGTACGCATATCATTCCGGCGCCGACGTTCGAGGTCAAGCGGCAGTTCTCCGGCTATTTCATCGACCCGAAGCGGTCCATGAAGAACATCCGCCATAAAAGACCCCTCGCGACGGAGAAGACCGTCGTGCGGCCGACGTTCAGTTATCTGGGCCGCTACGAGATCTCCGACAAGGTCGTCAGCGACATCGTGCAGCTGATGGCAGAGGCGACGCCCGGCGTCGCGAACGTTCTGTGGGTCAGCAGCCAGAACAGCGACGAAGGCATGTACATCCGCATCGTGCTGCAATTCGAGTACGGCTGCAAGGTGCGCACGGCCGCTCTGGCCATGCAGCGGGCCGTGCACGACCAGGTCGCGTACATGACCGCGTTCAACGTTTTGGGCGTCGAAGTGGAGATCCGCGGATTTAAATTTAAATAGTACAAAATAGGTATTGCATTCATGGTAAAAGAGAGTATAATCAATTTAGCACTCAGGGATAAAGAGTGCTAATAAAATGTTCAGAAACAAAATTTACATACGAAGGGAGATCGTAAACATGACAGTGAAACCTTTAGGCGACAGAGTTCTCATCAAGAGACTGGAAGCAGAAGAGAAGACCAAGGGCGGCATCATCCTGGCAGGCTCCGCCAAGGAACAGCCCCAGATGGCGGAAGTCATCGCAGCCGGTCCCGGAACCGATGAGGTCAAGATGGAAGTGAAGGCAGGAGATAAGGTCATCTTCTCCAAGTACGCCGGCACTGAGATCAAGGTCGACGAAGAAACGCTTATCATCATGTCCCAGAAGGACATCCTCGCAATCGTAGAATAGGGAGGCAATACCATGGCAAAAGAAATCAATTACGGCGAAGAGGCCAGAAGAAAGCTGCAGTCCGGCGTGGACCAGCTTGCCAATACCGTTAAGATCACGCTCGGCCCCAAGGGCAGAAACGTGCTCATCGAAAAGAAATACGGCAGCCCGCTCATCACGAACGACGGCGTCACCATCGCCAGAGAGATCGAGCTGGAAGATGCGTTTGAAAATATGGGCGCACAGATCGTCAAGGAAGTCGCTTCCAAGACGAACGACGTCGCAGGCGACGGCACCACGACCGCCACGCTGCTGGCACAGTCCATCATCCGCGAAGGCTTCAAAAACGTCGCCGCAGGCGCCAACCCGATGATCCTCAAGAGAGGTATCCAGGGCGCTGTCGACGTAGCTGTCGAGGAGATCAAGAAGAACTCCAAGAAAGTCGATAACAAGGAAGCCATCGCGAACGTTGCGTCTGTTTCCGCCAGCGACGAAGAGATCGGCCACATGATCGCGGACGCGATGGAGAAGGTCGGTAACGAAGGCGTCATCACCGTGGAAGAATCCAAGTCCATGGTCACCGCGCTCGACGTCGTCGAAGGCATGCAGTTCGACAGAGGCTATCTGTCCGCTTACATGGTCAACGACCCCGATAAGATGGAAGCCGTCCTGTCCAGCCCGTACATTTTGATCACCGACAAGAAGATCTCCAACATCCAGGAGATCCTGCCCGTGCTCGAACAGATCGTACAGACCGGCAAGAAGCTGCTGATCATCGCGGAAGACGTCGAAGGCGAAGCGCTCGCAACGCTGGTCGTCAACAAGCTGAGAGGCACGTTCGACTGCGTAGCCGTCAAGGCTCCGGGCTTCGGCGACAGACGTAAGGAAATGCTGAAGGATATCGCGGTCCTCACCGGCGGCACCGTCATCTCCTCCGAACTCGGCTATGAGCTCAAGGATGCGACTGTCGACATGCTCGGCACCGCGAACACCGTCAAGGTGACCAAGGACAACACCACCATCGTGGACGGCGCAGGCGCCAAGGAAGAACTGGCCGCCAGAGTGGCCCAGATCAGAGCCCAGCTCGAAGAGACCACGTCCGAATTCGATAAGGAAAAGCTGCAGGAGAGACTTGCCAAGCTGTCCGGCGGCGTAGCGGTCATCCAGGTAGGCGCAGCCACCGAGACCGAGATGAAGGAAAAGAAGCTCCGCATCGAGGATGCGCTGAACGCGACGAGAGCGGCAGTCGAAGAAGGCATCGTCCCCGGCGGCGGCGTCGTGCTGTGCAACATCATCCCGGCGGTCAAGGCATGGGCAGACGCGCAGACCGGTGACGTCAAGACCGGCGCTCAGATCATCGTCAGAGCCCTGGAAGAGCCCGTACGCCAGATCGCTGAGAACGCAGGCTATGAAGGCAGCGTCGTCGTGGCAGCCGTCAAGGCGGCCGAAAAGGGCGTAGGCTTTAACGCAGCGACTGAGAAGTACGAAGACATGATGGCAGCCGGCATCGTCGATCCGACCAAGGTCACGAGATCCGCGCTGCAGAACGCGGCTTCCGCGTCCAGCCTGTTGCTCACCACCGAAGCAGGCATCGTCGACATCAAGGAACCCGAACCCCCGATGCCCGCAGGCGCAGGCATGGGCGGCGGCATGGGAATGATGTAGTACCCGGCAAAACAGAACCATAAGATCCCGGCGCGAAAGCGCCGGGTTTTTATATGGTGCAGCTTCATCAAACCTGCTACAATAGAAACGGAGTTATCTTTATCGTATTTTCGAGGAAAGGGCTGTTACTTATGAAGAAGATCATTGCTTTACTGCTATGCCTGTGTCTGCTGCTGGGAAACGTGTCGGCGGTCTCTGCCATCAGTTTTTCTGACGTTCCGGAAGGTACTTACTATTACGAGCCGGTCTACAATATCGCCTGGAGCGGCATCATAAACGGTTTCCCGGACGGAACGTTTGGCCCAGGCAAACCGATCACCCGCGAACAGATGGCTGTCATGCTGGTGAACATGCAAAAGCTGTCGCCCTATACGCCTTCGACCGCGAAGTTTCCCGACGTGCCGAGCACGCGCTGGTCGTATAAATACGTGGAAGCTGCGGCTAAGGCTGGTTTCATCAGCGGCTATCCTGACGGCACATTCAAGCCGGACCGCAACGTATCCTACAACGAAGCGATCACCATGATCGTTGCACTGATGGGTTACAAACTGGCCGATCTGGGCGGCACTTATCCGACTGCCTTTACGAATAAGGCGAGAGATCTCGGCATTCTGAACACTTGTGCCATGCTCGGTGACAGTGCCGCATCCCGCGCCAACGTCTCGTGTTTCATCCGCGATGCGATCCTTTCCAGCCAAGGCGATCAGGATGTCTTCAAACACAAGGGAACGAATTACAAAGTGACCCTCGGCAGTGACTTTGCATATTACGTCGAACAAGGAAGCAGCAGGACAGACGGTTACGGCATTACGCTGTTCATCGAGAATACATCTTCTTCTCCGATCCCCTATAGCGCCACGTCATTCACCGCTGAGTTCGACGGCAGGACCTATCTGGTCGATACGGCGTCTTACGACGCGTTCGACGGGTACTCGGTGCCCAACGGGACGATCTATGCCGGACAGACCGCCAAGGTAGTAGTGTTCTTTGCCTGTGGGAAGAATCCTTCTAAAGGTGTGATCCGTCCGAATCTCAGTTCAGGAAACGAGGCAGAGATCGAGCTGAACTTCCAGTAATCGGCCGTATGGCAGATTTGCCGCCGCACTTTGTGCGGCGGTCTTTTTTTCAGTTCTTTTTGGTGCTATACTATAGAGTAATAATGCAAAAGGAGATCGGGATGAAACGAAACATGCTTCTGTTGGGATTACTGGTGTTTGCGCTGGTCCTGACAGGCTGCAGACACAGGGAGAAACCGGCGGCGGTCAGCCTGGCAGAAGAGGATCCTTCAGCCGTTGCCGCGAAGCCGGAAAATCCGGCAGAGGAAGAACCGGAGGCGCCGCAGCTGCCTACGATGGAGACGAGCCTGGACGACTACCCCTTAAACACGCCGACGGACGACATCCTCGTGCTGGTCAACAAGACCCACCCGGTGACCCGCGACTACGTCGCGGACGACCTCGTGACCGTTGTACACTGTGACCCGAACGTGGGCAACAAGGACACGAAGAAGATGCGCAAGGTGGCAGCGGATGCCATCGAGGAGCTGATCGCTGGGGCAAAGGAAGACGGCTACGACATCGTGATGCGCACCGGCTACCGGTCGTACGACTATCAGGATTATCTGTTTAACAGTTATGCGGCCAACTACGGCGAAGCCGAGGCAAACACGTACAGCGCGCGGCCCGGTCAGAGCGAACACCAGACCGGCTGGTGCTGCGACGTAGGGGTGCTCGGCGTGGCGCTCACGGACTTCGACTACCGGCCCGAAGCAGTCTGGATCGCCGATAACTGTTGGAAGTATGGCTTCATCCTGCGCTATCCGGCCGATAAGACAGACATTACCGGCTATATCTACGAATCCTGGCATATCCGCTACGTCGGAAAGGACGTTGCGCAATACATATACGAAAACGGTCTGACGCTCGAAGAATATCTGGGCATCCTGGATTAGAAAAGGAGGAACAATGGCTTTTTACTACGAAGAACCTTCCCATACTTTTAGTGAATACCTGCTGGTGCCGGGATACTCGGATGAAAAATGCGTTCCGGCAAATGTGAGCCTACAGACGCCCATCACGAAATTCAAGAAGGGCGAAGAGCCCGCCATCACCATGAACATCCCCATGGTCTCCGCCATCATGCAGGCCGTTTCCGGCGACAGGCTGGCGGTCGCGCTGGCGAAAGAGGGCGGCATCTCCTTTATCTACGGGTCACAGAGCGTCGAAGACGAAGCGGCCATGGTGGCCCGCGTCAAGGCGACGAAGGCAGGCTTTGTGCCCAGCGATACGAACATCTCTCCGGAGGCGACGCTGGCAGACCTGCTGGCGCTGAAAGAGCGCACCGGCCATTCCACGACAGCCGTCACAGAGGACGGCACGAGCGAAGGCAAGGTCGTCGGTCTGGTCACCAGCCGCGACTACAGGGTGTCCCGCATGCCCATGGATACGAGGGTCAAGGAATTCATGACCCCGCTCGAAAAGCTGATCTTCGCCCGCGACGGCATCTCGCTGTCCGAGGCGAACGACATGCTGTGGGATCACCGTCTGAACGCCCTGCCCGTACTGGACGACGCCGGCCGCATGAAGGCATTCGTTTTCCGCAAGGACTACGATTCCCACAAATCCAACCCGAACGAACTGCTGGACGAGCATAAGAGATACATCGTCGGCGCGGGCATCAACACCCGCGACTACGCGACGAGAGTGCCTGCCCTGATCGACGCAGGCGTGGACATCCTGTGCATCGACTCCTCCGAAGGTTTCTCGGCCTGGCAGGCGAATACGATCGCCTGGATCCGCGAGCACTACGGCGATTCCGTCAAGGTCGGCGCCGGCAACGTGGTCGACGAAGAGGGCTTCCGCTTCCTGGCAAACGCAGGCGCGGATTTCGTCAAGATCGGTATCGGCGGCGGCTCCATCTGCATCACGCGCGAGACGAAGGGCATCGGACGCGGCCAGGCGACGGCGGTCATCGAGGTCGCAAAGGCACGCAACAAGTACTTTGAAGAGACCGGCATCTACGTACCTATCTGTTCCGACGGCGGCATCGTGCACGATTATCATATGACCCTGGCACTGGCCATGGGCGCGGACTTCCTGATGCTGGGCAGATATTTCTCCCGCTTCGACGAATCTCCGACGGCCAAGCTGATGATCAACGGCACGTACGTGAAAGAATACTGGGGCGAAGGCTCCAACCGTGCCCGCAACTGGCAGCGCTACGACCTCGGCGGCGACTCGAAGCTGTCGTTCGAAGAGGGCGTCGATTCCTACGTTCCGTACGCAGGTAGCCTGTCCGACGGCGTGCGCCAGTCTCTGGCGAAGGTGCGCTCGACTATGTGCAACTGCGGCGCGCTCACCATCCCCGAGCTGCAGCAGAAGGCCAAGCTCACCATGGTCTCCGCCACCTCCATCGTCGAAGGCGGCGCCCATGACGTCATCCTGAAGGATACCGTCAACTCCCAGAAGCGTTAATCATCTTTTTCATAGATATAGCGAGGTGCATTATGGCAGATAACGTCAGACCCGAATCCCTGAAACGTATCACGACCCCGGAACTTGCGAAGGCGTTCATCGACGAGCAGATCGAAGCGGTAAAAGCGCAGGTCGGCGAGACCGGCAAAGTGCTGCTGGCTCTGTCCGGCGGCGTGGACTCCTCCGTCTGCGCGGCGCTCATCTCCAAGGCCATCGGCCAAAGGCTGGTCTGCGTGCACGTCAACCACGGCCTGCTGCGCAAGGGTGAACCCGAGCAGGTATGCAAAGTGTTCGGCGAGCAGTTCGACTCCCAGCTCATCTACGTGGACGCGGTCGACCGCTTCCTGGACGCGCTGGCAGGCGTCGCGGATCCCGAACAGAAGCGCAAGATCATCGGCAAGATCTTCATCGACGTGTTCGCGGAAGAAGCGAAGAAGCTCGAGGGCATCGAATTCCTCGGCCAGGGCACGATCTATCCCGACATTCTGGAATCCGGCCCGGTCAAGAGCCACCACAACGTCGGCGGTCTGCCCGAAGAACTGAATTTCCAGCTCGTGGAACCGGTCAAGTTCCTGTACAAGGACGAGGTCCGCGTGGTCGGCAAAGAACTGGGTCTGCCCGATAACATGGTCTACCGTCAGCCGTTCCCGGGCCCGGGCCTGGGCGTGCGCTGCGTCGGCGCCATCACGCGTGACCGCCTCGAAGCCGTCCGCGAATCCGACGCGATCCTGCGCGAAGAGTTCGCGAAGAATGGTCTGGAAGGCAAGGTCTGGCAGTACTTCACCATCGTGCCCGACTTCAAGTCCACCGGTATCAAGGACGGCCTGCGCACCTACGACTGGCCCGTCGTCATCCGTGCGGTCAACACTGTGGACGCGGTCACGGCCGAAGTCGCTGAGCTCGATTTCAAGATGATGCAGCACATCACGAAGCGCATCACTTCCGAAGTGACGGGCGTCAACCGCGTGCTTTGGGACATCACGCCCAAACCCAGCGGCACAATCGAGTGGGAATAACCAAACAGGCGGGTCCGGTTCTTGCCGGGCCTGCCGTTTCTTGTACGTATGGATCAACTGAACGCAAAACAAAATCTGCTTCATAAGATCGCGGTCTACCTGTTCTCCGTCTGGTGCGGACTGCTGGCGGTCGCGAACGTCCTGGTGTTTCTCAAAGCGTCGGCAGCCTGGTACGTAAGCCTGTTCTCTGCTGCCGCTGCTGTCTTTGTCATAGCCTTGTGCTATGCGCTGGCAAAACCTTTTTCAAAGCTGAACGGGGTAAAGCTGGCCCTCTTGCTGTTTGTGCTGTCCCTGGTTCTGAAGCTGGCGGTGGTCTGGCTGATCGCCCCGGCAGAGTATTCGGATTATCAGACGTTCCGGGCCGGCGCCGCGCTCATCGCCATGGGGGACGTCTCGTTCGTGACCCGTCTCCCGTACTACAGCATCTGGGCGTACCAGTTCGGGTTTGAGTGGATCATTTCCCTCATCTTCAAACTGTTCGGGCGCTGGGACCCGGTGTTCGGGCTCGTGGTGAACAGCTTCTTCGCAGCAGGCTGTACCCCTCTGCTGGCGGCGGTGGGGGAGAAGATCACGGCGCACAGGAACGCGGTGTTCGCCGCGCTGCTGTTCACAGTGCTGCCCATCACCATCGACCTGTCTGCGGTGTTTACAAACCAGCACGTATCGCTGTTCTTCATCCTGCTGTCCGTGTGGATCATCCTTAAACGGCCGGACTGGCTGGGCGGCATCCTGGCCGGGCTCAGTCTGGGCATGGCGAAGGTCGCAAGAGCGGACGTCCTGATGTATTTAGCTGCCATCCTCGTATCGTTTCTCCTGCTGAAGAGGGAAAAGAAGCCCCTCTCCGGCCTCGTATGCATGGTCGCATGCTATTTCGGGATCTTCAAGTTAGTGGAGATCATCATCCGGCCGCTGCAGCCCTACGGTCTGGGCAATAATTTCCCGCTGTATAAGTTCGCGGTCGGACTGGACGAGAGCAGCTGGGGGCGGTATTCCGTCCGCATGCAGGAAGAGATCTTCAACAACGAAACATACGTGGCCGATCACGCTCTGCGCGACGCAGAGACCATGAACATCATAAAGGAAGAACTGTCCATCGGACCTGCGCGTTTGTTAAAGCTCTTTGCCATGAAAGTGAGGATCCAGTGGGCGAATCTGTTCCATCAATATGAGATCCTGCACGACGTGCTGCAGGCGCCAACGTGTGAAGTGCTGGGCAGGACCGTCTCTACCCAGACGCTGAATCAGGTGCTGCTTCTGTGGGACTGCTTCATTCGCTTTCTGCTGTTTTCCGCTTCCGCCGTGTGCGGGTGGCTGACCGCCAGAAAGAAGGAAGTCAGCATCGGTCTCAGCATCCTGATGATGGCGTTTATGGCGTTCAGCGCCATCGCGTTCCTGATCGAAGTGCAGTACCGTTACGTATACTTCGTTTTCCCTGCCATCTGCGTTGCCGCAGCCATGCTCGCGGATCCGCAGCGAAAGAACGAGGAGTAAAGTACGTCCGGAATATCACGAATCTCTTTCCTGATACGTACCGATGCGGTATAATATATTAGTTTTGTATTAACAACATGACGGAGGTTTCAAATGTTTGATAAGTTGATCGCAAAAGTAAAGGCCGAACCTAAAACGATCGTCTTCACCGAAGGCGTGGACGCGCGCATCCAGGAAGCGGCCAGCAAGCTGCTCGCCAACGAGCTGATGGGCGTCATCCTCGTCGGTAACGTGGACGAAGTGAAGAAGACTGCGGCCGAAAGAGGCTTCGATATTTCCGGCGCGCAGATCATCGATCCCGAGACCTATGAAGGCATGGACGAGATGGTCGACGCCATGGTCGCGCTGCGCAAGGGCAAGATGAGCCCCGAAGACTGCCACGCCAACCTGCTGAAGGGCAACTACTTCGGCACGATGCTCGTCAAGATGGGCAAGGCGGACTGCCTGCTCGGCGGCGCTACCTATTCCACCGCGGACACCGTCAGACCGGCTCTGCAGCTCGTCAAGACCAAGCCCGGCGCACACCTGGTATCTTCCTGCTTCATTCTGAACAGAGAAGACGGACCCGAAGAACTGAGAACGATCGCGATGGGCGACTGCGCCATCAATATCGACTATCAGGACACCGTCGACAAGGAAGGCAACGTCACGTTCACTGCGGGCGAAAAACTGGCGGAAGTCGCGGAAGAGATCTACAAGGTCGCTCCCATCTTCGGCATCGACCCGAAGCTGGCCATGCTGAGCTTCTCCACCAAGGGCTCCGGCAAGGGCGGCACAGTCGCTCTGTCCCAGGCTGCCATCAAGGTCCTCAAGGAAAAGCACCCCGACTGGAACGCGGACGGCGAGATGCAGTTCGACGCGGCTGTTTCCCCGGTCGTCGGTCAGCTGAAGTTCCCCGGCTCCAAGGTCGCAGGTTATGCCAACACCTTCGTGTTCCCCTGCATCGAAGCGGGCAACATCGGCTACAAGATCGCGCAGAGACTCGGCGGCTATGCGGCATACGGTCCTATCTCTCTGGGCCTGAACGCGCCGATCAACGACCTTTCCAGAGGCTGCGACGCGGACGAAGTCTACAAGATGTCCATCATCACCGCAGCGCTGTAAGGCGTAACGCAAGAAAATAGAAAACCCGGAGGCATAAACGGGTGCTCGTAAGAAAGTTTTAGATCAAAAACGATTTAGGCATCTGTCTGGCAAGGTTGGCAAATAAAGAATACCGAACTGTTGTGCATACAGCAGTCCGGTATTCTCTGTTTTACGCAAGAATGGCTACTGTATTTTC
>JAFYYP010000016.1 GCA_017557505.1 Bacillota bacterium | reverse complement strand
AGCCTACTTGGGCAAGCATAAGGAGGGGTAGCCATGGCAGAGAACAAAACGATCTTAAAGGTCAACGATATCAACGTTTACTATGGCAGCATCCACGCCATCAAGGGCATCTCGTTCGAAGTCAACGAAGGCGAGATCGTGACCCTGATCGGCGCTAACGGCGCCGGCAAATCCACGACGCTGAACACGATCTCCGGACTGCTGCGGTCTCGTACAGGCTCCATCGAATTCTTCGGCGAAAGCCTCGCGAAGGTCGCTCCGCACAAGATCGTGGAAAAGGGCCTCGTGATGGTGCCGGAAGGCAGACGCATCTTTACGCAGATGACGGTCGAGGAGAACCTCGAGATGGGCGCGTATTCGCAGCCCAATTCGACGATCAAGGCGTCGCTCGAGGAAGTGTACGAGCTGTTCCCGAGACTGAAAGAGAGACGTACGCAGATCGGCGGCACGCTGTCCGGCGGCGAGCAGCAGATGCTCGCAATGGGCCGGTCTCTGATGGCCAAGCCCCGCCTGATCATGATGGACGAGCCGTCCATGGGCCTGGCGCCCATCCTGGTCGACCACATCTTCGACATCGTCAAGAGCCTGCACGAAAACGGCGCGACGATCCTGCTCGTCGAGCAGAACGCCCAGGCGGCGCTGTCCGTCGCGGACCGCGCGTACGTGCTCGAGACGGGCAAAGTCGTGATGAGCGGCACCGGCAGGGAACTGCTGGCCAGCCCCGAGATCAAGAAGGCTTATCTCGGCGCCTAAGGCTTGCGCAGAAAAGAAAACGTGCTATACTAAAACCGCGGAGTTCTTCCGCGGTTTTCCCATTTTACTGAGAGAATTCAATAAATAAGCGGCCTGGCGGTTTTTGCGTGCGCGCCCGTATGCCGACCCCTGCCTGCCGCATGCTGTATAAGGCCGAAAATCGGCCCGTAGAACGGAGTTAACTGCTTTTATGGAACTGGATATCTTGAAGGGCAAAAAAGTCGCTGAATTGCGGGAAATCGCTGCGGCGCTCGGGATAGAGAACGCTGCGTCTCTGAAGAAAAAGGAGATCATGGACATCCTGACGAAGATGCACGAAGAGGCGGAAAAAGAGCGGACCGCGCAGGAAGAAAAGCCTGCGGAACCGGAAAAGACGGAAGAGTCCGCGAAGGCTGAAGAAGAGGCTAAGGCGGAAGACCCGCGCAAGGGTGCGCCGATGAAGGAAGGCCGCATGGAAAAAACGGGCATCCTCGAACTCGCCGAAGGCGGCTTCGGCTTCCTGCGTTTCGATAACTTCCTGACGTCCGACGAGGATATCTACGTGTCCCCGACGCAGATCCGCCGCTTCAACCTGAAGACCGGCGACAAGATATGCGGCATCGCGAGAAAACCGGGCAGCGACGAGCGCTTCGGCGCGCTGCTGTTCGTCAAGACCGTCAACGACGACGAACCCGGCGTATCCATCCACCGCAAAGATTTTTCGGACCTCACCCCGATCTATCCGACCGAGCGCATCCGCCTGGAGAACGGGTCATCCGCGCTTTCCATGCGGCTCACCGACCTGGTGGCGCCCATTGGCAAAGGCCAGCGCGGCCTGATCGTCGCTCCGCCCAAAGCCGGCAAGACGACGCTGCTGAAGCAGATCGCCAAGGCCATCGAAAACCAGCACGTGGACGCGGAGCTCATCGTGCTGCTGATCGACGAGCGGCCTGAAGAGGTCACCGACATGCAGAGGGAGATCAAGGGACAGGTCATCTACTCGACGTTCGACGAGCAGCCGTCTCACCACGTGAAGGTCGCGGAGATGGTGCTCGCCAGAGCCCAGCGGCTCGTGGAGCACGGAAAAGACGTCATCATCCTGATGGATTCCATCACGCGCCTGGCAAGAGCCTACAACCTCGTGGAAACGCCGAGCGGCCGTACGCTGTCAGGCGGTCTCGATCCCGCGGCGCTGTACAAGCCCAAGAAGTTCTTCGGCGCGGCGAGAAACATCGAGGAGGGCGGGTCCATCACCATCCTGGCGACGGCGCTGATCGAGACCGGCAGCCGCATGGACGACGTCATTTTCGAGGAATTCAAGGGCACGGGGAACATGGAGCTGCACCTGGACCGCAAGCTGCAGGAAAAGCGCATCTTCCCGGCGCTCAACATCAATAAATCCGGCACCCGCCGCGAAGACATGCTCATGACCCAGGACGAGCTCGAGGCCGTCTGGATGATGAGAAGGGCGGTCGCCGACTGGGGCATCGAAGAGGCGACGGAGCGCGTCGTTTTAGAGCTGGCCCACACCAAGAAGAACGAGGAATTCATCGCGCGCATGAAGCGCTTGAGGTTATAGCTTCGGACCGGGTAAACACGCTCGGCCCGCTCTGTCGCTGCGCTCCGGCGCTTGCAGACGACCTCGCTTAGTTTACCCGGCTCCTCAGCAAATAAAGACTTAGATACTATGGACTGGAATAAAATTTTCATGAAAAACGCGACGCCTACGAAAGTGGGCGGGCAGGCCGTGCTGGAAGGCCTCATGATGCGCGGAAGCAGGGCCCTGGCTATCGCGGTGCGCCAGCCCGACGGCGACGTGCACCTGGCCGTGGAGCCTTTGCCTGCGCCAGGAGGCTGGAAGAAGTGGCCGATTGTGCGCGGCGTGGTCAGCTTCGTGTCGTCGCTCGTCACCGGCACCCGCATTCTGATGTATTCGGCGGACGTGCTCGAGAACTGCGAGGACGCGGAGGGCAAGTCGTACTACGAAGACGACAAGCTGACCTTGTTGATGAACGAAAAGTTCGGCAAGGAGAAGGCGAACACCATCATGATGTACGTGTCCGTGCTGCTGTCGATCCTGCTGACCGTCGGTGTGTTCATCATCCTGCCGACCGGGGTCATGAGCCTGCTGAGAAAGGCGGGCCTCGAAAGCCCGTTCCTGCTCAACCTGATCGAGGGGCTGCTGCGCATCTGCATGTTCGTCGTGTACGTGTCGCTCATCTCGCGCGTGCCCGACATCAGGCGGACGTTCATGTACCACGGCGCCGAGCACAAGACCATCCACTGCTACGAGAACGGCATGGAACTGACCCCCGCCAACGCGCAGACGTTCTACACGCTGCATCCGCGCTGCGGCACGTCTTTCCTGATGTTCGTGATGGTGATCGCGCTGCTCGTGTTCTCACTGCTCGGCTGGCCGAACCTGGCCGCGCGCGTCATTTCGCGCCTGCTGCTGATCCCCGTGATCGCGGGACTGTCGTACGAGCTGCTGCAGTTCACCGGCCGCCACGACGGGGCATGCGTAAGGATCCTGTCCATGCCGGGCATCATGCTGCAGAAACTGACGACGAAGGAGCCGACCGACGACATGCTCGAGGTCGCGATCATCGCGGTAAAGGCCGTGCTGCCCTCGCACGAAGATCCGGACGTGCCGGTCGACTATTGGGTCGGGCGGGTCACGCCGCAAGGCGAATATATCAAGGACAAGGAAGCGACGGAAAAGTACAAGGCGGACAGAGAAAAGAAATAGGCAAACGAAAGCCCGGAGGAGCGATCTTCCGGGCTTTATTTTTTCTTGCTTTTCAAGGCGATGAGCAGGATGAGAAGGCTCATGACCGCGATCGAGACGAACACCATGTTCCAGCCCAGCTGCTTTAAGAAGAAACCGTAGACGAGGCTCTGGACGGCGGCGCCCATGTACGAACAGAAGTCGAGGACGCCCGATGCGGTCGCCGTGAATACCCGCCCGCCGACGTCGCACGCGTACGTGAACGCGCAGCCGGTGATGGCGTACAGCGCAAAGCCCGCGAGGAACAGAACGATGCTGACGAGAGCGCTGCCGGCAGCCGTGGTCGGGTCGAGCAGAAGGAAAGCCGCGACGGATGCCGCAAGCAGCGCCGCGCAGGCGATGACCGCGGGCAGCCTGTCCTTGGGACAGAACTTATCCGTGAGCACGGGCAGCACGAACGTGCCGATGCCCATGCCGACGGGGAAGGCCAGCGACTGCAGAAGACCCGCCGTGATGTCGACGCCGAAGCGGTCGCTGAAATAAAGCGGGATCCACGTTGCGAGGCCGTAGCGGATGATGCCGCCTAAAAATACGATGATCAGCCATGCGTCGAATTGCTTATTCTGCAGCAGATAGAGATAAGGGTAAAGGTTGCCTTTTTCCTTGACGAGGGCCCGCATCTTTTCTTCGTTTTCGGCATCTTCCGGATCTTCTGACGTGAATTCGGGAAGACCCGCTTTCGCAGGCGTTTCGCGGGTAAACAGCTTGTAGATAACGAAGAGGGTAACGGGAATGGCGGCGGGCAGAATAAAGCAGCTGCGCCAGCCTAAAGACGGCAGCCATTTGAGCGCTGCCGCGACCGTGACCATGCACAGCGCCTGTCCGAATCCCGAAAACGCGTGGACGAAGCCCGCGGCGAATCCGTGCCGCTCGCCCGGCCACCAGCGCGAGATCAGGGCCAGTCCCGGGCTCCAGGCCATGGACTGGAAAAAACCGTTGAACGCCCAGATGACGGCCATAATTGCAAGACTGCTCTGCATAGATATCAGCAGGTTGCATAAGGGCGAGAGCAGAGCAGCGGCCGCGATGAATCTGCCGGGTCCCGCGATCTCGGACAGCCTGCCGTTGACGAGCTGCCCGATGCCGTAGCTCCAGAACAGCACCGACGTGAGGATGCCGATGTCTTTGGCGGCCCAGCTGAGGTCCTCCATGATGATCCCCGCCGCGTTGCCCAGGTTGAGGCGGCAGCAGTAGAGGGTCATGTACAGGCAGGAGAACAGCACAAGATAGCGCCACGCGTAGCGGCGGTAGACTTTGTACTGTTCTGTTGTGTAGCCGAGATTGCGGTCGTTTTCCATAAAAGCCTCTTTTCCTGATTATACATCGGAAATGGTGTATAATACAGGACGTAGAAAGGTTCTGCACGGCAGAACGGAAGGAGAGACTATGTACAGACATTCGCAGCTGTTTTCCGTCATCAGTTATATCACCTGGATCGGGTTCGTGATCGCCCTGATTGCCCGCGACCCCGCGGATCCCCTGGTGCGCCGCCACCTGAATCAGGCGCTGCTCATCAACATCCTTGCGACCGTCTCCGACCTCCTGGGCCGTTTTCGCCTGTTCGGCTTTGTGTCCAACATCATCGGCATCGCCTGCCTCGTGTTCTTCTTTATGGGTATCTTCCGCGCTTTCCGGATGGACAGCACACCGCTGCCCCTCATCGGTGAGATCGAACTGATCCACTGAGGCAGAAAGGACTCTGGGTTATGGCATCCAGCAAAGATTATCTCGACTTTATCATGGACCAGCTGTCCGGCCTGGACGGTATCTCTTACCGCGCGATGATGGGCGAGTACGTCATCTATTTCCACGGAAAGATCCCTGCGGGCATCTACGACGACCGTTTCCTCGTGAAGATCACGCCCGCTTCCCTGGCCCTCATGCCAGACGCGGTCCGCGAGATCCCTTATCCCGGCGGCTCCGAGATGCTGCTCGTCGGCGACGTGGACGACAGGGATTTCCTGTGCGAACTGCTCGAAGCTATGTACGACGAGTTGCCTATGCCGAAGACAAAGAAAAAAAGATAGCGGTTGCTATCCTTTAAAACAGCGTTAACTGCTCCTCCTCCCGGATCTGCTTCAGGTCCGGGAGCGGTTTTTTCAGGAGCTCTTTCGCGGCGTCTTCGTCGAGGATCCAGGCGCGGGCCTCGTCCTCGTCGATCAGAAGCGGCATGCGGTCGTGCACGTTTTCGACGGACTTGTTCGCAGGAGCGGTGATCACGACGAAGCGCGGAGCGTCGTCCGACCCTGTGCCGTTCGCAGGCTTCCAGAGACCCGCAAGGTACATCAGCTCCTTGCCGGGCTGCTGAAAGCCGACTTTGTTCTTGGCGGGGTCCCACTCGAAGAACGTCTCTGCGGGCACGAGGCAGCGGCGGTAAAGGGCCGAACTGCTGAACATCGGCTTCGTGAAGATGCTTTCAGACCGCGCATTGATCACGAGGCCGCCTTCCTTGCCCGCAAACCCCCACTTCGCCTGCTGCATCGAAGGCGAACCGTCGCGTCCGCAGAAGATGACGGCCAGGTCGTTCGGATTGATCGTCCCGCGCGCGAGCGGTTCGATCTCGCCGAGCAGGCCGAATTTCCACATGGCCCGCTCGAGCGCGAATTTCGTATACCAGATCCTGTGGCACATGGCTTAAACGATCTCCCAAAGTATCGTCACGGTGTCGGTCAGCTCGATGTCGTCGGGCTGCACGTCCATGTCGTAGCTGTCGCAGCATTCCTCCGCGGCCATCCCCTTGGCCATCATCGGCATGCGCATCGTATTGACCGCGAGGTTCAGGTCCGCCTTCGCGTAGTCGATGCTCTGGATCTTGCCCAGGCTGACCCCCGCAGCCGCCGTCAGCGCTTCGGCTTTCGCCTTCGCGTCTGCGACGGCGTCTGCTAAGAGTTCGTTGCGGACCGCCTCCGGGTCGCTCGCGAAAAAGCCGATGGAAAACTCGGGCGTCAGGCCGCTGGCCGCCATGGCGTACAGTACTTTGCCCAGCTTGTCGTTATCCGACGGGAATTCCAGCTTCAGCTGGTGATAGTAGCGGTATCCCTTGAATTTCTGCTTCCAGATCCCGTCTTCCTGATAGCCTTCGTATTCCGGGTCGATGTTGAAATTCAGCGTCTTCAGGTCGCTGTCCGCAAAACCGAAGCCGCGCAGCACTTCCTGCAGCGTCGCCCTCTCCTTCGATGCCTTCTCCAGCGCCTGCGCGTACTCTTCGCACACGTCGTTCAGGGCGATCATGATGCGGGTCTTGTCCGGGGTCACGCGGATCTGGCCGCGTCCCGTGATTCGTATCGTCTTCATCCTCGTTCCTCCTTTTGAAACTTCTGCAACCAGTATAACAGGTTTTGCGCGCGGCGGGTCGCTCCGCAAGCGACAAATCCGCGCAGGTTTGATATAATGATCGGGTAATGAAAAGGAGAATCTCCATGAGAAATAAAGAAAAGAAACTGATTTTTCTGCTTGCGCTTGCGCTGATCCTCGCGATGCTCGCGGGCTGCACGTCCTCCACAGACGGTGGTGGCGGCTTCACCTGGACGCGCGAAGGCACGTTCGCAGACGATGCGGAAAATCTGCTGTCCATTTATTCCACGGAAGACGAAGAGAACCCCGGCTGGTACGTGGGGTGCTTCCTCGGCGAAGGCATGTACGGCGGGGTCATTCCGCAGGAGGGCAAGACGCTGCACGGCAATATCTCTTACGATGAAGGGGTCGAGTACGTCGTGACCGTCTCCGAGGAAGGAGACGACGGCGTGCTGCTGGCAACCCCGGACGGCGAATATCACTTTGCACCTTACGAGCTCCCCGAGGCCGCCTTTACGGTGATGGTCAACACGGAAGGAGACGGCCAGATCGCCTACGCGCCGGAAGGCGAGACGATCGCGTTCGACGACGAGTATCCGTCCCAGTCCGCTTACGTCGGCCTGGAAGGACCCGAGGTCTACACCTTCGCCGCAAAGCCTGACGAAGGCTGGAAATTCATGAAGTGGACGAACTTCGGCGAAGAGTATTCCAGAGAGGAACAGTTCACGGTCGAGGTCACGGAAGATATGGACCTGGTCGCGGTCTTCGGCGTCAAGGGAAGCGACGAGACCCCCGTAGATCTGGACGCGGCCAAGACGCTGGGCGAACTTTTAGGCCTGCCCAATTACGGGTACGCCTGCACGGAACAGTATTATGCCTACGCGTTCGAACAGGATGAGCACATCTACCGTGCGGTCGCTGAGATCTCCCCGGAGACCTCGCAGGCGGTGTTCGACCTCGACTGGGACGACGATCAGTACGAAGAAAAGCTGCGTGCCATCATCGGCGACGCTCCCTTGCTGCGCATCGACGACCTGACCGCAGGTATCCCCGAGCAGGCGGAGCTCGACGCTCTCGCCGGCAAGACCGTCGGAGAGCTGCTCGAAGACGGCTGGTACTGCGGCGGCTGGAACCTGATGGACAATATCATCTACATGCATCACGGATTCTACGACTATATCATGACCTTCGACGAGGAGATCGAAGATCCCGAGTCGTTCGACGAAGAAGACCTGCTCCCGCTGGTCATCTCGTCCGTGAAGTTCGACCAGATCGGTGACCCGTCCAGCCTGGACGACCTCATGGAATAACAGAAAGGGAAAACTATGAGCAAAGAACCGAAGAAAAAGAGCAACCCCATCGCGCGTTTCTTTAAATTCCTTCTGACCCTCATCCTGATCGCCGTGCTGGCCGTCGTCGCGCTGTTCGTATACCTGACCGTGACCGAATTCAAGCCGGCGGAGCGGGTGGCCGTCGACGTGGAAGGCAAGGCCGCCTACACGCTTTCCGAAGGCGACACGTTCAAGATCGTCACCTGGAACGTCGGCTACGGCGCGCTCGGCGACAATGCGGACTTCTTCATGGACGGCGGCTCGCACGTGTATACCGCGACGCTGAACCGGGTCAAGCTGAACATGGCGGGCATCCTGGAAGGGATCGCGGACATGGACCCCGACATCGTCTTCCTGCAGGAAGTCGACCGCGATTCCACGCGTTCGAAGCACATCGACGAATACGAGCTCGTGCAGTCCATCCTCATCGAGCAGCAGTCGAGCTTCGCGAACAACTTCAAGGTCGCGTTCATCCCGTACCCCATGCCGCCCATCGGCAAGGTGGATTCGGGCCTCGCGACGTTCAGTTCGTATCCCATCGCGAGCTCTGAACGCGTGCAGCTGCCCGTCCCGTTCTCCTGGCCCGTGCGCATGGCGAACCTGAAGCGCTGCGTGCTGGTCAGCCGCGTGCCCATCGAGGGCTCCGACAAGGAACTCGTGCTGATGAACCTGCATCTCGAAGCCTACGATTCGGGCGAGGGCAAGGTCGCCCAGACGAAGATGCTGGCAGAACTGCTGCAGGCGGAGGCCGCAAAGGGCAACTACGTGATCGCAGGCGGCGACTTCAACCAGATCTTCTCGAGCGCCGACGTGAACGCGTATCCGAACCTGGGCGGCGAATGGACGCCCGGCCTGATCGACGTCGCTTCGATCGACGGCGACTGGCAGTTCCTGATGGATGCTTCCCATCCCAGCTGCCGCAGCCTGAGGACGCCGCTGAAGGGCGCGAACCCCGACCCGGCATACTTCCAGTACTACCTGATCGACGGCTTCATCGCGTCTTCCAACCTGAAGGTCGAAAGCCTCGCGACGCAGGACATGGGCTTCGTCAACACCGACCACAACCCGGTGCTGCTGCAGGTGACCCTGCGATGACCCTCATCGAAGCCCAGAGACAAGTTGCAAAGATCCTGCGCGACGCGGACATTGAGAATGCCGCGAATGAAGCGCGTTTTCTGCTGCAGGATGCGCTCGGGTACGATTCCGTGCAGCTCGTGACGGGCTACAGGGACTACGCGTGCCAGACCTGCGTGGATACGGCTTTCGAGTGGGCGAAGAGAAGGGCGGCAGGAGAACCGCTGCAGTATATCTTAGGGCACACGGACTTCATGGGACTTGATATCAAAGTCGCGCCCGGCGTGCTGATCCCAAGGCCTGAAACGGAGGGACTGTGCGAACTTCTGCAGAAAGCGGAGACGGCCCCGAAGCGCATCCTGGACCTCTGTACCGGAAGCGGCTGCATCGCGGCCTGGGCGGCGCATGCATACCCGGAAAGCGCAGTGTTTGCAGCGGACCTCAGCGAAGAAGCACTCGCCATCGCGGCAGAAAACTGCAAGGCGCACGAGAGCTTTCCGGAGCAGATCACGCTGCTGCAGGGCGATCTGTTCGAAGCGCTGCCGGATAACACGGAACCCTTCGACGTTATCGTTTCGAATCCGCCGTACATTCCGTCGGCGACCGTGGAAACGCTCGAATCCGAGGTCAAAGATCACGAGCCGAGGCTCGCCCTGGACGGGGGTCCGCTCGGCATGAATCTCGTCTCACGGATCATCGAAGAAACCCCAGCTTATCTTACTCCCGGCGGCCTGCTCCTCATGGAGATCGACGATGCGCAGGAGAGCCTCGTCCGCAATGCCTGCGAAGCATCCGGCGCCTATTCTTCTTCCGAAGTTCTGCGCGACCTCGCCGGCCGCACCAGATACCTCAAAGCCTTCAAAAAAGTGCTTGCAACCTGATTTTACTTGTGCTATATTTATAAGGCTTGTAAAGCGTATGAGCGCTTTTCGGAGCGCCAGTCAATAGATATTTTGGTAGAAGGAGGAACACAGCGATGAAAGAAGGTATCCATCCTGCATACAGAGATTGCAAGGTCACCTGCGCCTGCGGAAACACTTTTATGACGAAGTCCACCAAGGACGAGATCCGTCTGGACGTTTGCGCGCAGTGCCATCCTTTCTTTACGGGTCAGCAGAAGTTCATCAATCGCGGCGGCCGTGTAGAAAAGTTCAAGCAGAAGTACAACATCGACTAATTGCGATAACAAGATGCCAAAAGACCCGGCTGGAATATGCCGGGTTTTCTATTCTCACACATGGAACTGAAGGTCTTAAAGGGCGGCAAGAGCAGCTCCCTCATATCTGAATACCGGTTCGCCGGCGGCGAGATCACGGACACCCGCTTGATGGGTGTCGTTGGCATGCACCTGCACTGGATCCTGCCGTACGAGACCGACGTGCGCGACCTGCACCAGTTCTATTACTACGACATCGAAGAGCTCGGCCTGGAATCCATGGCCACCTACATCGGGGATGACGACATCACGGTCGAAGTGACCGGCAGAGGCCTGTACGGCGGCCTCGGCGCCAAGATGAAGCCCCTGACCGAACGCGAAGCGCGGTATCTCGCGAACACCATGATCGCCGAGACCAAGCGCCGGAACATGCTGCTGCCTGAAGAAGCCAGGGACCTCGACTTCATCACGAAGGCGCCCGTGCTGCTTTCCGAAGAAGAAAGGGAAGCGCTGGAGCGCAAGATGTGCGTCGACATCCACACCGATTACGGCGCGGTGAATTACTACCTGATGCGCTGCTTCGGCAAGGACCCCGAAGGCGCGGCCCTGCTCGTCGCGGACGGCGCAGACCCCGCGGATTTCGGCAGGATCGAGCCTTCCCGCCACTGCACGTTCCTTCGCAACACCATCCAGTTCACCGGAGGGGTCATTAAAAAGAACTACCTGTGCGAATCGCTGATCGAAGTGGACGACGAGAACACGCACAAGATCGTGACGAGCGAGGTGTCCATCGCAGGCGGCAAGATCACCGGTGCGAAAAAGCGCAGTGAGTTCCGCATCTCGGACTACGAGGCTTCCATGAAGCTCTCCCGTCCGGAATTCGTGACCGTCTACGAGATCTACGGCGACATGGATGTGTTCGACCGCGAGTTCGCGCCTTACGTTTTGGGCGCCACGAAGACCGGCCACGACTGCGGCGACATGTTCATGGAGTTCAAGCGCGACAACTACCACGTCGAGCAGGCCGACTTCAAGCTGTCCGACGACGTGCAGACGCTGTACTTCGTCACCGACTACGGCCAGCTGATCGTCGGAGCGTATTCTCTCGACGACATCGTGCGTGCAGAAGCCCTGCTTCAGACCGGTCGCATCAACAAGATCATTCAGTCCACGGCGAAATACCAGTTCGCGGATCCCATCATCTACGAGTTCGCCTTAAGCGGCATGACGGACTTCACGGAGTTCCTGAAAGCCCTGGACCAGTAAAATCATCAAGAAACCTTATGATTGCCATAGAAAACATTATGGCAATCTTTTCTTTTTGCGGGTATATAATATTTTTACCAGTTAATAACCCTGTTTGTTTAAGATTCAGAGAGGTAATACAAATGGCAGACGTTAAGAAAAAGACTATCGTAGATTTCAGAAACATGAAAGCCGCAGGCGAGAAGATCACCTGGCTGACCGGTTATGACTACCTGACCGCGAAGTATGAAGAGAGAGCAGGCGTCGAAATGATCCTGGTCGGCGACTCCGCAGGCAACGTCATGCACGGCTACAGAGACACCTGGCCCGTCACCATGGACGAGATGATCTCCCACGCGCAGGCAGTCCACAGAGGCGCTCCGAACACCTTCTGCGTCGGCGACATGCCCTTCATGAGCTATCAGCTGTCCGACGAGGAAGCTATCCTGAACGCAGGCCGCTTCATCAAGGAAGCCGCGATGGACGCCATCAAGCTCGAGGGCTACACTCCCTCCTGCCTGTCCAGAATCTCCGCCATCAATGACGCCGGCATGGTCGTCATCGGCCACATCGGCCTCACCCCGCAGTTCGCAGCTCAGCTGGGCGGCAACAAGGCACAGGGCAAGTCTCTGGAAGCTGCCGTTAAGCTCGTCAAGGCCGCCAAGGATATCGAAGCCGCAGGCGCAAGCATGATCCTGGTCGAAGGCGTTCCCGCCATCACCGGCAAGGCCATCCACGACGCGGTCTCCATCCCCGTTCTCGGCATCGGCGCCGGTTCCTACATGGACGGCCAGCTGCTGATCTTCGCGGATATGGTCGGCTACTTCGACGACTTCACCCCGAAGTTCGTCAAGAAGTACGGCAACGTCGGCGAAGTGATGCTGAAGTCCTTCCAGGATTACTGCGCAGAGGTCAAGGCAGGTGAATTCCCGATCGACGGCGTACACGCCTACAAGATCAAGGAAGACGAGGCCAAGGCGATCGAAGAAGCCATTGCTGCAGAATTCAAATAACGACTTCTTGTGATCAGCTGACCCGGCAGGAGTTGACTTTCCTGCCGGGTCATGTTATTGTAGTGCAGAACTGAATAGAGCTCATCAAGAGCGGCTGAGGGAACAGGCCCTGTGAAGCCCGGCAACCTATCGACGAAAAGGTGCTAAATCCTGCAGGTTTAACCTGAAAGATGAGGTAAATTATGAAACAAGACCTCTTCTTTCGAAGAGGTCTTTTCCATACATGAGCTCTTATGAAACAAAGGAGGAGATAACCATGGTAAGAAAACTGTTCACTTCCGAATCCGTCACGGAAGGCCACCCCGATAAGGTCTGCGACCAGATCTCCGACGCCGTGCTCGACGAAGCGCTGCGCCAGGACAAGCTGAGCAGAGTCGCCTGCGAGACCTGCGCGACGACCGGCCTTGTGATGGTCATGGGCGAAATGACCACGTCCGGCTACATCGACATCCAGGGCATCGCCCGCAAGGTGATCGCCGACATCGGCTACACGAAGGGCGAATACGGCTTCGATTCGTTCAGCTCCGGCATCATCGTCGCGATGGATCAGCAGTCCCCGGACATCGCCATGGGCACGAACGAAGAAGTCGGCGGTGCCGGCGACCAGGGGATCATGTTCGGCTACGCCTGCACGGAGACCCCGGAACTCATGCCGTTGCCCATCTCTCTGGCGCACAAACTGGCGATGCAGCTGACGAAGGTCCGCAAGGACGGCGTGCTGACCTACCTGCGCCCGGACGGCAAGACCCAGGT
>JAFYYP010000015.1 GCA_017557505.1 Bacillota bacterium | reverse complement strand
TGGCCGCCGGAAAGCTGGTGCGGATAGCTCTCGAGATAGCTCTCGTCCAGCTGCACGCTCGCCAGAGCCTGGCGGGCCTTCTCTTTCGCCTTCTCTTTGCTCATGCCGCGGATGATGAGCGGCCTTATGATAGAGCTTTCGACGGTCTGGCGCGGATTCAGGTTCGACGCGGGATCCTGGAATACTACTGCAAAATTCTCGCGGGCCTTCCTGATCTGCGCCTTGCCTGCGCCGACCATCTGTGCGCCGCCGATCTCGAGACTGCCGCCTGTGGAACGGGTCAGGCCGAGCAGAACACGGGCCAGCGTGGTCTTTCCGGAGCCGGATTCGCCGATCAGGCCCAGGATCTCGCCTTCGTAGATGTCCAGAGAGAAATCCTGCACTGCGTTTACATAAGTCTTCTTTCTGGAAAACAGCCCTTTGGAAGAGCTGAACTGCTTATTCAAGCCTTCGATCTTGATGATGGGTTCCATAGCATCACCTCTTGTGGCAGCGGACCATGTGATCCGGCGCTATGAACTTTGCTTCGGGACTGCTGAAGCGGCACGTTTCGTCAGCGTACGGGCAGCGGTTCGCAAAGCGGCACTCCGGCTTCTTCTCGAGGATGCGCGGCACGGTGCCTTCGATGGTCTGTATCGTGCCTTCGCTCTTCTTGATCTTGGGAAGCGCGGCCAGAAGAGCCTGCGAATACGGATGCACGGGATTGCGGAAGATCTCGTGGACCTCCCCCTCCTCCACCAGTTCGCCGGCATACATGATACCGATGCGGTCGGCGATCTCGGCCACGATGCCGAAGTTGTGCGTGATCAGCAATACCGACGCGCCTTCCTTGTCGCACATCTCCTTCATGATGTTCAGCACCTGCGCCTCGACCGTGACGTCCAGTGCCGTCGTCGGCTCGTCCGCGATCAGAAGCTGCGGATGGCGGGCCAGCATCATGGCGATCATGACGCGCTGGCGCATGCCGCCGGACAGTTCGTGCGGGAACGCCTCGATGCGCTCTTCCGGATTGGGGATCTGCACGTCTCGGTACAGCTGGATGACCCGTTCTCTCGCCTCGTGCTTCGACAGACCGTCCAGACGCAGCGCTTCCGCGACCTGTGAGCCGGAACGGTACACGGGGTTGAGCGAATCGAGCGGATTCTGGAAGATCATGCCGATATGCTTGCCTCGGACTTTCTCCATTTCAGCTTCGGAGATCTTCGTCAGGTCCTGCCCTTCGAAAAAGATATTGCCGCCGATGCGCTCGTTGTGGTCGATGGACAGGCGCATGATGGTATGGGCCACGGTCGATTTGCCGCAGCCGGATTCCCCGACCAGAGCCAGGACTTTGCCCCTGTCGATGGAAAACGACACGTCGTTGACCGCCGACAGATACCCCGCCTTGATCTTGTAATCTACGCTTAAATGTTCTACCCGAAGGATCGTATCTTCCATAGGACCCTCCTATCTGGACTGCAGCCGCGGATCGAGCAGGTCGCGCAGGCCTTCGCCGAACAGATTGAATGCGAATACGGTGAACACGAGCGCCACCCCCGGGAAGATCGCCAGCCACGGCGCGATGGAGATGTAGCTCATGGAATTAGACAGCAGCAAGCCCCAGTCCGGAGACGGCGGCATAGAGCCGAGGCCCAGGAACGAGAGCGCCGTCGTGTTCATGATCGTCGAGGGGATCGACAGCGAAGCCAGGACGATGATGGTCGGAACGATGTTGGGCAGGATGTAGCGCACCATCAGCGAGAAGTCCGTCTCGTTGAAGGCGGCGCCGGTCTCCACGAATGCCATATTCTTCAACGATTGCGTCTTTGCGCGGACCGTTCTGGCGTAAGATGCCCAGCTGACGACCGCGATAGCGATGATCACGTTCGTCAGGCCCTTGCCCAGCACTGTGATGACAGCCATGGACATGATGATGGGCGGCATGGACCACGTCAGGTCGCCGATGAACGACAGCACACGGTCGAGATTGCCCCCGTAATAGCCAGCGAGCAGACCGATGCTGACGCCGAGGCAGATCTCGATGATCGCGGCCAAAAGCGCCACCCGCAAAGAGATGCGGCTGCCGTAAACGACGCGGCTGAACATGTCGCGGCCGAAATCGTCCGTGCCGAACGGAAAGTCGCTGCACGGTTTTGTAAACTTCGGGGCGACATAGGAATCGTCGAAAGCATAGGGAGCGATCTGGTCGGCGAAGATCGCGACCAATATGACGATCAGGACCATGACGGTACCGATCGCCAGATTTCTGTTGTGCCGGAGGTTGTACAGGAACTTCTTCATCAGTTCTCACCTCCGAGCGAAATGCGGATGCGCGGGTCAAGCACAGCCGTAATGATGTCGCATATCAGATTGCAGACCACCGTGAGGATGGCCAGGATGAACACGCAAGCCTGCACGATGGGGAAATCCTGGTTGAGGATACCCGACGTGAGCATCTGCCCCATGCCGGGGATCGTGAAGATATTTTCGATGATGACCGCCCCGCTGATGACCCAGGGAACGCTCATGAAGAACATGATCGTAACGAGGATGAGCGCGTTGCGCAGCACGTGCTTCACGAGCACGCTCTTCTTTTTCAGACCTTTGGCGTAGGCCGTCAGCACGTATTTCTCGCGCAGCACGTCCAGCACTTCCGTCTTCGTCATGCGGATGGTACTGGCGATGCCTGATACGACCAGAGACGCGACGGGAAGGACGTAATGCAGCGGTGTACTGAAGCCTGACAGCGGCAGCACGCGGAGTTTGACCGCGAACAGCAGCATGAAGACGACCGCGATCCAGTACGACGGTACGGCCGTAAAGAACAGCGAGACGTCCATGACGATTCGGTCGAAGATGCTGTCCTTTTTATACGCGGCCAGCAGACCTATCGGTACGGCGATGACGAGCTCGACGAGCAGAGCCGTGAGCGTGAGTTTCAGCGTCACGGGCAGGCGGGCTTTCATCATGTCCATCACCGGGAGTTTCGATTTGATGGACTTTCCGAAGTTGCCGTGCAGCATGTCCTTCACCCAGATGACGTACCGTTGATGCAGCGGAAGGTTCAGGTGATACTCGATGCGCAGCTGTTCCTTGACCTCTTCGGAAACCTTGCGGTCCGTCATGATGTTGATGGGGTCGCCCGGCATCAGATCCAGCATGGCGAAGACCAGGATCGAAACGACGATCACGAGCAGTATGCCCTGCGATATGCGTTTGATGACGTAATCTCTCATGAGGGGCTCCTGAATAAAAAATGGATAATTATTTATATTTAATAATTATACCAAAGACAAAATAAATAAGACAGATATTAGTTGTCAAAAATCAATATCCAGCCCCAGCCCCGGCGTTTCAGAAAGCTGAATACTGCACCCGGAATACGTAAACCCGCCTTTCATCTCGAGGCCCTGGTCCTCGATCAGGAGGAAACTGTCGCAATCCGCTTCGCTGATATTGTCTTTTGCCGCAACAAGTGCCAGCGCCGCGGAGATCGCGAGTTTCGATTCCGCCATACATCCGACCATGCAGTTTACGCCAAAGCTCTCCGCGATGGCATTGATGGCAAGCGCCGGGTATATGCCGCCGCATTTCATCAGCTTGATGTTCAGCGTGTCCGCAGCCTTTGCCCGGCAGAGGCGCAGCGCGTCGTGCGGGTCATGCAGGCTCTCGTCTGCCATAATGGCGACCGTACCGGAAGACGCTTTGAGCCGTGCCAGACCGTCTATATCCCAATACGGCAACGGCTGTTCTACAGCCATGACCCCCAGAGCTGCCAGTTCCGGCAGGATCGCAAGAAGCGTCTGTTCTGTATAGCCTTGATTGCCGTCGATGCGGATGAGCACGTCTTCTCCTGCGGCGCGGCGGATCCGGCGGATCACGTCGAGATCTGCCGCAGGATCCGATCCGGTCTTCAGCTTCAGGATCTTAAAGCCCCTGCCGATCCAATCCATCGCCCTTTCGGCCATCACGGCAGGTTCGTCCATGCCTATCGTGACGTCGGTGACGATAGTGCTGCTGCTGCCGCCCAAATAGCGGTAGAGCGGCAGTCCTGCCGCTTTCGACGCGATGTCATAGAGCGCGATGTCGACTGCGCATTTCGCGCTGCCGTTCCCGTAGATGCACGAATCCATTTTCGCGTGTATTCCCGCAATATCGAGAGGATCCGCCCCGATAAGGAACGGTGTGAACATCTTCAGCACGCTGAGGACCGAGACTTCCGTCTCGCCTGTGACAGGAGCAAAAGGCGCCGCTTCTCCATAGCCGCAGATCCCCTCGTCCGTCGAGATCTTCACGAATACGGCCGGGCAATCCGCCATGCTCGTGTACGTGATCTTGAGCGGAATGGCCATCTTCAGATTTACCATTTCATATTTGACATCCGTTATCCTCATGTTCCGACCTCCTGAAAAACGTTACAGGACCTGTTCCGGATTCTGTATTGAGCCACAGGGAAAGGCTGTTTATGCAGCTGCCGGCAGTTTCGAACAGAACGGGCTGATCTCCCGGGAGATCCATATCCGGGCCCTTGAAAACGAAACTTTCCGGCCCATAGCGTTTGAGTGCGAACGTATAGCCGGCAAACAGCAGGGACAGTCTCCCGTCTGTAAAGACCACGCGGATGTCTTCGTAGCCTGGGCGGCTGTAGACGCCTGTATAGTCCGGCAAACCGCGCACACCGGTCAACTCCCGGGGAGCCGGACCAAGCACATCCGCTGCACGTCTGCTGCTCTGTTCGTCTGAGCTCGCCTCTTCGGCTTTGTACCGTTCCGTCCAATCTGTTCCGCTTTCACCCAGAAACGCGTCCAATACTCTGTGTTCGATATCGTAAAGACCCGGGAAATACCCGTAATTCACAAGCATCACAAAACCGAGACGAAGATCCGGGACGAAGCTGCACACAGCGGTAAATCCGTCGATATGCCCGCTGTGATGTACGTGATAATGGCCGCGGTAGACATCCGATTCCCAGCCGAGACAGTAACCGTAATCCAACGCGATCCCCTTCTCCGCCTCCGGCGTTTCGGATTCCGGATACAGGATCTGCAGCGCATGCATGGCAGCCATGTTCTCTCTGCTGATGATCTGCTTCGTACCGTCTGTGCCCATATCGAGGTGGAACCTGACCCATTTCATCATATCGGTCAGCGTCGAGGAGATCATGCCGGCAGGCGCAAGAGGATCTTCCGTACTGCGGCCGCTCCGTTCCGCTCCGCTTCTGTAGATCTCTACCCTTTTGCGCTTTCTGCCCTGTCCGCCGGAATCTGCCTCGTATGGGGCAGCAGCATTGCTGTCCGTTTCGTACACGGACTTCTGAAGCGTCGTCCGGGTCATGCCGAGAGGCTTGAAGATCCATTCGTTCAGGCTCTCTTCATAGGGGCGGCCGGTGATCTTCTCGATCACGCACCCTGCTGCCAGAAAACCCTGGTTGAAATACTGGCAGACGGAGCGGAACGGAGCGTTCGGTTCGAGATAACGGAGATTGTACACGATCTCGGGCCGCGTATAGGCCGTGCGGTACCACGAAAACTCGTGCCGCGGCATCCCCAGCCTGTGACAAAGCAGATCGCGCATCGTCACGTTTTCCGTCGTTTCACTGTCGTAGAAACGCAGTTCCGGCATGTAAAGCCTGACGGGAACATCCCAGTCCAGCCTGCCTTCATCGACAAGTTTTGCCGCAAGCATAGCCGTAAAAGCTTTTGTGCAGCTTCCGATCATGTACAGCGTGTCCGTATCCGCCGGAGCATCTGCTTCGACATCTCTCATTCCGTACGCACCGTTTAGAACAGTTTCTCCATCCTTGACGATCCCGTATACGGCAGATGGCGCATTCCAAAAGCGAAGCGCTTTTTCGATACAGGTCTTAAGCTTTGCTGTTTCTTCTTTCTTCATATCCGGACTCCTGAACAATATATGTAATTCTATCAAAACAGACACTTTGATACAACAAAGCATCAAACACAGAACTCCCTTCCTCCCGGGCTATGGTAAAATAAGCATATGAAACTCTCTTTCAACGTCACGACCTGCGGGGACGACTGCGGTTTCCTTGCGGATGAAAACGAAACAAGACGCCAGCTCGAAGGCTTCGACGGTCTCGAGCTGCAGGTGATCGACGAACCGGCTGAGGGACTGATCGATCCCAAACTCGTTACAGGGCTGCACATGACGTGCATCCCCTGTTGGTATGCGCTTTGGACGGGTGACGAAAAAGCGCTGACCGACGAGTTCGGCGACCTGGCGACGGCAGAACAGTATTACGGCGGTCTGACCCGCAGCGCGCTGCTGGACAAGTTCCGCCGCGATCTTTTCTATGCGGAGCAGTTCGGCGCGGAATATCTCGTGTTCCATATCGCCGAATCGCGCGTCATCGAGTCCTTTACGGAAGACTACCTGCACACAGACGAGGAGATCTGCGCCGCCAGCGCGGACATGCTGAACGTCCTGTTCGAAGGCCGTACGGACGGTCCCCTGCTTCTGCTGGAGAATCTCTGGCAGCCGGGGATGAATCTGCGCAGACCGGAGATCACCCGCGACATGTTGGCAGCGGTCCGCTATCCCAGCAAAGGCATCATGCTCGATACGGGTCACCTGATGAACACGAACACCGGCCTGCGCTCCCAGGAGGAGGCGGTTTCGTATATCCATGCCGTGCTCGACGCGCACGAACAGACAGGGTTCGACCTGTGCGCAGCCGCCCGGGGCATCCATCTGAACGCCTCCGTTTCCGGCGACTTCGCGGAGCAAATCAAAAAGAATCCGCCTGTGTTAAGCGGATCCTATCAGGAACGCACGTCCCAAATGTTTTTCCACGTGTTCGAACGCGATCAGCACAGGCCCTTTACCGTACCCGGCGTGAAAGAACTCGTGCAGCGCATCGCGCCGGACTATCTGACCGCTGAACTCATCACCCTCGGCCTTGAAGACCGCAGGGAAAAGAACTCACAGCAGCTCGCCGCCCTGCGTTAGACCATCTTCTCCTGTTTTACCTTGTGATCGATGATGTGGCGGGAGGCCAGTTCTTTCTGAATATCCTCCGTGGAGATGCCCATCTCCGTCATCAGGACCATCACGTGATACGCAAGATCCGCGATCTCGTAGACGGTCTCTTTTTTATCGCCGCCTTTGGCCGCGACGATGACCTCCGTAGATTCCTCGCCGACCTTCTTCAGGATCTTGTCGATGCCTTTTTCGAACAGGTACGTCGTGTAAGAACCTTCCGGTTTCAGTTCTTTTCTGCCCTTCAGCAGTTCCATCAGGCCTTCGAGCGAGAATTCGTGCAGCTCTTCGCTCTGCCACAGCGGATATTCGAAACACGAATCCGTACCGAGATGGCAGGCCGGCCCGTCCTTTTCGACCAGCACGACGAGCGCGTCCCGGTCGCAGTCCGCTGTGATGGACACGATGTGCTGGTAATTGCCGCTGGTGTCGCCCTTCAGCCACAGTTCCTGCCGCGAACGGCTCCAGAAACAGGTCAGACCCTTCTCCATGGAGATCTGCAGCGATTCGCGGTTCATGTAGGCGAGCGTCAGCACTCTCTTGCTGACCGCATCCACGACGATGGCGGGGATGAGTCCCTTCTCGTCGAATTTCAGTTCGTTGATATCGATCATACTTCGACCTCCCTCACGGGGATCCCGTTCTCCTTCAGTACTTTCTTCAGTTCGGGGATCTTTACCTCGCCAAAGTGGAACACAGAAGCCGCAAGGCCCGCGTCCACGCAGGGCAGTTCCTTGAACAATTTTACGAAATCCCCGATGCAGCCCGCGCCGCCCGAAGCGATGATGGGAATGGACAGGTCGCCGCAGATCTTGTCGAGCATCTCGAGGTCGAAGCCGCCTTTGACGCCGTCCGTGTCGATGGAATTCAGAACGATCTCGCCTGCGCCGAGCTCTACGCCGCGGTGGATCCACTCGTAGGCGTCCATGCCGGTATCGATCTTGCCGCCGCCCTTGAACACGTGGAACGTGCCGTCCACGCGCTTGACGTCCGCGGAGAACACGACGCACTGGCTGCCGTAGCGCTTGGCCGCGTCATAGATGATGTTCGGATCGCGGATGACCCCGGAATTGACGCTCACCTTGTCCGCGCCGCATTTCAGCACGCGGTCGAAGTCCTCGAGCGTCGAGATGCCGCCGCCGACCGTCAGCGGGATGAAGATCTGCTTCGCCGCTTCCACGAGGATATCCGTGAAGATCTTGCGGCCCTCGACGGACGCCGTGATGTCGTAGAACACGAGCTCATCCGCGCCGTTCTCGCTGTAGAACTTCGCGAGATCCACAGGGGAAGCCACGTCATTCAAACCCTCGAAATTCACACCTTTTACGACCCTGCCGTTCTTGACGTCCATGCAGGGGATGATGCGTTTTGCTATCATTTTGCCACCTCTATCGCTTCGCGCAGGTCCACTGCGCCCGTATAATATGCCTTTCCGATGATTGCGCCGTACAGGCCCTCTGCCTTCAGCCGCCGCACGGCTTCCAGCGAGCTGACCCCGCCGGACGCGACGATATCGAGTTCCAGTTCCTGCTGCAGCTGCCTGTACAGCTCGTGGTTCGTGCCCTTCATGGCGCCGTCTTTGTCGATGTCCGTGCAGATCAGCGTGCGGATGCCCATCTGCTGCATCTGCCGGCAGAAGTCCATGCCGGTCAGGCCGGACGTTTCCCTCCAGCCTCGGATGGCTACATAACCGTCCTTCAAGTCCGCGCCGACTGCGATGTGTTCGCCGTACCGGTCCGCCGCCTCCATCAGAAAGTCCGGATCTTTGACCGCAGCCGTTCCCAGGATGACCCGGCTGACGCCGGCATCCAGATACCGCGCCACGGTATAGATATCGCGGATGCCGCCGCCGATCTCAACGTGAAGACCGGTCTTTTTGCAGACGTCCGCCACGGTCCTGAAATTCGGCGTGCTGCCGTCCCGCGCGCCTTCGAGATCCACCATGTGGATCCATCCGGCACCGCATTTCTTGAAATCCTCCGCCACTTCGAGCGGATTTTCGCTGTACACGGTCATCTGCGCGTAGTCGCCCTTCAGCAGGCGCACAGCCTTGCCTTCGTACAGATCGATCGCAGGTAAGATGATCATCTCCGTCACCTACAGCTCGTTGAATGCCTTGAGGATCTTCATGCCGACGGGTCCGCTCTTTTCCGGGTGGAACTGGCAGCCGTACACGTTGCCGCGCTTGACGGAGGCCGTCAGGTCCGCGCCGTATTCGGTCACAGCCGTCACGTCCTTTTCGCAGTTCGCGCAGTAATAGGAATGCACGAAGTAGACGGAATCACCGTCCTTCACGTCCTTGAACAGCGGGCTGTACTTTGCGGTAAAGTGCAGCGCGTTCCAGCCGACGTGCGGGATCTTCAGTCCTGCCGGGATCACGTCTGCGATGGGAACGCAGTCGCCGGGAATGAGGCCCAGACCCTTATGCAGGCCGAATTCGTGGGACACGTCGAACAGCAGCTGCATGCCGAGGCAGATGCCCATGAGCGGTTTGCCCTGCTGCGCCTGTTCGATGACCACCTGGTCGAGTCCGTCCTTTCTGAGCTTGGCGATGGCGTCCTCGAACGCGCCGACGCCGGGCAGGATGATGCGGTCTGCCGCACGGATCTCCTCCGGGTCACCGGTGACGATTGCCTCGATGCCGCAGCTCTCCAGCGAACTCTTCAGTGAAAACAGATTGCCTACGCCGTAATCGATGATCGCGATCATAACGGTCCCCTTTCTATAAAACGCCCTTGGTGGAAGGGATCTCTCCCGCGAGAGCCGGGTCGATGCTGACCGCCTCGCGCAGAGCCCTTGCCACGGACTTGAACATGCCTTCGATGATGTGATGCGCGTTGCGCCCCGCGAGCTGGCGGATGTGCAGCGTGATCTTCGCGCTTCTTGTAAACGCTTCCCAGAATTCTTCGGCCAGCTCGGTGTCGAACGTGCCGACCTTGCGCGCGCGGATCTTCGCTTCGTAACTTAAGTGCGCGCGGCCGGAGATGTCGAGCGCGGACAGGATGAGCGCCTCGTCCATGGGCAGCAGCATATTGCCGTAACGCTTGATGCCGGCTTTGTCGCCCAGCGCTTTCGCGAATGCCTCGCCCAGGCAGATACCGATGTCCTCGACGGAATGGTGGTCGTCGACGTTGGTGTCGCCCTTACAGGTGAGCGTCAAATCGAAGCGGCCGTGCTTGGCGAAAAGCGTCAGCATGTGGTCTAAAAAGCCCACGCCGCTGTCGATCTCAGACTTGCCGGTGCCGTCCAGATCGAGCTTCAGAACAATATCCGTCTCTGCCGTTTTGCGTTTGATCTCTGATGTGCGCATGGTTTACCCCCAGATCTTGCGGAACGTCTCGAACAGAACGTCCATCTGCTCTTTCGTTCCGATGGTGATGCGGTTATAGTCCTTGATGCGTTCCTTCGTGAAATGACGCACGAGAACGCCGTTTGCCTTCAGTTTTTCGTAAACTTCCTGCCCGGAGACGGTTTTGTGCTTCGCGAACACGAAGTTGGCGCTGGAATCGACGACGTCGAAGCCGAGTTCCTTCAGCTTTGCGACGGTATATACCCGGTTCTCTGCGATGATTTTGCAGTGCGCTTTGTTCGTTTCGTCGTCCAGCAGACTGCCGAGCCCGACGGCCGCGGAATACGAGTTGATGTTGTACGGATTCGTCGAAAATTTGATCGTGTTCAGATCCGCAATGAGCGCCGGACACGCGACGGCGTAGCCCAGGCGGGCGCCGGCCAGCGAACGGGACTTCGAATACGTCTGGATGACCAGCACGTTATCGTACTTCTTTACGAGCGGGACGCAGCTCTCCGCGCCGAAATCCACGTAAGCCTCGTCCACGACGACGACGCGGTCCGGATCTGCCGCGACGAGCGCTTCGATGTCAGCCATGGGAATGGCCTTGCCCGTTGGCGCGTTGGGATTGGCCAGAAAGACGGTCCCCTTGCGCTTTTTGTATTCGTCCAGGTCGATGGAAAAGTCCTCTGTCAGGGGGATCTCTTCGAACGGAACGTGGTTCAGCTGCGCGTACACCGGATAAAAGCCGTACGTGACGTCCGGGAACAGCGCCGGGTTCTCTTCGTCGCAGAACGCCATGAACGCAAAGTTCAGCGTCTCGTCGGATCCGTTGGTCACCAGAACCATGTCTTCCGTCACCCCGTATACTTCCGCCAGTTTCGCCGTCAGAAGATGGCAGGTCGGATCGCAGTACAGATTGAGCGGCTTCGTATGTTCTGCCGCATAAGCCAGTGCCTTCTCAGAAGGCGGGAACGGCGATTCGTTCGTGTTCAGTTTCGTGTACGCCATGTCCTGGGGCTGCTCGCCCGGCGTGTACGGCGTCAGTTCTGCGTATCTTTTGCTGAAAAATCTGCTCATGGTCTACTCTTCCTTGCCTTCGGTGATGCGGATGAGCGCGCTCTTCGCGTGACCCGTCAGCCCTTCCTTGCGGGCGAACAGCGCGATGTCTTCCGCGACAGCTGTGAACGCTTCCTTCGTGTAATACGTGTACTGGGTCTTCTTAATGAAATCGTCGACGGACAGCGGGCTGGAGAATCTCGCCGCGCCGCTCGTCGGCAGCGTGTGGTTCGGACCGCCCAGATAGTCGCCCAGCGCCTCGGGGCAGTTCCTGCCGAGGAACACGGATCCTGCATGCCGGATCTGATCCAGGTAATCGAACGGGTTGTCGACGCACAGCTCCAGATGCTCGGGCGCGATCTCGTTTGCAACGTCGATGGCCTGCTTCAGGTCTTTCGCGACGATGATTTTTCCGTTGTTGTCGATGGAAGCCCTTGCGATCTCTTCCCTTTCGAGCATTGCGGCCTGCTTTTCGATCTCGGTCTGCACAGCCTTCGCCAGTTCTTCCGAATCCGTGACCAGCACAGCGCTCGCGAGCTTGTCGTGTTCGGCCTGCGACAGCAGATCTGCAGCGACGTGGGCCGCATCCGACGCGCCGTCCGCGACGACGAGAATCTCGGAGGGTCCCGCGATCATGTCGATCGAGACCTTGCCGAACACCTGCTTTTTGGCTTCCGCGACGAACGCGTTGCCCGGGCCGACGATCTTGTCGACTCTGGGGATGCTCTCTGTACCGTAAGCCAGCGCTGCGACAGCCTGCGCGCCTCCGACTTTGAAGATCTTGTCTATACCGGCCAGCTTTGCGGCGGCCAGGATGACGGGGTTCACGCAGCCGTCCGGACCTGGAGGGGTCACCATGACGACTTCGCCGCAGCCCGCGATCTTCGCCGGGATGGAGTCCATCAGCACCGTGGACGGATAAGCCGCCGTGCCGCCCGGCACGTAGATGCCGACCCTGTCCATCGGGATGATCTTCTGTCCCATGACGATGCCGGGCTTATCGTTGATAAGAAAGCTGCTCCTCACCTGTCTGCTGTGGAACGCGCGGATGTTCTCCGCCGCCTCCTTCAGCACGTCAAGAAATTCGGGCTCCACCGATTCGAACGCTTCCTGCAGTTCTTCCTCGCTCACGCGCAGGGACTTCAGGTCTGCCTTGTCGAACTTTTTCGCATAGGCGTACAGCGCCTTGTCTCCGTTCGCCTTCACGTCCGCGATGATCCCTGCGACGATGCTCTCGACGTCGACCTTGGGTTCCGCTCTTGCAAATATCTCTTCCGGGGCGACTTCCCCGATCTTCATGATCTTAATCATGGTCTTCTACCTGTGCGGCCAGCGCTTCGCAGATGCGGTCGATGGCCTGATACTTGAATTCATAACTCGCTTTGTTGGCGATCAGTCTCGAGCTGACCGGCAGGATGGTCTCGATCTCCTTCAGACCGTTCTCGCGCAGCGTCGTGCCGGTCTCCACGAGGTCGACGATGACGTCCGACAGTTCCAGCAGGGGCGCCAGTTCGATGGATCCGTTCAGATGGATGATGTCGATGTCGCGGCCGAGTTTGGCGTAATAGTCCTGCGCGATATTGCTGAATTTCGTCGCGACGCGCAGCGTTCTGCGGGGATCGTCTTTGAAATCAGCGGGTCCCGCCACAGACATGTGGCAGATGCCGGTCTTCAGGTCGAGCAGCTCGTACACGTCGGGCTCGTACTCCAGCAGAATGTCCTTGCCGCACACGCCGATATCCGCGGCGCCGCGCTCCACGTAGACCGCGACGTCCGAAGGCTTGACCCAGAAATACCTTACACCGGCTTCTTCATTCGTGAAGATCAGCCTGCGGTTGTCCTCCAGGATGTCCGGGCATTCCAGACCGGCCTTCGCGAAGAACCTGTAGACCTTCTCGCCCATACGTCCTTTCGGCAGAGCGACGTTGATCATGGGCTTGCCGGCTGCCGGGACATCACTGCTGTTCTCCTGCGAAGCGTAATACCGCTCCAGCATGTCCATGTAGACCGCAAAGCCAATGGCGTTGGCGTGTTTGCCCATGCGCCGCATCAGCCTGTCGTAGCGCCCGCCGGACAGGATGGCCGTTGGGATCTTGTTCACGTAGCCCTGGAAGATGATGCTGTTGTAGTAGTTCATGTCGCCGGTGAGCGACAGGTCGATGCGCAGTCCCCCGCCTTCTCCCGCTGCTTCCATGTCTTCCGTCAGTTTCTTCAGCGGTTCGAGGGACGCGTCGTTGAAGCCGAGTTCCTTCAGCTGGGCCAGCGCCTTCGCAGGCGGCCCGCAGATCCCGGTCAGTTCCTCCAGGAACGCAACCGCCTGCGGATCCACGCCGCTCTCCTCGCAGACCCGCCTCAGTTCGTGCGGGTTCTTGCCGGCGATGCACGACAGGACGGACGCCCTCTTCTCCGGAGTCACCTGCAGCGCGTCCAGCGCTGCCGCGAGCAGATCCAGGTCGGAGATGGTAAGGACGAAATCGTCCGAGATGAGCTGCAGGCTCTTTCTCGCCAGCGTGACCGCCTCCAGCACGCAGGCGTCGTCGATGGGACCGATGCATTCCAGGCCGGTCTGCATGATCTCCTGGAACCCCTTGCTGCGCGGCGATACGCGGTACACGTTCTCGTTGTAATACACCTTGCGCAGTCCGTCGCTGTCGCGGCTGCTGCGGACGATGGACAGCGTGACGTCCGGTTTGAGCGCCATGAGTTTGCCGTTGGTGTCGGTAAACGTGATGATGTGGTCTGAGACGAGAAAGTCCTTGTTGTTCGCATACAGGTCGTACTCCTCGAACTTGCTCATCTTGTATTTTTCATAGCCGAACTTGCGGTACAGGGACCGCAGTTCGAACACGATCTTTTCTTCGCTGCTGAGCGTTGCCGCAATGGAATCCAAAGCAAACCTCCTTGAAACGGAAATTACTTCATCATACTATCACTCTACTGTGCTAAAGTAAAGAAGTATTTTTAAATATTTTTCAGCGTGAACAGACCGCAGCAGTGCGAGATCTTCTCATAGGTCATGGACGGGAAGAACTGCTTCATTTCATCGTAATGCATGTAGATCTCATCGTCGTCCCATTTGTCCGCGAAACGCGCTCTGCAAGCCGCTTCGTCCGCCGCGTCCGCAAATGCGATATCGCCGAGCAGAACGGTACCGCCGGGCTTTAAGCACAGCAGAAGTCTGCGGATCAGCACGCACTTCTGTTCCAGCGTAAAGTGGTGCAGCGCATACGTCGCGATCGCAAAGTCGTATTTCTGCGCCAGGATGGGCGAAGCCAGGCTCACTGACAGGTCGCCCCCGTACAGTTTGGCACCCGGCATCTTCTCCTGCGCGATCTGGATCATGGTCTTCGAATAGTCCTGCCCCCAGATGCGGCAGCCGCCGTCATACAGTCTCTTTGTGAGCACAGCCGTACCGAAGCCTGCGTCGAACACGTCGCACGCGCCGTTTGCCAGCACGGTCTCTTCGATACGGTTCAGCACCTTCGCGTAGCCCGCGAACGGATAGTCCCCTCTTTCGTCGGTCTTGCGGACGTCTTCGTCGTATTCATAGGCCCAGGAATCGAATCCTTTTGCGTCTAACATGATTTTTCTCCTTTCAGTAGAAAAACCGGGCAGATCGCTCTGCCCGGCTGCAAGTACTGGGATTTTACTCTTCCGCGGTGATCTTGTCGAATTCCTCGACGACCTTTTCGAATTCGGCGTCGTCTTCGATGTCGATCAGTTCGAATTCTTCTTCGGAGATCTCCCTGTATCCGTAGATGTAGACGTCATCGGTGTCGTCGTCGGGGATCAGCGCGATGTATTCCTTGCCTTCGAGGCCAGGCACGTCGAAAATGCCCATGATCTCCGCTTCTACTTCCGTACCGTCGTCGAATTCAAGGGTAATGATATCCATTTCTTCGTCTTCGATGCGCTTGGTTTCGTCTGACATTGTGTTTTCCTCCGTTATTGTAAAGATTATTTAGTAGACAAGTTTGAAAATATATTTCAAGGTATTTTATCACGAATCTGACTTATCTGCAAAGTATTTGTGCACGCTCTCCGCTGCGCGCAGATTCATGCCGGGCACTTCGGCCAGCTGATAGACCGTCGCGGCCTTGATCGCGTCCACGGAACCCAGCTCGGACAGCAGCGCCAGTTTGCGCTTTTCGCCGATGCCGGGGATGCCGTCGAGCACCGATCGGGTCAGCTCCTTACCGCGCAGCTTGCGGTGGTATTCGATCGCGAAGCGGTGCACTTCTTCCTGGACGGCGCCGACGTAGGCGAACAGCTGGGCGTGACCCTTCAGAGGCGTCTCCTGCTCCTGATAGATCAAGGCTCTCGTGCGGTGCTTGTCGTCTTTGGCCATGCCGGCCACGGGAATGCTGAGCTTCAGCGCGGTCAGAACAGCCTGCGCCGCGTGCACCTGCCCGAGTCCTCCGTCCATGAGGATGAGATCCGGCAAGTCGACAAAACCCGGATTTCCGTCGAGTGCTTCCCGGAATCTGCGGAACAGCACCTCCTGCAGGCTCGCAGTGTCGTCTGCGCCCTCTACGGTCTTGATCTTAAAGCGCCGGTAGGCCTTCTTGAACGGTCTGCCGTCCACGAAGACGACCATGCCGCCCACGGAATCCACGCCGTTGATGTTCGAGATATCATAAGCCTCCACGCGGTGGATGTTCTCAGCCAGTTCCTCTCCGAACACGTCCGCCAGGCCTGATTTCACAGCAGCTTCCTTTTCCATCTGCCGCTTCGCGCGCTCGTCCAGGTCCTTGACCATCTCGTCGACGTCCTTGCGCACCAGCTCCAATAGCGCGCGTTTTTCGCCGCGGGCCGGCGCCAGGAGCGTCACTTTCGAACCGCGCTGATCCGACAGCCATTGCGACAGCAGATCCGCGTCGTCCGGCAGCTTCGTCACGAGGATCTCCTTGGGGATCATGACGTTAGCGAAATAGTACTGTTTGATGAACTCTGCGACGACCGCCTCGCGCTTTTCTTCGTGGATGTCGCCGAGGAAGAAACTCTCGCGGCCGGACAATTTGCCCTCGCGCACCGTGAACAGCACGGCATGCGCGCCGGACAAGCCTGCGGACAGCAGTACGATATCCAGATCTTCGGGATGCTGCAGCACGACGCGCTGCTTTTCCGTGATGGCCTTGATGGCCTCGATATTGTCGCGGTACGTCGCTGCCTGCTCGAATTCCATGGCTTCGGACGCGTCCTTCATTTTCTCCTTGAAGATGCGAAGCAAGTCGCGGTCTCTGCCCTGCAGGAAGTCCACGGCTTTCTCGACTGCCTTGGCGTACTCTTCCTTCGAAACGTCGCCGCGGCACACGCCCCGGCACTGATGGATGTGGTAGTTCAGGCAGGGAGAGAAGTCCTTGCCGAACTCCTGCGCGTTGCAGCGCTTCAGGGCATAGGCAGAATTCAGCAGATCGATGATGACGTTGACCGCGCCGGCATCCGCGTACGGCCCGAAGTACTTGGAACCGTCGTTCACGATGCGGCGGGTCTTCAGGATGCGCGGATATTCCTCCGTCAAAGTCACCTTGATGTACGGATACGTCTTGTCGTCGCGCAGCAGGATGTTATACTTCGGCTTGTGCTTCTTGATCAGGTTGCACTCGAGGATGAGCGCCTCCATCTCGCTGCCGCACGTGATGTACTCGAATTCGGCGATATCCTTCACCATGCGCCGCACCTTCGGCGGCTGGTTTTTCGGCGACTGGAAATATTGCCGTACCCGGTTTTTCAGCGATACAGCCTTTCCCACATAGATAATTTGCCCGAAAGCGTCCTTATGCAAATAGCATCCGGGGCAATCGGGCAATTTCTTCAGTTCCGCCTGGATATCAAACACTAATAGTCCTCACCGGATCCGTCTTCGGTGACGGAGCGTTTGCTTTCCTCATAGTTGTGCTCCCACTCCGCCCTGCGCGCGGACCCGTCTTTCGCTTCTCTTTCCTTTTCCTTCATTTTCCTGGCTTTGCGGGCCTTCTGGATCTTCGTCTTGCGCCGCATGACCAGGATATAGATCACCATCGCCACGAACGCGATGCCGAGGAGAATCCCCGCAATGGTCCAGATGACCTTCGCGGTCGAATCCTCGATGCCGAAATAAGACAGAATGCCGCCTTCCGGCACGCTCTTCGCTGCGACGACGTCGTAGGTGCCGACCGATTCGTCGCCCTTGTACAGGGTCACCCGGCCGATCACGTCGCCCTTCTTGATGGGCGCCGTCAGTTTTTCTTCCAGCACGGCCTGCGCACTCATGACATCCGCGGTCTCGTCCTCGGGCAGCGTGTAGGCGACGTCAGTCAGAAGCACAGCCTCGACCTTGTTGACTTCGCCGTGGCGCACCTTGATGTCGCCGAAACTGTAGCCGCCGTGCAGGACGGTATAGGTCTTATAGTTTTCGAAGCCCCAGTTGAAGAGCTTGATGGTATCCGCAAAGCGGCCCATGTCCGTACATTCCATGACGACGCTCAGGAGCTTCGTTCCGTTGCGTTCGCAGGCTGCGACGAGACAGCCGCCCGCCTGGGGCGTATAGCCGGTCTTGATGCCGAACGTTCCTTCGTATTTCGGGTAGCGCAAATCGTTGCCGACGTAGATCTTGTGGCGTTCCTGCTCGTCCCACAGCAACAGGTTCGAAGAGACGAGTTCCCTCGCTTCGCTGCGGTTCGTCTCCGGCACCGTGTATTCCGCGTTGCCCACGATCTCGCGGAAATGCTCGTTTTTCATGCATTCCATGGCGATGATGGACAGGTCGCGGGCCGTCGTATAGTGATCGTCCTCGTGCAGGCCGTTCGGATTGACGAAATTCGTTCCCTTGCAGCCCAGTTCGCGCGCTCTGGCGTTCATGAGGACCGCGAAGCTGTCCACGCTGCCGGCGACCGCTTTCGCGATGGCCACGGCGCAGTCGTTGGAGCTGGGGATGAGCATGGCGTGCAGCAGCACGTCCGTGTTGATGATCTCCCCTTCCTTCAGTTTGATACCGCTGCCGGGCGTGGAAGCCGCCTCGGCGTCGATCGTGATATCGCTTTCGAGGTTCAGATTTTCCAGAGCCAGAAGGCCCGTCATCATTTTCGTCGTGCTGGCCGGATAATGCTTTGCGTCTGCGTTGTTCTCATACAGGACTTCCCCCGTGGTCATGTCGATCAGGATGGCCGCTGACCCCTCCAGTTTCGGCACGGACGTCAGCGCGTACGCGCGCAGCGGCATGCCCCCCAGCATGACCGCGGCAGCCAGCAGTAGGATCAACAATCTCTTTCTCGTTCTCATTGCAGTTTTCCCGCCCCTCGTTTATAGTAATAACAACATAATAATTTATTATAGCACATTACACAGATTACGGAGAGAACAACGTGGATAATATTATGATCGCAGCGACCCAGAACAAGGGCAAGCTGAAGGAACTCAGACAGATCACGGAGAAATACGGACAGCAGCTGATCTCCATGGCCGAAGCGGGCCTTGGCGACCTCGAAGTCGTGGAAGACGGCGAAACGTTTGCCGAGAATTCGTATAAGAAGGCCCATACGGTGGCAGTCCTGACGGGCAAACCATGCATCGCGGACGATTCGGGCCTTTGCGTCGATTTCCTCGACGGTGCGCCGGGCATCCATTCCGCCCGTTACAGCGGCGAACACGGAAACGACGCAGCCAACCGGAAAAAGCTGCTCGAAGATCTGAAAGACGTGCCCGAAGAAGAGCGCACGGCGCATTTCACGTGCTGCATCACGCTGTGCTGGCCGAACGGCAAGACGCTTGTGGCTGAGGGAATCTGTCCGGGTCACATCGCGTTCGAAGAGCGCGGCGAAGGCGGCTTCGGCTACGATAAGGTCTTTATGCCGGAAGGGCACGAGCAGAGCTTTGCCGAACTGGGCGTAGAAGTCAAAAACGAGATCGGGCACAGAGCGAGAGCCCTGGCCCGGTTGGAAAAACTATTGGATGAGGAGATCTAACGCTCGAGCGTTTCGACCATTTCGCGGAAGATGCCGGCGAAACCGCGCAGCTGCGGTACGGGGACTTTGTCCCGGTGCAGCACGGCCTGCAGATCCTGCGTCAGATCGAAACCCGCAATGTCCAGCGCGCACAGCCTGCCCTCGCGGATGGCCTGCGCCGCGGTATAGTACGGGATGACCGCGATCAGTTCGTCTTTTTCCGCCATGCTTGCCGCAGTATCCGCGCTCTGCATGGTCAGGAAGGGCTTCGTATCCAGATGCTTCTTCGCCATGGAATTCATAAAACCGATGCTGTAGGGGGCCGTATCCTCCATCATCACCAGCTCGCGGCCGGAGATATCCTCCGGCTTTATTTTTTTGCGCTGCGCGAACGGATGGGACGGGTTGACCACTGCGACGACCTTCGCCCGCGCGGAGCAGAAGATCTGCCATTCGTCCGCGTTCAGGGGGTCGTCGATCAGGAGCGCGAGATCCAGCGTGTCCTGGCGCAGCCGTTCCTTCAGAACCGACGTGCCGTCCACGACGATGTCCATCGTGACCCGCGGAAACTGCCTGTGATACTCGCGGATCAGGTCTTCGCCGACCGCGTGGAACAGCGATTCGACCATGCCGACGCGTACCGTTCCTCCCAGCGATTCGTCCGTGTGCAGCAGATTCTCCATCTCCACAGCCGTGGAGACGATATTCAGCGCATAGGGAAGCAGTTCTTCGGCGTATTGCGTCAGGGTCACCTTGCGGCCGATACGGTTGAACAGCGGCGCGTCCAGTTCCTGCTCCAGCTGCTTGATCTGCGCGCTGACGTTCGCCTGGGAATAACCGAGCTCCTTCGCTGCGGACGTGAAGTTTTTCAGGGTCGCGACTTTCAGAAAAGTCTTCAGATTGCGGATCTCCATACTGATATCCTCCGTACACACAGTTTACAGAATAGCCCCCCGCTTTTCAATAAGAAGAATCAATTATTTTTATGATTTTTATAAATATTTTCAATGAAAGGCTTTGCGGCGGCGCACTCCGTGATATACTGCAGATAACACCATGGAAAGGAGACATTCACTATGGGCCTTTTTGATAAGATCTTGAAAGAAGTCAGCGAGAAAGCGCCGGATCTGAAACTGGACGAACTGGCAAAGAACATGTCCGACGCCGTCGAGACGCTGAAGACCGAAGCGGAGAAGTTCGCGGAAGAAAACAAGGACGCCATCGACGCCCTGAAGACCAAAGCGGAACAGTTCGCCGAGGAGAATAAAGAAGCCATCGGAACGATCGTCGAGAACACAGCAGACGCGGACAGACCCAAGCCCGGCGCCTACGGCGTATCCTGGGGCGATGAAATGCCCGACGAACCCAACCAGTTCAACTCCGGTATGACTCCTATAGCTTACTTCGAAGATATCTACCGCAAGGAGTTCGCGGATTACGAGCTGGCGGAAGAAGCAGGTTGGGGCGGACCGGACCGTTCCTGGGTCTTCCGCTTCAGGAAAGGCGGCGAGGACAAGCTGGTCGTCGAACTGCTGCCCGCCAATTCCAGCGCGGTCAAGCTCCGCGAGAGATGCAGAAAACAGGGACTGCCCTATCTGCGTTATTACACTAACTATGAGGGTTGGTGGAACACCCGCAGCTACGTCATCAACCGCACGAAAGCTGCCCTGGGCGAATAGCCCCCGAAAACCGCAAAAGACAGAAAGAGAACGCCCTTTGCGCCTGCGGCGGACCCGGCAGAGACCTTTCGAATCAATCCTTTCGGCTTCGCAGGCAGCCGGTCTCTGTACGGCCCGGTACATCCCGGAACTTTCCGGGCTTTAATGCCTTCTCTTTCTGTTTTTTCTATTGAGGAGAACTTTTCTTGCCGTCTTTGCTCGAACAACTGAAGGACGAACGCTGTTGGGAAGATTTCTATGCCTACCGCACGTCTCTGGTCTGCCCGAAGAACTTCGCGAAGGAGCTGCGCACGTTTATCGACGAAAAGCGCTGGCTGCCCATATGTGAAGAAATCGAACGGGGAGACGCTTTTGCGCTGCCGAAAAAAGCAGTCATCAGCAAGATGAGCTCGCAGAAAAAACGCACGGTATACATCTATCCGAAAACAGAGAACACCGTGCTGAAAATGTTGACCTGGCTGCTGCTGCGCCGCTACGATGGCGTATATGCCCCTGCCCTGTATTCGTTCCGCCCGGGACGCACGGCCAAAGACGCGGTGCGGTATCTGACCCGCACGCACGGCATCTATCAGAAGTTCGTCTACAAGGCGGACATCCACGACTATTTCAACTCCATCCCGGTGGAGCGCTTCCTCCCCATGCTGGAGGAGGTCCTGGCGGATGACCCGCAGCTGTTCTCCTTCCTGAAGCGTCTTCTGGAAGAACCCTGCGTGCTCGAAAAAAGCGCGGAGATCTGCGAAAGCAAGGGCATCATGGCCGGTACGCCCCTTTCCGCTTTCTACGCCAACCTGTATTTAAAGGATCTGGACGCGCATTTCTGCGAAGCCGGCATCCCCTACGCGCGGTATTCCGACGATATCATCCTGTTCGCGGACACGAAGGAGGAACGGGACGCGCACGTCGCGTATCTGCACGCCTTCCTGAAGAGTCAAGGCCTTACGATCAACCCCTCGAAGGAAAGCCTGGCGGACCCCGGCGAAGCCTGGACGTTCCTGGGTTTCCTCTGCAGCGAAGGCCGCGTCGACATCGCGCCCGCGACCGTTCATAAACTCAAACAAAAAATGCGCCGCAAGGCGAGAGCCCTGCAGCGCTGGCGTCAGAGGAACGGCCTGAGCGGAGAAAAAGCCGCGGCGGCCTTCATCCGCATCTTCAACCGCAAATTATTGGAAAACTCTGCGGACAGCGATCTGACCTGGAGTTACTGGTTCTTTTCCGTCATCGACACGGCGGACAGCCTGCATGAGATCGATCTCTACGCGCAGGACTGCCTCCGCTTCCTCATCAGCGGCAAGCGCACGAAAGCGCGGTATAACGTCCGCTATGAAGATCTGAAAAAACTGGGCTACCGCAGCCTCGTGCACGAATATTATTCCTTTACGAGCAAGCCGTAAGTATCCGGCCGGCGGTCTTCCAGGATCGTGTAGTATTCTTTTCTTCTCTTTTCCGTCAATCCGAGGTCCAAAGAGGCAAAGATCACGCCTTCGACAGGATCGTTCAGCGCTTCGATCACGTTTCCGACGGGATCGATGATGTTGCTATGTCCGAAGAAACCGAGTCCCCTGTCGCTGCCGACGCGGTTGGCGGATACCAGGTGCAGCGTGTTATCGAAAGCCCTTGCGCGGGTCACGAGATCCCAGTCCGCAGCCGTATCCATGGGCCAGTCGTTTGACTCCGTGATCTCCCAGTTCGTGCAGACGACGAGCAGTTCCGCGCCTTTCAGCGCGTAGGTGCGTGCGACCTCCGGAAACGCGGTGTCCCAGCAGATCATGACCCCGAATTTACCGAAATCCGCCTCGAACAGCGGATACCCGCTTCCTGCTGCGCACCAGTTCTTCTCCGTATCGAAGGGATGCACCTTGCGGTACGTGCCCTGCAGCGAGCCGTCCTTGCCGATAACCGCAGCCGCGTTGTACAGGATGGCCGCATCGTCCGGATCGCGCTCGGAGAAGCCGTAGACGATCACCACGCCGTACCGTTTCGCCAGGGCGCCGAGCCTTCGGATGGACGGATCTTCGGCAGCTGTGCGGGTCATGCGATCGAACTCCTCATTCGTGCAGACGTAGCCCGTCGTGCACAGTTCCGGGAAGACGATCAGATCAGTCTCGGGCCGCGCATCGCAGATCTGCTGCACAAAACGCTCCATCTTCGCCAAATTGTATTCATAGTCCGCGGCCTGCGGCATCATCTGCACGCAGGATACGTTAACGGTCTTATTCATAGCGATCTCCTCCTACAGGACTTCCAGCTTCAGCCGCGCGTTCAGACGGCGGGTCGTATCCAGCATGTCAAACTGGATGACATACACCCCCGCGCCGGCGTCGAATTCCAGGATCGTTCCCTCTCCGAAGACTTCGTGACGTACCCGCGTCCCTTCTGGCAGCGCAGTCTTCGCCAGATTCTCCGGCATATGTTTCAAACGCACCGCGATCAGTTCCTTCGCGTCCCGCACCAGATCGTCCGGCGGAGCATTCTCCACGTCCATCAATTCGAAACCGGTATCGAACAGGAAACGCGACGGATAGCGCTGCGTGCCTTCCAGGGTCCGTCCTTCGGCGTCGGACAGGTACAGCGCTTTCTGCGCGCGCGTGACCGCGACGAACGCCAGCCGCCTCTCCTCTTCCATCGCCTCGAGCGTGCTCGTCTTCTTGGACGGGAAGACGTCCTCGTTCAGCGCGCAGAGGAAAACGTAAGGGAATTCCAGGCCTTTGGCCGCGTGGATGGTCATGAACTTGACCTTGCCGTCCGCGACCGGCTGCTCCGCGTTGGAGAACAGCGCCACGTGCTCGAGATAGTGCTGCAGCGACGTCTCTTCCCCGCAACTGATCTCGTATTCGAGGATAGACTGTTTTAACTCCGCAAGGTTGTCGAGCCTCTCCTGGCTGCCTTCGGTGCGCAGCATCGCCTCGTAGCCGCTCTTGTCACACAGCTTGGCGAAAAGTTCCGAAATGGGCATGCTTTCAGCCAGCTTCGCGAACGTTTCGATCAGTTCGATGAACTTCGCGGCCTTCGTGCCCTTGAAGATCTCTTCGTCCAGGTGGTTCTTCAGCGCCTGATACAGGCTGCACCCTTCCCGTTCCGCCGTTTCCTCCAGGAACTGCATGCGCCTCTGTCCGAGGTTGCGCTTGGGCACGTTCGCGATGCGCCGGAAACTTAAGTCGTCCTGATACGCCAGCATGCGCAGGTATGACAGCGTGTCCTTGATCTCCATGCGGTCGAAGAACTGTACGCCGCTGTAGATCTTGTATGGGATCTTCTCTTTCAGGAAGACTTCCTCGATGCTGCGGGTCACATAATGAGCCCGGTAAAGGATCGCAACATCGCCCAGAGGAACGCCTTTTTCTGCCAGCGCGCGGATCTTTTCCGCCATCCACTGCGCCTCTTTCTTCTGGGCCGCCGCATGGTTGTAGACAGGCAGAGGACCGTCCGGCAGCACGGCTTCCAGATCCTTCACGATCCTGTGGTGATTCTTGCCGATCAGGGAATTGGCCGCGGCGACGATCTGCGGCGTCGAGCGGTAATTCTTCAGCATCATGATGGTCTTCGTGCCCTCGTGCGACTGGTCGAAATCCATCAGGAACTTCGTGTTCGCGCCGCGCCAGGTGTAAATGGTCTGGTCCGGGTCACCGACGATGAACAGATTCCTGTGATACCCCTGCAGCGCCTCCATCAGCTCGTACTGCAGCTGGTCGATATCCTGGAACTCGTCGATCATGATGTATTCCAGCCGCTGCTGCCACTTCAGGCGGATGTCCGGGTTCTCGCGGAAAATATACAGGGTAAAGATGATCAGGTCGTTGTAATCGAGGCCGAAGCACTTCTTTTCCTGCACTAAGTAACCGTAGAAGATGATATCCTTCACGTCCGCGGCCAGCCGGTACTTTTCCTGCAGATCTTCCAAAGGCAGCGCAATCAGGTCCAGATAGTACTCGGGCTTCTTCCAGAGCTTCTGGATCTCGATCATCTCGCGGGCGTCGGAAAAGCTCATGTCGCGCAGGGAAAGACCCCTCTCCTCGTAGATGATCTTCAGCATGGAATCGATATCGGAATTGTCAAGCACGAGGAAGCTCTTCGGATACTGCACCGCGTAGCTCTCCTCGTCGAGCACCGACACGCAGAACCCGTGGAACGTGTTGATGTAGCCCGTGTCGTTGTCGCCGGTCATCTTATGGATGCGCTGGCGCATTTCCTGCGCGGCCTTGTTCGTGAACGTGACGCACAGGATGTTGCCCGGCATGATGCCAAGTTCGTTCACCAGGTACGCGAACCGGCACGTGAGCGCGCGCGTCTTGCCGCTCCCCGCTCCCGCGATGACCCGCACATACCCTTCCGTCGTCTGTACGGCTCCTCTTTGCGCTTCGTTCAGCTGTTGTAAGTACTCCTGCATGCTTTTTCCCTGCCTTCCGGCATCAGTATAGCATATAAAGAACATATGTTCAAATGGTAACTGTCCTGCCGGATGATATAATGAAATATATTCTTTTTACAGTAGGAGCACGGCATGTGGCAAAAGGAAGACAAACTGATCAGGGATCTGCTGCTGAATTCGTTCGGCGCTTTTTTCCTTTCCATGCTCACGTCCTCGCTCGGCACGCTCGTCGACGGCCTGGTCATCGGCAACGTCATGGACACGCAGTGCGTCGCGGCGTTCGGGCTCGTCAATCCGCTGAACTTCATCTTCGCGATCACAGGCAGCATCCTGGGCAGCGGCATGTCGAACGGCTGCGCCCGGGCGCTCGGCAGGAATGACCGCGAGCAGGCCTGCCGGCTCTTCTCCGTCACCCGCATCGTAGGCATCGGATTATCGATCGCCGTCATGATCCTCATCGTGGCGTTCATCGACCCGATCACGACCCTGCTCGGCGCCGAAAGCGGCACGGAGATGTTCGTGAACGCCAAGGAATATCTGCTGTTCTACGTTCTGGGCCTTCCGGCCATCACTGCGACGAAACTGCTCTCCTCCATCATGCCGCTCGACAGCGACCGCAGGCGCATCGTCACCGCAACGGCTGTCATGACCGCTGTCAACATCGCGGGCGACCTCTTCTGCGTTTCCGTACTCCACGCGGGACTCGCGGAGATCGCGCTCGTGACTACGATCAGCTACTATGCAGGCACGCTCGTCCTGATGCACCATTTCATCAAGAAAGACATCATTTTCCGCTTTTCCGTCCGCGGGCTGGACTGGAGAGGCCTGTTCGACATTACTCGAAAAGGGCTGCCCAAGGGGGTCAGCCGCGTGACGTCTTCGATCCGCGGCATCTTCATCAACCGGACAGCCGCGGCGATCGCAGCCGTCGCGGTCGCTGGTTTTTCCGTGCAGTCGAACATCAACTACATGACGAACGCCGTCGTCATGGGGCTCGCGCAGTCCTTCATGCTCGTCACGTCGCTGTATTACGGCGAGGAGAACAAGGAGGCGCTGAAGCGGGTCACGCGCACCGCCTGCCGCCTCGAGCTGATGTTCGTCGGGCTGCTTTCGCTGGCCCTGCTCGCCCTGGCGCCTTTCGTCGCGAAACTGTATCTGGGCAGCAACGCCGACGCGCTTCCGGCCGGTACGCTCAGCGTGCGCTGGTACGCCGCGGGCTTACTGTTCCAGGGGTTCTGCATCCTGTTCGCGGACTATCTGCAGGTGACCGGCAGGGTCTTCTGGGCCAACATGGTCTACGTCGCCGAGGACGTAGTGCTCACCGCCGCTGCGGTCTCCATCCTGGCCGAACGTTTCAGCACAGGCGGCCTGTACGCGGGGATCTCCCTCGCGCACGTCCTGACAGTCTGCCTCATCCCGGTCTTCATCATGGCCGTGAACCGCAGAAAGATCAGCAGTTCTGACGACCTGCTGATGCTCGAAGAGGGTTTCGGCATCGCGCCGGAGAACGAATACGCACAAACTGTTACAGATCTGGAAGGCGCAGTCGCGGCGTCCGAGGAGATCATCGTGTTCTGCGAAGGCAGAGGCGTGGATCACAAGACGGCCAGCCGGCTCGGCCTTGCGGCGGAAGAAATGGTCACGAACATCATCCAGCACGGATTCAAAGACGGCAAACCGCATTCGATCGACCTGCGCGCGCTGTACAAGGAGGCTGATGGGGTCACGCTCATCATTCGCGACAACTGCCGGCCGTTCGATCCCAAGGAGCGCTTCCGCTACCTCACCGACGACGACCCCACGGCCAACATCGGTCTGCGCCTGACCATGAACCTGGCGAAGGAAGTCACGTACACGTCCGCCATGCGGCTGAACAATGTGACGATCAAGGTGTAAGATATAACAAAACAGCAGATCCGCATTGGATCCGCTGTTTTTTCTTTGGTTGCGGAGGGAGGATTTGAACCTCCGACCTCCGGGTTATGAGCCCGACGAGCTACCAGCTGCTCTACTCCGCGATGTAAAGTTGGTGCCGAGAACCGGGGTCGAACCGGTACGATATCGCTATCGCGGGATTTTAAGTCCCGTGCGTCTGCCAATTCCGCCATCCCGGCATACTCTTCGGCTGAGTTAGTTTGGGAGAGGCTGAAAGCCTCTCCCATTTGGCTCCGGAGGTGAGGCTCGAACTCACAACCTATCGGTTAACAGCCGAGTGCTCCACCATTGAGCTACTCCGGAATAGCGCCGCACTTGCGACTTTGTTATTATACGCTGAGAAAACGGGACTTGTCAACACAAAGATAGAGATTTCGCCGTTTCTTTTTGAAAGTGTAAAACCCGGCGGCGAAGTGATATGATAATGCAAAGCAGCAAGTATTAACAGAGATTTTCAGAAAGGAGACACCCCATGCCGATCAGCAATATTATTCCAAATGCCAGAAATCTCATCGCCATGCGCACGGATCCGGACAACCGGCCGGAACTTAACAGAGCACTGGATTATGTCAAGGACCAGCTCAAAGGATTCACCGTCGAATGCTTCGAGCGCAGCGGCGCCACCAGCATCCTCGCCTACCGCGGAGAGACCCGGCCGGAGCGCTTCAAGGTCATCCTGAACGGCCATCTGGACGTCATCCCGGGCAAGGACTGGCAGTACGAGGCCCGCATCGAGGGAGACCGGATGTACGGCGTGGGCTCCATGGACATGAAGACCAACGACTGCGTCATGCTGGAGGTCTTCCGGGACATGGCCGACAAAGTCACCTATCCGCTGGGGCTGCAAATCGTGACCGACGAAGAGATAATGGGCTTCAACGGCACGAACTATCAGGTCGAACAGGGCGTCAAGGCGGACTTCGTCATCGCCGGCGAGACCACGCAGTTCGATATCGTCAGCCGGTCGAGAGGCATCCTGGAGTTCAAGGTGACAGCTCACGGGGTCACGGCCCACGGCGCCTACCCCTGGCGAGGCGAGAACGCGGCCGAGAAGATCATCGACTTCATCGGCAAGGTGAAGGAACTCGTGCCTAATCCGACGGTGCAGGAGTGGAAGAGCAGCGTGAACGTAGCCAACATCGAAGTGCCGAACAAGGCTTACAACAAGGTGCCTGACGTCGCATCCTGCATGCTGGATATCCGCTACACCGAGGAGGATAAAGATACCATCCTCGACCGGGTCAAAGCCATCGTCCCCGAGGATTTCGACATGGAGATCTTTACGTTCGGCTCCATGCTCTACGTGGACGATGACGATTACTTCCTGCAGAAGATCAAGGAAGCGGTGAAGAAGGTGACGGGCAAGGATTCCGTCTGCTACGGCGCCTACGGTACGTCCGACGCCCGTTTTTACACCGAGCGCGGCATGAAAGGCGTGGAATTCGGCCTGGTCGGCGGCGGCATCGGCACCGATGAGGAATGGGTCAGCATCAAGGGAGCCGAAGACTTCTACAACGTGTTGGTGACGTTCCTGGAAAGCCTGTAAAGCAAACAATACAAAAGAGGATCCGCTCAGCGGGTCCTCTTTTTCTTATGTTTCAATCTTATTCTTCCCGGTTCTTCCGGATGATCTCTGCCTTCCTGCGGTACTTTTCAGCATTTTCGGCGTCGCCTTCAGCCATGTACAGGTCGGCCAGGCACTCGCAGCTCTCCTCGTGGGAGGGCTGCAGCGCCAGCACGCGCTTGAAGCCCTCGATCGCCTCCGGGAAGAAACCGAGTTCCCTGTATGCAGACCCCAGATAATAGTGCAGAGGCCACCAGGAATCGTAGTCGGTGCCGACGTAACGCTCCAAAATGCGCAGGCCATCCTCGAGGTGTCCCGCAGTCAGCAGGTTGACCCCTTCCTCGATCTTCACGGGGTCTTCGAGCGAAGCCAGGCGCTCGCGGATCTCCTTGATTTCCTCGCGCTCTTTGGATGTTTCTTCGGCAGGTTCGGTGTCCGTTCCGGCCACTGAGTCTGCCAAAGCGGCACCGCTCAGCTCGACGAACTTCTTCCACGCCAGTTCGGCCTTTTTGTACTGACCGGCGTTCACGTAAACGTAGCCCAGGAAATAATAGGCGGTTGCATCGTCCGGATACACGCGCGTCAGGTGCTCGAAATATTCGGATGATTCCTTCTTCAGGATCGCGATCAGCTCCTGCTGGTCTTCCCCTTCCATGCTCAGGTACCACTCGCGGCAGCAGCAGGCGTAGCCGAACATGGCCTCCTTGCTCTGGTCATCGAGCAGCAGCGCCGCACGGAAATAGATGCACGCCTTGCGGTAGTGCTGTGCCTTCAGTTCGTCTGCGCCTTTCTGCGCCAGCACGGTCACGAGCTTTTCGTTGAAGTACAGCGCCAGATAGGCGATGTAAGCGTCGCGGTATTTGAACTGTGTGTTCGCGCCGATGACGAGCGCCATGTTGTCGGCCAGATCGGTCACGGGCAGGCCGCCCTCTCCGTGGAACGCCGCCAGGTCGCCCGGCTTGATCGGAATCTGCACGCCGCGCAGGAATTCCATGCCGGTACGGGTGCAGTAATCGTCTGAAAAACTGTCGAACAGGAACGTGCGGACCTCACCGTCCAGCCAGCCGCTCAGCTTGTCTTCTCTTTTTCTGAAATCAGGCGCTTTCAGCTCCATAATCCCTCCGATGGCATCATTGTACCATTTCTTCATAAAAATGCCGCAGAGAGCCGATATAAGGCCTTCTGCGGCGTCTTTTACAGTGCCCTCCAGTATTCCGGCCGCAGCATATCGCTGTTTTCCTTCGCCTGGCGCACCACGGCCAGCATTTTCTCCGTATCCCGGGGCAGATCGCCCTTTAAGGACAGGTAGTTCGACGCATGGTTGCTGCGGAACACGCAGACCGTATCTTCCGGCATGTCGATGTGCGAAAGCATCAGCTCCATCTCGTCGAGGACCTCGAGCGGCTTCAGCAGTTCGAACCTGCCTTCCGCGATGTCCTGCGTGATCGGCGCAGCCGGGTCCAGCATCAGCGTGAGCCACGAAGCGTACGACGGATGCATCTCGCTGATCATCGTCGCCGAATCGATGGCGTGCTCCTTCCAGAGCTCCCTGCCGCCGAGTCCCGAGATGAACGAGACCGACGCGGCGATGCCGGCGTCTTCCGCCCTTCTCACGGCTGCGATCAGCTCTTCCCTGCCCGCGCTCTTGTGCATGTTCGCGAGCACCTGCGGGTTGCCGCTCTCCGCGCCGACGTACACGATGCCGATGCCGGCGTCTCTGAGCTCTCTCAGTTCGTCCGGGCTCTTGCGGAGGATGTCCGCCGCTGACCCGTACACGCCCACCCGCTCGCATTCGGGGAACAACTCCCGTATCGCGCTCAGGATGGCGAGCAGTTTCGACATCGAAAGGCACAGCGCGTCGCCGTCTGCGAGGAAGATCCTCCTCACGCGGCGGTAATACGCCCTGCACTCGCGAAGGTCCGCTAAGATGTCCTCCAACTGGCGGATGTGGAATTTCTTGTCCTTATACATGCTGCAGAAGCGGCACTTGTTGTGGCTGCACCCGACCGTCACCTGGATGATCAGGCTGTAGGCCTCGCTGGGAGGCCGGTACACCATGCCTTCGTACTGCATCACATCTTCTCCGGGGCTTTCATCATCAGCAGATCCAGACCGTTCGCGATGGCCTGCTTGGCAGCGTAGGTCAGCAGCAGCTTCGCGTTCTTCTCGGCCTCGTTGTCCACGAGGATGCGCTCGTCGTGATAGAACTTGTTGTAAGCCTGGGCGATGTCGACGACGTGGCGGGTCACGACGGAGGGTTCGTACTTCTCCGCAGCGTCCGCGACCACTTCGGGCAGACGGTACAGCAGCTTGACCAGCTCGTAGCCGGCTTCACCGCAGATATAACTTAGATCCATGTTCTCCGCGTCGAACGCCTTGCCGTCCCAGCCGGCGTTGCGCAGCACGGAAGCCGCTCTCGCGTGCGTATACTGCACGTACGGACCGGTCTCGCCGTCGAAGTTCAAAACTTTGTCCCAACTGAACACGTAGTCCTTGATGCGGTAATTGGACAGTTCCTGGAAGATGACGGCGCCGATGCCGACGGTCTTCGCGGTCTCGTCCATGTTGTCCGTGTTCACGCCCTTTTCCTCGATGATCTCGCGGGTCTTCTCCACGGCCGCCTTCAGCACGTCTTCCAGGAAGACGACGCGTCCGCTGCGCGTGGACATCGTACCCTCTTCGAGGCTCACGAGGCCGAACGGCACGTGCACGCAGTCCTTGGCCCACTCGTAACCCATGAGCTCCAGGATCTTGAACCACTGCTGGAAATGCAGGTTCTGCTGGGAAGCCACGACGTAGATGCACTTGTCGAACAGGTACGTCTTCTTGCGGTACATGGCCGCCGCGAGGTCTCTGGTGATATACAGCGAGGACCCGTCGCTCTTCGTGACGAGCGCAGGCGTCATGCCATACGGCTCCAGGTCGACGATCTGCGCGCCTTGGGATTCCTGCAGCAGGCCCTTCTCCTTCAACTCTTCGAGGACCGCAGGCATCTTATCCGAATAGAACGACTCGCCGTTATACGAATCGAAGTGGATGTCGAGCATGTCGTACACGCGGCTGAACTCTTTCAGGGATTCGCTGCGGAACCACTGCCACAGTTCGGTCTCTTCCTTCTCGCCGTGTTCGAGCTTCGCGAACGTCTCGCGGGCTTCGTCCTCCAGAGAAGGATCCTTCTCGGCCTCTTCGTGGAACTTCACGTAGTAGGAAAGCAGCGTCTTGATCGGTTCCCTCTCGACGTCTTCCTTGTTGCCCCAGCGGCGGTACGCGACGATCATCTTGCCGAACTGCGTGCCGTAGTCGCCCAGGTGGTTCAGGCGGATGACATGGCAGCCGATGGCTTCGTACAGTTTCGCGATGGACGCGCCGATGACTGTGCTGCGGATATGGCCGATATGAAACGGCTTGGCGATGTTCGGGGAGCTGTACTCCACGACGACGTTCTTGCCCTTGCCGCCTTCGGTATGGCCAAACTTTTCTCCCTGCTCGCTGACCGCGCCGAGCACGATGCGCGCGAACTCCTCCTTGGACAGGAACATGTTCACGTACGCATTCACCGGTTCGACCTTCTCGAACAGTGCGCTGTCCGCGATGGCCGCCGCGATATCTGCTGCGATCATGGCCGGAGCCTTACGCATCACCTTCGCGAGACGGAAGCAGGGAAACGCGTAGTCGCCCATCTTCGGATCCGCGGGGATCTCGACCAGTTTTTCGATCTCGTCCGCGGTCAGGCTCTCGACCTGCTGCGACAGGATCTCTGCGATCTCTCTTTTAACGTTCTTCATGATTACCTCTTCAGCGTTACGATGGTCACGCCGTCGCCGCCTTCTTTATATTCTCCCTTGCGGAACGATTTAACGTGTTTATGGCGCTTCAGCGCCTGCTGGATGCCGTTCTTCAGGATGCCTGCGCCGCGGCCGTGGATGATGGACACGGTCTCCAGACCCGCCATGAAGGCGTCGTCCAGGTATTTGTCGACCGTCATCCAGGCGTCGTCCAGGTTCTGCCCCACGACGTTCACCGACATGGGTACGGACATGGACTTGCTGGCGTACATCCGCGAGTACATGGTCTTCTGGCGCTGCTTTTCGGTCACGTTCTCCTGTACCAGCGTGACCCCGGACAGGTTGACGCCGAGCTTCAGGCTGCCGACCTGCACCAGGAAGTCGCCCTTTGAATCGGGCAGCGTGACGACAGTGCCCTTCTGGCCCGCGGAAAGCACGTTGACCCTTGCGCCGATCTTGATCTCGTCCGCGGCAGGCGGTTCGGGATTGTCCTCTTCCTCCGCCTTTGCCTTCGAAGCGTAGCGCTTCTTCTGCTCTCTGAGCTTGCGCTTGCCCTCTTCGATGCTGCGGTTGAGATTCTTTGCGGCGGAGCTTTCCGCCTCGATGCGGGCGTCTTCGATATCCTGCTGGATGTCCGCGACGGTCTGCTTGGCCTCTTCGAGGATGGCGCGGGCTTCCTCCCTCGCCTCTTCGAGGATCTCTTCTTTCTGAACGCGCAGCTTCTCCTCGAGCTTTTCCATACGCTCCTTGTTCTTCTGCATCTCGCGGCGCAGATTCTCGGAAGCGATGCGCTCGGCTTCAGCCGTCTGCTTGTCGCGCTCGATGGAACTGAGGACGTCTTCGAATGCGATGTCGCCTGTTTCGAGCAGGTCCTTCGCCTCGTGGATGACCTCCTCGGGAAGCCCGAGCTTTCTGGAGATCTCGAACGCGTTGGATTTGCCCGGCACGCCGGTAATGAGCTTAAACGTCGGCGACAGCGTCTCCACGTCGAACTGCATGGAAGCGTTCTGTACGCCGTCAGTCGAAATAGCGTATTTCTTCAGCTCCGTATAGTGCGTCGTCGCGACGGTGCGGGCGCCCTGTCTCCTCAGCGTGTCCAGGATGGCCATGGCCAGCGCCGCGCCTTCGGTCGGGTCCGTGCCTGCGCCGAGCTCGTCGACGAGCACCAGGCTGCCTTCCTTGGAATTCTTGACGATATCCACGATATTGCGCATGTGCGAACTGAACGTGGACAGGCTCTGCTCGATGCTCTGCTCGTCGCCGATGTCGGCGAAGATGTTTTCGAACACCGGCACGCTGCTGTTGTCCCCTGCGGGGATGAACAGGCCGGCCTGCGCCATCAGGCACAGCAGCCCGACGGTCTTCAGCGTAACGGTCTTGCCGCCCGTATTGGGTCCCGTGATGACCAATGTATCGCAGGTCTGGCCGATCTCCACGTCGATCGGCACGACTTTTTTGCGGTCGATCAGCGGATGGCGCGCTCTGTGGAGGTTTACGTAACCCTCTTTATTGACAACCGGCCGCGAGGCGTTCATGTCGCAGGCCAGACGGCCCTTCGCGAACATGTAATCCAGCTTGAACAGGATGTCCTGGTTCGCCTGGATGGCCATTTCCTCGTTTCCGACCTCCGCGGACAGCTCCTTGAGGATGCGCAGGATCTCCTGCTTCTCCGCGAGCTCTAGTTCGCGCAGTTCGTTGTTCATGGTGACGATGGCCTGCGGCTCCACGAACAGCGTGGCGCCCGAAGCGCTCTCGTCATGGACGATGCCGGAAAGCCTCGCTTTGTGCTCCGCCTTCACGGGCACGACGTATCTGCCCTGCCGCATCGTCACGATGGAATCCTGCAGGTAGGCCTTGTTCTCGGCCGAGTTCACGATCTGGTTGATCTTGCTGCGAATGTCCTCATTCTTCTTGAGGATGGCCCTGCGGATGCGCCGCAGTTCGGAACTCGCTCCGTCCGCGATCTCGTCTTCCGACAGGATGCAGCGCTGGATCTCGTTCTCGAGGCCCTCCAGGACAGTAATTGCGGTCGCCAGCCCTTGGATGGTGGCCAGCGGCCGCAGTTCTTCCGTATTCAGGAACCGTTCGGTCTTACGCGCAGACGCCAGATTGTACGAGACTTCCAGCAGCTGCTTGGGGGTCAGGCTGCCCTCTTTGGAGGCAAGGTGCACGATACCCTTGATATCGTAAAACCCGCCCAGCGGGGGCGTGCCCTTTTTCAGCACGACCTGCATCGCCTCGTCGGTAGCCTGAAGCTCGTCCTCGATCCAGCGGATCTTGCGCGAAGGCTTCAGGCTGCGGACGGCGTCTCTCGTCATACCCGAACAGCACTGGGCGGCCAGCATCTCTATTATCTTTTCATACTCCAGCACGCGCAGCGCTTTTTCGTTCATGGTTTTTTCCTTTTCGATAAATTACCGGTTCAGCTGCTTGCGCAGGTTCTCCAGCTCGTTCTTCAGGTGGATGTTCTCCATCTGGATGTCGAAGAAGCTGCTCTCGATGTCGCGGCTCTTGGCTTCGAGCTCGCGGATCGTGCGCTGGGCCTCTTCCGGAGCGGCCTCTGCGGATTCCGCTCTGTGGGTCAGCTCTTCGCATCTGGCTCTCAGCACGTCGTTGTGACCCGAGATCTCCTGCAGCTGCTGGGTGAGCTCTGCGATGCGGGCGTTCTTGTCGTTCAGCGTGCGCAGGTTTTCTTCCTGCTGCGCGCGGGTGCCCTGCATCTCTTCCTTGTACTGGGCGAGGCTCTGCTTCGCCTCTTCCCACAGAAGCGCATAGCGCTGCGTGTCGCTCACCAGCTGGTCGTTCTTTTCCTTCAGCTCTTCGATCTCAAATTCTCTGCCGAAGTATTCGTCCGCGATGTTGACCGCCGCCAGCACCGCAACGCCGCTGTTGCTGGCGCTCACGGCTTCGCCGATCTCCTGCATTTTGTTATCCACATAGTCGGCGACTCTCATGATATGGTCTCTGGAAGTTTCTCCGGAGATGTTGTACTCCTGGCCGTAGATCTTTACGGCGACTGTGTTTCTTTCGCTCATGGGGTATCCTTTCCGCTACATTTCTCTTAAGACCGCGTTGTATGCATCCTTCAGTGCAACCAGCACCTTCTGGTTGATCTCGTTGACCTCTGCTTCTTTCAGGGTGCGGTCCGCCGCCCTGTAAGTGAGGGAATAAGCCAAACTCTTGCAGCCCGGCAGCACCGGTGCGCCTCTGTAGACGTCGAACAGCTTGACGCTCTCGAGCAGCGGACCCGCGTTGGCCTTGATGGCCTTCTCGAGTTCACCTGCCGCGACGTCTTCCTTCACGACCATCGCGAAGTCGCGTACCATGGCCGGATACTTAGGAAGCGGCGCATATTTGATCTCCGTCTTCGCCAGTCCGTACAGCAGATCGAAATCGATCTCCGCCGCGTAGACTTCGGTGCCGATGCCGTAGGTTTCCGTGACCGCCGGATGCACCTGGCCGATGACCGCGATCTGCTTGCCGTCGACGCTCACCTTCGCGCATCTGCCCGGGTGGAACGTCGGATCCTTGCTCTCCGCTTCGTATTCCGCGCCGCGGATGCCCAGGGCCGCCAGCAGTTCTTCGACGTAGCCTTTCAGCGTGAAGAACGTCTCGCCTTCCGCGTACATCGCGATGCACAGCGCGTCCTTCTCTTCCGGCAGGATGCCTTCGCCCTTGCCGTTGTTGTAGAACGTGTTGCCGAGCTCGAAGCCGCGGACGTTCACGTTGCTTCTGGCGTAGTTGAGCGCCAGCACGTCGAGCAGGTTCGGCAGGATCATGGTGCGCATGACGGACGTGTCTTCGCCGAGCGGGTTGATGAGCTTGACGAACTTGCGTCTGTAGCTGTCCGCCGGGATGCGGACCTTGTCGCTCGCCTTCGGCGAAACGAAGCTGTAGGTCTGGAACTCCGAGATGCCCATGCCTCTGAGCGCAGCTTTCGCGACATTGCGCAGAGCCTGCTTCTCAGTGATGGTGCTTTCGGTCTCACTCCTGGGCAGCGTCGTCGGCAGCTTATCGTAGCCGTACATACGGGCGACTTCTTCGATATAGTCTTCCTCGATCTCCAGATCCTGGCGGACGGTCGGCGGGGTGACCGTAATGATGTCTCCGTTGAGCTCCGCTTCCATCTCGAGGCTCTTGAAGTATTCCACCATCTGCTCGCCCGGGATCTCGATGCCCAGCACCTTGTTGATGCGGGACACGCGCACGTCCATGGTCTTCGCCTTTTCGGGGACCGGATAGACGTCCACGCCGGTGCTGAGGACCGTGCCGGCTCCCAGCAGTTCGATCAGGTAGCAGACTCTGTCGCAGGCGTCCTTGGCCAGATTCGGGTCGATGCCCTTCTCGAAGCGGCCGGAAGCCTCGGTGCGCAGGTTCAACTTCTTGGACGTGGTGCGGACGGAATCGCCCAGGAAATTGGCGGATTCCACGAGAACGGTCTTCGTATCCGGCTTGATGTCGGAATCCAGGCCGCCCATGATGCCGGCGATGCCCAGCGCGCCTTCGCAGTCGCGGATCGTCAGCATGTTGTCCTGCAGCGTTCTTTCATTGCCGTCCAGCGTGACGAACTTATCGCCGTCCTTCGCGGCGTCCACAATGATCTTACCGCCCTTGACGGTGTTGATATCGTAGGCGTGGATGGGCTGGCCGTATTCCAGCATGACGAAGTTCGTGATATCGACGATGTTGTTGATCGGGCGCATGCCGGCCTGCATCAGATACTTCTGCATCCACCAGGGGGACTGCTCCACCTTGATGTCCTTGACGACTCTGCAGGTGAACCGCTTGCAGAGGTCCGGGCGCTTGATCTCGACGCTGATATAGTCTTCGCTCTTTTCAGGAGAGCACTTTTTGCATTCGGTCTCGGGATATCTGAGCTTCGTGCCGAACGTAGCGGCAGCTTCTCTCGCCATGCCGATCATGGACAGGCAGTCCGGGCGGTTCGGCGTGATCTCGAAGTCGATGGAGGGGTCGTTCAGCTGCAGGGCCTCCAGAATGTCCATGCCCGGCGTGTATTCGCCGTCCAGGATCCAGATGCCGTCCTTGTCTCTGTAGGGAACGATCTTATCGGGGAAGCCCAGTTCGGAGCAGTTGCACATCATGCCCATGGAGGCGACGCCTCTCAGCTCGCCGGCATAGATGTACTCGCCGCCCTCCTGCTTGGGCTTGCCGTGCAGCGGACCGGGCACCTTGGCGCCGTCCACGGCTACGGGCACGAAGAAGTCCTTCATGCCGGGCACGATGTTCGGAGCGCCTGTGCAGATCTGAATGGGTTCACCCTTGCCGACGTCCACCATGCAGACGGTGAGCTTGTCCGCGTTGGGATGAGGCTCGACGGAGAGGACTTTGCCGATGACGACGTTCTCGATGTCTTTGTTATAATAGTCGACGGTCTCGAGGTTGGAGCCGCTCAGGATGAGGCGGTCACAGAATTCCTGCACGCCGACGTTGATGTCTGTATATTCTTCTAACCATTTGATCGGTGCTAACATGTGCGTGCCTCCTTATCTGAACTGCTTGACGAAACGGATGTCGTTCTCGTACAGCAGACGGATATCGTCCACTTCGTACTTGAGCATGGCCGTACGTTCGACGCCCATGCCGAAGGCAAAGCCCGTGTACTTCTCGGTGTCGATGCCGCCGACTTTCAGGACATTCGGGTGCACCATGCCGCAGCCGAGGATCTCGATCCAGCCGGAGCCCTTGCACACCTTGCAGCCCTTGCCGCCGCACTTGAAGCAGGAGACGTCCATCTCCGCGGAGGGTTCGGTGAACGGGAAGTGGTGCGGGCGGAACTTCGTGCGGGTGGATGACCCGAACATCTGCTTCGCGAACTGGTCGAGCACGCCCTTCAGATCCGCCATCGTGATGCCCTCGTCCACGACCAGGCCTTCGACCTGGTGGAACATCGGGGAGTGCGTGGCGTCCGGCGTATCGCAGCGGAAGCATCTGCCCGGCGCGATGACCTTGATGGGCGGCTTCTGGCTAAGCAGCGTGCGCACCTGCACCGGAGAGGTCTGCGTGCGCAGCAGCACGTCGTCCGTGATGTAGAACGTGTCGGTGATGTCTCTGGCAGGATGGTTCGGTCCCGCGTTCAGCGCGTCGAAATTGTTGAACACAGTCTCGACTTCCGGACCTTCCACGACCGAGAAGCCCATGCTGCGAAAGCAGCTCGTGATCTCGTCGATCGTAACGGACAGCAGGTGTCTGCTGCCGAGTTCGTGCGGAATAGCGGGTTCAGTGACGTCCACCTTCTCCGCCGCCAGCGCCAGTTCTTTCTGCGCGTTGCGGAAATAGTCCATGCGCTCGTTCAGCGTATTTTCGATCTTTGCTCTCGCTTCGTTCGCCGCCTGGCCGAAGGATTTTCTATCCTCGGGCGCGAGGTCCTTCATGCCCTTGAGCAGGTCGGTAAGTTCGCCCTTCTTGCCCAGCAACTTGATGCGGAGTTCTTCAGCTTCCTGCAGAGAGGAGATGCTTTCCATCTTCGCTTCCGCTTCGAGCATCAGTTGTTTCAGTCTTTCTTTCATGTATAGCCTCCATCGCTATTGATTTTGATCTATTCTGCGCAGGCGGCCCTCTGACGCATGGATTCGTACATCAGGATGGCCGCTGCTGCCGCAGCGTTCAGAGATTCGGTCCGTCCCGCCATGGGAACCGTGACCGCCTCTGTTTCTTTCAAGAATAACGGGTCTGCACCGTTGCCTTCGTTGCCGATCACCAGGGCGATGTCGTTCGCCAGAGGTGCTTGCCAGCAAGGCGTTCCGCTCATGTGAGCCGTCCAGACCTTTTTCCGCTGCTCCGCGAGCATGGCCAGGGCCTCCCCTGCGCTTTCGCAAAGCAGCAACGGAAATCGGAAGATGCATCCTGCGCCCGCCCGCACGGCTTTCGGGCCGTACGGATCCGCGCCTCCTTTGATCAGCAGCGCGCCGGAAAACCCGGCCGCCTCCGCTGTGCGCAGCAGCGTGCCGAGATTGCCGGGGTCCTGGATGCGGTCCAGCACGAGGACGTTGGCGCGGTCCGTGAAGACGTCGCCCGCCTGCCAGCCGCGTTTCTCCGCGACGGCGGCGATGCCCTGCGAGGTGCTGGTCGCGGTCACTTTCTCAAAGCAATCTTCCGATAGAACGAATACGGCCGAACCGCTGTTTTCTGCCAGTTCCAGGATCTCTGATCGTTCCGTCTGCTGGTCCAGCGCTCCGGCCCCCGTAAAGATGAACTTGACGTTGACTCCCTGCTGCAGGGCCTCGCGCACGAGGTTCGGCCCTTCGATCAGGTAAGCCCCCAAGGCATCCCGGTATTTCTTCTCGGAAAGTGATGCCGCAAGTTTTACCGTTCTGTTGTCTTTTGAATGGATCTCTATGCGGTTCATAAATGTCGCCAAAGGGACGGCCGGCCCGCGGGCAGACCGTCCCTGTATGATCCTACTGTACCTTAGATGCCGAAGTTGCCCTTCTTCAGGAAGTCGGGAATGGGGAAGCTTCCCGTCTCTTCGGTCGCGGGGACAGGCTCTTCTTCAACGGGAGCCTCGACAGCGGGTGCTGCCGGTGCCGGTTCTGCAACCGGTTCGGCCAGGCCCATCGATTCCTTATCCGGATCTTCGAAGCCGGTCGCGATCACGGTGACCCGGATCTCGTCCTTCATATCCTCGCGGATGGATGCGCCGAAGATGATGAACGCGTCTTCCGCCACTTCTCTGGCGATCGCGTCGGATGCGCCGGAGACTTCGAGCATGCCCAGATCGTAGCCGCCCATGATGTTGAGCAGGACTGCCTTCGCGCCCTTGATGCTCGTCTCGAGCAGCGGGCTGTCGACAGCCATCTTGATGGCCTGATCCACTCTGCCCTCTCCGCTGGCGCGGCCGATACCCATGTGGGCGATGCCCTTGTCGGTCATGACCGTCTTGACGTCCGCGAAGTCGAGGTTGATGAGTCCGTCTTCGGCGATGAGGCTCGAGATGCCTTCGACGCCGTTCTTCAGCACGTCGTCCGCCATCTTGAAGGCGTCGAGCATGCTGGTGTTGACTTCGGAGACCTGCAGCAGTCTGTCGTTCGGAACGACGACCAGGGAATCGACGTAGTTCTTCAGGAACTTGATGCCGAGCTCGGCGTGTTCTTTTCTCTTGCGTCCTTCGAAGGTGAACGGCTTGGTGACCACGCCTACGGTAAGCGCGCCCATGGACTTCGCAGCCTTCGCGATGATCGGCGCAGCGCCGGTACCGGTGCCGCCGCCCATGCCGGCGGTGATGAACACCATGTCGCTGCCTGCGATGATCTTCTCGAGCGCTTCCAGGCTCTCTTCCGCGGACTTCTGACCCACTTCGGGATTGCCGCCCGCGCCCAGGCCCTTCGTCAGTTTTTCGCCGATCTGGATCTTCGTCTCGGCTCTGTTATTGTTGAGAGCCTGGCGATCCGTGTTGACCGCGATGAACGTGACGCCCTTCAGGTTGGACTCGATCATTCTGTTTACGGCGTTGCAGCCTGCGCCGCCTACGCCTATGACTTTAATATTTGCCGTCGTTTCGGGCGGCGCCTCAAATTGTAACATTGGGGACATAGTTAATCCTCCTGACAAAACACAGTTGTATACGTCATAAGTGTAGCACAGTTTGCGTCATTTTGCACCACTCAAATACAACATATTGTGATTTTTTTGTGGAGGAGAAATATGGAAAAACCGGGGGCCGGCTTGTGCCGGCCCCCGGTTCATTTTTGTTTTGCTTCGGATTCAGTTCCGATCAGACTTCCGCATTATGCGTTTGCCTTTTCTTCTTCCTCTTCCTTACCCTTGCGGGCGCTGTAGGTGAAGGCTCCGTCGCCAAGGGCGTAGAGGCCCATCAGCAGCGTCCACTTGTCCACCATGACCATGTTCTGGCTCATATCCTCGGTGAGGAGGAACGTGACGATCGCTGCTACTGCAACTGCCGCCGCGCCAGCCTTGGCCATTCTGTGCTTCTTGCCCTTCTCTTCGTCTTCCTCGCCGTCTCCGTCCTCATCCTTCTTAGCGGTGAGTGCGAAGATCGCAAGTACTGCGGAGAGTCCGCCCAGGATCAGGTTGATCAGGGCCCAACCGCCACCAGTTGCCGGCGTTGCCGGTTCGACCGGTGCGATCGGGGTGATTTCAGCCACCTCGGTCTCGTTCGGAGTGAAGGTGCCTTCCGGAGTCTCGTTCTCTTCGATCTCTTCCTCCGGCTCTCCCGGCGTGACCGTTGCAGGCGCGTAAGGCGCGGGTGCGAACGGTGCCAGCGGAGTATCCTCTTCGTCGATCTCGATGCCAGCGTTCGGATCCACAGGCTCATTGATGGGCTCAGGCTCATCGATGGGCTCGGGTTCGGGTTCAGGCTGAGGTTCGGGCTCGGGCTGAGGTTCAGGTTCTGGTTCTGGCTCGGGTTCGGGTTCGGGATCCGGCTGCCTAGGCGGCTTGCCACCACCAGATGTTCTGGTCGGGGCATCGACTTCGCCAGGTTCAACCGTCGGGTCGACCGGGTTGCCCTGTTCATCGACCTGTGGGCTGGTACCTTCAGCCGTAGCCACGTTAGTGACCTTCGTCGCCTTTACATCATCGGAAGTTACCTCGTACTCTGCATCAAATTCTGCAGATTCTCCCGGTGCCAGAGTCAGAGACTCATTTTCACCAGGCCACGTATCTCCAGTCAGTTCATCTGTTACGACGATGTTGGAGATCGTCAGGTTACCGTCGTTGGTCACTGTGATCTTGTAGGTGATCACTTCACCAGCAGCATACGCATTGCGGCTGCTCGGAGTGGAGGTAATCGTCTTTGTGATCGTGAGGTGGCCATTCGGGGCATCTGTGGGTTCAGGATCCTCACCGGGTTCTACCGGAACTTCCGGTTCATCCGGATCCGGGCTGGTACCCTTAGCTGTTGCCACGTTCAGGACTTCACCTGCCAGGATGTCTTCCTCAGTTACTGTGTATGCAGTCGTGAATTCTTCGGTGGCGCCCGGCGCTAAGCTCGTGATCGTCCATTCAGCATCAGTCAATTCATCTGTTACGGTGATATTGGTGACCGTCAGATTACCGTCGTTCTTCGCGGTGATCTTGTAAGTGATCTCTTCGCCCAGCGCATAAGACTTGCCGTTTTCCGGCGTGCTGGTCGTGACCTTTTCGATGGTCACATGACCGCTCTGAGTAGCTGTTACTGTTGCAGTTGCATTTACCTCCGCAGGATTGCTTCCACGGGCCGCTGTCGCGTTCGCCTTAACGACGTTCACGATGCTGCCGGCATCCACGTCAGCCTGCGTTACCGTATAGGTGTAGGTAAATGTCGCGCTCGCTCTGGGAGCCAGAGCAAACGTCTTATCGCTCAGGTCAGCATGGTCATCGACCAGTTTGCCGTCCTTTACGCTCACATTACCGGTATTCGTAACGACTACCGTGTAAGTGATCTCATCGCCTACCGCAACACCTTCAGTCGGATCTGAGCTCTTCGTGATGCTCAGTTTAGCCTCAGCATCTTCAGCCGTTACCGTCGCTGTTGCCTCAACTTCTTCAGGATCGTCTCCGCGGGCTGCCGTCGCGTTCGCCTTGACGGTGTTCACGATGCTTCCTGCGTTGACGTCTGCCTGCGTTACCGTGTAGGTGTAAGTGATGGTCGCGCTTGCATCCGGTGCCAGAGCGAACGTCTTGTCGCTCAGGTCAGCGTGGTCGTCTTCCAGAGTACCTGCGCTTACGCTTACGTTGCCGGTGTTCGTTACGACCACCGTGTAGGTGATCTCATCGCCCACTGCCACGTCGCTCGTCGGACTTGCGCTCTTGCTGATGCTCAGCTCTGCCGCGGCTGCTTCGGCCGTAACTGTCGCTGTTGCCTCAACTTCTTCAGGATCGTCTCCGCGGGCTGCCGTCGCGTTCGCCTTGACGGTGTTCACGATGCTTCCTGCGTTGACGTCTGCCTGCGTTACCGTGTAGGTGTAAGT
>JAFYYP010000014.1 GCA_017557505.1 Bacillota bacterium | reverse complement strand
TCTATAAATCAGGTAGCTCATTATTTAACTATTCGATGGAGTTTTATCAGATGTTGCCATAACGTTGCCGAATGCTGTCTTCCATTTTCAGAAATCTTGAAATATCAAGGCATTTCGGCATTTCCGCAACTATTCCCACTCGACTGTTGCGGGCGGTTTGCTCGTAATGTCGTACACGACGCGCGACACGCTGCGCACCTCGTTGGGGATGCGCGTGCCGGCCGCCTCGAGCATGGACAGCGGCAGCTTCGTCCAGTCGGCACTCATGAAATCGTCTGTCGTGACCGAGCGCAGCGCCACGGTGTAGCCGTACGTGCGCATATCGCCCATGACCCCGACGCTCCTCGTGTCGGTCAGCACGGCGAAATACTGGTTCGCGGTCCAGGCCGGCGCGTCCTCGCCTCTGGCATAGCAGTCCGCCTTCTCGGCAACGGCCGCCTTATCCACTTCCTCGCGGAAGATGGCATCGGCGTCGCGCAGGATGTCGAGCTTGTCGCGGGTCACCTCACCGATGCAGCGGATGCCGAGGCCCGGCCCCGGGAACGGCTGACGGCTGACCAGGTATTCCGGCAGGCCCAGTTCTCTGCCCAGCTGGCGCACCTCATCCTTGAACAGGTCGCGCAGCGGCTCGATGATCTCCTTGAAGTCCACGTAGTCGGGCAGTCCGCCGACGTTGTGGTGGCTCTTGATCGTGGCGGCGTCGCCCGCGCCGGATTCGATGACGTCGGCGTAGATCGTACCTTGGGCCAGGTAGTCCACAGAGCCGATCTTCTTGCCTTCTTCCTCGAATACGCGGATGAACTGTTCGCCTATGGTCTTTCTCTTCTGTTCCGGATCTGTGACCCCTCTGAGAGCTTCTAAAAAGCGTTCAGACGCGTCGACGCCCACGAAGTTGATATCCCAGCCGTCGAAGGCCATGCGGACCTCTTCGGGTTCGTTTTTGCGCATCATGCCGTGATCGACGAACACGCAGGTGAGCTGCGGTCCGATCGCTTCGGCCAGCAGGGCTGCGCAGACCGAAGAATCCACACCGCCGGACAGCGCCAGCAGCACTTTGCCGTCGCCGACCTTATTGCGGATGGCCTCCACCGCCTGCTTGCAGTAGTTTTCCATATGCCAGTCGCCCTTGCAGCCGCACACGTTGAACAGGAAGTTATGCAGGATGGTCTTACCGTACTGCGTGTGCTGCACTTCCGGATGGAACTGCACGCCGTACAGGTTGCGGGAAGGATCTTCCATAGCTGCCGTTCTGCACATGTCCGTGCTCGCGACGCAGGTAAAGCCTTCGGGCAGCTCCAGGACGGAATCCGTGTGGCTCATCCAACAGGTGCTCTCTTCGGGGATGCCTTCGAACAGCACGCCGCCCGTATGCTTCACGGTCACGCGGCCGTATTCGCTGTAGTTGCCCGCCGCGCCGATCTTGCCGTCCGCCATCCAGGCCATGAGCTGATGGCCGTAGCAGATGCCCAGCAGCGGGATGCCCGCCGCAAGCAGCGCCGGGTCGTAATGGGGCGACGCAGGGTCATACACTGAATTCGGGCCGCCTGTAAAAATAATGCCTTTGTATCCTTCCGCCTTGATCTCCTCGACGGAGATCTTGTTGTACGGCTTGAGCTCCGCGTACACGTGCTGGTCGCGCACTCTTCTGGCGATCAGCTGATTGTACTGTCCGCCGAAGTCTAATACTAGAATCTTTTCTTGCATAATAAAGTCCTTCTAAAACAAGATGCGGCTGAGGAGCCGGGCAAACCAAGCGAGGTCGTCTGCAAGCGCCGGAGCGCAGCGACAGAGCGGGCCGAGCGGGTTTGTCCGGTCCGAAGACGCTGCTAAATCTCGATCTGGCTGTTAATGGCCATTTCATCTTCGTCCGCGATACGCGGCATCACCTTGGCGACGAACGCCTCGACCTGATGCGCGCTGCGGCCCGTGAATGCCTTCGGGTCGAGCAGGCTCTCCATCTCGGCCTTCGTCATGCCGAACGACGGTTCCTGCGACAGTTCCTCGAGCAGATCCCACGGTTCGCCCGCTTTCATCTTGGCCGTCGCGTTCATAGACGCCCTGCGGATGACCTCGTGCAGTTTCTGGCGGTCACCGCCCCGCTTGACGCCCTCCATCAGGATGTTCTCCGTCGCGGAGAACGGCAGGTAGTCGCGCAGCGTCTTTTCGACGATCTTCTCATTCACGACGAGGCCGTCGGCCACGTTCTTGACCAGGCGCAGCACCGCGTCGCAGGCCAGGAAACCTTCCGGCATGGAGATGCGGCGGTTCGCGGAATCGTCCAGCGTGCGCTCCAGCCATTGTGTGGCGGCGGTCTGGGCCGCGTTCTCCGCGTCGATGATCAGGTAGCGTGACAGCGAGCAGATACGCTCGGACCGCATGGGATTGCGCTTGTAGGCCATGGCAGACGACCCGACCTGGCTCTTTTCGAACGGTTCCTCGATCTGGCGGTCGTGCTGCAGCAGACGGATGTCGTCCGCCATCTTGTAGGCGCTCTGGCCGATGGACGCGAGGCAGTTCAGGATGAGGCTGTCGAGTTTTCTGGGATAGGTCTGACCGCATACGTCGAAGCGCTTGTCGAAGCCGAATTCCGCGGCGATCTTCCGGTTCATCTCGTCGATCTTTTCCTCATCGCCCTCGAACAGCTCCATGAAGCTCGCTTCGGTGCCGGTCGTGCCGCGGGACCCCAGGAACTTCATCTGGGAAATGACGAAGTCCAGCTGGTCCAGGTCCGAATAGAAGTCCTGCAGCCACAGGCTGGCGCGCTTGCCGACCATGACCGGCTGCGCCGGCTGGTAATGCGTATAGCCCAGGCACGGCATGTCCTTGTATTCCAGGCAGAACTGCGCGAGAGGCCGCATGGCCGCCTTCAGTTCTTTTCGCAGGTATTCCAGGCCTTTCTTGAACAGGATGATGTCCCCGTTGTCCGTGACGTAGCAGCTCGTGGCGCCCAGGTGGATGATGCCCGCCGCTTTCGGCGCGACCAGCCCGTAGGCGTACACGTGCGCCATGACGTCGTGGCGGATCTCCTTTTCCTTGATCCTCACCGCCTCGAAATCGACGTCCGAAACGTGAGCCTCGAGCTCCGCGACCTGCTCGGCGGTCACCGGCAGGCCCAGTTCGTGCTGTGCTCTCGCCAGCGCGATCCATAACCTGCGCCATGTTTCGGCACGCGTCTGCGCCGAAAACAGATTCAGCATATAGTCCGACGCATAGCGCGAAGACAGGGGAGATTCATATTTATCGTTCATCGCTGCGATTCCTTTCTGAATGATGCGAACGGTTCTCTAACAGTACTATTGTAATATAAAAAGCACTTCTGTGGAAGAAATGCTTTTTATACGGAGTGCTACTCCACTGTGACCGATTTCGCCAGATTCTTGGGTTTATCGATGCTGCAGCCGCGCAGTTTCGCGGTATGGTACGCCAGCAGCTGCAGTGGAACGACAGCCGCGATGGAAGCGAAGACGTCGCGCAGCGCCGGCACCTTGATGCAGTGATCCGCATAGCCTTCGATCGCTTCGCTGCCGGGCAGTCCTTCGGGGACCACGGCGGTCACGACGGCGCCTCTGGCCTTCACTTCGATGATGTTGCTCAGCGATTTCTCGAGCAGCGCCGGGTTCGTGCAGACCGCGACGACCGGCGTGCCCTCCTCGATGAGCGCGATCGTGCCGTGCTTCAGTTCGCCTGAGGCATACGCCTCAGCGTGGATATAGGAGATCTCCTTGAATTTCAGCGCCCCTTCCATGGCCAGCGCGCTGTCCGTGTTGCGCCCCAGGTAGAACACGTGCTGCGCGTCCTTGAAGTACTGCGCCAGGTTCGACATGTCGCAGTCCGTCTTCAGCGCGTTGCGTACCGCTTCGGGAAGTGCCTGCAGCTCACGGATGACCGACGCATACTGTTCGGCATCCAGCCTGCCCAGCACCCGCGCAGCATAGACCGCGAACAGGTACAGGACAGCCAGCTGGGTGGTGTACCCTTTGGTGGTCGCAACGGCCACCTCAGGGCCCGCCCATGTATACAGGACGCTGTCCGCCAGCTTCGTGATCGCGCTTTCCACCACGTTGACGATGGCCAGTACCGTGGCCCCGCGGGCTTTGCATTCTTTCAAAGCCGCTATGGTGTCGAGCGTTTCTCCCGACTGCGACAGAACGATGAGGAGGCAATGTTCGTCGATGAAGGGATCCGCATAGCGCAATTCGCTTGCCAGCTGCACGTCCACAGGGATCCTGCAGAACTTCTCGATCGCGTACTTGCCGGCCAGACCGGCATAGTAGGCGGAGCCGCAGGCAGTGATGACGATTTTAGTAAATTTGTTGAAATCTTCTTTGGTCAGACGGAAGTCGTCCAGCACGATCTCTCCGCCTTTGATACGGGGAGACAAGGCGCGTCCGACCGCTTCGGGCTGCTCCATCATCTCCTTCATCATGAAGTGCTCGTAGCCGCCCTTTTCCGCCGCGGCGACGCTGAGGGACACATGGGAGACCTTCAGCGGCAGCGGACTGCCGTCTTCCGCGAACAGTTCCACGCTGTCCGGGGTCACTTTCGCGTACTGCCCGTCTTCCATGTAGACGACTTCCCTCGTGTGCTCGACAAGAGCGGTGACGTCGGAAGCGAACAGGTTGAAACCCTCGCCCAAGCCCAGGATGATGGGGCTGTTCTTCTTGACCGCGAAGATGGTGCCGGGGTCGTCCGCGCACAGGATCGCAAAGCCATAGGAGCCTTCGATCCGCGACAGAACGGTCTCGACAGCCTTCTGAAAATCGCCTTCATAGCAGTCTTCGAGCATCTGCGCGACGACTTCCGTATCGGTCTGGCTTTGGAACGTATAGCCCTTTGCGAGAAGTTCCTCCTTCAGCGGCACGAAGTTTTCGATGATGCCGTTATGCGCTACCGCGAACTGTCCGTGCATGGATACGTGGGGGTGGGCATTGGCCTCCGTCGGGGCTCCGTGCGTCGCCCAGCGGGTATGACCGATGCCGCAGACGCCGGGGAACGCGGCGCCGTTGTCCGTTTTTTCATACAGACCCGCCACTTTGCCGGACACTTTCGCCAGCTGCATCCGGTTCTGCGGGGAAATGACCGCCATGCCGGCGGAGTCATAGCCCCGGTACTCCATCCGGGAAAGTCCTTCCAGGATGATGGGTGAAGCTTGTTTTAAGCCGGTAAATCCGATGATTCCGCACATGTTGTCTACCTCTCGATGTATGCATCTCTTTCCGCCCCGACCGACACGTACGTGATGTGGCAGCCGATGGCCTCTTCGATATATAAAACGTAGTTCCTTGCCGATTCCGGCAGTTCTTCCCAGCTGCGGCATCCGGAGATATCGCATTTCCAGCCGGGCATTGTCTTCAGAACGGGTCTGCAGTCCTGCAGCAGCACGGGGAATACGAAATCATCCGTTTCCTTTCCGTCCAGTTCATAGCGCGCACAGATGGGGATCTCGTCCATATAGCTCAGGACGTCCAGCTTCGTGAGCGCGATGTCCGTCGCGTTCTGGCACTGTACGCCGTAGCGCGTGGCGGGAATATCGATGGGACCGACTCTTCTGGGGCGTCCCGTCTTGGCGCCGTATTCGCCGCCCGCCTGTCTCAGTTTCTCCGCTTCTTCGCCGAACCACTCCGCGACGAACGGTCCTTCGCCGACGCAGGTGGAGTAGGCTTTGACCACGCCGATCACTTTATCCGCGCGCACGCCGGGAATGCCTGCCCCGACCGGCGCGTAAGCAGCGATGGTATTGGAGGATGTCACGTAGGGATAGATGCCGTAATCCACGTCCCGCAGCGCGCCAAGCTGGGCTTCGTACAGCACTTTCTTTCCGTTTTTGACCGCTTCGTGCAGATACTTTCCGGTATCGCAGATGAACGGCTTCAGTTTTTCACCGTAGTCCGCAAACCAGTTTTTCATCTCTTCCATGGTGACCGCTTCCGCACCGTAAACGCTCGTGAGCGTCAGGTTCTTCCACTCGAGCAGATCGGCCATGTGCTCCTTCAGATGAGCCGGATGCAGCAGTTCGCCTGCCATGATGGTCTTCTTCTGATACTTGTCGGAATAAAACGGCGCAATGCCCTGCTTCGTGGACCCGTACTTTTTGTCGGCCAGACGGGCTTCTTCCAGTCCGTCGAGCTGGCGGTGCCACGGCAGCAGCAGGCTGGCGCGGTCGGAGATCTTCAGATTCTCCGGCGTAATGGCCACGCCCTTGCTGCGGACGTCTTCCATCTCGATCCAAAGATTCTCCAGATCGAGCGCCACCCCGTTGCCCAGGATGTTTACGACGCCCTCCCGGAAAATGCCGGAAGGCAGCAGATGCAGAGCGAACTTTCCTTTTTCGTTGATGACGGTGTGGCCGGCGTTGCCGCCTCCCTGACACCGGATGACGATATCGTATTCGGACGTGAGAAGGTCGACCATGCGGCCCTTTCCTTCGTCACCCCAGTTGATCCCTACGATCGCACAATGAGACATAATTCCTTACTCCTTCAGACCGTCGACCGGTCTTTTTATTGCAACGCAGCTTCGATGAAGCCGTAAAACAGCGGATGCGCCTTTGTCGGGCGGCTCTTGAATTCCGGATGATACTGCACGCCCAGGAAGAACGGCTGCTCAGACAGTTCGGACGCTTCGACGAGACGCCCGTCCGGAGACAGTCCGCAGTACGTGAGCCCCGCATCCTGCAGCGCCTGCCGGTATTCGTTGTTCACTTCATAGCGGTGGCGGTGCCGTTCGCGGATCTCAGGCGCCTGATAGCAGCGCATCATGGTCGTGCCGGGCTGGATCTCACACGGATAGGACCCCAGTCGCAGCGTGCCGCCCAGATCCACTTCCGCGCTCTGATCCGGCATGAAATCGATCACCTTGCAGGGCCCGTCCGGGTCGAATTCACCGGAGTTCGCGCGTTCCCATCCGAGGACGTGGCGGGCGATCTCGATGACCATGATCTGCATGCCCAGGCAGATGCCGAAATACGGAAGTCCTTTTTCGCGAGCATAGCGGCAGGCGGAGATCATACCCTCGATGCCTCTGCTCCCGAAACCTCCGGGCACGAGGATGCCGTCGAGCCCCGCGAGTTTTTCCGCGGCGTTATCGTCTGTCACGCCTTCCGAATCGATCCAGTGGATGCATACCTTCGCGCCCTGCATGTAGCCGGCGGTCTTCAAAGCCTCCGCAACGGACAGATACGCGTCGTGCAGCTGCATGTATTTCCCCACGAGGCCGATTTCGACGGTACGCGACGCATGCTCGATCTTGTCCACCATGGAGCGCCATTCCGTCAGATCCGGCGCAGGCGTGTCCAGTCCGAGTTCGCGGCATACGATACCGGAAAGTCCCTGATCCTCCAGCGCCAGCGGAGCCTGGTACAGGATGGGCAGCGTGAGGTTTTCGATGACGCAGTCGCGCTTGACGTTGCAGAAGCTCGCGATCTTGTCGAAGATAGCCGCGTCTTCGATCGGCTCATCCACACGAAGGACTAAAATATCCGGCGAGATGCCCATGCCCTGCAGCTCCTTGACGGAGTGCTGCGTCGGTTTGGATTTGTGTTCGCCGGATGCCTTCAGATAGGGTACCAGTGTAACGTGGATGAAGAGAGTGTTTTCTCTGCCCTGCTCGATGGCGACCTGCCTGGCCGCTTCGAGGAAGGGTCTGCCTTCGATGTCGCCGACGGTGCCGCCGATCTCGGTGATGACAACGTCCGCGTCGGTATGGCTGCCCACGTTGTAGATGAACTTTTTGATCTCGTCGGTGATGTGCGGGATCGTCTGCACGGTGCGGCCCATATAGTCGCCGTGCCGCTCTTTCGCGATGACGCTGGCGTAGACCTTGCCCGTCGTGATGTTCGAGTACTTGTTGAGGTCTTCGTCGATGAACCGTTCGTAATGACCCAGATCCAGGTCCGTTTCCGCGCCGTCTTCCGTGACGTAGACCTCTCCGTGCTGATAGGGACTCATCGTACCCGGATCCACGTTGATGTACGGGTCCATCTTCTGCGCCGCCACTTTCAATCCGCGCTGCTTCAGCAGCCTTCCGAGCGACGCCGCTGTGATACCCTTTCCCAGGCCTGAAACGACACCGCCGGTCACAAAAATGTATTTCGCCATAGTCCTGCCTCCTTAATTTGCAAAAAGAAAAGACGCCTGTAAGCAGATTGGATCCGCTTAAGTCGCCTTTTCAATCACAAACAAAACTTTACACTTTTTTGAATAAAATGTCAATACCGAAATTCCGGCGGCAAAATGTACGCTACTTGAACATCTGGTTGAATTTCTTCAGCAGGCCGAATTTGTAGCACAGCAGGATGCCGACGACAGCGCCGAGCAGAGGCTGCGCGATCTGATACGGCAGCTTCATGATGGCATATTCCGGCGTGCTGTACACGAACGCTCTGCCAAGGCTGTAGACGATGGTCGTGACGACCAGGCCGATGGCACAGCCGATGATGGCGCCGGGGAAACCGTCGTCGTTCTTGCCTCTGAACTTGCGCACAGCCCAGGAGATCAGGAAACCCTGCAGGCCGTGGGCGATCAGCGAGAAGAACATCGGCGTCGGATAGAAGAAGAAATCGCCGAGGAAGGCGCCGATGCCGCCGACCGCGGCCGCATAACCGGGCGCCAGCAGGATGGCTGCCGTCGTGATGATGCAGTCGTTTAAGTAAAGGTGTCCGCCGGGTACGGGGATCCCGAAGGAACTCATGATGACGTTCATGGCCATCAGCAGGGCTGATACCGTTAGGATCTTGATCTGATGATCTGTTGTTTCTTTTCTGTTGCTCATAGGATGCATACCGTTCATAACTGCACTCTTCATCGAACTCACCTCGTTTCGTGAAAAGGCATACTGCTTGTCTTTTCTTCGTTTCTATAGTATCATCAAACTGGCCCTATCAAAATAGCCAGAACAGAACTATTTTATATGACCAATTCAGCGAAAGAGGGAGACCAGATGGCAGAGAAAGCGATAGAAAAACAGTATCTTCACATCTACAGAAGCATACGCAAAGATATCGAGGCAGGCCTGTATCCGCCAGGAACGAGACTCGCTTCGAAGCGTACTGTTGCAAGGGATTTCGGCGTTTCCGTCATCACGGCGGAACACGCGCTGCAACTGCTGGCCGACGAAGGCTATGTGACCGCAAAGGAACGCAGCGGCTATTTCGTCACCTACGACGAAGCGGACACGTTTCCGGTGGAAATGCCGGAAAATATGACCAGATCGTACTGGCCCGAGACCGACACGGATGAGACGGGCTTTCCGTTCGGCGTCTATGCGAAGACGGCCCGCCGCGTGCTGAGCGCTTACGGCGAGGAAGTGCTGCAGCGCTGTCCGAATTTCGGCACGGATATCCTGCGCACTGCCCTTTCGCGCTATCTGGCCAGGGCCCGTCACATCGAGGCGGATCCGGCGCAGATCATCATCGGATCCGGCGCGGAATACCTGTACGGCCTGATCGTGCAGGTGCTCGGCCGAAGCCGCATCTACGGCATCGAGGATCCCTCGTACGAAAAGATCGCCCAGGTCTACCGGGCGAACGACATCACGACGCAGAGCCTGCCGCTCGGCCCGGACGGTATCGTCAGCAGCGCGCTGTGGGAATCCGATGCGCAGGTGCTTCACATCACGCCGTACCGCAGCTACCCGTCCGGCGTCACCGCCACGAACGCCAAGAAGCGCGAATACATGCGCTGGCGCGCGCAGCGCAACGCCTATATTATCGAGGACGACTTCGAATCCGAGATCACGCCGGCCAGAAAACCCGAAGAAACGCTGTTCTCCATGGATGATTCCGGCCGTGTCCTCTACGTCAACACCTTTACGAACACCGTCTCGACCGCTGTCCGTACGGCTTACCTCGTCGTGCCCAAAAACCTGCAGAAACAATTCGAGGACCGCATCGGCTTTTACACCTGTACGGTTCCCACGTTCGATCAGTATATCCTCGCCGAACTTATTCTCAACGGCGATTTTGAACGTCATATCAACAGAGTCAGACGCCAAAAAAGAAAAAGCAACGAATAGAAGCCTGAGGAGCCGGGCAAACTAAGCGAGGTCGTCTGCAAGCGCCGGAGCGAAGCGACAGAGCGGGCCGAGCGTGTTTGCCCGGTCCGAAGGCTTTGATTTAATTCCCCAGCTCTATCGATATCTCCGTAAACTCCTTCAGCAGATAATCCACGTCGTAATCTGCTTTATTTCTGCCGTAGCTGTCCAGATGCGCCCTGCCCTCGTGCATCATGACGATGCGCGTGCCGTAATCCGTCGCAAAGCGCAGATTGTGCGTCACCATCAGGGCCGTCAGCTTCTTTTCCTCGATCGCCTGCAGCGTCAGTTCCATCACTGTCTCCGACGATTTCGGATCCAGCGCGGCCGTGTGCTCGTCCAGGATCAGCAGGTCGATCGGGGTCATCGTCGCGATCAGCAGCGCCAGCGCCTGCCGCTGACCCCCGGAAAGCGATCCCACCGCCGTCTCCAGTTTATCCTCGAGACCCATGTGCAGCCGGGACAGCAGTTCCCGGTATTCGCCGCGTTTTGCGGGGTTCACGCCCCGGGCGAGGCCGAAGGGTTTTCCCTTGTTGTCCGCCAGGGACAGATTCTCCAGGATCGTCAGGTCCGGGCACGTGCCCTTCGCCGGGTTCTGGAACACGCGGCCGATACGCCTGGAACGCCGGAATTCCGGCACTTTCGTGATGTCCTCCCCGTCCAGCAGGATGCGCCCCTTTTCCGGGGACAGCGTGCCGCAGATCAGATTGAGCATGCTCGTCTTGCCCGACCCGTTGGAACCGACGACCGAAACGAATTCGCCCCGATCCACCCGGAAGTTGAAATCCTCAAACAGACAGGTCTCGTTTACCGTGCCGGGGTTGAAAGTCAGGTCGATGTGCTCCAGTTCCACCAGCGCCTTGTTCGCGCCGTTCGCTTCGCTAAGCATGTTCCTTTCCTCCTTTCTTCCCCACGCGTTCCGAGATGATGGCGACGGTCAGAAGCGCTGCCATCAGCAGTTTCAGATAGGTATTCGGCAGGCCCAGCTGCAGCGCGATCATCAGGCAGGCCTTGTAGACGATGGAGCCCAGAACCGCCATGGTGACGAGCTTCAGGAAACGGATGCGCTTGAACAGCGCCACGCCGATGATGACCGAGGCCAGCGCCATGACGACCATGCCTTTGCCGGAGTTGATGTCCGCGTTCTCGTTCAGCTGCGCCAGCACGCCGCCCGCCAGCGCTGTGCAGGCGTTCCCGATGGAAAGCCCGATGATCTTCATCGTGCCGGGGTCGCGGCCCAGGCCGGTCACATACTGATCGTTATTGCCCGCCGCCCGCAGCAGCAGGCCGTTCTTCGTCGACAGATACCAGTCCAACGCCAGTTTGACCGCCAGCGCGATCAGGAAGATCACGAGCATCTGGCGGTGCCTGTACAGACCCGCCGGCAGCGCTTCGTACGCCGGCGCATTGAAAATCGTCGGCTGGTTGAAGAACTGCTTGATGGCCGTGCCGCCGGTGATGATCAGGTTGACGGACCACATGGCGGTCATGACGAGGATGCCGGACAGCAGATCCGTGATATGCGCTTTGACGTGCAGCAGGCCCGTGACGCAGCCGGCCGCCGCGCCCGCCAGGATGGCCAGAAGGCAGGCGATCCAGGGGTTAACGCCGCCGGTGATCGCAGCCGCGGCGACGCACGCTCCCAGAGGGAACGTGCCGTCGACGGACAGATCCGGAAAGTTCAGGATCTTGTATGTGATTGTTACGCCCATGGCCATGATGCCGTAGATCAGACCCTCCCGCAGGACGGTCTCGGCAAGGCCGAGAAAGATGTTCATGGTTGCTCCTTGATTTTCGCAGATCTTCTCTTAGTCCACGCAGCGCGCTCCTGCGTAATCCGCGGGGACTTCCATGCCGAACTTGGCCAGGTTCGCGAGCGAATAGACCGGTTCGGAATCGGAAACGATGGAGACCGGCATGGTCATGATGTCGGCGCCGTTCAGCACGTCAGCGGCCATCTTGCCCGTCGTCTTACCGAGCGCAACGTAGTCAAGCGTCTCGGAAGCAACGCAGCCGTACTGCGCGACCTGCTCCTCTTCGCTGCCGTAGCAGGGAATGCCGGCGGGGTCGGTCACGGCCGTGACCACGGAGAAGTTGTTGACGACGTTGTTGTCGGTCAGGTTGCACAGGCAGTCGATGCCGGAAGCGGTCAGGGACGCGATGCCGGAAGCAATTTCAGAAGCGTCGGTCACGCCCTGGGTCTTGATCGTGAAGCCGTAATCGCCCGCGATCTTCTCATATTCCTCAATCTGCGCGACGGAGTTGGCCTCGGACGTCGTGTACAGGATGCCGACGGTCTTGGCCTCGGGCTGGAACGCGCGGATCATGGCCAGCTGCGCCGGATAGTTCAGGTTGTCGGACGTGCCGCTGCAGCCCGTCTGCGGGTCATTCAGATCCTTGACGAGACCTGCGCCTGTGGGACTGGAAACGGCGGAGAAGATGACGGGAACGCCCGCGTCCTTGGCCGCCGCGTACGCCGCCGTCGCGGAAGGCGTCGCGATCGCGATGATGATATCGCAGCCATCCGTGACGAACTTCTGCGCGGCCATGGAATTGGTCTCGCCTTCGCCCATGCCGTTGACGAAATCGATGGTGCAGGTCTCGCCGTCGACGAAGCCCGCCTCCTTCAGACCTTCGATGATGCCGTTATAACAGTTGTCCAGGGAAGCGTGCGGCGCGAACTGCAGGATGCCGATGCGCACACTTTTTGTCTCTTCGCTTCCGCCTTGCGGCTCAGTGCTGCCGGAGCTGCACGCTGCCAGGGAGAAGATCATTGCCAGTGCCACGATGATCGCGAGTACTTTCTTGCTTGTCATTTTGTTTTCCTCTTTCTTTCTGCGGCCCGCTTGGGCCAGCCTTGCAATCGATGGTCTTTTGGGAAATCCTGCGGAATAAAAAACGCTTTTGCCCCGTTGTCCCGGGACAAAAGCGTAAACTTCTGCGTTGCCACCCGAGTTGCGCATTGCTGCGCCTCTCACTTACACCTGCCATCACAGGTGCCCCGATTTGTAACAGGAGGGATCCCGTCGGTCACTACTGAGCGTTCCTTCCGGTCCGCCGTTCAAACCGCCCTCAGAAGTCCATTCGCCTGCCGCTTTCCGTTTCGCTCTCACCGCCCGAAACTCGCTGGATGGTCCGCTTATGCAGGGTACTACTCTTCCTCACAGGTTTATTCTGTATGAAATTGTCTGTATTGTAGACCCGCAGGAAAAGTCTGTCAAGCTTTTTTTTATAATCAAAAGCCCACGAACGGAAAAGTCGCGGGCTTTTGAAGGGAGCGGAAAATGCAGGTTTTGCCGCCCCAGGATGTTGATATACACACTTATTCCTGCTACAATGATTATAAGTCGTCCACTGGTGGACAAGTCAAGCATAATAAAAAACTTATGGAACAAAACAATTTATTCACGATCGCCCAGGCAGCCAACGCCTGCGGCATCTCGCGCGCCACGCTGCTGCGCATGGAGGGAGAAGGGCTGCTCGCACCCGTCCGGGATGAAGACAGCCGGTACCGCTATTACAGTACGCTCAATATCCTGCAGGCCATCCAGATCTACAATATGCACCGCCTGGGTCTGACCCGCAGGGAGATCCGTCCTATCGTCGACACGCCGGACGAGATTGGATCTGTCATCGAAAAACTCGAATCTATGCGGGACAACCTGAGCACCATCATCGCGCATCTGAAAAAACGCTCGCTGCAGGACCCTTCCGAGGTCACCGAGCTGCTGCAGATCCCTGAGACGCTCTGTTACATCAAGGTCTACGAGCTGCCTGGCGGCCGTTACGACCTCCGGCAGTATCTGATGGAGACTATCTCGGAAGCCGTTCAGGCCGGCTGCCGCCTGAACGCGGACCGAGGACCGTTCATGCGTGTCTACCGGCCGGATCTGGCCGAGGGACAGTTTACTCCCGGCCTTTACAGATACTATTTCTGCGTGCCGATCCGCAGCCATCCGAAAGACTGCGCAAACATCGAGGCCGTGCAGTCGCGGCAGATCGTATCTGTCACGTGGCACGGCCGGGTCACAGACCTGCCGGACCGCACGCTGACCCTGGCCGAAGAAGCCCGCGGCATGGGACTGACGCCTTCGGGATGGTTCCACGTGATCCTCGTGCTGCTGAACGCCCCGGCCGACATGACGGACGAGCGCAGCCAGATCCTGCAGCTGGGCTGCATTACGGAATGAAAGAAAAGGCGCAGCCCCAAACGTGCCGCGCCTTTTTTGTGCTTTGCAATAACTCTCTATCTCTTATCCCTTTTGGAGGCAGGGTCCTGACAGGCCTTAGCCTTCGATCTGAATGAACTTCGGGGTCTCGATCTTTTCTTCCGGCTGCTTCTTGGGCACGGAGATCTTCAGGATACCGTCGACGAATTTCGCCTTGATGTCCTCTTCCTTCAGCTCTTCGCCCACGAAGAACGATCTGCTGCTGGAACCGTAGTATCTCTCGCGTCTGATGAACTTACCTTCCTTCTCTTCGTTGTTGTCGAACTTGGTCTCGGCAGAGATGGTCAGGTAACCGTCCTTCAACTGAGCCTTGACGTCTTCCTTCTTGACGCCGGGCAGTTCTACGTCGAGTTCATAGGAGTTCTCGGTCTCCTTGACGTCGGTGCGCATCAATTGCGTCTGCGGACCTTGCACTCTCTTTACCGGTCTGTCGAAATCGTCGAAGAAATCATCGAACAGGTTATTTCTGAATACACTGGGCATAAGTAACATTTCAGGTTCCTCCTTTTCAGAACATATATCTCGCTTCGAAGTATTCTCTGCTCCGGAGCCGGGCTCCGTTCTCCCGGAACGTGACCCGCTGGTAAGCTTTTTTCTGTCCTCCGGAGCTCCCTCTCCTTCGGACAAATATGTTATACCACTTTTGTTAGCACTCGTCAATAGTGAGTGCTAATATTTTTAAAAATTTTTTCTCATCTCTTCCTTGCAGCTATGACCAATAAAAAAGCCGGTAGTTGCAGCAAACTGTAACCAACCGGCCAAATCGTCCTATTCTTCCTCCCAGCTGCGCAGCCGCTCGATCAGCTCCTGGAAGCGTTCCGCCCGCGCGGACGGATTGTTGCGCAGGATGCGCCTGGCTGCGGCAAAGGGTCTGGGTCTTTGAGCTCTGACCCGGGCGATTACCCTGTAGACCTGGTCTCTGCGGTCCCGGACATGGTCTTTTGCGCGGCCGCGGACTTCCGCAACGTGATCCCGCACCTCTTTCACGTCCGGTACGCCGTTGCCGTTCACGTCCAGCGAGGCAAGCTTTGCATCCACCCGGCCTTTGACCTGTTCCGCCTTCTCCATCGCGGCGGCCAGTCTTTCGTTTTCTTCCGCCATCTCCTGCAGCAGCGCCTTGAGATCCAGCGCCTGACGCGCGGAAACGGTCGTATCCACGGCGATCCCTGCCATCAGCGCGTGGGTCAGGACCGGCACCCAGGAACCGGTGACGTACTGCAGCGCCCCGTCGAAATACGGGTGCACCCAACGAACCAGCAGCACGGAGAACACGCACCAGGCAAACGTCGCCCGGGGGCAGACGTAGCCGCGGATGTTGCCAGGATCATTCGAATAGTCCCAGTAACGGACCGCGAACAGTTTCTCCATCAGCCAGCCGGTAAAATACTCCAGGATGCTGGCGGCGAGGCCGCCCAGCAGAGCGGTCAGCAGCAGATTGTTCTGCACCGGCAGCGCCGCGTGCAGGATCGTGATCGCGCCGAAGCCGTAAATAGGCAGGATGGGCCCGAACAGGAAGCCGCGGTTCACCGGTTTACGGCTGCGCAGCGAAACGTAGGCTACCTCCCAGAGGTAGCCTACGAATGAATATAAAAAGAATAACAGGATCCATTGATCCACGGAATAACGATACATGGATTTCTTTATTTTCTGCCCTTCCAGGCTTCAGCGATCGCTGCATCCTCGTACTGACGCATCCACAGCTCGCAGTAGTGGCCCTTCGCGGCCAGCAGTTCTTCGTGCCTGCCCTGCTCGATGATCTTGCCGTCCTGCACGACGAGGATGATGTCCGCATCCTTGACGGTAGACAGTCTGTGGGCGATCACGATGGACGTGCGTCCGCGGATGACCGTGTCGATAGCCGCCTGGATCTTCTGTTCCGTCAGCGTATCGACCGAGGCCGTCGCTTCGTCGAGCACGACGATCTTCGGCTGCGCGAGGATGGCCCGCGCGAACGAGATCAGCTGCTTTTCGCCGGTGGACAGCATGTCGCCGCCCTCTCCGACGTCGGTGTCCAAACCCTTTTCGAGCTTGGCTATAACACTCTCCGCGGAGACCAGACGGATCGCGTCCATAATCTCCTCATCTGTCGCATCCGGGCGTCCGTACACGAGGTTCTCGCGTATCGTGCCGGAGAACAGATGCGGAGACTGCAGCACGTAGCCCAAAGCAGAGTGCAGCCACAGCTGAGAGCGCTCTCTGGCGTCGCGTCCGTCGATCAGCAGGCGCCCCGCCGTCGGCTCGTAGAAGCGGCAGATAAGGCTGGCCAGCGTGGATTTGCCCGCGCCGGTCTCGCCCACGATCGCCACGTTCGTGCCGAACGGAATCTTCAGGTTAAAGTCTCTTAAGATATATTCATCCTCAGCCGCGTCGGGATAGCGGAAGTCCACGTGCTCGAATTCGATGTCGCCGCGAATCGGCTCCCAGTTTTCCTTCTTCGGCTCAAACGCGTCGCCGTACTTCGCGATGACTTCCGGCGTATCGGTGACCGTCGGCGTAAGCCCGAGCAGGTTCGTAAACCGCCCGATGTTCACCTGGGTCTGCACCAGCAGAGACAGGACTTCCACGAGCCAGCGCACCGGTTCCATCAGGTCCTGGGCGTAGCTCATGAACAGCGAGAACGTGCCGACCTGGTCGGCAGCCAGGATGCCGCCCTTCCACAGGACCAGCGCCAACGCGCAGGACGATGCCAGGTTCGTGACCATGGAAAATGCCCCGTACGTTCTGGCGGACTGCAGCACCTTATGCTTCATGCGGGTCGTTTCCGCCATGAAGTCGCTGTCGATCTTCTCCTCGATCGCCAGCGATTTGATGGTCTTCGCCCCGGTGATGCCTTCATTGAAATTGCCCGTGATCTTCGAGTTGATCTCGCGGATCTGATGGTGCAGATCGAAGAGCCGGCCCTGGAACAGCGCGAAAAAGATCGCGATGATGGGCACGACCAGGAACACGTATCCCGTCAGTTTCGCGTCGATGCTCAGCATGACGGCTGCAGCGCTCAGGATGTACAGCAGAAAATATACGCCGTCGAACAGCTGCCACGTAAACAGTTCTCCGATGCGGCTGGTATCGCTGATGACCCGCGCGTGGATGTAGCCCACGCTGTTCTGGTTGTAGTAGTCGAACGACAGTTCCTGCAGGTGCTTGAACGCCTGGTTGCGCATATCGCGGTCCATCCGCAGCTCCGTCGCGAGGCAGATGCGTACGCTGACGTAAGTGACGGCCGCCGTCGCGAGGATGAGCAGCGTATACAGCAAAGCGTACGTGCCCATGCCCTCGACCGTGCCCTGCTTCACGAAGTGGTCGAGCGCGTATTTCTGCAGCACGGGGCGCGCCGCGTCCGACAGACCGCACAGGATCTGGATGAACACGATGAGCGCAAAAGCGCCTTTATACGGCCTTGCGAAGGGCAAAAGCCGCGGAATGCCGAAGAAAGGCAGCCGTATTTTCTTTTCGTCGTTATTCATGGTCTGCCTCCTTTCCGGAATCCCTGGCAGCGGCGACTCCCAGCTGGATCTCGTAGATCTTCTGGTAGATGCCGCCTGCGCTCTTGAGTTCGTCAGGCGTACCTTTTTCCGTGATGCGGCCGTCTTCCAGCACCACCACCTGGTCCGCCTTGGAAAGCGTGGTGATCCGGTGGGAGATGAGGATGATGGTCGCCGTGCCGAAGCGCTCTTCCAGCGCCGCGCGGATCTTCGCGTCGGTAACGCTGTCCACGGCGGACAGCGAGTCGTCGAAGATCATGATGGGCGCGTTCTGGGTGAGCGCGCGGGCGATGGCCGTGCGCTG
>JAFYYP010000013.1 GCA_017557505.1 Bacillota bacterium | reverse complement strand
GCAGGGCGTGAGGAAAGTCCGGGCTCCGCAGGGCAAGGATGACAGCTAACGGCTGCCGGGGGTGACCCCAGGGAAAGTGCAACAGAAAACAACCGCCCGCAAGGGCAAGGGTGAAAAGGCGAGGTAAGAGCTCACCGGGATCCTGGCAACAGGATCCGTCCGTGTAAACCCCATCCGGAGCAAGACCAGACAGGGAGGCAGGCGCCGCAAGGCGAACCGCCTGAAAGGGGACGGCCCGTCCCTTCCCGGGAGGTAGGTCGCTCGAGTCCTCTGGCGACAGAGGTCCTAGAAAGATGACCGCTTAATACAGAACCCGGCTTACAGGCTGCTCATGTATTTTCAAAGAGTCCGCAAGGGCTCTTTTTTTATGCATTATGCACAAAAGCAGTCATTTGTGCATAAAAATCACACATTTTTCACATCATTTCCTGTTGAATTGGTTGATTTGTAGTTCTATAATCAAAAGTGAAGTTGCATAACATTTTGGCTCAAGATAGGACCAAATAAGGAAGGAGTTTTTAAAATGAGCAAAGATCAAGCAATGTCTACCAGACTGATCCATGGCGACGCCCACGGCATGAAGCCCTACGGCGCGCTGCAGATGCCTATCTTCCAGACATCCACCTTCGAATTCGAGAGCACCGCACAGGGTGCCGCGAGATTCGCAGGCCAGGAAGAAGGCTACATTTATTCCAGACTCGGCAACCCGAGTAGAGCAGTCATCGAAGAGAAGCTGGCAATCCTGGAAAATACCGAAGCAGCAGTCGCCTTCGGTTCCGGTATGGGTGCCATCTCCTCCGCTACGACTACTTTCCTGAAGAAGGGCAGCAGACTGGTCGCCGATAAGGCCCTGTATGGCTGCACGTTCGCTCTCTTCAGCCACAAGTTCACCGAACTGGGCATCGACGTCGAATTCATCGACTTCACCGACATGAAGGCCGCCAGAAAGGCCCTGCGCAAGAAGACCGACATGGTCTACTTCGAAACCATCTCCAACCCGACCATGAAGGTCGTCGACATCGAGAAAGTAGCTGCGCTGGCTCACGAAAAGAACCCCGACTGCCTCGTCGTAGTCGACAACACCTTCGCCACCGGTCTGTGCTGCAAGCCCCACGATCTGGGCGCTGATATCGTCGTACATTCCGCGACCAAGTATCTGAACGGTCACGGCGACGTCATCGCGGGATTCGTCTGCGGCAGCAACGAACTGATGTTGAAGGTCAGAACTGTCGGTCTGAAGGACATCACCGGCTCCGTATTAGGACCCCTCGATTCCTTCCTGCTGAACAGAGGCCTCAAGACCCTGCCTCTCCGTATGGCAAAGCATACCGAGAACGCCATGAAGGTCGCAAAGGCTCTGGAAGCGATGGACGGCATTGAAGCTGTTTACTATGTCGGACTGAAGTCCCACCCGCAGTACAAAGTCGCTAAGAAAGAACTGATGATGACCAGCGGCATGATCGCATTCGAACCCAAGACCGCCAAGATCGCAGAGAAGATGATGAACAACGTCAAGATGTGCGTTCTGGCCGTATCCCTGGGCGACTGCGAGACCCTCATCGAGCATCCGGGCAGCATGACCCACAGCACCTACACCGAAGAAGAGATGAAGGAAGCCGGCTTCACCAAGAAACTCGTCAGACTCTCTGTCGGTCTGGAAGACGCGGACGATATCATCGCCGACCTCGAACAGGCGCTGAAGGCTGCAATGAAGAAATAAGATAACTTATATCTCAAAAACCGGAGGTTTTACATGAAAGGTTTAACTGAAATCAGATGGCATGGCCGCGGAGGCCAGGGCGCCAAAACGGCTGCTCTGCTTCTGGCTGACGTCTGCTTTTCCACCGGTGCCGAGGTACAGGGTTTCCCCGAATACGGTCCTGAAAGAATGGGTGCGCCTATCACTGCTTACAACAGAATCAGTGATAAGCCGATCCGTGTGCATTCCAACATCTACGACCCCGACTATGTCGTGGTCGTAGATGAGACCCTGATCGAAGACATCGACGTGACTGCAGGCCTGAAAGAAGGCGGTGCCATCATCATCAACACGGCGAAGAGCCCCGAAGAAGTCCGTCCTCTGCTGAGAGGCTACAAGGGAAGAGTCTGCACGATCGACGCCCGCAAGGTGTCCATCGCGACGCTCGGCAAGTATTTCCCGAACTCCCCGATGCTCGCGGCTACCCTGAAGGTCACAGGCCTGATGGACATCGACGCGTTCCTGAAGGAAATGGAGACTTCTTACGCTCATAAGTTCGCCACGAAGCCCGAGGTCATCAAGGGCAACATGGACGCTCTGAAGATGGCTTTAGAGGAGGTGCGCGGATAATGAGAACAGACATCACGAAACAGGGTCTCGACGTCAAGTGGAAGGACATGACCGACGGCGCCAGCATCGTTTGTGCAGGCGGAGCCGTACAGTTCATGACCGGCGAATGGAGAGTCGATACTCCGAAGTTCATCGAAGAAAAGTGCAAGCAGTGCCTGCTTTGCGCTCCCGTATGCCCGGACAGCTGCATTCCCGTCAAGGAAGGCAAGAGAGGCGACTTCGACTTTGACCACTGCAAAGGCTGCGGTATCTGCGCGAAGGTCTGCCCGTTCGGCGCGATCGAAATGAGAAGGGGGGAGAAGTAGTATGGCGATCCGTGAAAGATTATCCGGCAACGAAGCTGTCGCAACTGCGATCCGTCAGATCAACCCCGACGTCATGGCTGCGTTCCCCATCACTCCGTCTACGGAGATCCCCCAGTTCGTCAGCTCTTATGTGGCAAACGGACTGATCACAACGGAATTCGTTCCCGTTGAATCCGAGCACTCCGCGATGTCCGCCACCATCGGCGCATCCGCTGCGGGTGCCAGAGCCATGACCGCAACTTCTTCCGCCGGTCTGGCCCTGATGTGGGAAGAGCTGCACATCGCTTCTTCCGACAGACTGCCCGTCGTGCTGGCTCTGGTCAACAGAGCGCTGTCCGGCCCGATCAACATCAACGCGGACCACTCCGACGGCATGGGCGCCAAGGACTGCGGCTGGATCCAGCTGTATTCCGAGGACAACCAGGAAGCCTATGACAACATGTGCATGGCATTCCGCATTTCCGAGAAGGTCAAGCTGCCCGTCATGGTATGCCAGGACGGCTTCATCACTTCCCACGCGGTCCAGAACATCACCCTGAACGAAGATCAGGAAGTCAAGGATTTCGTAGGCACCTACGAACCTGAAGATTACCTGCTCAACGCGAAGGATCCCATGGCTGCCGGTCCGTATTCCGTCACCCAGTACTACATGGAAGCCAGAAGAGGCGTCGCTCAGGCCATGAGAGACTCCAAGTCGACCATCATCGCCGTTTCGAATGAATACGGTGAGAAGTTCGGCAGAAAGTACGGCTACTTCGAAGAGTATAGCATGGAAGACGCGGAATACGTCATCGTCATCATGGGTTCCGCTGCAGGCGCTGCCAAGGATGCCTGCGACAAGCTCAGAGCCGAAGGCAAGAAAGTCGGCGTGCTGAAGCTGAGAGTTTACCGTCCGTTCCCGGCAGAAGAGATCGCTGCGGCGCTGAAGAACGTCAAGGCTATCGCTGCCATGGACAGAGCGGAGAGCTTCTCCGGCAACAGCGGCCCGATGTCCTGCGAACTGCGCGCTGCGCTGTTCTCCGCCAAGCAGACCCCGGACGTCCTGTCCATGGTCTACGGCCTGGGCGGCAGAGACATCACTGTCGAGGATATGGAAAAGATCTTCGAAGATCTGATGGCCGGCAACTTCGAATGCAAGGAACTGCCGTACCGTTATGTGAACGTAAGAGAGTAGGAGGGACATCATGACTGACTATAATTTCAAAGAATTTATGAGCCGTCCCGACAGACTCACGCCGGGTCACAGAATGTGCGCCGGCTGCGGCGCCACCATCGCCCTCAGAAACGTTCTGAAGGCCTTGGAGCCCGAAGATCACGCGGTCATCTGCAACGCGACTTCCTGCATGGAAGTTTCCACGTTCACGTATCCGTATTCGTCCTGGACGGACAGCTATATCCACAATGCGTTCGAGAACGCTGCGGCTACGGCCGGCGGCGTCGAAGCTGCCTACAACGCCCTGAAGAAGAAGGGCAAGCTGGATGACACCTTCAAGTTCATCGCAGTCGGCGGCGACGGCGGCACCTACGACATCGGCTTCCAGTCCCTGTCCGGCGCCATGGAGAGAAACCACGACATGGTCTACGTCTGCTACGACAACGAAGCGTACATGAACACCGGTATCCAGAGATCCTCTGCGACCCCGATGTTCGCGGACACCACGACCACGCCGGCAGGCAAGGTCTCCGATGGCAAGCCCCAGAACAGAAAGGACATCACCGAAGTCATCGCGGCGCACCACGTTCCTTACGTGGCGCAGACCACCTTTATGGGCAACTTCTCCGACCTTCACAAGAAGGCGCAGAAGGCCATCTACACGAAAGGCGCATGCTTCCTGACCATCCTCGCACCGTGCCCCAGAGGCTGGAGATACGACGCGGAGAACGTCATGGACATCTGCAAAGCTGCTGCCGACACCTGCTTCTGGCCGATGTACGAGGTCGAATACGGTGAAAAGTGGACGCTGAACTACAAGCCCAAGAACAAGCTGCCCATCGAAGACTTCCTGAAGCTGCAGGGCAGATTCAAGCACCTGCTCAAGCCCGGCAAGGAAGAACAGGTCGCCATGCTGCAGGCAGAAGTCGACAGACGTTGGGAAGCACTCTTGAAAAAGTGCGAACTGTAGTCTATACTACTTGTTAGAAGCCGCGGGGCAACCCGCAGGATGAGTCGCCCGGGATATCGTGAAAATCGAAGCACCGGGGATAAGGGTCCGGGTCATCGGGAAACCGAATCACCGGAGACGAGATGCCCGGAGAACGCGCAGGCGGATAACGGGGAAACAAAGGGCGGGCCGCAAGACCCGCCCTCATCTTATATCAGGAGGCAAACCATGAAGATCATCAGCTGGAACGTGAACGGCATACGGGCTGCGATGGGCAAAGGATTGATCGAATTCCTGGAAGCGGAAGACGCGGATATCGTGTGCATCCAGGAGACGAAATGCCAGCCCGGACAGGCCGTCATCGATTTGCCGCAGTACGAGGAATACTGGAATTCTGCGGAAAAGAAAGGGTATTCAGGTACCGCGATCTTTGCGAAACAGAAACCGCTTTCTGTAAACTTTCATATCGACGCCGAAGGACACGATAAGGAGGGACGCGCGATCACGCTGGAATACCCGGAATTTTATATGGTCACGAACTATACGCCGAATTCCCAGAACGAACTGGCACGCCTGGATTACCGCCTGCAGTGGGAGGCCGCAAACCGCGAATATCTGAAGAAACTCGACGCGAAAAAGCCGTTGATCTTATGCGGCGATCTGAACGTTGCGCACAACGAGATCGATCTGAAGAATCCGGATACGAATCACCATAATGCTGGGTTTTCAGACGAGGAACGCGATGCTTTTACTCAGTTGCTGGCATGCGGATTCTCAGATGCGTTCCGCTCGTTATATCCCGACAAAGTCGAGTATTCCTGGTGGAGCTACCGCATGAGAGCCAGAGAACGGAACGTCGGATGGAGGATAGACTATTTCGTCGTATCTGACAGGCTGATGCCGAAGGTGAAGGATGTCGTTATCCGCAGCGACGTGTTCGGTTCGGATCATTGCCCGGTGATCCTGGAGATCGATATCTAAAGGTATGCCTCGGGGTCCTGTCGTCCAACGCATCCTCATGGTCTTCGTTACGCTCATCCGCGACCGCAACTCTTGGGAGTCACGGCGTTCGCTGCACTCAGCCATGAGCCTCTTTGGACGCCACCCCTCGGCTTTGATTTATGATTATGACTAATGGAATTATATATGGCATCGGCGTCGGTCCCGGAGATCCGGAACTGATGACGTTAAAAGCGATAAAATTGATCCGGGAAGCTGACGTGATTGTTGTCCCCGGGAAAGAAGCAAAACAGTCCGTAGCCTATAAAATTGCTGCAGGAGCGGTACCGGAGATCGCGCAAAAGGAACTGCTTGCGATCCCAATGCCCATGACGAAGGACAGGAAAGTACTTGCAGAAGCGCACAGAAAAGGCGCGGACATGCTGGAAGAGCAGCTCAACCAGGGGAAGACAGTTGTCTTCTTGACTCTGGGCGACCCCACGGTCTATTGCACGTTCAGCTATCTGCAGCATCATCTGGAGGCGGATGGGTATAAAGTGGAACTGGTGCCCGGCATCTCTTCGATCATGGCTTGTGCTGCAAAGCTTGGCATTCCACTGGCTGAATGGGACGAGCCGGTGCACATCATTCCCGGTGCGCTCACAGAAGACATCATGCTTGACAGCAGGGGCACCTATGTGCTGATGAAATCTGCCAGCCGCATGAAGGACGTCAAAGACGATCTGCGCATAAGCGGACGCAGCGTACAGGCGGTCCTGAACTGCGGCATGGAGAATGAACGGATCTGCCGTGATCTGGACGAGATCCCGGACGATGCAGGATACTTTGCGCTGGTCATAGCCAAGGAGAATTGACAAAGTAACTAGCGTTTGCTAACATACAATCATCAGAACTTAAACGGCAGAAAGTGCGCAGGCTCTGAAAAGCCTGCCTGAAAAGGGAAACAGGTGAGATTCCTGTACTGTCCCGCAACTATGTTTGAGTCGCGTTCTGGAAAATGTCACTGGGCTTCGGTCTGGGAAGGCGATGAACGCGGATACTCATCAGTTAGGAGACCTGCTTTCTGTACGTTGCCGCATTGCCGCGATGGACGGCCGGGCAGCGCATAGGAACTTCAGGTCATCCGTTTTTTTTCAGCATGCATTATTCCTGGTGCCGATTGCGTATTCCCGTGTTTCCATGGCGGAAACACGGTTTTTATTTGCATGTTGTAACGAAGGAGGACAACTGTGAAGACGAAAAGAATCATGATTGCATTGCTGTGCGTGCTGCTCCTGCTGGTGAGCGCCTGCAGCAAACAGGAGGAAGAGAATACGGTAAGCGGCCTGCACGGAGACCAGTATACCGTATCGGACGAAGCCGTTCAGGTCGGGACGGAAGGCGGTGAATACGAGCCTTATACCATTACCCTGAACCTGGAGCGTTCCGGCATCGGTCAGAACATGGAAGAGACCTTTACGTCTGCTCCGGTCAAGGCGATCGCTTCCGGCGATCAGATGGCGGACTTTTTCTTCGATCTGGGTCTGGAAGACCATATGGCCGGCTATACCCGCGGTTCGTGCTGGTCTACGGTCAGCGAATATCCTGCCAGAGATAAGGTCAAGAAGCTGGCACCGGACGGAACGGGCCTTGCGAAGGTCTCCAAGGAAGACATCATCGCATCCGGCTGCGATTTCATGATGGGCTGGGATTCTCTTTTCTCGGACAATAACTTCTCCGTCAGCTTCTGTCTGGAACACGGCATCATTCCGTATTTCCCGTACTGCTGCTCCGACTCCGCGACGTTCGAAGACATTTACAAGGATTATGAAGTGCTTGGCAACGTCTTCGGCGTTCAGGATGTGGCCGCAGAAAAGATCCAGGCTATGAAGGATCAGCTTGCCTTTGTTAAGGAAACGCTGGGTGAAGACGTCTATAAGAACCCCGTTAAAGTCTTCGTTTATGACTCCGGCGAGGAGACTCCGTTCACGGCCTGCCAGGGTATGCCGGGCGACATGATCAAACTTGCCGGCGGCATCTCCATCTTCGACGATATCGAAAAAGGCTGGGCAAAACCCTCCTGGGAAGAAGTCGTCGCTCGTGACCCGGACGTCATCCTCGTTCTTGACTACGACTACGACACAGAAGCTAAGATCGAATTCCTGAAGACAAACGATTTCACCAAGAATCTGAGAGCCGTTCAGGAAGGCCGGATCTATTCCGCTTGCTGCTCTGATATGCAGGGCTCTGCCGGATCTGCCGGAACGGTAGAGATCATGGCAAGACAGTTCTACCCTGAAAAATTCGAATAATCCTTTTTCCGTTAAGCCGTGCGGTTTCTTACTTATTCTGAACCGCACGGCTTTCTGTGTTTTACCTTCGGAAAGGAATCATCGTAATGGAAAAACAGAAGTTATCTCTTTTTCCGCTGCATAAAGAGTCACATTACATCACATTCTGCATCATTATGGCGGTCGTGCTGTTTGTCGCCATGATCTTCGCCATACGCCTCGGCAGTGTGCAGATCGAACCGGACATCATTAAAGGCGTATTGATCAATAATCTGACAGGCAAGGAATACTATCCTGTGACGTGGGAAGAAAGCATGGAATCCATCATCTGGAATATCCGTGCGCCGCGTGTTTTCACAGCTTTTATCGTAGGGGCCGGCCTTACGCTCTGCGGCATTTTGATGCAGGTCCTGACAAAAAATTCGCTGGCAGATCCTTATGTGCTCGGTATTTCCCACGGCGCCTCTGCCGGTGCGGTTTCTGTCATCATGTACGGATATCTGTCATTCCTGGGCGGATATGGCGTCATGACAGGCGCTTTTCTCGGTGCAGTCATTTCCATCGTTCTGTCCATGAAGATCGCGTCCGTGCGCAAGAAGATCACGGCTACGCAGCTCGTTCTGGCCGGTATCGCGGTATCTGCCATGTTCAGCGCGATAACGAACCTGATGATCTATCACACGAAGACAGGTTCTGACAAGGTAAAGACTGCGTCCTATTGGATGATGGGATCTCTTACCGGATCGTCCTGGGAAAAGCTCAAATATGTCACTATTGCGTTTCTGGTCTGTTTCGGATTCATCATGCTTCTGACGCGGCAGCTGGACGTATTGATGCTGGGAGACGACGTGGCATCCACTGTCGGCGTGAACACGGACAAACTGAAACTGATGATCATCCTGCTTGCGACCATGCTGACGGGCGTCATCGTTTCCGTCAGCGGACCTATCGGATTCGTCGGCCTGACTTTCCCCCATATCACGAGAAGCATCGTCGGAACGAAACATATGCGGCTCGTCCCGGCATCTGTCCTGGTAGGCGGAGCGTTCCTCGTCGTTGCCGATATCCTGTCACGGGTCATCGTAGCCCCGGAAGAACTGCCAATCGGCGTCGTATCGGCATTCTTCGGCGCGCCGTTCTTCCTGTACCTGATCCGCAAGGGCAACAAAAAGGCAGGTGGCTGATCATGAAACTGAACGTTGAAAATATTTCGTATTCCATCAATTCGAAACTGATCGTGGACGGCGTTTCCCTCGATGTGGAAGAAGGGGCTTTCGTCGGACTTGTCGGACCGAACGGCTGCGGGAAATCCACTCTGCTGAAAAATATCTACAAAGTCTATAAACCGGACAGCGGGGCTGTGTATATCGATGGAAAAGATATCTCAAGGATGTCGAACAAGGAAACGGCGCATGAAATGTCCGTCATGCAGCAGGAGAACAATGTGGAATTCGATATGACGGTCTTCGACATGGTCATGCTGGGCCGTTATTCCCATCAGAAAATGTTCAGCACGGATATGCTGAAAGAGGGGAACATCGTTAAGGACGCATTGGCGGAAGTAGGCATGTCCGGTTATGAAGAGCGCAGCTTTCTGTCCCTGTCCGGCGGCGAAAAGCAGAGGACTCTGGTCGCCCGCGCCCTTGTGCAGCAGGCGGATCTCATCATCTTGGACGAACCGACGAACCATCTGGATATCGGATATCAGTATCAGATCATGAACATCCTAAAGAATCAGGACCTGACTGTGTTTTCTTCCATACACGACCTGAACATCGCCTCGTGCTACTGCGACCGCATCGTTCTCATGAAAGCAGGCAAGATCGTGGATTTCGGCACACCGGAAGAGATGTTCGTGCCGGACAAGATCCGGGAACTGTTCGGCGTAGAAACGCAGGTGAATATCAACCCGTATACCGGCCGTCCGAACATCGTGTTCATTCCTGCTGAGGCATTGAAATAATAACGCTGGCAGAAAGACCACCTTGCACTTTCAGGTCAATTGTTATAAAATTATTTAAGGCGCGTTCCGGGCAATTCCGCGCGGAACATACCTGAACACAACTGAATCAGATAACCGGTGCCTCCGCTGCCGAAAGGCCGGAGGGTAATAGGGAAGCGGGTGAGAATCCCGCACGATCTCGTCACTGTATCAGGCGAGTATACGGCAAAGCGCAAAGCGCAGTCACTGATCACTCCGTTGGGAAGGCTGCTGTATACGTTGACCCTTCAGTCAGGAAACCTGCCGGTTATGGTACGCAGGCTTTTATCGGCCTAACGCCACGAGGAATTGGTTGTACCGCCGTGTTTGTTGTTTTCATGTGACACGGCAGAAAGAGGAGGAAAACATGAATCTCAAGAAAATTGTCGCACTGCTGCTGGCGATGGTCCTGATCATCGGTTCCCTGGCAGCATGCACCCAGTCTCAGCAGCCTGCTGAGGAGCCGGAAGACGAAGAGAACTACGAGACTGGCGACGCTTCCCTGGACGATCCCCTGAACCAGGACGGCATCGGCGTCAGCGAACTGCTCGTCGTATCCTTCGGAACCAGCTTTAACGATTCCAGAAGACTCACCATCGGCGCGATCGAAAAAGATCTGGCTGCGGCGTTCCCCGAATTCGACGTCCGCAGAGGTTTTACTGCGCAGATCATCATTGATCACGTTTACAACAGAGACGGTGAAGTCATCGATAACTTCGAACAGGCGATGGACCGCGCTGTCGCAAACGGCGTGCGCAACATCATCATCCAGCCGACGCACCTGATGGACGGCTTCGAGTACAACGACATCGTTGAAAGCGCAGCGCAGTATGCGGACGCTTTCAACATCATTACCGTCGGCAAGCCGCTGCTCAGCACGATGGAAGACATGGATGACGTCGCCAAGATCATCCACGAAGAGACTGCGTCCTATGACGACGGCGAGACTGCTATCATCTTCATGGGTCATGGCACCGAAGCAGATTCCAACCACGTCTATGCCGACATGCAGGAAGTCTTCAAGATGAACAATTACGCAAACTACTACATGGGTACTGTCGAAGCGGAACCCAGCCTCGAAGACGTGATCCAGGCAGCCAAGGACGGCGGCTACAAGAGAGTCGTTCTCGAGCCCCTGATGATCGTCTGCGGCGACCACGCCAATAACGACATGGCGGGCGACGACGAAGATTCCTGGAAGAGCGCTTTCGAAAAAGAAGGATTTGAGGTGATCTGCAACATGAAGGGTTTAGGCGAACTGCAGGGCATCCGCGACCTGATCGTAAAGCACTGCCAGGAGACCATCGACGAGACCGAAGAAGATTTCGGCACCGGCGACGCATCTCTGGATGACCCGCTCAATCAGGACAACATCGGCGAGAACGAGCTGCTCGTCGTATCCTTCGGCACCAGCTTCAACGACTCCAGAGTCGCCACCATCGGCGCCATCGAAAAGGCTCTGGCAGAAGCGTTCCCCGAATGGAGCACCCGCAGAGGCTTCACCGCCCAGATCATCATCGACCACGTAGCTGACAGAGACGGCGAGATCATCGACAACTTCGAAGAGGCGATGGACCGCGCTGTCGCGAACGGCGTCAAGAACATCTTCATCCAGCCGACCCACCTGATGGCCGGTTATGAATATGACGACGTTGTAGCGTCCGCAGCGAACTATGCCGACGCGTTCGAAAAGGTCGTCATCGGCAAGAACCTGCTGGCATCCAAGTCCGACATGGAAGAAGTCGCAAAGCTTGTCCACGATTCCACCGCATCCTACGACGACGGCGAGACCGCGATCGTCTTCATGGGTCACGGCACCGAGCACTCTTCCAACGGCGTCTACGCCAACATGCAGGATACTTTCAAGGCCCTGGGCTATGACAACTACTTCATGGGCACTGTCGAAGCAGAACCTTCCCTGGAAGACGTTCTGGAAGCGGTCAAGGCCGGCGGTTACAAGAAGGTCGTCCTCGAAGCTCTCATGATCGTCTGCGGCGACCACGCCAACAACGACATGGCCGGTGATGAAGAAGATTCCTGGAAGTCCACGTTCGAAGCGGAAGGCTTCGAAGTCGAGTGCATCCTGAAGGGCCTCGGCGAATTCGAAGGCATCCAGCAGCTGATCGTCAAGCACGCTCAGGAAGTCATGGCTGAAAACGGTTTCTAATCAGACAAGATCGATCTTAGAGGATTATCATGAAAAACATTTTGTTTAAAAGCATCAGTCTGCTCCTGGCTCTCCTGCTGATCACAAGCAGTCTGGTCGGGTGCTCGCAGCAGGCTTCGAACGAACCTGCACAACAGCCTGAGCAGACCGAACAGACTGAACAGCCGCAGGAAAGCAGCGGATCCGACCTGATCGCGGACGCTTCTGAAAAGACAACGGCGGAAGACGTCGTTGATCCGTCCTACGTTCCCATCTATGCGGAAAGCATCAAGAACGGAACGTATGAGATCACCGTTGACAGTTCTTCGTCCATGTTCAACATCGTGCACTGCCTGCTGACGGTCACCGACGACGGCATGACCGCCGACATGACCATGGGCGGCACGGGTTACCGGTACATCTACATGGGCACGCCTGAGGAAGCGGTCGCTGCAAGTCAGGATGATTATCTGCTGCCACAGGCGGACGCCGAAGGCGCTCACCACTATATCGTACCGGTCGAAGCGCTGGACGCCGGCATCGATTGTGCCGCTTTCTCCGACAACAAGGAGAAATGGTACGACCGCATCCTGGTATTCCGTTCTTCGTCTCTTAATATGAACGACTACGTTGCCGGCACGTTTGCCACGGCCCAGTCCCTGGGTCTCGCGAACGGTACGTATACCTGCGAGGTCACCCTGGCTGGCGGCAGCGGCAAAGCGACGGTCCAGTCTCCCGCGACCCTTACGGTGCGCGGCGGACAGGCGACGGCGGAGATTATCTGGAGCAGCGACAAGTACGATTATATGGTCGTGAACGGCGCAACGTATACGCCGGTATCCCTCGATCCCGGTTCCACGTTCCTGATCCCGGTCAGCGCATTCGATTTCGCGCTGCCTGTTCAGGCGGACACGATCGCCATGAGCACGCCGCATCTGATCGACTATACGCTTAAATTCGATTCCTCTACGATCCAGTAAGTTAAATCATCAAGTCGGGGCAGGGGTTAACCCTGTCCCGGTTTTGTCATTTATCACAATGAAACGGTTTTTAATCGCATTTTTGATCTTTTGCCTTGCGTTTCTGAGCGGCTGCACGTCGACTCAGACTGTTCAGCATGACATAAACGTTCTGCCGGGCACCGACATTCCTTTGACCGACGAAATGATACTGCAGTATGCGGATCAGTTTTCCGTGAAGTATTACGAAGGCGGTTACAAACTGCTGACCGTCATACAGGGCGACACGTTCCTGCTGGTACCGGAAGGGAAAGATGTACCTGAAGGCATTCCGGAAGACATCCGGGTACTGCAGGCGCCGCTGGAGAGTATCTATATGGCTGCGTCCGGGTCTATGGCATTGTTCGATGCCTTGGACGCGCTCGATACCATCCGCTTTTCTGCAACGAAAGAGGAAGGATGGTATGTGGAACATGCGGCGGAAGCCATGCACGCCGGCAAGATCCTCTTCGCGGGTAAATACAGCGAGCCGGATTACGAGGCTTTGACGGAAGGCGAATGCCGGCTTGCATTGGAAAATACGATGCTTCTGCACTCGCCTAAGGTCAAAGACATGCTCGAACAACTTGGTATCCCGGTGCTCATCGAATATTCCAGCTATGAAAACCATCCTCTGGGCCGTACGGAATGGGTACGCTTTTATGGGGCGCTGCTCGACAAGGAAGCCGAGGCTGACGCGTTCTTTGCAACGCAGGCTGAACTGGTTCGAGACCTTGAACAAAAAGGCAGCACAGGTAAGTCCATAGGTTTCTTCTACATTAGCATGTCCGGCCGCGTCGTCGTATACAGCGGCGCGAGCTATATCGCCGAAATGGTGCGCCTTGCCGGCGGCGAATATCTCTTCGATGACATCACGGAAGCAGACAGCATGCGTTCGTCGGTCAATATCACAATGGAGGATTTCTACGCGAAAGCGGTCGACGCGGATTATCTGATCTACAACGCTTCGATCGACGAACCCATAGATACGATAGACCAGCTGCTTGCGAAGAGTTCGCTGCTGGCCGATTTCAAGTCTGTACAGAACGGCAATGTCTGGTGCACGGGCAAATACATGTATCAGGCGACAGATATCATCGGTACGCTCATCGGAGATATCCACAAAGTCCTGACGGATCAGACAGAAGATATGGCGTTCCTGTATAAACTGCAGTAGCGCAAAAGAGAGAATGGATAACAAACAGACAACGGAAAGGATCGATCTAAGAAAACGCAGGCTTCGCTATGAAGGCGTTTTTGCTCTGCTCATCATCGCGGTGTGCGTCATCACGGTCCTGAACATCAACATCGGGAGCGTGCCGATCTCCGTCAAAGAGATCGCCCGCATCATCTTTCTCCGCGAGGGTGACCCGACGCAGATGAAGATCGTCTGGAACATCCGTCTGCCGCGCATCATCACGGCTGCGGTGCTCGGCGGAGGACTGTCTTTGTCCGGTTTTCTGCTGCAGACGTTCTTCAGCAATCCGATCGCGGGTCCGTTCGTGCTGGGCATCTCGTCAGGCGCGAAGCTGATCGTCGCGCTCACGATGATCTATTTCCTGCAGTACGTCGGACAGGTCTCCTCGCTGACATTGGTCGTCGCAGCGTTCGCGGGTTCCATGATCTCGACAGGATTCATCCTTGCCGTATCTTCCAAACTCAGGAACATGTCTGCGCTGCTCGTCGCGGGCATCATGATCGGCTACATCTGTTCGGCAATCACGGATTTTGTCGTGACGTTCGCTCAGGAATCCGACATTGTAAACCTGCACAACTGGTCGCTGGGCAGCTTTTCCGGTATGGATTGGGGAAACGTGAAAATGGCCTGTATTCTCGTGGGGATCGCGGGCGTTTTGACGTTCCTGCTTTCGAAGCCGATCGGTGCCTATCAGCTCGGCGAGAATTACGCCCGCAGCATGGGCGTGAACATCAAGCTGTTCCGGACGGCGCTCATCCTGCTCTCGAGTGTGCTTTCCGCGACAGTCACCGCTTTCGCAGGTCCCATCTCGTTCGTCGGTATCGCGGTGCCGCATCTTGTCAAGCGCTGCCTGAACACGTCGAAGCCGATCGTTGTCATTCCTGCGTGCTTCCTGGGAGGTGCGGTATTCTGCATGTTCTGCGACCTCGTCGCGCGAACGATGTTCGCGCCTTCGGAGCTGAATATCTCGACCGTAACATCCATCCTCGGCGCGCCCGTGGTCATCGCCATGATGATCAAGCGGCAGAAGGAGAAACAGTAAGATGAGCGACCTGATCTTCAGAACAAAAGGCCTTACGGTCGGATATAACGGCAAGCCGCTCATCCGGGACATCGAGATCGAAGTGAAGGCAGGAGAGATCCTGACTTTGATCGGCCCGAACGGATCCGGCAAATCCACGATCCTCAAGTCGGTGACCCGCCAGCTGAAGATCCTCGGCGGAGCGGTATACATCGGTGAAAAGGATCTGATGCAGATCAGCTTGAAGGAACTGGCGAAGCAGATGTCCGTCGTGCTGACGGAGCGCATGAAGCCCGAGCTCATGACGTGCCGCGACATCGTCGCGACCGGCCGCCATCCGTATACGGGCAACCTCGGTCTGCTATCTGAAGAAGACGAACAGATCGTGGACGAGTCAATGGAGAGCGTGCATGTGCTCGATCTGCAGAACCGAGACTTCAACGCGATCTCAGACGGACAGAGGCAGAGGGTGCTGCTCGCGAGAGCGATCTGTCAGAAACCGAGCGTCCTCATCCTGGACGAGCCTACGTCGTTCCTGGATATCCGCCACAAACTAGAACTGCTGAGTCTGCTGCGCGACCTGACCCGTCAGCGCGGCATCGCGGTCATCATGTCGCTGCACGAGATCGACCTGGCGCAGAAGATCTCCGACAAGGTGATCTGCATCAAGGGCGAGACGCTGGCGCGTTACGGTACGCCCGCGGAAGTGTTCCGAGAAGATGTGATCCGAGACCTCTACGAGATCGAAACGGGTTCTTATGACCCATTGTTCGGCAGCATCGAACTCGAAAAGCCAGAGGGTGAACCGAAAGTGTTCGTTCTTTCCAACGGCGGAAGCGGCATTCCTGTATACAGGAGCCTGCAGAAAGACGCCATTCCGTTCGCGGCAGGTATTCTGGCGGAAAACGATATCGACTGCAGCGTAGCGGAAAAGCTCGCGGCAGAAGTCGTGAAAACGCCTGCCTTCGAGACGATTTCCCGGGAAGCGGCCGACAGAGCGCTGCAGCTGGTGCAAAGCTGCGAAACGGTGATCGACGCCGGCTTGACTATAGGAGAAACGAACCAAGTGCTCAAAACAGTGCTGCAGGAAGCGGAGCGCTTCGGCAAACTCAAGAAGGCGGCAGAGCAATGATCTTCTTCCGTTACAACGCGATCGCCATGCTGGCAGGCTTCCTTCTGGATCTGCTGATCGGCGACCCGGAAGGGTGGCCGCATCCTGTGATATGGATCGGCAAATACATCAGCCTCGCAGACCGGAAGATCCGGGAAAGAGCGCAGGGCGACAGCGTTAAGTTGCGAAGAGGATCTGTCTGGATGACGGTATCCACGGTGCTGATCGCCATGGCAGTAACAGCCGCTGTGATGAGGCTGGCCATGTTCGGCGGGAAGTGGGTACTGCTTGCGGTCATGAGCGTCGTCTCATGGACCTGCATTTCCGCAAAATGCCTTGCAAAAGAAGCGGCCGGTGTTGCTAAAGCGATGAAACATTCTCTGGAAGACGGACGCACGCAGGTACACCGCATCGTCGGAAGGGATACGGCTTCGCTTTCCGAAGAAGAGATCGCTGCCGCCACAGTCGAGACCGTTGCGGAGAACACGACGGACGGCATCGTATCGCCTCTGATCTATCTGCTGATCGGCGGACCCATCCTTGCCATGGGTTTCAAGGCAGCAAGCACGCTGGATTCCATGGAAGGTTATCTCGATGAGAAATACCGCGATATCGGCTGGTGCGGCGCAAAGCTCGACGACGTGCTGAATTTTATTCCCGCAAGGATCAGCGGTTTGCTGATGTGTGTGTCCGCGGCTTTGCTGAAGAGCCTGGACGGCAGAAACGCCTTCCGCGTTATGAAACGCGATCACGCCAACCACCTGAGCCCGAACTGCGCCTGGACGGAGAGCGCGGCGGCAGGCGCGCTGCATATCCGGTTGGGCGGGTCACACGAATATTTCGGTAAAGTCATAGAAAAACCGACGATAGGCGATGCGGACCGCCCTGTAAAACGGAGCGATATTCTGCAGACGAATCGCCTAATGTACCTTACTTCAGTGTTGGCGGCAGCGATCCTGTTCGCTATTGGGATGATCCTGTAACACCATGAAAGAACTCAGAGACGGATTTACAACCGGAAGCTGCGCGGCTGCAGCGGCCTTAGCGGCCTGTCTTTGGCAGCAGGACGGATTCTGCCCGGATGCAGTAGAATTGGAAGTTCCCGGCGGCAAGATCTACCGGCCGGACATCGTGCCTCACGAGGATGGCAGCTGCGGCATCTTCAAAGACAGCGGCGACGACCCCGATATCACGAACGGTATGGAGGTCGTCAGCAAGGTGGAATTGCTTGAAGGTGACGGACCTGTGGAATTCTTCGCAGGAGAAGGCGTCGGCATCATTACGCAGCCTGGGCTGAAGATCCCCGTCGGCGAGGCAGCGATCAATCCCGTTCCGCGAGAAATGATCGAAGCAGCTGTACGAAGCGTTTTCGGCAGCAGAGCTGCGCGGGTCACCGTATCGATCCCGGGCGGCAGGGAAGTCGCGCAGAAGACGTTCAATCCGAGACTGGGCATCGAAGGCGGTCTGTCCGTGCTCGGTACGACAGGTGTTCTGCGCCCCATGAGTCTCGAAGCGCTGCGGGATTCCATGTTCGTCGAACTGCAGATGCGTGTGAGCCAGGGATATAAACGACTTGCCTTTACGTTTGGAAACCAGGGTGAGAACGCGCTGCAGACGGTAGGCTGCGACCTGCCTGTGATCCAGGTTTCCAATGAGATCGGATATATGCTGGATTCAGCGAAGGAGCTGGGTGTCGAATATCTGCTTGTGAGCGGTCACCCCGGCAAAATGACGAAGATCGCGGCAGGCATCATGCAGACGCACAGCGCGACGGCAGACGGACGCAGGGAAAGCATCATCACACAGTTAGCGCTGATGGGAGCGCCGCAGGAACTGTGCGGACAGGTCTACGGCTGCGTCACGACGGATTCAGCGGCGGAATTCATCCATGCAGCGGGTTACGATGCTGTCTGGGACCGTATCGCTTCCGCAGCCAGAGACTATATGCGGTTCCGCGTACGCGATGAGATCGCGATCGACGTGCTCGTAACCGATTACGCGGGCAATGTGATGGGAAAATGCCTGATGAAACCGGAAGGGAAAGAAAATGACTGAAATAATACATGGCGGAAATGTGTGGCAGGGGAGTGATCCGAAAAAATGGCTGGACTATTCCGCGAACATACGGCCCGGAAAGCCGGCAGGATGGGTGATCGACGCATTGCAGCGCGCAAAAAGAAACGTCGTATATTATCCTGCACCGGACATGCACCGGGCGAGAAAAGGACTGGCGGAATACCTGGAACTGCCGGAAGAATTCGTACAGCCGGCATCAGGCGGCGCTTCAGCCATCGAACTGGCGACCCGCTGCGGCAAGAAAAGAGTGATGCTCTGTTCTCCTTGCTTCGGTGAATACAGGGCGTCTGCAGAAAAGAACGGCCTTCCCGTGGAGAGCGTATGCCTTCTCGATGGGGCCCGCAGGATCGTTTCTCCTGCCGAGGCGCTGGAAGACGAACTGGGGAGCGAAATGCTCGTCTGGCTATGCAGCCCCATGAATCCCACCGGACACGCGTTCAGCCGTCAGGAGATTTTGGATCTTCTGGCTTTGGCTCGTAGAAAGAATTGCCGTGTGGCGCTGGATGAAGCGTTCATCGATTTCTGTCCCGGCGCAAGCAGGCGGGAACTGGTTAAGGATTGGCCGGAATTGATCGTTGTGGGATCGTTGACAAAGATCCTCGGCATCCCGGGAGTCAGGCTCGGTTATCTTTGCGCGCAGGATGCGCTTCAGCTTGGAACAAACTGTCTTCCCTGGGAACTGAACTGCTTTGCCGAGGAGATCGCAGAAGAACTGCCGTTCCACAAGGCAGAGATCCTCGCGGAAGCAAAAGATTACACAAAGCGTACACAGGACTTTACGGAAGCGCTGCGGGCGCTGGGTCTGTACGTCTACCCGTCCCAGTCCAACTTTGTGCTTGTCGATCTGGGCAGGGAGGCAGACCCAGTGATCGAAGCTCTGAAAGCGAAAAAGATCCTCGTTCGCCGGTGCATGGACTTCGAGGGGATTGCCGACGGATGTCACGTACGCCTGGCTGTCAAGGATGAAAAGTCGAACCGGAAGTTTATCGATACGTTGAAGGAGATACTCACATGCGCGGAAAATCACTGATGTTCCAGGGGACCGGCTCTTCTGTCGGCAAATCCATGCTCTGTACGGCTGTGCTGCGCATCCTGCATCAGGACGGATGGAAAGTTACGCCGTTCAAGGCGCAGAACATGGCGCTGAACTCTTATGCTACGAGCGAAGGGCTCGAGATGGGCCGTGCCCAGGTGACCCAGGCGGAAGCCGCGTGTATCGAGCCGTCCGTCAAGATGAATCCGATCCTGCTCAAACCAACGTCCGACCGCAGAAGCCAGGTCGTCGTAGGAGGCAAACCCATCGGCACCATGACGGCCATGGAATACGAACAGTACAAACCTCAGCTGCGCGAGTTCGTCAAGAAGACCTACGATGAACTCGAAAACGAAGTGGACTGCGTCGTGATCGAAGGTGCAGGAAGTCCGGCGGAGATCAATCTGCACGAAGGCGACCTCGTGAACATGGCGATGGCCAAGGCTGCGGACGCACCTGTCCTGCTGATCGGGGATATCAACCCCGGCGGCGTATTCGCATCGGTCTACGGTACTGTAAAGCTGCTTCCTGAAGACGAACAGAAGATGATCAAGGGCATCGTCATCAACAAGTTCCGCGGCGACGTCAAGATCCTGGAACCGGGTCTCGACATGCTCGAAGAACTGCTGGGCATTCCTGTTGTCGGGGTCATTCCCTACATGGACGTAGACATCGAAGACGAAGACTCCGTGACCGAACGCTTCAACCGTCAGTACGGCGGCGAGGCGGTGCGCGTCGCAGTTATCCATATCCCGCATATCTCGAACTTTACGGATTTCAATATTCTCGAGAGCGAAGCGGACGTGTCGGTCAAGTACGTCAAGACCGCAGCCGAGATCAAGGACGCGGATATCGTCATGATCCCCGGCACGAAGAACACGATCGAAGATCTGAACTGGATGAAACAGCGCGGCATCGCGGACGAGATCATCCGGTTCGCGCGCAAAGGCGGCATGGTCGTCGGTATCTGCGGCGGTTATCAGATGCTGGGCGAGCGCCTGTTCGACCCATATTATACCGAGTCGCGCATTCCTGAGATCGCCGGTCTGGGCCTCCTGGATCTGACCTGCACGTTTGAAAATGAAAAGTGTACGGTACAATCCAAAGGCCTTGTGAACAGCACAGCTGGCTGGCTGTCCGAACTGAACGGCGTGCTGGTCGACGGCTACGAGATCCACATGGGTGTCAACGAGTACGGTCCGGACTGCGTGCCTTTCCTGTATCTGAACGGCCGCGAACACCCGGACGGCGTCTCGAACAAAGAAGGCAACGTGCTCGGCACTTATCTGCACGGCTTGTTTGACACCGGCGCGTTCGGCAGAGCGCTCGTCAACAAAGTGAAGAAAGAAAAAGGCATCGCGGTTTCCGACGAAGAAGTTCTGACTATGGAGCAGTTCCGAGAAAGAGAACTGAACAAGGCTGCAGATATCGTCCGGTCCAATCTGGATATGGAGGCAGTCTATACGATCATCAAGGGTGGAGACGCGCCTCTGGGAAGGTGGAAAGAATGATCTCCAACGTGACCATGAAAAAAGCGCCCCGCATCATGATCGCAGGTACGAACAGCGGCTGCGGCAAAACGACAGCCGTCTGCGCGCTGCTGCAGGCTCTCGTGAACCGCGGACTCGACGTCGCGTCGTTCAAATGCGGGCCGGATTACATCGATCCGATGTTTCATTCGAACATCATCGGTACGGACAGCATGAACGTCGACCTGTTCTTCAGCGGCGAGGAAGACGCGAGAAGGCTGTTCGCGTGTCACGCCCGGCAATTCAACGTGATCGAAGGCGTCATGGGCTTTTATGACGGTATGGCCATGGACTCGGACGAGGCGTCGGCATATCACGTATCGAAAGTGCTGCAGACGAAAGTGATCCTCGTCATGAACGTGCGCGGCATGGCGCTGTCGGCAGCAGCGCTGATCAAAGGCTATCAGACGTTCCGCCCGGACGCGCATATCGCGGGCGTCATTTTCAACAGGGCGAGCGAAGCCAGTTATGAACGGCTCAAAAAAACGGTCGAAAACGAGTGCCGTATCCCTGTGTTGGGATATTTACCCAATGACCCCGATATCTCGCTGGAAAGCCGCTATTTGGGCCTTATAACAGCATCTGAGATCGAATGTCTGCAAACCAAGATGCAGAAACTGGCTGCACAGGCTGAAAAAACACTTGCGATCGATATTATATTAGAAATGATGCAGGAAGCTCCTGATCTCCCGGCATATGCGCCTGACATTGAAAAGCGCGGTCCGTTCCGGCTGGCAGTCGCAAAGGACAAGGCGTTCTGCTTCTACTACAGAGCCAATCTCGAACTGATGGAAGCACTTGGCGCAGACATCGTCGCGTTCAGTCCTGTGAACGATCGGGAACTGCCGCAATGCGACGGTCTGATGCTCGGCGGCGGCTATCCCGAGCTTTATGCCGACGCGTTGGAAGCAAACGAAGGCATGCGCGAACAGATCCGGGAAGCGGTCGAAGACGGCCTTCCGACCATGGCGGAATGCGGCGGATTCATGTATTTATGCAGAGATATTGCAGGCAAGGCGATGTGCGGCGTGTTCGATACGTCCGTCCACAGCACAGGCAAATTGACGCGTTTCGGTTACGCGGAGATCAGCGCTGAAGAAGAAAGTCTGCTGTTCGAGCCCGGTACGAAGATCAAGGGCCATGAATTCCATTACTGGGATGCGGACGAACCCGGCAGCGCGCTGAACGCAGAGAAACCGAACGGCAAGACCTGGCGCTGCGGCTATACTTCGGAGACCCTGTATGCGGGCTATCCGCATCTGTATCTGCCCAGCTGTCCGCAGGCAACACAGCGCTTTGCGGATGCCTGCATCCGGTTTAAAGAGAGGAGAACGGCCCGATGAAGCCGATGGAGATCGAAAAGAGAAGTTTTGAGATCATCGCGGAAGAGCTTGCGCAGCGATATCCGGATCAGAAAGCGGATCCGGAATACGATCTTCTGATTCGCCGCGTCATCCATACGACAGCAGATTTCGAGTATTTCGAAACGCTTGCCTTCTCGGAACATGCTGTGGAGAAGATGAAGGCGGCTATCGCGAACGGATGCGATATCGTCACCGATACGACCATGGCGCTCTCAGGGATCAATAAGAAAACGCTGGCGCAGTTCGGCGGGCAGGTGCACTGCTTTATCGCAGATGCGGACGTGGCAGCGGAAGCGAAGGAGAGAGGCGTTACGAGATCTCTCGTTTCCATGGAAAAAGCTGCGCGTCTCGAAAGACCGCTGATCTTTGCGGTCGGCAACGCGCCGACGGCGCTGCAGTCCATCTGCAGCCTGTACCGTGAAGGAAGACTGATGCCTGAGATGGTCATCGGTGTGCCCGTCGGGTTCGTCAACGTCGTCGAGGCGAAAGAAGAACTGATGCAGACCGTCCCCAACTATATTGTGGCACGCGGCCGCAAGGGCGGCAGCAACGTCGCGGCGTCTATCGTGAATGCCGTGCTGTATCAGCTGGTCACAAGAGAAGGTATCTGAAAGGAGAACCCATGATCCATTTTGTCGGAGCCGGATGCGGCGCACCCGATCTCATTACAGTCAGAGGAGCCAGACTGCTGTCCGAAGCGGACGTCGTCATCTATGCGGGATCCCTGGTGAACCCGGAGTTGCTGAAATATTGCAAGGAAGGCTGCGAGATCCACGACAGCGCCTATATGACGCTGGAACAGGTGATCGAAGTCATGCAGAAGGCGGAGTCGGAAGGAAAAACAACAGTCCGTCTGCACACGGGTGACCCGTCCATCTACGGCGCGATACGCGAGCAGTTCGACGCGCTGGATCCGCTGGGCATATCGTACGACGTCTGTCCGGGTGTGAGCGCTTTTTCCGGTGCAGCTGCCAGTCTGAAAGCGGAATATACGCTGCCGGACGTGTCGCAGACTGTGATGATCACGCGCATGGAAGGACGTACTCCCGTGCCGGAGAAGGAAAAACTGCGCAGTCTGGCTCAGCATCAGACCACGATGTGCCTGTTCCTGAGCACGGGACTGCTCGAAGGCCTGCAGAGCGAACTGATGGCGGGCGGATTCTCTCCGGATACTCCTGCAGCCATCGTTTACAAGGCCAGCTGGCCGGAAGAGAAGATCGTGCGCTGCAGATTATGTGAACTTGCTGATAAGGCGACAGAAAACAATATTACGAAAACTGCCTTGATCGTCGTCGGCTATTTTCTCGGAGACCGTTACGAACGTTCGAAACTGTACGATCCCGGGTTTACGACCGAATTCCGGGAGGCCACGAAATGAAGCAGTGCGCGGTATTATCGTTCTCGGAAAGAGGAGGAAGACTGGCGCAGCAGATCGCGGAATCGATGGCCGGTGAATGGGAGGTCAGCTGTGTACAGCCGAGAGGCGACCTGTCGGAAAAGGCCGGGATGCTGTTCGGTTCCTGTGACGCGCTCATATTCGTCGGTGCCTGCGGAATCGCCGTACGCGCCATTGCGCCTTACGTTGTCTCTAAGACGTGTGATCCGGCTGTCATTGTCATTGATGAAAGGGGACAGCACGCCATCTCGCTGCTGTCTGGTCATATCGGAGGCGCGAACGAACTGACGAAATACATAGCGGCTGCGATCGGCGCAGACCCGGTTATAACAACGGCGACAGACGTCAACGAACGTTTTTCCGTCGACGCCTGGGCGGCGAAACAGGGATTGATGATCGATTCCATGGATCTGGCAAAAGCGTTCTCTGCAGAGATCCTGAAGCGCGATCTGCCGCTGTGTTCAGAGCTGACTATTGAAGGAAAATTGCCGAAAGGTATTGTTTTAGGTCAATCGGGAGATTTGGGCGCTTCCGTTTCTTGCAAGACGAAAGATCCGTTCCGGAATACGCTGCATCTGATCCCGAAATGTCTGCACTTGGGTATAGGGTGCAGGCGCGGAACGCCTGCAGAGCAGATCCAAAGTCTTGTCAAAAAGACGCTGGCAGATCACGGTATAGACGTACGGGCTGTAAAGCAGATCGCGTCCATAGACGTCAAGGCAGACGAGGAAGGACTGCTTGCATTCGCAAGAGAACTCGGTGTTCCAACTGTATTCTATTCTGCGGAAGATCTGCAGCGTCTGCAGGGCGATTTTTCAGCATCTGCCTTCGTACAGACGCAGGTCGGTGTGGATAACGTGTGCGAGCGTTCCGCGGTCATGTCCGCAGGAAAAGACGCGCAGCTCATCATACGCAAAACGGCAGCTGACGGGGTCACCGTGGCTGTCGCGCTGGAGAACAGGAGGTTGACCTTTGAGTAAGCTTTATGTGATCGGCATAGGCCCGGGCGGGCAGGAATTCATGACCCTGCAGGCGATGCAGGCTTTGAAGGAGTCGGATGTTATTATCGGATATCCTGTCTATACGGATCTGGTAAAACCCATCTTCCCGGATAAAGAATATCTGTCGACGCCCATGAAACAGGAAGTCGAACGCTGCCGCATGGCAGTGGAAGCAGCTTGTGCAGGCAAGACAGTCGCCATGATCTCCAGCGGCGACGCAGGCGTATACGGCATGGCAGGACCTGTTCTGGAAGAAGCGGAAGGAAAAGACGTGGAAGTCGAAGTGGTTGCCGGCGTTACGGCAGCTTTGAGCGGCGGAGCCGTGCTTGGCGCGCCGTTGACACACGATTTTGCGGTCATTTCGCTGTCGGACCTGCTCACGCCATGGGAAAAGATCGAAAAAAGACTGGATGCGGCAGCAGCGGCGGATTTCTGTATCGCGCTGTATAATCCGTCCAGCCACAAGCGTGCGGATTATCTGCAGAAAGCTAGCGACATTATGCTGCGGTACAAGGACCCTGAAACCATTTGCGGCACAGTGCGCAATATCGGACGCGAAGGACAGTCGTGTGAGATCATGACATTGCAGGAACTGCGCGATACGAAAGTCGATATGTTCACGACGGTCTTCATCGGCAACAGCCAGACGAAGAAACTGGACGGACGCATGGTGACCCCGAGAGGATACAAGCATGAATAGACTCTGCATTTTTGCGGGAACAAGCGAAGGAAGAAAACTGGCGGAAGCGCTCGCAGGACGCGGAGCAAAGCTGACTGTCTGCGTCGCGACGGAATACGGGGAAGTGACGATGGGTCAGCTCCCGGACTGCGACGTGCTGGCAGGACGCATGCCGCGCGATGCGATCGAAGCGCTGCTCCGTACCGAACCGTTTGCGGCTGTCGTAGACGCTACACATCCGTATGCCGAACACATCACGGAGAGCATACGCACCGCAGCGGAAGCGACCGCTACGGAATATATCCGTCTGCTGCGCGATAGCACGGCTTCAGAAGAAGACGGCATATTCGTGGCGGATACGGCTGAATGCGTCGAATTCCTGAAAAAGACAGAAGGAAACATTCTGCTGACGACGGGAAGCAAAACGCTGCCTGATTACTGTGCGGATCCTGTGCTGAAGGAAAGGATCTACGTGCGCCTGCTGCCTCTGGCGGATTCTCTGCGCATCTGCACCGAGTGCGGTCTTCCCGCGGATCACATCCTGGCGATCCAGGGACCGTTCAGCGAAGAGATGAACGCGGCGATGCTGAAACAGGTAAAGGCTGCCTGGATGGTGACGAAAGACACAGGCAGCGCCGGCGGCTACGAAGAAAAGATCGCTGCAGCGAATGCCTGTGGTGTAAAAAGTGTTATTATCGGCAGACCGGTAGAAAAGGAAGTGGGATCGTCTTTGGAAGAGACGGTCACGCTCCTGGAAAACAAGCTCGGTCTTGCACCGAAACGCAAGACCGTGACCATGGTCGGCATCGGCATGGGTACGGAAGGCACGCTGACGGCGGATGCGAAGAAGACGATCGAATCGGCAGAAGTCCTCATCGGTGCGCAACGCATGCTTGAAGGGCGCAAAACGGCCCATAGCCGCATGTTTGCCGCTATCGCTGCAAAGGATATCGCTGAAGTGATAAAACGAGAAAATGCGGCGTTTTTTGCCGTTCTGTTCTCGGGCGACACCGGATTCTACAGCGGCGCAAAGAGTCTGAAAGAAGAACTCGAAAGACAAGGCATACAAGCTGACGTTACGATCCTGCCCGGCATCGGAAGTTTGTCGTATTTCTGCGCGAAACTCGGCCGCACCTGGCAGGACGTCAAGGCGATCAGCCTCCACGGCAGGCAGACCGATCTTGTACGCTGCGTAAAAGAAAATCCGGCAGTATTTGCTTTATTGGGAGGACAATCCGGAGCATCCGACGCGCTGATCCGCCTGCAGGAAGCAGGTCTGGGCAACCTGAACGCTTTTATCGGACAAAAGCTCGGTTACGAAGACGAATGCATCGTGTCCGGTACTGTCGACAGACTTGTACAGGGCACTTACGATCCGTTGAGCGTTCTTCTCGTCGAAAATCCTTTCTGGAAAGACTTCCCGGTATCACACGGCATCGCAGACGAAGCATTTACCAGGGCGGACGTACCTATGACGAAGCAGGAGATCCGCAGTGTTACGCTGTCGAAACTTCAGCTGACGAAAGGTGCAGTCGTCTGGGACGTCGGATCCGGCAGCGGCAGCGTATCCGTGGAATGTGCGCTGCAGGCAAGCGAAGGACACGTCTACGCGATCGAAAAAGAAAAGGATGCCGTAGAACTGACGCGAAAGAATCAGGAGAAGTTCAACGTCGTCAATATGACGGTCGTGGAAGGAGCAGCGCCGGAAGCGCTTAAAGACCTGCCGGCTCCGACACACGTCTTTGTCGGTGGCAGCACAGGCAATCTGAAGGAGATCCTTGCGGTCATTCTGGAGAAGAATCCAAACGCTCGCATCGTTGCCAATGCAGTCACTTTAGAGACCGTTGCAGAACTGAGTGAAGCGTCGAAAGACTTCTCAGCGACCGACGTCTGCTGCGTCAACGTCAGCAGAGGACGCAAGCTAGGCCGCTACGACCTAATGACGGCGCAGAATCCGGTCTACATCTTCACCATGCAGAATTAAAAAGAAAGCGGACAAAAATTGTCCGCTTTTGTGTTGCCTTTATTCTGGAATCAACGACAGATCAGTCCACCACAGCCGCCTGAACATCAGCATCTGGAAGAGGAGAGAGAAACCCTCCGCCAGCGGGAACGCATACCATACGCCCATGACGCCGATCACCTTGCTCAGGATGAAGGCTGCCGGCACAATAATTACCAACTGGCGCAGCAGCGATGTAAACAGAGAGTATATACCGCGGCCCGTGGCCTGGAACAGGGTCCCCGTGATAATGCCAATCGCCGCGAACGGGAAGCATAGCGAGATCGTGCGAAGAGCCTTCATGCCGACGTTCAGCAGGTCTCCCTCCGCCTTGAATAAAGCCATCAGTTTGTCCGGCATCAGCTGGAAGATCAGCAGTCCGACGATCATGATGCCCAGCGCCAGAACGATGCCGATCTTGTAAGCCTGCATCAGGCGCTTGCGGTTGCGCGCACCGTAATTGTAGCCCATGATGGGCATCAGGCCCTGGTTCATGCCGAAAACAGGCATAAAGACAAAACTTTGCAGTTTGAAGTATACGCCCAGGACCGCCACAGCCGCTTCGCTGAATCCGATGAGGATCGCGTTCAGGCAGATCGTCATGACGGAACCGATGGATTGCATCACCATGGAGGGCAGACCGACCTGGTAGATATCCTTGATGGTACGCCCGCTGAACGCAAAGCGTCCGTATTTGACTTTCACGGGCAGGTCCAGCTTGTGCATGAAGACATTCGCTACGATAAAGCACATACATTGGCCTATGACTGTTGCGATGGCTGCGCCTGCGACGCCGAGCGCCGGGAAGCCGAACAGGCCGAAGATCATGATGGGGTCCAAAATGATGTTCGTGATGGCTCCGGTCAGCATGCACCACATCGGCGCGATCATGTTGCCGCCGGCCTGCATGATCTTCTCCATCGAAGACGAGCACAGCGCGAACAGCGAACCGATGCAGACGATGCTGCAGTAGGAAACAGCCGGTTCGATGAGCGTCGGATTATCGGAGAACGCCATAGCGAACGGACGGCTGCCGAACAGGCCGAACAGAACAAAAATGATCCAGTGGCACAGCCCAAGGAACAGGCCGTGCTCCGCGGCATTCTGCGCCGCTTCGATATCCCTGGCGCCCAGTCTTCTCGAGATCAGCGACGACAGACCGATGCTGGCGCCGACGCCGACGGAGATGTTGATGAGCTGGATGGGGTAGACGAGCGACACTGCCGAAAGAGCATATTCGCCAAGTCTGGACACGAAAATGCTGTCCACGATGTTGTACAACGCCTGGATCAGCATCGAAAACATCGAAGGCAGAGACATCTCTATAATGAGCGGCAGCATGGCTTTCGTACCCATGCGCAGCGTATTCTTGTTGTGAACTTCTTTAGTTTCCATGGCATGCAATTCTATCATTATATGAATTTTAAAGCAAGTTGCACATTTTGCAGGCATTGTGGTAATATTAATTAACATTTAAAGGAAGGAGTGATACCCATGGGTAGACACGGTACCATAGCAGGGAGAAAAGCGGCTCAGGACTCGAAAAGGGCTGCGGTATTCACGAAATATGCAAGACTGATCACAGTTGCGGCGAAGGCGGGCGGAGACCCCGATTACAACCCCTCGCTGCGTCAGGCCATCGATAAGGCCAAGGGCATCGGCATGCCCAACGACAACATCGCCAGAGCCATCAAGAAAGGCACAGGAGAACTCGGCGGCGAATCTTACGAAACAGTTACCTTCGAAGGGTACGGTGCGGGCGGCGTGGCCGTCATCGTAGAGACCCTGACTGATAACAGGAACAGAACGACGGCAAGCGTCAAGCATGCCTTCGATAAATATAACGGCAACTTCGGCGTACCGGGCTGCGTTTCCTACATGTTCTCCCGCAAGGGCGTCTTCGTCTTCGACAAGGAAGAAGGCGTGACGGAAGACCAGTTGATGGAAGTAGCTCTGGAAGCAGGCGCGGACGACATCATCGAATACGAAGACAGCTTCGAAGTCGTCTGTGAGCCCGACGCATTCACAGCCGTATCGGATGCCCTGAAAGAAGCGGGCATCAATCCCATGGAAGCGGACGTCGAAATGGTCCCCTCCGTGGAAAGCACCCCGACAGACGCATCGGCGATCAAGAGCCTGAAGAAGATGATCGAGATCCTCGAAGACGATGACGACGTGCAGAAAGTCTATACGAACTGCACGCTTGATCTATACGAAGAATAGCACCTTTTGTCCTGGGGTGTGCGTTAAGACTTGTAATTCAACCTACAGTTTCACATTGGGATTCCGGATGTCGCGTCCGCGTGTATGTCAGGCCTCCGTTTGCAGTGGAAGGCAGAAAACGGACCGCAGGAGACCCACCTATCTTAGATAGGGCGTGAATTAAAGTCTGACGGCACTCCGGGCATTTTTCGTCGGCAGCGTATGGATTTTGACCTGAAACGAACAATAGAACTGGCAAAGAAAGGGGACGAGGATGCATTCTCTTCCCTTATTTGTCGTGTTCAGAATTCAGCCTATTCCATCGCCTTCCGTTACATGGAAAACGATGCCGACACGCGGGACGTCATGCAGGAAGCGTTCATCAAGATGTACCGCAATCTGGGGTCCTTCAAAGGGGACAGCAGTTTCGAGACCTGGTTCACACGAATATTGATCAACTGTTGTCTCGACGAATTGCGAAAACGAAAAAACAGCGCCGGCTGGGAGGATATCGACGATCACTACGATCTTGCGGATCACACAGACGGCACGGAAGAGCAGGTCCTCAGGAAAGAGCGGCAAAAAGCAGTGACCGACGCCATCCGGCAATTGCCCGAGGAAGCGAGGAACATCATCATCTTAAGGGAGTTCCAGGGGCTCAGTTACGAGGAGCTTGCCGACGTGCTGGACCTGGAGCCGGGAACGGTGAAATCAAGGCTGAACCGGGCGAAACAAAAATTAAAAGAAATTTTATCAGAAACTTTGGAACAAAATCCGATTTGGGACGTCTAACAGGTAAATGGACGAATTGAGACTTGAAAAATTAATAGAGGAGACCCTTTCGACCATGGATCCTGTGGAGGTCCCTAAAGACCTTCACTTTGATGCTGCAAAGATCATGCGCATGGCGCGGATGGAGGAAGAAGCGGAAGCGGAGAGAGATCCGGCACCTGTTTCGTTCTTCGACCGCCTGCGGGAGTCTTTCGGAAGCCGTAACTGGACAAGGTTTGCCGCCGCTGCGGCTGCTTTTGCTGTGCTTTTAGGCGTTTACGGGTTCTGGAAGAGCGGGCAGATGCCCGGCCCCGTACCCGGAAACGATCCGTCTCAGGTGGCGGAGATCGACGATCCGACGATACCTCTGGGACCGCCGGAAGAAGTAACGGTTCCTGTGGAACCGGACGAGCCCGTCGTACCTGACGTACCGGAACAGCCTCCGGTCGAAGAAGATCCTTCCGTCGAGCCTGCTCCTGCGGTCACGCCGCAGCAGCCGACCCAGTCTGCGCAGAACAACCCGAAACCCAAGCCGCAGCCGTCGAATCCTACGCCGGCACCAGTTCCTGACACGCAGGGAGAAGAAACCGTTGTCGAGGATGAACCTGTCGAAGAAGAGCCCGGAGAAGTAGACCAGGGCTCCGAGTATGCCGGCGGCATGGAGATCGACCCGGACGAGCAGACAGGCGAAGAACCTGCTGACGAAGAACCGACGGATCTGCCGGAAGAACCGGGCGAAGAGAACCCGGATGAGACTCAGGCCCCGGAAGCGACCGAGGACGACATTTATGAGAACATGCTGCAGGAAGCGCTGCAGGACGAGTCGTTCAAGGTGAAGTTCGATGAAGTGGATAAGGGATTCGGACACAGCATCCAGGATGTACAGGAGGTTCCTGAAGGAACCGAATTTATGGTATACTTTTATGAGAGCGAGGAAGAACAGCTCTCCGGTACCGTAAACGAGGAAGACATCAGGAGCATCCTATGGGAGAAAGAATCGTTATAATTGACGGCAACAGTCTGGTCAACAGGGCTTACTATGCCATTCAGAGGCCGATGATGACGAAAGATGGGCTGTACACGCAGGGCGTGTACGGCTTTCTTTCTATGCTGCAGAAGATCCGCAAAGACTATCAGCCGACGCACATGCTCGTCGCGTATGACCGCAAGGCACCGACGTTCCGGCACATCGAATTCGGCGATTATAAAGCCGGCAGACGCAAGATGCCGCTGGAGCTGGCCATGGAACTGCCTGTCCTGAAAGACGTACTGGACGCCATGGCGATCAAACAGTACGAGATCGACGGCTACGAGGCGGATGATATCATCGGAACGACGGCAAAAATGGCGGAAGAAGCAGGCGTGGAGGCTGTGATCATCACGGGCGACCGCGATGCGCTTCAGCTTGCGACAGACAAGACTTCTGTCGTGATCACGAAGAAGGGTATTACGGAGTTCAAACTGTATGACGACGCTGCCATGATCGAAGAATACGGCTTCGATCATCAGCAGTTCATCGATTATAAAGGTCTGCGCGGCGATACGTCGGACAATATTCCCGGCATTCCCGGCATCGGCGAGAAGACCGCTACGAAACTGATCCTGCAGTTCGGCAGTATCGAAAATATGATCGCGCATGTCGATGAGATAGAAAACGCGAAACTCCGCGAGAAGATCGAAGACGGCGCACAGTCCGCCATGATGAGCAAGCGCCTGGCAACGATCATCACGAACGTTCCTGTAGACTATACCATCGAGGATTGCCGTATCGGTAAGGAAGACCGCGACCGCCTGATCGAGCTGTACAACAAGCTGGAATTCAAAACCTATCTGAAGAAGCTGCTGGAGGAAAGTTCTGGCGTTTCCAAGGCTTCCGAACTTAACGAAGGGGCAGTTATGGCTGCTGATTTGTCTGCCGGCATCGAGCAGCCCGAAAGTCTGGAACTGACAGATGACGTTCTGAAAGCCTTGCAAGACGGTCAGGAGATCTATATCGACATCGCGACGAACGGTGATCATAAGGAACTTCCGGGTGTAGATATGATCCAGATCTGCGACGGGAAGAAGGTCCATACAGGCCTGGCGGATCTATCTCTGTTGTCCGGCAAAGCATTAAAACTATTCGGCTCAGGATTGGAAGACGTCTGGTACGTTCTGATCAGCCATGGCGTCGATACGTCCAAAATGGAGACGGCAGGGGACTTATCTTTGGCTCAGTACGTGCTGGATCCCGCGGCAAAAGTGCAGCCGCTGCGCGAACTTGCCTATTCGGAGCTGAAGACCGATATCGAAGCTTCAGCGGGAGCAGCTGTGAACACGCAGCTCGATCTGTTCTCTGCATCACCGGATCCGTTCAAGGAAGCGCAAGAAGCTGCAGGCTTGAGATTCCGGGCTTTGATGACGTTACGTAATCTCCTGGAACAGCGGATCGAAAGTGCTGGTTTACAGAAAGTATATTATGATATAGAACTTCCGCTGTGCAAAGTCCTTGCAGAAATGGAGTGGAACGGTATCGACGTGGATGCGCAGGCGCTCAAGGACTTCGGCAAAGATCTGAAAGGCGGCATCGACGCTCTCGTCAAAGAGATCTACGACCTGGCAGGAGAAGAATTCAATATCAATTCTCCGATGCAGCTGGGCAATGTCCTGTTTGAAAAGATGGGTCTTCCCGCAGGTAAGAAAACGAAAAAGGGTTATTCCACGAATGCTGAGATCCTCGAAAAACTTGCGCCGGACTATCCGGTCGTCGAAAAGGTGCTCGTATACCGCACGCTTTCCAAGCTGAACAGCACGTACGTCGAAGGTCTGCTGCCCCTGATCGGTAGCGACGGACGCATCCGCGCGCATTTCCAGCAGACCGTGACCGCAACGGGCCGCATCAGCTGCACGGAGCCAAATCTGCAGAACATCCCTGTCCGTCAGGAACTCGGCAGGCAGCTGCGCAAAGTCTTTACGTCTGGGCAGGATGACCTGGTCCTGATCGGCGCGGACTACTCGCAGATCGAACTTCGCGTTCTGGCGCATATGTCCAAGGATCCTACGCTCATCGACGCTTTCAATCAGGGTCTGGATATCCACAGAGAGACCGCTTCCAAGGTTTTCGGCGTACCGCAGGAGGAAGTGACTCCGTTGATGCGATCCAACGCGAAAGCGGTCAATTTCGGGGTCATCTACGGCATGAGCGGCTTCGGCCTGTCCGAAAATCTGTCCATCACCCGTAAACAGGCGGAACAGTACATCAAAGACTATTTCCACCGTTTCCCGGGTGTAAAAGCATTCATGGACGGCTGCGTTGCGGAGTGCAAAGCCACCGGAGAGATCCGCACGCTGTACGGCAGACGGCGCAGCGTGCCGGAGATCCGCGCGTCTCAGTTTATGGTTCGTCAATTAGGAGAACGGCTCGCCATGAATACGCCTATCCAGGGCACGGCGGCTGACATCATCAAACTGGCTATGATACGCACAGAAAAAGCGCTGAAAGAACAGTGTCCGGAGGCCGAACTCATCCTGCAGATCCACGACGAGCTTATCCTGCGGGTCCCCGCAGACAAGGCGGATCAAGCAAAGGAGATCCTGCGCGAATGCATGGAAAACGCCGCTTGTCTGGACGTAAAACTGGAAGTAGAATGTAATACGGGCCATAACTGGTACGAGTTAAAATAAAGAAAGGGAACTATCATGATCATCGGATTGACTGGCGGGATCGGCTCCGGTAAGAGCACGGTTTCTGAAATCTTGAAAAATAAGGGTTACATCGTTCTGAATGCCGACGATATCGGCAGGGAAGTGACCGCAAAGGACGAACCTTTGCTGCGCCTGCTCGTCAAGGAGTTCGGCATCGAGATCATTCAGGAAGACGGTACGCTGGACCGCAGGATGCTTGCCAATCTTGCGTTCGGCGACCGGGCGAAGACGAACCGACTGAACGAACTGGTGCAGACAGCGATCCTGTGCCGTTCGGTGGAAAAATTCCACAAGCTCAGCCTGTCCGGACAGGAGAAACCCATGTTCTTTGAAGTCCCGCTGCTGTTCGAAGCCGGCTGGGACAAATATATCCAACAGGTCTGGCTCGTGACCGCGCCGGAAGACGTGCGCATCGAGCGCGTCGAAGTCCGCGACGGTTTGAGTGTGGAAGAGATCCGTGCACGCATCAAACTGCAGATGAGCGAAGAGGAAAAGATGGAAAGGGCTGACGTCATCATCGAGAATGACGGCGGCATGGCGAAGCTGATGGCGCAGGTCGAGAAAGCGATCGCCGAGAATTTATAGTTTTGAGGAATATATGCAGAAAAAGTTTGAAAATAAAGTTGAAGTAGTTAAATACAGAGTTTTACGTGAGCTTGCCAGAGCAATATGGGAGGATCAGGATCCGTTTACCGTATTCAACGACATTGCGAGCAAAGTAGTAAAGAAGGGCGAACCGCCCATGAGCTGCTGCGTCTATAAAGACAGAGCCATCGTGGCGGAACGCTTGCGCCTGGGATTCGGTGTGTATCACGGTTCGAAGGACACGATCCAGGTCGTGGACATCGCCTGCGACGAATGTCCGAAAGCCGGCTACATGACGACCGACCTGTGCAGAGGCTGCCTCGCGCACAGCTGCCGGGAAGCCTGCCCCAGAGATGCGATCGCGATCGACGAAAGAGGGCACAGCCACATCGACAAGACGCGCTGCGTCGAATGCGGACGGTGCGCCAACGCCTGCAAATACGGCGCGATCATCAACATGCAGCGGCCGTGTGAAAAAGTTTGCCCGACCGGAGCCATCCACATGGGAGAAGGCGGCGAAGCCGTCGTCGACCAGGAGAAGTGCATCGTCTGCGGCCTCTGCGTCTACGAATGCCCGTTCGGCGCGCCGAACGATATTTCCGGCGTCGTTAGGGTGATCAAAAGGATAAAGGCGAACGACGGACGCAAAGTTTACGCTGTCGTGGCGCCGTCGGTTGCCGCACAGTTCCCGGACGGTACGACGGAACAGGTCTATACAGGTATCAAGAAACTGGGTTTCGACGAAGTTGTCGAAGTAGCCATGGGCGCGGACGAGACAGCCCGCACGGAAGCAGCTGAACTGCTGGAAAAGGGCTTCCTGACCACGTCCTGCTGTCCGGCCTTTGTCGAGTACATCCATATCAAATTCCCTGAACTGGACCAGTACGTCAGCCATACGTTGTCGCCGATGGCTTACACGGGCAAGGCGATCAAGGAGAAGGACCCGGATGCGGTCGTCGTGTTCATCGGTCCGTGCATGGCAAAAAAGTATGAAAGAAAGAAGGACTGCGCGAAGGAATATATCGACCACGTGCTGACATTCTTCGAACTCCAGGCGCTGTTCGATTCGAAGGATATCGTGCTTTCCGAACTGGAGCCAACAGATCTGCAGGACGGCAGCAGCTTCGGACGCGCATACTGCCGCAGCGGCGGTGTGGCTGCTTCCGTTGTCGAAGCCATCAAGGAGATGGGCAGGGAAGACTTTGAAGTGAAAGCCGTCGTCTGCAACGGCATCGACGAATGCAAGGCTGCCCTGATGAAAGTGAAGGTGGGTAAACTGGACGGTAACATCATCGAAGGCATGTGTTGCCCGGGCGGCTGTATCAAAGGCAACGGTACGCTCATCAATAAACCGAATACCGACAAGTTCATCAATGCGTACGCTGCGTCTGCAGCCAAACAGAAGATTCTGTAAGATCATAAGAAAAGACCCCGGCCGAGCGGTCCGGGGTCTTATTGTGCCTTAAAACTATTCCTCAGGCAGACTGTACGTTTCGCGGAACGTCTTCAGGTAATCGACGTAATCCTTGCCGCTCGCCATCTCTTCCGGTTCCATGACGAACTTCATGCCGGCGGTCATGCACAGGCGTTCGGCCTTTGCTTTGACTGCTTCGTCTTCGATACCCTTGATGTCGCGCACGCCGGACGTGCCGACGACGCGGCGGATGAGTTCCGTTCCGGCGAATCCTGCCTGATCCTTAAAGATGTCGGCAAGATAGAGGTCGAAGAACGTTTCGGACTTCATCTGACGGTCTGAAGATTTCTCCCGCATCAGGTCTTTGGCTTTTGCCGAGAATTTGTCGCAGAATTCCTCGATCGTGCCGAGCACCCACGCTAGGTAAGTTTCTTTCTCTTCGCCCTCAGACATGGTATATAAGCCGTTTGCGTAGGCAAAGATCATGTTGGCGATAAAGTTGCCCGTGTCGTATCCGATCGGACCGTAAAACGCGAATTCGGGGTCCAGGATGCAGGTCTTGTCGGGGGTCACGAAGATGGAACCCGTGTGCAGGTCGCCGTGAATGAGCGCCTGCGCTTTCGTTTCGAACAGGGCTTTCAGCATGCCGACTTTCGCATGCAGTTCTTCCGATCCGTAGATCCAGGTACGCATGAATTCGTCGTTCTCCGGTGTGACGCCGTTATCGTCCAGATCTTCGTAGTAGGGTTCCGTCAGCACGTGCCGCTCGGTGATCTCGCAAAGTTTCGGATTCGTATAGCGGTCGACGATCTCTTTTTTCTTTTCCGCGCCGACGATCATGTCGGTGGACCCGATCAGAGCTTTACCGCAGAAATCCGCCATGTCTTCGGCCAGATTCGGGAAAATCTTGTGCTTGCAAAGCTCGTAGCGCAGGTTCTCGTAACCCTTCATATCCTCCATGACGATGTTATGCTCGGCAGCGTCGTACAGATAGACTTCCGGGATCAGATCCGGGCAGTATTCGCGCTGCAGCTTCAGCACTTCGCATTCGATGCGGCTTCTCGCAAAGCCGATGTGGCGGGCCGGGTTGACCCTCAGCGTATCCTCCGCGTGTTTGATGATCAGAGATTTGCCGGTCGCCGGTTCTTCCACGCGGAACACGAAGTTGATGTTTCCGTCGGACAGCTCGGTTGCCTCCAGTTCGGCGCCTTTTCCGAAGAAATCGGGCAATTTTTCATGAACGTATCCGATGACAGTCTGTGGGGTATACATGAGATCCTCCTTACAGTTCAAAGTATTTATACAGGTCAGAGGGCTTAAACAGACCTTTGTCTGTGGCGATGGCTGTGACGAATTCGGGCGGCGTCACGTCAAAAGCGGGGTAGTAGCCCTTGACGCCGGGCTTCGTGAGCTTGATGTCCATGGCGTGGAGCGTCAGCTCCGGATCGCGCTCTTCGATGACGACGGAATCGATGGACGGATGCGCCGGATTCGGATTGCCTGCGGCGATATAGGGAACGCCGTAATAGTTGCAGGCCAGGGCGATCTGGAACGTGCCGACCTTGTTGACGATATAACCGTCGCAGGTCGTGACGTCCGCAGCGCTCGTGAACAGGTCGATACCTTTGGTCTTCATCGTATAGGCCGGCATATTGTCAGAAATAACGGTAACGTCGAAACCCATGTCGACCGCGCAGCTTGCTGTGAGGCGGGCACCCTGGAAATAGGGGCGGGTCTCTGCGCAGAATACTTTGACGTCTTTGTTCTGTTCGCGGATGGCGCGCAGCACCATGGCGATGTCTAGTTCAGCCCAGCACTGCGTGAGGATGGAACCTCCGTCCGGGATCTCGTTCGCGATCAGGCGGCCGATGGGAATGGATTTCGCATAGCGTTTGTTCAGATCTTCGAGAGCCTGCGCCTGTGCGGCTTTCGTGACTTCCGCACCTTCAGCGCCTTCGTCCATGCCTTTCTTCGCTGCTTCCAGAACGCGGCCGGTATAGGTCTGCATTTTGGCCGAAGTCGTCGGACGTGCGTGGGAGAGGGTATAGGAGGCCTTTTCCAGATAAGCGATGCGCTTTTCTTTCGGCATGTCTTCCGATTCATAACATGCCAGCACCATAGCCATGGATGCGGCTGTATAAGGGCCGCCGCTCTGGGTCACCATATCGGCGATCGCCTGCGCGACCTGCTCGTGACGGGTGCAGGTGACGAATTCGGTACGAATGGGGTAGATACGGCGGTCCAGGATGCGGACGGCACCGTTTTCGTACCACGCGACGTTCTCGTACTGCATCATGAAGCCGAGGCCTTCGTCTTGTCGTTTATAGTTTTGCATACTGTCTCCTTTGGTTTTGTCTTCGGGGTCCTGTCGTCTAACGCATCCTCATCTTCGACCTACGCTCATCCGCGACGGGAACCAATTAGGGAGTCACGGCGTTCACTCCGGTCTTGATGAGCCTCTTTAGACGCCACCCCTTCGACACACACAAATATTATACAATACAAGGGTTTGTTTGTTAAGTTCTTCCACCGTACAAGGGATTGTGCTATAATTCATTATGTATGATTATGTTCATTTTGCAGAGGCTGCTCTGCAATAAGAAAGGATAGAGCCCTATGGCAGATGGTAAACGGCCGGAATCCGGCAAAACTAAAATGACAGCCGCAAAGGCGAAGAGCAAATCCGCTGAGGAGAAACAGCGCATCAAAGAGAAAGAAATGGCGGAAGCCGAAAAGCTTCATCGCAGCAAGAGGCTGCACGACGAGATCTGGGCGATCGTCATCATCGCGCTCGGCGTGCTGGTCGTGCTCAGCCTGCATACCAACCTGATCGGCGCGATCGGCGGAGTCACGAAGAGCGTCATGTTCGGCGTCTTTGGCCGCGTCGCGTATATCCTCGCGTATTTCCTGATCGTATACGGCATATTGATCTTCCTGAACAAGACCAGTTATCTGACTTTACGTTCGCTTTTGTGTCTGCTGGCGCTGTTCATCTGCGTCTGCATGCTGAACGCATCGCTGTACGAAGGCCTTGGAACGGATCTAAGTCTTGGACTGATCAAAGAAGCTTATGCTGCCGAGACTATGAATATCGGTGTTTTCGGCGCCATTGCCGGTACGCTGCTCAATAAGCTGGCCGGCCTCGTCGGCATGCGCATCATCGCGATCTGCGGCATCGTCATTACGCTGATGTTCATCATCGATACGCCGATCTCCGTGTTCTTCGACAACATGAAGATCAAGCGCAGAGCGGTTAAGAACACCAGAGAGGCACAGAAAGCTGCAAACGAGATGATCCTCGAGCGCGAGCGTGAAAGAAGAGAAGAAGAACACCAGCTGGCCATGGAGGAAATGGAGAAGCAGAAAGCAGCAGAAGCCAAGAAATCCAACGCCGCAGATTATACAAAAGGCGAGACCCATCCCACGTCCGGCGAGATTCTGCAGCAGACGCCCGCTCCGGTCGATGAACCGGAACCGGTCGAAGAACCCGAGCCGGAACTGCCGGTGTTCAACCCGAACTTTACACCTGAAAGCATCGGACGCAAGTCTGCCGACAGTCCGGATGCGCCTGTTACAAACAATCAGAAGCAGATCCTCGGCTACATGAACGACGATTCGCTGTTCGGCCAGGACGGTCCGATCAAAGAGGGCTATGGGCTGAACGGAGAAGGTTCGCCGCGGACAGACGCACCGGAATACAACGGTTCGTTCATTCCCGCGGAAGTGACCCACGAAGAAACTCCGATCAGAAAACCGAGAACTCCGAAAGCAGAGAAAAAAGAGGAGATCGTAAGCGCCGTTTCGTCCGGTGCGGAAGCGGCAGTCAAAACGGCGAAGACGACCAAGAGATCCGCGCCGGTCTATCAGCTGCCGCCGCTCAGTCTGCTCCACAGTCCTACAGGGAAAAGAGAAGAGGCGGATATGAACGCTGTACACGAACAGGCGAGAGTGCTCGAAGAAACGCTCGCGTCGTTTGGCGTATCCGCAACTGTAGAAAACATGATCAAGGGACCCACGGTCACACGCTTTGAGGTAAAACCTGCTCCCGGTGTCAAGATCTCCCGCATCGTTTCGCTGCAGGACGATCTTGCGCTCAACCTGAGAGCAAAATCGCTGCGTATCGAAGCGCCGATCCCCGGCAAGGCAGCCGTTGGCATTGAGATCTCGAACGACAAATCCAGTTCCGTAACGCTCCGCGAAGTTCTGGAGTCCAAGGAATTCCAGAACGCGAAGTCCAAGATCTCCGTCGGCCTGGGCAAGAACGTCGGCGGCGAATGCGTCATCGCGGACCTGAAGAAGATGCCGCACCTGCTGATCGCCGGTACGACAGGCTCCGGTAAATCCGTGTGCCAGAACGCGATGATCCTCTCCATGCTCTACAAAGCGACGCCGGACGAGGTCAAACTGATCCTCATCGATCCGAAATCCGTCGAACTCAGCGGATACAAGGGCATCCCGCATCTGCTCATCCCGGTAGTTACCAAGCCGGATAAAGCTTCCGCCGCGCTCGGATGGGCAGTCGGCGAAATGGAAGAGCGCTACAACAAGTTCATGGAAGAGAACGTGCGCGATCTCGAAAGCTATAACGAGACCGTACGCGCAAACGGAGAAGAATACAAGGCCATGCCGCAGATCGTCATCATCATCGACGAGCTGGCCGACCTCATCATGACCGCGCAGAATTCCGTCGAAGATTCGATCTGCCGCCTGGCTCAGAAGGCGAGAGCCGCCGGTATCCACATGGTCATCGCGACGCAGAGACCGTCTACGGATATCCTGACGGGCGTCATCAAAGCCAACGTGCCGAGCCGCATTGCACTGTCCGTCTCCAACGGCATCGATTCGCGCGTCATCCTCGACATGACAGGAGCAGAGAAACTGCTGGGTCACGGCGACATGCTGTATTACCCGCAGGGCATGGCGAAGCCGGAACGCGTACAGGGCTGCTGGGTCTCCGACGAGGAGATCAAAGCTGTGATCGATTATCTGAAGAAGCAGGACGAAGCGCTGAAAGCCGCAAAGGAAGCAGCGGAGGAAGGATCCGAAGAAGAGTCCAACGTCTTCCGCTATAACAGCGAAGACATTCTGCGCGCCATGGAAAGAACGACGTCAGGTTCCGGTTCGAACGGCAGCGGCAAAGACGATGCTGACAGCGACGAAGACGAGCTGCTTGCGGACGCCATCGAATGCGTCGTAAGAGCAGAACAGGCCAGCGTTTCCATGCTGCAGAGAAGGTTCCGCATCGGTTATAACCGCGCTGCAAGGTTGATCGATATGATGGAAGAACGCGGCATCGTCGGCCCGGCAGACGGATCGCGGCCGCGCAAGGTCCTGCTGTCGATCGAACAGTTCGAACAGCTGGAGAGCGAATCCGCGCCCGAAGATGACGGCGTACCTGAAGAAATCTTTTAAATGAAAATATATCTGAAAACACTTGGCTGTGAAAAGAATACGGTAGATTCGGAAAATGCGCTTGCTTTGCTGAATGGTATCGACGTGGAAGAGACGCAGGATATCAAGAAAGCGGATATCCTGATGGTGAATACCTGCGGTTTCATTCACGATGCCAAGCAGCAGTCCATCGAGGCGATCTTCGATCTGATCCGCGAAAAGAGAGTTGGACAGAAACTGATCGTTACAGGCTGCCTGTCCCAGCGCTACGCGAAGGAACTCGCAAAGGAAATGCCGGAAGTCGATCATCTGCTTGGCGTCAATGATTACGCGAAGCTGCCGGAGATCGTGCAGGGCATGCGTAAGGAACGCATTGCGGCGCAAAAGGCCGCGAAAGAGTACGAAGAACTGCCCAGACTGTATGCAGGAGGGGTTTCCGCTGCCATCAAGATCGCTGAAGGATGCAATAACGTGTGTACGTATTGCGCGATCCCCTATATCCGCGGACTGTACCGCAGCAGAAAGCCGGAAGCCATCCTCGCCGAGGCAAAACAACTGGCAGAGCAGGGTGTGAAGGAACTCGTCGTGATCGCCCAGGACGTGACCGGTTACGGACGCGATTTCGGCAGAAGCGATATGCTTCCGAAGCTCTTAAAAGATCTGTGCGCGATCGACGGTATCCGATGGATCCGCCTGATGTATTGCTACGAAGATGAGATCACACCGGAGTTGATCCGGGTCATGAAGGACGAGCCGAAGATCTGCAAATACATCGATATCCCCATCCAGCACAGCTCCGACATCATCCTGAAGGCAATGAACCGCAAATCGACGGAGCACAGCATAAGGTCTACCATACGAGAATTACGTAAACAAATACCGGATATTGTCATTCGTACGACTCTTATCACGGGTTTCCCGGGCGAAACGAAGGAAAACTTCAATGCTCTGTATGCTTTTGTCGAAGACATGAAGTTCGACCGTCTCGGCGTGTTTCCGTATTCCAAAGAAGAGGGAACTGCCGCAGCAAAGATGCCTAATCAGGTGCGCAGCGACGTCAAACAGAGACGAGCGGACCGCATCATGGCGCTGCAGCAGAAGATCTCGCTTGATAACAATCAGAAATACATAGGGAAAACGCTCGAAGTACTTGTCGAAGAAGTCTTCGAGGACGGTTCCTACAGCGGCCGTACCGCTTACGACGCGCCGGAGATCGACGACGGCGTGCTTTTTACCGGTCTGGCGGGACTGAAACCGGGCATGTTTGTCCCGGTCACCATCACCGACGCATTCGATTACGATCTATCGGGAGTATGTTATGAATCTGCCAAATAAACTCACGCTGGCGCGCATCATCGCCGTGCCGGTCTTCGTCATTCTGTACATGAAGCATCTGTACCTGGCTGCTTTCATTGTTTTTATTCTGGCTTCGTTTACGGACATGCTGGACGGCAAGATCGCCCGCAAATACGATCTCGTCACGAATTTCGGCAAGATCATGGATCCGCTGGCGGACAAGATCCTTGTGTATTCGGCTTTCTGCCTGATGATCGAAGACCATACGGTACCGGCCTGGATGCTCATCATCATCCTGCTTCGAGAATTCGCCGTGTCCGGCATGCGTACCGTCGCTGCAGCCAACGGCATCGTCATCGCTGCCGGCATGAGCGGCAAGATCAAGACGGTGCTGCAGATGATCGCCGTACCGCTTCTGATCCTCCGCAGTTACCATCCCGTGCTGCAGACGCTGGCAACTGTTTTCCTGTGGGCCAGCATGGTCATGACCGTCTACAGCGGTATCGAATATATCGTCCAGAATAAACAGGTCTTTAAGGAATAACCATGAAGAGCGCTCTTTTAACTGTCGGGACCGAGATCCTGTTCGGTTCCATCCTCAACACGAACGTACAGTATTTAAGCGAACAGCTGCGCCTGATCGGCCACGACGTGATGTATCACTTTACCGTGGGCGATAATCCTGCGCGTCTGAAGGATCTGCTCGCTTACGCCTATCACGACTGCGATCTTGTCATCACGACGGGCGGTCTGGGTCCAACGGAAGACGACCTCACGAAAGAAATGATCGCGGAATACTTCGGTGAGACTATCGTCGAATTCCCGGAGCAAACTAAGATCCTGAAGGAACATTTTGCGAAGAGATGGTCCGTCTTTACCGATAATAATCTGAAACAGGCTTATTTCCCGGAACACGCGCAGATCCTGCCGAATCCGAACGGAACAGCGCCCGGTTTCATGCTGGAAAAGGACGGAAAGATGATCGTCTCCATGCCGGGACCGCCGCGCGAAATGAAACCGATGTTCGAGAACTGCGTCAAGCCCGAGTTGATCCGCAGAGCCGACGCTGTCATCTATTACCGCAACCTGCGCACGACGGAGATCGGAGAATCACGCCTAGAGACCGAACTCATGGATCTGATCGACGCTCAGACGGACCCGACGCTCGCGACGTACGCGGGAGAAGGGGAGTGCACGCTGCGCATCGCGTCTAAGAGAGCGACCCGAGCCGAAGCCATCGAAGCTGTAGACGACATGATGATGGAAGTACTCAGCAGAGTAGGCAACTTTGTGTTCTCTGTCGATGACGAAGATCTGGAAGACGTCGTGCTGGACCGTATGCACATGGACTGCATTTCTCTGGCGGCAGCCGAATCCATGACCGGCGGCATGTTCGCTGCGAGGGTCACGGATAAACCCGGCGTTTCCGCATTCTTCGACCGTTCGTGCGTGACGTACAGCAACCGTGCGAAAATGGAAGAACTCGGCGTCTATAAATCCACGTTGGATAAATACGGCGCCATCAGCCCCGAATGCGCGATGGAAATGGCGGAAGGACTTCATAAGAAGACCGGCTGCGATCTGTGCGTCGCGGTGACCGGCAACGCAGGACCGAACCCCGATGAGGGAAAAGAAGTAGGCCGTTATTATATCGGCGTCTGGTACAAGGACGAAGTCAAAGTAAGCGAGCATTTCCGTCAGGGCAACAGAGGCCGCATCCGCAGAGATGCGTGCTTCAACATGTTCAAGCAGATGTACAAAGTGCTGTTCAATAAATCGTTGACATAAATGGTAATATCTGGTATATTTCTTTTGCTGAAAATGCTTGACCGCGGAGCAGTTTCAGGGTAGAATGATAAAGAACAAATGTTCGTATTCAACAAAAGAACCGGAACGGAGGAATGAAATAGATGGCAGAGAACATCAACAAGTCAGAACGGGATAAGGCGCTGGAAGCCGCGATCGCGCAGATCGACAAGCGCTTCGGCAAAGGCTCCATCATGTCTCTCGGAGATGAAAACGCAAGGCTTAACATCGAAGCGATCCCGACGGGATCCATCAGCCTGGATATCGCCTGCGGCGTAGGCGGCGTACCGAAGGGCAGGATCATCGAGATCTTCGGCCCGGAGTCTTCCGGTAAGACGACGCTGGCGCTGCACATTATCGCTGAATCGCAGAAGCAGGGCGGCAAAGCGGCGTTCATCGACGCAGAGCACGCGCTGGATCCGATCTATGCGAAAGGCATCGGCGTCGACATTGACGATCTGCTCGTCTCGCAGCCGGATACCGGCGAAGACGCGCTTGAGATCTGCGAGATGCTCGTACGTTCCGGCGCGATCTCCGTGGTGGTCATCGACTCCGTGGCGGCGCTGGTCCCCAAGGCCGAGATCCAGGGCGATATGGGCGATTCTCACGTCGGTCTGCAGGCAAGGCTCATGTCCCAGGCCCTCAGAAAGCTGACGGGCGTCATCAATAAGACGAACACGACCTGCATTTTCATCAACCAGCTGAGAGAAAAGGTCGGCGTCATGTTCGGCAATCCCGAGACGACGACGGGCGGCAGAGCGCTGAAATTTTACAGTTCGATGCGCCTCGACGTGCGCCGCATCGAATCCATTAAGGTCGGCGACGCCATCGTCGGCAACCGCACGAGAGTGAAAGTAGTCAAGAACAAGGTCGCTCCTCCGTTCAAGATGACGGAATTCGACATCATGTACGGTAAGGGTATTTCCCGCGCCGGCGACGTGCTCGACTGTTCCGTCGACGCAGGCCTGCTCGAGAAGAGCGGCGCCTGGTACAGCTACGCAGGCGAACGTATCGGACAGGGCAGAGAGAACGTCAAAACCTATCTGGATGAGCATCCTGAACTGATGGCGAAGCTCGAAGAGCAGATCCGTAAAAAGTACATCGCCAAGAAAGACGAAACGCTCATCGACGATTCCGATTCCATCAAAGTAGATGCTGATGGAGTGGTAATAGAATAAAAGAGTCTCATTGTGCGGGTGACATCTAAAGATGACAGTACCCGCACAATGTACATTAATATTTGAAAATATTGCTTGACATGGCTTTACCTGCCTCGTATAATATTTGCGTTGCCGCTCTGAATGGGTATATTTTCGAGTGTCTTTAAGACCACCCCCGATGGCGAGACCGGATAGAGGAGGTAAAAATATCATGTATGCAGTAGTTATGACCGGAGGAAAGCAGTATCGCGTATCCGCCGGTGACAAGATCCGTGTTGAGAAGCTGAATGCCGAAGCAGGCAGCACCGTATCCCTGGACAAGGTCCTGGTGATCGGCGGTGAAGGCGAGACCATGGTCGGCGCACCCTATGTGGCAGGCGCATTCGTAGAAGCTGAAGTCGTTGAAAACGGCAAGGCAGACAAGGTCGTCATCTTCAAGTACAAGGCTAAGAAGGACTATCGCAAGAAGCAGGGTCACAGACAGCCCTACACCGAACTGAAGATCAATGGCATCTCTCTGAACGGCGAAGCGAAGGCCAAGGCTCCCGAAGCCCCCAAGGCAGAGGAAGTTGTTGCGGAAGCAGTCGAAGAGGCTGTCGACTTCAAGGCCATGAAGAAGAGCGAGCTGGCTGAATTTGCAGCAGCGAAGGGCATCGAAGTCGACGCCAAGCTCAAGAAGGAAGAAATGATTGCCGCTATCGAGGCAGCTCTCAGCAAGTAGACAAGGAACGGAGGTAAAATCTTATGGCAAGTAAAAAAGGTGTAGGCAGCTCTAAGAACGGCCGCGATTCCGAGTCGAAGCGTCTTGGAGTAAAGAGAGCCGACGGCCAGTTCGTCAGCGCAGGTTCCATTCTTGTTCGCCAGAGAGGGACGAAGATCCACCCGGGAAACAACGTAGGCATCGGCGGAGACGACACCCTGTACGCAAAGCAGGACGGCATCGTCAAGTTCGAGAGAAAAGACAAGACCCGCAAGCAGGTCAGCGTTTATTCTCAGGAAGCATAGTTCTCGAAAGGGCCTCCGGCGATCCCGGGGGCCTTGTTTTATTTATCAAGGTGCATCATGTTTGTTGACAAAGCTACGATCACCATTAGATCCGGCAAGGGCGGAAACGGTTCTGTTTCTTTCCGCAGAGAACCCTACATTCCGCAGGGAGGTCCGGACGGCGGAAACGGCGGCAAGGGCGGCAATATCGTCATCCTGGCCGACCGCAATCTGCGCACGCTGATGGATTTCCGGTATAAAAGAAAATATGAAGCGGAGAACGGAGAGGACGGAAGAGGGCGCCAGCAGTTCGGCAAGGACGGCGCGGATCTCGTCATCAAAGTTCCTGTCGGCACCGTTGTACGAGACGTCGATAGCGATGCCGTCATGGCCGATCTGAAGGAAGACGGTCAGTCCTTTGTTGCGGCAAAAGGCGGCAGAGGCGGAAAGGGAAACGTCATGTTCAAGAATTCCGTACGCCAGGCGCCGAATTTCGCCGAAGCGGGCGGTTTTGCAAAAGAACGCACGATCGAGCTCGAGTTAAAACTGATTGCGGACGTAGGCCTCGTAGGTTATCCAAACGTCGGCAAATCCACGCTGCTGTCTGTCTCCACAAGCGCGAACCCTAAGATCGCGAATTATCATTTTACGACCATCACGCCGAACCTGGGCGTCGTTTCGATGTACGACTCCAGTTTTGTCATGGCCGACATACCCGGACTGATCGAAGGCGCTTCTCAGGGTCAGGGACTTGGTCTCGATTTTCTGAAGCATATCGAACGCACACGCATTCTGATCCATGTCGTGGACGTGTCGGGCAGCGAAGGCCGCGATCCGAAGGAAGACTTCGACAAGATCAACGCTGAGCTCGCTTCCTATAGCGAAAAATTAGCGAAGAAACCTCAGATCATCTGCGCCAACAAGATCGATATGGCGGATGACGAGGTATATGAAGATTTCAAAGCCTATGCGGAGAGCAAAGGTTATCCCGTCTATCCGTGCAGCGCGCCGATCCACGAAGGCGTGGACGAGCTGCTGCGCGCAGCATTCAAACTGCTGCAGACCGTCGAAGAAGAGGAAGAAGAACAGGCCGTATTCTTCAAGGATACGGCGCCGGAAGACGATCCGGATTACCGAAACGTCTATGTTGAGAGAAAACCGAAGGGCGGCTTCCTCGTGACGGGCAAACAGCTTGAGAAGATCTTCAATTCCACGAACTTTAACGACGCGGGATCTTTGCGTTATCTGTACCGCTACATCGAAGACAGCGGCGCGATCGAACAGATGCTCGGCATGGGTCTGGAAGAAGGCGACACGATCACAGTGATCGATTACGATTTCGAATATTACGATGAGTAGCGTTCAGAACGAACTGGATAGACTGCTGCTAAAGGTGGAAAAGCCGGCACGGTATATCGGAGGCGAACTGCACAGTGTTGTGCGGGAGCCTGCCGAAGGTACCGTGCGCTTTGCTTTCTGCTTTCCCGATCTGTACGAGATCGGCATGTCCTATCTCGGGCTGAACATCCTGTACCATCTTCTGAATACAACCGAGCATACATATTGCGAACGCTGTTTTACGCCGGCCAGAGATATGATGGCCGCAATGAAAGACAACGGTGTTCCTCTGTTTACGCTGGAGACGAAGACACCTCTGAAGGAGATGGACTTTGTCGGTTTCACGCTGCAGTATGAACTCAGTTATACAAATATTCTGGCCATGCTCGATCTCGCGGGTATCCCTGCACTTTCCTGTGACCGCGCGGAAGACGATCCCATCGTCATCGCCGGCGGTCCCTGCGCGTTCAACGCGGAACCCATCGCGGACTTTATGGACGTCATTCTCGCGGGAGACGGCGAAGAGCTTCTGCCCAAAGTCTGCCGCATCCGGAAAGAATGCAAAGAAACAGGGCGGACAAAACTCGACTTTCTGAAGGAGATCGCGAAACTGCAGGGTGTCTATATTCCTCGGTTCTACGAGCCTGTCACGGATGAAAACGGTGCCTTTGCCGGTTACCGGAAGCTATGGGACGGCGCGCCGGACCGCATTCTGAAAGCGATCGTTCATGACATCGACAAAGTCGATTTTCCGAAAGAACTCATCGTTCCTCTCATTGAGGTCGTGCACGACAGAGCCGTCGCAGAACTGTTCCGCGGATGCACGAGAGGCTGCCGTTTCTGTCAGGCGGGTATGGTATACCGGCCCGTGCGGGAACGCAGCGAAGACAAGGTGATCGACATCGCCAAGACCCAGCTCGAAAACAGCGGGCAGGGCGAACTGTCGCTCCTGTCGCTGTCCACATCGGATTATACGAAATTCGAGCCGCTCGTCACGGAGCTGATGGGTTACTGCAAGGATCATCAGGTGAGTCTGTCCCTGCCGTCTCTGCGTATGGACAACTTCAGTTTCAAGGTTCTGGACGAGATCCAGGGCGTACGCAAGACCGGCCTGACGTTCGCCGCCGAAGCCGGCACGCAGAGACTGCGCGACGTCATTAACAAGAACGTGACAGAAGAGCATATCTTTACAGCGCTCGAGCAGGCTTTCACGCTGGGATGGACGTCCGTGAAACTGTATTTCATGATGGGCCTGCCCACAGAAACATACGAGGATCTGGACGGCATTGTCGACCTCGCGCGCCGCATCATGGAAAAAGCGAAGGAACACAACGGCGGCAAGGTAGGTCGCTACAGCGTTTCAGTTTCCGTATCCAACTTCGTTCCCAAGCCGGACACGCCTTTCATGTGGGTCCGCCAGAACACGCCGGAAGAATTCGAAGAAAAACACTATTACCTGAAGGACCGTCTGAGAAAGATCAAAGGTGTCAATTTCCGTTATCATGGCAGCTACGCAAGCATGCTCGAAGCGGTGTTCGCAAGAGGCGGCAGGGAGCTTTCCGGCGCACTGCTGCGCGCTTATGAACTCGGAGCGGCGTTCGATGCCTGGACGGAGGGATTCCGTCAGGATGCCTGGGAACAGGCCCTTTCTGAAAACGGCATCGACGGATCGTACTTCGCTTTGAACGATATCGATCCGGACATGCCCATGCCCTGGGAGATCATCGACTGCGGCATCTCGAAGGAATTCTTCAAGGACGAATGGAATAAAGCGCAGGCAGCTGTTACGACGCCGGATTGCCGTCTGGGCTGCAACGGTTGCGGGATCAACGCGCATACCGAATGCCGGTGGGGAGGGATCTATGCAGAATAGTTTCCACCGCTACCTGTTCGGGTTTTACAAAAAGGGCAACATGCGGTTCATCTCGCATCTCGACCTGCAGAGGCTGTTCAAACGCTGCATCAAAAGAGCAGGGATCGTGCCTGCGTATTCCAACGGGTTCAACCCGCACGAAAAGATCAACATCGTTCATCCGCTGTCTCTCGGTTTCGAAACGGAACAGGATTATTTCGAAATGGACACGGAAACGCCCTATGAAACAGATTTCCTGGTAGACCGCATGAATCTGGCCCTCCCGGAAGGCATCAGATTTACGTTTTGCCGCGAGATTCCGTACTCGTCGAGGAATTCATCCTCCATCACGGAAAGCAGCCTCTACGAGGCTTTTTTGCCTGCTTCACAGAATCTTAACATTGATGGTTTTATAATACAGGACAGAGTCGTCATTCTTAAGAAAGACAAGAAGACGAAGAAGATGGTCGAGAAGGAAGTCAAGAACTGGATCGGCCGCATCGAACTGATCCGCGAGAGCGAAGAGGGAAGCACCGTTTCGATGCTGCTGCGCAGCGCGCCGAACGAGACGCTCAACCCGGTCAATCTGCTCGAAGCGCTATGCGCGTTCAGCGGTGCCGCGTTCGACAGGGAAAGTCTGCGCGTGACCCGCAAGGATCTGTTTGCCCGCAGGGGCGAGACCCTTGTGCCGCTGTCCCGGTATTATGAACAGGAACATCAGAATGGCTGAATTCAAGAAAAGATACAGAACAACTCCAAAATTCCGCAACTTTGTCGTATGGGTCGTCACGGTCGTGATCTCGCTTCTTATTATTTTTTGCGCGAACAAGATCGTCACGAAGGACCTGGATATTTTGAATGCGGACGGTATGTACGCGGAGAAAGCGCGCATCACAAGCATTGAAAATACAGAATCGTCCAGCTATTCGATCTCAGATGACCTGGAATATCAGGACGACCGCATCTATTTCAAGGCGAAGATCCTGACCGGCGAATTTAAGGGACAGGAAGTGCTCGGCGCGCAGACCCATGACAATTACACGCTCGATCCGGACCAGCCTCTGTCCGTAGGAGATAAAGTCATCCTTTACAATTACGGCACGAAGGAAGGCGAGGCGGATTGGGTGTTTGCAAGCTTTTACCGTCTTGACGGCATGATACGGTTCGGGCTGCTGTTCTGCGCCGCACTGCTGTTCTTCGGCCACATCAAGGGCCTGAATACCCTCATTTCGCTCGCGTTCACGTGCATGGCTGTCTTCATGGTATTCGTACCTTCCGTGCTGGCAGGGTATAACGTGTACGTCATGACGTGCCTGACCTGTATCTTCGTTATCGTCATGACGCTGCTCATAACGACAGGCGCGACTGAAAAATCGCTGACGACGATCCTCGGCTGCACGTTCGGCGTTGCTGTTGCGGCGATCCTCGAGCTCATCTTTGAGCATGCGCTCCGCCTGACCGGTATCATCGACGAACACTCGATCTATCTGGGCTACCTCGACAGCGGCGTCGTCATCGACCTGAAGTCTCTGATCTTCGGCATGATCGTCATCGGCGCGATGGGCGCGGTCATGGATGTAGCGATGGATATTTCCTCATCGCTTCACGAACTGCACTACAGAGCGCCGAATCTGACGTTCAGGGAACTGTACCAGTCCGGCATCACGATCGGCAGGGACGTCATGGGCACCATGGCAAACACGCTGGTACTGGCCTATATCGGTTCGTCGCTGTGCACAATTCTGCTGCTGATCACTTACTCAGGTTCTATGCGCGAACTGCTGAACCGCGAGAACATCATCGTCGAGCTTCTGCAGGCGCTCATCGGTTCTTCCGCTATCCTGCTGACCATGCCGCTGACATCGCTGATCTGCAGTTTCCTGTATACGAATAAGAGCTTCCTGAAGTTCGAAAAGAATCTGCAGGATCCGAGCAACGACTACGATCCCAACGCTCCCGTGACGATCCTCGAACCCGAACACAAGTCCATCATCCCGAAAGACCCCCTCATAAACCTGAAAAAGCACGTCTCACAGAAAACTCCCGGAAGGAAAGACGCTTCCGAATTCAACGGCTATTATTACGAAGGGGAGGCGCTCAAAGAAAGGCGGACAAGCATTCTGACCGGCCTGGGCAAACAACTGGAAGAAAAGGACGAAAAGAAAGAATAGATATCATTCGAAAAGAGACCGCAAGGTCTTTTTTCTTTTGTTAAAATATGGTAATCTATAGGCGCTGCGGAAAGAATCAACAATGGATATCAGTTGGGCAAAGATACGTACGAGTGCGCTCATCCTTTTCTGTGCCGCTGCTGCAGCAGGAAGCATCAACAGTTACCGCAGCGGCGCCGTTTCAGAAGAGGTACCTGTGCTGTACGAAGATCCTCCGGCCAGGATCGAGACCGTTCTGCCGGCCGCGCCTGAAGACGACCGTATCGATCTGAATACCGCGACATTGGATGAACTCTGCATGCTCAAAGGCATCGGCCCTGTCAAAGCACAGGCCATTCTGGATTATCGGGCAAAGTACGGCGGTTTCGTCTGTGTCGAGGAGATCATGGAAGTGAAAGGGATAGGAGAGAAGACCTATAATAAGATAAAAGAGTATTTATACATAGCTGAATAAATGCTAAAATATATTGTTAAAGAAACCGAGGGGTGGCGACCAAAGAGGTCAGGTACGGAATATGGTAACAGACGCAGAGATCGCCAGGATCAACGAACTGGCACATAAAAAGAAAACGATCGGATTGACGGAAGAAGAACGCATCGAGCAGGCGCATCTGCGCGAGAAGTTCCTCGAGGATTTCCGCGCCCGTTTCCGTCAGCAGCTCGACAACATCGAGGTCGTTGACCCGGACGATCCCAGATTGGCTGAACAGAAACGCAAAAACAAGAACCACTGATCATGGATCATTTCATTGAATTCCAAAACGTCAGCAAGATCTATCATATGGGGGAAGTCGAGATCCCCGCGCTTTATAATGCAAGTTTTACGGTCGAAAAGGGCGAGATCTGCATCATCGTCGGCCCGTCCGGCGCCGGTAAAACGACGCTTCTGAATATCCTCGGCGGCATGGATCTTTTAACGTCCGGCAAGGTCTTCCTCGACGGCGAAGAGATCTCTTCCTACGACAAGAAGCGGATGACTTCTTACCGCCGTTACGACATCGGTTTCGTTTTCCAGTTCTATAATCTGATCCAGAATCTGACCGCCCGCGAAAACGTCGAGCTGGCCGCTCAGATCTGCAAAGACCCGATCGACGCGGACGAAGTTCTGGCGCGCGTGGGACTTGCGCAGCGCGCGAACAATTTTCCGTCGCAGCTGTCCGGCGGCGAGCAGCAGCGCGTCGCGATCGCCCGCGCGCTTGCCAAAAATCCCAAACTTCTGCTCTGCGACGAACCGACAGGCGCGCTGGACTACGTCACCGGCAAATCAATCCTGAAGATCCTGCAGGATACGGCGCGGCAGACCGGCATGACCGTCATCATCATCACGCATAATTCCGCGCTGACCGCGATGGCGGATCGTGTGATCCGGGTCAACAGCGGCACGATCGTCGATCAGCATCTGAACGAATCTCCCGTTCCCGTCGAAGACATCGAGTGGTAGCCATGCTCGGCCGTTCTCTCGTCAGAACAATCCGTTCCACACTGGGACGTTACATATCCATTTTTGCTATCATCGCGCTTGGCGTGGGTTTTTTCATCGGCCTGCGCGTAACGCATGATTCAATGCGCAAGACCGCGGACGATTATCTGACGGACTTGCTTTTCTATGATTTCCGCCTCGTTTCCACACTGGGACTGACCGACAGCGACGTCGTTGCGTTCCAGAACGAGCCGAACGTGCTCCTCGCGGAGGGTTCGGTCTCTGTTAACGTGCTTGCGGAAATGGACAAAAGCGGCGAGAACGTGCTCGCATTTCATACGATGCTCCCGGCCATGGACCGGCTGGACATCGTATCCGGCCGTCTGCCGGAATCCGACGGCGAAGTCGTTCTGGACGCATTGTACGCAAAACCCGGCCAGGTCGGAAAGACCCTTACGGTCTCATCGAGCAACGATGAAGATACGCTCGACCTGTTCACAACGAAGACGTTCAAAATCGTCGGCACGGTCAATTCTCCGTATTACGCGAATTTCGAAAGAGGATCGACAAGCCTCGGTTCCGGCAAGATCGCAGGGTTTGCCTACGTGCTGTCCGGCGCCTTCGATTCCGATTATTATACTGAGATCCTGCTTCGTCTGACTGATATGCCCGCCATGGGTACCGACGCGTATCACGACGCTGCGGACGCAGCGCAGGACCGTCTGGAAGAACTGCTCGAAGAGAGGGGAGACATCCGCTACATGTCTTTGAAAGATGAAGCGAACGAAAAGATCGCGGATGCCCAGGCGGAGATCGACGACGGCTGGGAGCAGATCGCGGACGGCAGACAGAAGATCGCTGACGCGGAAAAGCAGCTTGCCGACGCGAAGAAAGAGCTGGCTGACGCGCGCAAAGAACTCGATGACGGCTGGGCGGAACTGCGCGACGCAGAGAGCGAACTCGCAGACGCGAAGGTCGAACTGGACGACGCCAAGAAAGAACTTGAGGACGCCGAAGCAGAACTTGCTGATGGACGGAAAGAGCTCGATGACGCGAAACAGGAACTGGCCGACGCGCGCAAAGAACTCGACGACGGTTGGGCTGAATATTACGACGGCGTTCAGAAATACGAAGACGGCAAGAAAGAATACGAAGACGGTCTGGCGGAATATGAAAAAGGCATGAAAGCCTATAGATCCGGACGCGCTGACGCCAACGCGCAGCTTTCCGCGGCGTCACAGCAGCTGTCAGACGCCGAGGCGCAGCTCGCGGGAACCCGCCAGCAGCTCGACCAGGCCATCGCCTATAAAGAACAGATCGAGCAGAGCTTGCCGTATCTGAGCGGAGAAGATTACGACAACGCGGCGGCACAGGTACAGACCATGACGGCACAGATCGCCTATGGAGAAAGCGTCTACGCGGACGGTATGGCGCAGCTCGATGCCGGAAAGGCCGCTTACGCGGACGCCGAGGCTTCCGCCAACCGTCAGCTGCGCAGCGCGAGGAAAAAACTCGAAAACGCAAAGAAACAGCTGGACGACGCGAAGATCGAACTCGACGATGCGGAAGTCGAACTGCAGGATGCGCTGGTCAAGCTCGAAGACGGCGAGAAGGAATATGCCGACGGCCTTGCGGAATACGAAGACGGCGAAGCGGATTACGCGGAGGGCTTTCAGAAATACGAAGACGGCAAAAGGGAATACGAGGACGGTCTGAAAGAGTATGAAGACGGTCTGAAAGAATATGAAGACGGTAAAAAAGAACTCGAAGACGGCGAGAAAGAATATGCCGACGGCCTGAGAGAATATTATTCAAAGTCTGCCGATGCCGAGAAGAAGATCAGCGACGCAAAGGCGGACATCGCTCAGGCTGAGGAAGATCTGACAGAAGGCCAGCAAAAAGTCGACGACGCGAAAGTGGATCTCGAGGAATTAAAAGAACCGAACGTGTTCGTCCTCGGCCGCGACATGAACAACGGCTATGCCGCGCTCGAAAACGACACGGCGATTGTCAAGGGCATCGCCAAGGTCTTTCCGCTGTTCTTCTTCCTCGTGGCTGTTCTCGTATGCATCACGACGATGACCCGCATGGTGGACGAACAGCGCACGGAAGACGGCACGCTGAAAGCGTTGGGCTACGGCGACGGAGCGATCGCGAGCCGCTACCTGATCTACGCGTCCAGCGCGTCTCTCATCGGCTGTTTCGTCGGCTTCTTCGTCGGTTCGAAGTTCATGCCCATGGCGATCTGGAAAGTATACCGCATCATGTACGCGATCGACAGACCGGCAGCGTTCGTGCTCGATTGGAAGATGTTCGGCATCTGCACGGTGCTGTACATCCTGTGTTCGCTCGGCGCAACGTGGTTCGTCATCCATAAGGAACTCAAAGAACCCGCTGCCCAGCTCATCCGTCCCGAGGCGCCGAAGGCGGGCAAGCGCGTGCTGCTCGAACGGATCCCTCTGATCTGGAAACGGCTGAACTTCCTGCGCAAAGTCTCGATCCGAAACATCTTCCTGTACAAGAAGCGCATGATCATGATGATAGTCGGGATCGGAGGATGCACAGCGCTGTTGCTGACCGGTTTCGGCATCCGCGACACGATCTCGAAGATCGTCGATTATCAGTACGAAGAGATCAGCGTTTATGACGGTGCCGTAACCTTTGCGGATCCTCTGGACGCGCAGGGCGAAGACGACTTCCGTAAAGAGTATAAAAACGTGATCACAGACGCAGCGTTCCTGTCCATCACTCAGATGGATGTGAATCACGACGGATCCGAAGAAGCGAATATCGTCGTGTTCCGTGAACCGCTCCAGAACTTCGTCGACATCCATACAGGCGGCGAAGCGCTTGCCTGGCCCGGAAAAGGGGAGACCGTCGTGGATTACCGCCTGGCGAGGGATCTGAAGATCTCAGTTGGAGATACCATCACCGTGGTGGACGATGAACTGCGCAAGATGGATCTCAAGGTCACCGGCATCTTCGACAATTACCTGTACGACTACGTTTTCGTCACAGAGGAAACGTTTGCGGTAGCATTCGGTTTTGTTCCGGATTACAAGAACGCATACGTCAACTTCCCCGAAGAAGCTGATCTGCACCGCTCGGCTGCGGAACTGCTGTCCTCGGACGATATCCTCGACGTGACCCTTGCCGCAGACCTGCGGAGCACCATCGGGTCGCTGCTGAGTTCCATGGATTATATCGTTATCATCGTGCTGATCTGTTCCGGCGCGCTCGCGTTCATCGTTTTGTACAATCTGACGAACATCTCGATCACGGAGCGCAAGAGGGAGATCGCCACATTGAAAGTGCTCGGGTTCTATCAGAACGAGACCGACCAGTACGTGTTCCGCGAAAACCTGATCCTGACCGGTATCGCAGCTGTGTTCGGCATCCCGGCAGGTATCGCGCTGCTACGGTACGTCATGGCCCAGGTGACGATCAAACAGATGTATTTCGGCTGCCGTCTGGCACCGTTGTCCTACGTCTATTCGATCGTGATCACGTTTGTATTCGCTATCCTGATCAATCTGGTGCTGCGCCGCAAGATCGACAATATCGACATGGCAGAATCCATGAAGGCCATCGAATAAAACCCGAAGAAAACTTGACACTTAATACAGAAAAGCAATAAAATTAAGTGTTATAAATTTACAATCATTCCGGAGGTACATTTTATGAAATACATGGGCGTGAACGAACTGCGCGAGAAGTTCCTGCAGTTCTGGGAAACAAAAGACCATCTCAGACATGACAGTTATTCCCTGATCCCCGAAAACGACAAGTCTCTGCTTCTGATCGCGGCAGGCATGGCTCCTCTGAAGCCGTACTTCAGCGGCGCGCAGACCCCTCCGCGCAAGAGGATGACCACAGCGCAGAAGTGCATCCGCACGAACGACATCGACAACGTGGGCCATACAGCCCGCCACGCGACGTTCTTCGAGATGCTCGGCAACTTCTCGTTCGGCGACTATTTCAAGGAAGGCGCCATCAACTGGGGCTGGGAATTCATCACGTCCCCGGAGTGGCTCGATATCCCCAAGGATAAGCTTTGGGCGACCATTTATCTCGAAGACGACGAAGCGTTCGACATCTGGAGAAACCAGGTCGGCATGCCCGCGGAGCGCATCGTCCGTCTCGGCAAAGACGACAATTTCTGGGAGATCGGCACCGGTCCGTGCGGTCCGTGCAGCGAAGTCTATTACGACAGAGGCCCGGAATACGGCTGCGGCAAACCTGACTGCAAGCCCGGCTGCGACTGCGACCGTTACATGGAATTCTGGAACTACGTCTTTACCCAGTTCGACCGTCAGGAAGATGGCAGTTATCTGCCCCTGGCGCATCCGAACATCGATACCGGCATGGGCCTCGAAAGAATGGCCTGCATTATGCAGGGCGTCGACTCCATCTATAACATTGACACGATGCACGAGATCCTGCAGGAGGTCTGCAAGTTGTCCGGCGTTCCTTACCACGACGGCGCCGCGAAGACCGACGTATCGCTGCGCATCATCACCGACCACGTCCGCACCGTTTCGTTCATGATCGGGGACGGCATCCTGCCCAGCAACGAGGGCAGGGGATACATCCTCAGAAGACTGCTGAGAAGAGCGGCCCGCCACGGCAGACTGCTTGGCATCAAAGGCGCGTTCATCAACGACGTGGCAGAAAAAGTCTTCGAACAGTACGGAAAAGCTTATCCTGAGCTGATAGAGCGCAGAGAGTATATCCGCAAGATCATCAGCATCGAGGAGGCGAAGTTCGACCAGACGATCGAATCCGGCACGGCCGTGCTCGACGGCTACATGGCCGAAGCGAAAGCTGCCGGCACGAACCAGCTGACCGGCGAACAGGTCTTCAAACTGTACGACACGTTCGGTTTCCCGATCGAGCTGACCCAGGAGATCGCCGAGGAGCAGGGCTACACCGTCGACGAAGAAGGATTCCGCGCAAAAATGGAAGCACAGAAAGAGCAGGCCAGAGCTGCGAGAAAAGCGGAAGACAACGAAGGCTGGCTCGACGAGAGCGCCATGTTCAAGGACTTCCCGGCGACCGAATTCACCGGCTATGACAGCCTCGCCATGGATGCGAAGGTCATCGGACTCGTCCGCGGCATGAATACGTTCCAGACCGCCGGCGAAGGCGAAGAAATCCGCATCGTCCTCGACCGCACGCCGTTCTACGGAGAAGGCGGCGGCCAGGTCGGCGATACCGGCGTCATCGAGAGCGACGGCTTCACCGCGGCGGTCACGAATACCATCAAGGTCGGTTCTGTCTATGTCCATAAGGCAGTTATTACAGCTGGCGAAGTCTCCGTCGGAGACGTTGTCACGGCCTGCGTCGATGCGCTCAGAAGACACGCGATCGCGAGGAATCACACCGCAACGCATCTGCTGCAGAAAGCGCTGCGCACCGTGCTCGGTGACCACGTCGAACAGGCGGGTTCCCTTGTAAATGAAGAGGAACTTCGCTTCGACTTTACGCACTTCGAAGCGATCGCGGCAGAAGATCTTGCGAAGGTCGAAGACATCGTCAATACTGAGATCCTGAAGTTCACGGACGTCGAGACCGAGGTCATGCCAATCGAAGAGGCAAAGAAGCTCGGCGCCATGATGCTGTTCGGCGAAAAGTACGGCGATACGGTCCGCGTCGTGAACGTACCCGGATTCTCCATGGAATTCTGCGGGGGCACGCACGTCGCGAACATCGGACAGATCGGGTGCCTGCACATCGTGGCAGAACAGGGCGTCGCGGCGGGAACCAGAAGGATCACGGCAGTCACCGGCGCTGCAGTCAACAATCTGCTTGCGGAAGAGCAGGCCAGGATCGACGCGGCAGCCGCTTCCCTGAAGACAAATGCGCTTGGCCTCGAAAAGAGAGCCGAAGACGTCGCGGCAGAACTGAAAGCCGTCAAGAAGGAACTCGAGGAACTGAAGGCAAAGGCCGCGCAGGAAGGCGCAGGCGATCTGCTGAAGTCCGCAAAGACGTACGGCGCTGCCAGACTCATCGAACACACGTTTGAAGACGCTTCGATCGACGAACTTCGCAGCCTGTCCGACCAGATCAAGGCCGCGGAAAAGGCTGTCGTCATGGTCTTCGCGACGGTCAACGGCGAGAAGGGCACCCTGATGGTCTCCGTTACGGACGATCTGACGGAGAAAGGCTACCACGCCGGCAACATGGTCAAAGAGATCGCGAAGGCTGCAGGCGGCGGTGGCGGCGGCAAGGCCGACATGGCGCAGGCCGGCGCGAAGGATCTCAGCAAACTCGGCGACGCCTTCGCGGTCGCGGAGAAGCTGATGGAAGACCTGGCAAAATAAAAGCATATAAGCCTTGTTTAACAAGGCAGAAAAAGTTATAATAAGGGGTAGACAAGAGAGATTAACAGGAGGTAAAAAGTGGAGAGAAAAACGATACTGTTCAGCAGCCCGGAAAAGCCCGAGCAGAGAACGACGGAAGACATCCTCAAGACCGTTTACGACGCGCTGGAGGAAAAGGGTTACAATGCGATCGATCAGATGGTCGGATACATTCTTTCCGGTGATCCCTCCTATATCACGGGTCACAACAACGCGAGAAACCTGATCCGCCACATCGAACGTGACGATCTGGTAGAGGAGCTTCTGAGGAGCTTCCTGAAGAAATAGAGAACGCGGTTCTCTGTACACAGCAAAGCAAAGCGGACTGGACCAGTCCGCTTGTTTTGAAGTAAAAGGGCATGTATGAGAGTATTGGGACTGGACATCGGAGATAAGACGATAGGCGTAGCCGTCAGCGACCCGCTGCTGATCAGCGCGCAGGGGGTCATGACGATCGAGCGCATCGGCATCAAGAAGGATACGTCCAAAGTATTGGATCTGGCGAAGGAATACGGCGTCAGTACTGTCGTTTCAGGCCTGCCGCTGATGCTTTCCGGCGAAGACAGCCCGCAGACGCAGAAGGTGCGGGAATTTGTCGAAAAACTGCAGAACAAGGCGAGAAGCCTGGGAATGAAGTTGGAATTCGTCTTCCAGGACGAACGTTTTACGACGAAGATCGCGGAAGACGTGCTGATCGCAGCCGATATGCGCCGCGAAAAAAGAAAGACGATCATCGACCGCCAGGCGGCCGTTATCATTCTTCAAAGTTATCTGGATGCACATAGAAAGACAGAATAGAGGTGACTATGGGAAGATTAGGTTTTTATTTCAACATGAATACCTGTCTGGGCTGCGGAGCCTGCCAGGTCGCGTGTAAGGATCTGCACGGCCTGCAGCCGGGCGAGTTCTTCCGCCGCGTGGAGACGATCTCCGTGCAGGCGGGCGACAAGAAGGTCTACGCGCATTTTTCCGGCGCCTGCAACCACTGCGAAGACGCAAACTGCGTCAAAGCCTGTCCGACAGGAGCCATGCATAAAGCAGAAGACGGTACGGTCGTCCATGACGACAATCTTTGCATGGGCTGCGGCAGCTGCATGTGGAACTGCCCGAACGGCGCGGTCTCGTTCTCTCTGACAAAAGGTGTGGCGCAGAAGTGCGACGCCTGCGCGGATCTGAGAGCGCGCGGATACGAACCGGCCTGCTGCGGCGCCTGCCCGACGAGGTCTTTGAAATTCGGCGATATCGAAGAACTGCAGAACGAATTCGGCGTATCTGCGGCAGAACGCAGTTTCCTGCCTATCGCGGACATCACGGACCCGAACCTCATCGTCAAACTGCCTGCGAATCTCGTAAAGGCATTGAAGGAGGTGTAGGACATGCAGAAGATCTACGAATACATCATCATCGGTGCAGGTATTGCGGCGGTCAGCGCTGCACAGGGCATCCGCGAGATCGACAAACACGGAAGCGTCCTGATGATCGGCGACGAAAAGGTACCTGCCTACAGCCGTCCCATGCTGACGAAAACGCCATTGCGTTCTTACGAACTCGGCCGCACGGTCGTGTTCGGACCGGAGTGGTATCAGGAGAACGATATCGAACTCAAGCTCGGCACGAAAGTCCGCTCGATCGATAATTCTTCGCGACTCATCCATACGTCTGCAGGCGAATCGTTCTTTTATAAGCGTCTGATTTATGCGACGGGCGCGAACGGTTTCGTGCCGCCCATTCCCGGCGCAGATCTGCCTGAAGTCGTCGTCGTACGCAGATACGAAGACCTGATGAAGGTGAAGAGACTGTCTGTCGACACAGGCAAAGCCGTTATCATCGGCGGCGGCGTCATCGGGCTCGAAGCAGGATTCGAACTGTCCCGCTACGGACTGGACGTGACCGTGCTCGAAGCGCTGCCCATGCTGATGCCGCGTTTCCTCGACGAAGACTGCGCGAGAAAACTCGAAGAAGCCATCACGTCGTTCCCGGTGTATACGGGAGTCACGATCGAAGAGATCGGCGGAAACGGGCACGTCGAATACGTAAAACTCAAGGACGGCAGAGTATTCCCCTGCAATTTCGTCATCATGTCGACAGGCGTGCGCGCAGACATCGGACTGGCGCAGGCTTCCGGCATCAAGTGCACGCGCTCCGTTATGATCAACGAGAAATGCGAAACGAGCGCCAAGGATATCTATGCCTGCGGCGACTGTGCCGAGTACGGCATCAACTGGCAGCTTTGGTCTCAGGCACTGGAACAGGGCAGGGTGGCCGGTATTAACGCTGCGGGCGGTTCCGCGACGATCCAGCCGACGGATTCCTCCATGATCATCAATTCGCCTGAGATCTCCATGTTCTCTTGCGGCGACGTCGGCAAAGATCCGTCCAAGGTCTACACGACTGAAGTGAGCGATAACAGCCAGCCGGATCTGTTCGCGGTCAATAAGAAGTTCGTCCGTTCTTACGAAAAGCGCTTCTATTGCGATGATAAACTCGTTGGAGCGATCATCATCGGCAATCTGGCGAACATGCAGGGTCTGAAGGAAGAGATCCTGGGCATCAAGCCCCGGGAGGTCTAATATGACGTTTAAAAACAGCAAAACTTTTCTGTATAATACCCATCTGCTGCGCACGTTTTTCGAAGATCTCGACCGCTGGCGCGATGAATGCGCGTGCTATGGCATTCTGAGCGAGATCGAAGACCAGCAGTACGACGATCTGTTCAAAGGAACGGACGCGGACGTTTATATTCCCATGTGGGCGTCGGCCTGCAAGGGTCACGGCGATATCCTGATCGACCGTACGACGTATGATTGCATCTGCTTCTACAAAGCGTACGGTTACGAGCCGGTACATATGGACGGCAATCCGGCGGATTTCCTCGGCGAACAGCTGCGTTTCCTGGAATACATCAGCGCATGCGGCCTGAAGGGGACTGCCAATGCCGACCTCGTCATCCAGGCTTTCATCGACAGATTCACTTTAGATACAGTAAAAGAATTCTGTAAACAATTAAGAGCGCAAACTGCCGTTCCCATGACTGCGGAACTGAGCTTTGTCTGCGAAGCTCTGGAATCTTTGGCGTGTCTCGAGCCCAAGGCTCTCGTGACCGAGATCGGCGCGGAAGACTTCGGCTGCTGGGATTGGAAGCCCATGCCGCCTATACAAGTCGAAGAACCTCATATGATCCGTTCTGCCGGCGTCAACAACTGCGGCGGCAACTGCAAACTCGAAGTCTGGGTCGCAGAAGGTTGTGTCCTGGATATCTCCGCGGATACTTCGATCGGCGGCGTACAGCTGCGCACCTGCCCGAGAGGCCGCGGCTACCGCCATACGTTCTTAACGTCCCGCAGACTTCGTTATCCCATGAAAAGAAGGGAAGAGAGGGGTTCCGGAAAGTTTAAGAGGATCAGTTACGAAGAGGCTGCGAAAGAGATCGCTGCAAAGATCAAGGAGACCGGCGAAAAGTACGGTCCCGGCAGCCGCTATCTGATCTATTCCACCGGCGTATGCGCCGTGGCGAGACCCGACCATCTGATGAAGCGCCTGCTTTGCCTCGACGGCGGCTATCTGCAGCATTACAATTCCTACAGCAGCGCCCAGGCGAATTACATCACACAGTATATCTACGGCACGGAACGCACAGCACCGCATCCCGCGGACGTGCTGAATTCCAAACTGATCATCCTGTGGGGTCACAATACCGCCGAGACCATCATCGGCCCGTTCCGCAACTATTATTTTGCAAAAGCGAAGGAGCAGGGCGTTAAGATCATCGTCATCGACCCGCGCCAGAGCGAATCCGCGTTGACGTTCGCCGACGAATGGATCGGTTTGAAACCGGGTTCCGACTGCGCACTGGCTAACGCCATGGCCTTCGTGATCTTCCAGAAAAACCTGCAGGATCAGGAATTCATGAATAAGTTCTGCATCGGTTTCGACGAAGCGCACATGCCGGAAGGCGTGCCCGTAGGGGAGAGCTACAAGAGCTATCTGTTCGGTCTCCAGGACGGCGTCGTCCGCGATCCGAAATGGGCTGAAGAGATCACCGGCGTTCCCGCTGAGACGATCGAACGCCTGGCCGTCGAGTATGCAACGACGAAACCTGCCAGCATCCAGCCTGGCCTTGGTCTGCAGAGAACGTTCATCGGCGAGAATGCGATCCGCGCGCTTGCGGCGCTTTCCGCGATGACGGGCAACGTCGGCATCCCCGGCGGCGGTTCCGCCGGTACAGTCACACCGAACGGCCATTACGAAGCTCAGGAGATGTTCAAACCGGAAAACGGGGTCAAATACAGCACGCCTGTATTCCTGTGGAGCAAGATCATCGACAAATGGGAGACGATGACCGCCGAAGAAGATGGCATCAAAGGTGCAGATAAACTGCCGTGCGGCATCAAGCTGCTGTTCAACCTTGCTTCCAACATCCTGATCAACCAGCATTCGGATATCAACGACACGAAACGCATCCTCAGCGATACGTCGAAGTGCGAACTGATCGTCAATTCCGATCTGTTCTACACGCCGAGCGTGCGCTGGTCGGACATCGTGCTGCCCGGCGCGTCTCTGTTCGAAACGCAGACTATGCCAAGCGTCTGGAATTCCGACGATTACGTCCTGTACGCAAACCAGTGCACAGAACCGCTGTTCGGGTCTGTGTTCGAATACGAATGGATGAAGATGGTCGCGGCTGAAATGGGCATTTACAGCGAATTCACGGACGGCTGCGAAACACGTCAGGACTGGGTGCGCAAGATCTATAACGAAGACCTGCTGCCGAATGAACCCGAACTGCCTGACTTCGACACGTTCATGGAGAGGGGAGGACACATGTATTCCGGCCCCTGCGCAGAACCCGTGCCGTTTACGAAGCAGATCAAAGAAGGAGTACCGTTCGCGACACCCAGCGGCAAGATCGAGATCTTCAGCAAGACGCTGTACGATATGCACAAGGCCGATATCGGCGGCATCCCCAAGTGGTTCGACGGGCCGGAAGGACCGACGGACTACGCGGGACTCAACCGCTATCCGCTGCAGCTGATGGGTTACCACACGAAGCGGCGCTGCCATTCCATCCACGACCAGAACCAATGGATGGAGGAACTGGATCCGCCCGCGCTGTGGATCAATCCGAAGGATGCTTCCGTGCGCGGCATCGAAGACGGCGACATGATCGAAGTCTACAACGACCGCGGCACCGTGCGCATCCCGGCCTTTGTGACAGACCGCATCATCCGCGGCGCCGTAGCACTTTCACAAGGCGGATGGTATACGCCGGATGAGAACGGTGTCGATACGAGAGGAAGCATCAATGTGCTGACCTATACGTATAAACCGTCGCCTGTGGCAAAGGGCAACCCGCAGCATACGAACCTGGTAGACGTGCGTAAGTACGAGGCTGCAGAAGGCCAAAAACCGGCGAAATAACAAAAGAAAACAGCCCGGACGGCATTTGATCCATCCGGGCTGTTTTTGTTTGCAAATCACCTATTTTCCTGAAGATGTTCCTTATCGTAATAGCAGTACATATTTTTGTCTGTTCAACGTGAAAAGGGGTTAGGTTGACCGTAAATAAATTTCGTTATTGAATTGATCTATCTATTCCTAAAATCACAGTTTTGGGAATAGATAATACGGGATAAACGGGTCCCCCGGGGGTCTCTCACGCATGCTGCTGATTCCACGCAGATACTGCAGTTTCAAGTGTCTCCAGGAATGCGGCTTCTCCCCAGGTGTTGATCTTCCAGAACAATGCCTGACTTCCTCCTGTCGCCACACCGCACAGATCGACTCCGTCTTCCGTTTCTGTAAACAACACTGTCAGGCTTGCGCGGTTGCCTCCTGTATAGCTGAACCGTTCGTAGACCCGAAGCTCGATACGCTTGTTTTCAACTTTATTGACATAGGTTTCTTCAAGACTCAGCGATGCGCTCTGTTCCCAGAGCTGCTGATGGATGAATTCCACGATCTCTGTAAAGTTTCCCTGCAGATGTGTCTCCATTTTAGCCATTTTGATACCCTTTATACATAAAGAATGTCGGAAACCGTTGAAATTTCAATGCTTTCCGGACACGAAGCCAAAAATCGCCGATTTAAGCGATTTTTTTTGTTTTGTCGATATATGATACCTTTAAAATTAAGTCTGTTTTCCGTACTGTCGCAGAAAACCCCTGCAGACGGTCTTTACCGCCGTGATTTCTTCTGGTCGTATCGATCTGAGCGTTACGGTCCGCAGCGGACTTACGCGTACCGTAACAATCCTTAAAAACTATCGTTCGGTCACTGTATTATCGTGACCGATCACAGCGACATTATATTTGTGTCACGGCAAACGGATCAAATCCGTGACCGTTTATTACTTTGCAACGATCTGCTACGTATTTACCGTGCCGCATACGCCGCCATGACGGATCGGTCACCGTACGCATCATTCAAAAGGACGATACTTGCCCGGATCCTGAGGAATACCTTTATCCGGGTTTAGAAAACTATTCTTGCCTGGGCCCGAAGGACCGCACCTGCCTTTCAGACACAAAAAAAATTGCTGTTCGCTCCTGCGAACAAATGTTCTGAAGAAAGAACAGCAGGGCGATCGCCTTCCTTAGAATACGAACGCTACGCAGCGCAGAAATTCATAATAATCGTCTGTCTGCATGCGGATCGTATGGCTGTCTACCATTTCGAAGCCCGGATAGTTGACGTATCTCGCAGCATCTCTGTGTTCTTTATAGGAGATCTGCAGATCGAAATGTTTGGGCAGTTCGCACATAGCCTTGCTCAGGTCCTGTTTCAGAGCCTCTTCCGTCCCCTGCCGGATGAGGTCACAGACGTACTGCGGCTGACGGCAGCGGGTATATCCGCCGTAACCGTCCTTGGACCAGACGGTCTTCAGCATCGGATGCAGGTGCATGCTGTCTTCTGTCAGCATCTTGTCACCGGACAGAAAGACTGTCGGTACACCGTAATACGCTGCGCACCAGCTGTAGATCATGAATTCGGAGCAATCCTCGCCGTTCAGCAGAACGCGCGTCGTCTTCGTCGTATAGGTATGGGATAAAGGATTGCCGATCTTACCTGCGGCGGAATGATAGCCAATGAACATGGCTGCGTCGAAGCCTGCCTCAATGCCTTCGACCATGCTTCTGGGGCTTCCGTTGCTGGCGCGGATGACCTCTACGCACTTGGGCAGCTCGTTCAGGTCGATGTTGCGTCCGCTGCTGTGTGCGTCCTTGACCACGATATAATCGGCACCGGCTGCAATGGCACCTTCACAGGCAGCTTTGACCTCCATGGTCATCTGACGAGCTGCTGCGGGATAATCCAGTTCTCCTTTGTCCGTTTCCGGCCATACGGTCGTAAAAGCGGTTCCTTCGATATCTGCGCTGATAAATACTCTCATAAAGTCCTCCTTGGCATATTTGCCTTACAGGTATATTATAATCCATTTTATATCAGAAAAGCAGCAGAAGAATCCGCTGCTTTTGGAGAATGTGTATACAACTGTCCGAAGCCGGAAAGCTTACAGTTCCGTCGGGATCGTGATGTACTGTCCTGCCTGCAGGTCTGCCGCTGTGATGCCGTTGAGCTGGCAGATCTCATAGATGACGTTTCTTACGTCCATGCCGGACGGTCCGTATTCCTGCGCGAGCGTCCACAGCGTATCGCCGGCTTCGACTCTGACCTGGATGTACTGCTGCGTGCTGGCACCTGACGCGGTATTGAATCCGAGCGCCGGGATCAGGATAAATGTTGCCGCGATCACCAGGACCGCGATGAATGCGGTGAACCTTGCTTTATTTGCTATTCTGTACTTCCTTTGTTTCGTCATTTTTCGTTCCCTCTTTTCAAAAGAAACATTTGTTCGCACCACTATAATAGCAGAACATTTGTTCTTTTGCAAGGGTTTTCCGAAAAAATTTCAAAACTTTTTAAAAGTCCGTCAAGCCTTTATCTTTCAACGTTTGCAGCGCTTTTATCACGCCGAATTTCGCATGTTCGTACGTGATCCCGCCCTGGAAGAACACGATATACGGTTCTCTCATCGGCGCATCGGCTGACAGTTCGATCGAACTGCCTCCGACGAACGCCCCTGCCGCCATGATGATCTGATCGGTATAACCGGGCATATCCCATGGCACCGGGGTCACGTAAGAATCGATCGGCGCCGCCGCCTGTACGCCTTCACAGAACGCGCATACCGCCTCGGGTGATCCGAGCTTCACGGCCTCCACGATATCGTTGCGCGGATCGGACGGACCCGGGCATACTTCGTAGCCCAGATCTGCGAATACCTGCGCGCAGAGCGCAGCGCCCTTCACCGCTCCGATGGTCACGCGCGGCGCGATGAACAATCCCTGGAACATGCTGCGTGTCTGGCCGAACGTCAGGCCGCACTCCCCTCCTATTCCGGGACTCGTGACCCGTGTCGCGACCTTGTCGACGAGATCCTTCTTCCCTACTACGTATCCGCCGGAAAGCGCCAGTCCGCCGCCCGGATTCTTGATCAGGGACCCGGCCATGATATCCGCGCCGGCTTCGACAGGCTCCTTCGTATCCGTAAACTCGCCGTAGCAATTGTCGACCATGCAGATGACGTCCGGTTTTACCGATTTGCAGGCCGCAGCCCACGCTTCGATCTGCGGGATGGTCATGGCGTTGCGGAACGTATAGCCGCGCGAACGCTGCAGTGCGCACATCTTCGTCTTCGGACCGATGGCTGCCTTAACGCCTTCCAGATCGATCTCGCCGCCGGGCAGCAGATCGACCTGTTTATACACGACGCCAAACTCCTTCAGATTGCCGTAGGCGTCACCTTTTAAACCGATCACGGTCTGCATAGTGTCGTACGGGTCACCGTTGCAGTAAATGAGCTCGTCGCCCGGACGAAGCAGCCCCAGATAGACAGAAGCCAGCGCATGCGTGCCGTTTACGATTGTCGGACGCACAAGGCCAGCCTCCGCGCCGAAGACGTCCGCATACAACTGTTCCAGAGCCGCTCTGCCGACGTCGTCGTAGCCGTAACCCGTATTCCAGGCAAAGTGCTGGTCGTTGATGCGGCTATTCTGAAAATGATGCAGCACCTTGTACTGATTGAAAGTCTGGATGTCGTCCAGATCGGAAAACACGCACGCGAGCTTGCTTTCTGCCATCTCGGTGCGCTGCAGGATATCGGCATCGATGCCGAATTTGTCATGAAGGTATTCGTAAGTCTGTAAATTCATGTTTTTCAAAGGTTTTCAGGAATTAAGCTATGCAGGTTTCCAAACGTTCTGCCACTTGCCGCGCTTGTACCGCAGCGTCATCAGCAGGCAGCGTATGGTCCAGTCGATGGCCATCGGCAGCCATACGCCGATCAGGCCGAAACCGAAGAAATGGATCAGGATGAAAGCCAGCGGCACGCGTACGCCCCACATACCGATCATAGACAGGACGGAAGAATATTTCGTATCGCCTGCGCCGCGCAGGATGCCGCTGACCGTATTGGCAATGGCCACGAACAGTTCCGCAAACGCCTGTACGCGCAATGCCTGGGACGCCATGGTGATGGCCTGTTCATCCGTTGTGAACACGCCGACGAGCTGCGGCGCGAAGATATACATCAACACCGCGCAGACCGCCATGACCTCGCAGGCATATTTGATGCATTTATTGCCCAGTTCGATCGCCTTGTTCGAATCGCCTGCGCCAAGCCACTGGGCCACGATCGTAGTGGCGGCAATGCCGAAGCCGTTGATCGGCATGTAGCAGACGGATTCCGCCGTATTGGCATAGCTGTGGGCTGCCACGACGTGGTTGCCGAGGCCCGCCAGCATGCGTGTCGTCGCGACCTGGCCGCTGCTGATGACGAGCCGTTCGAAAGCGATCGGAAGCCCCAGACGGTAGATCCGGCCGAGCAACCTTCTGTTGACGCCGATGATGCGGCTGCGGTCGAATGTGATCCGGTTGTCCTTTCTCAGAACAAAATACATGGACAACAGCGCGCTGCAGATATTTGCGAGCGACGTTCCCATCGCCGCGCCTGCCACACCTTTGCCCGCACCGATCATGGTCATCCGCATACCGAACACGGAGATGATGCGCGTCGGATAGATCAGCAGATAATTGAACAGCACGTTCACAACGTTATGCAGGATATTGCAGAACATCGGCCGCCTCGTATCGCCCATACCGCGCAGCAGATTGCTGTTGATCGAAAGCATGGCCAGGAACATGCGCGTGCACCCGAGGTGGAAAATATAGGCGCGGGAGTCTGCCCAGATCGAGGGATCCGCATTCATCCAGCGGGCGAAATTCGGCGCGATCACAAAGATGTACAGCGTGGTCAGCAGACCGCCGAACCACAGGATATGGAACATGGCGTTCCGCATGACTTCTCTGGCATCTTCCGGATGGTCCTCGCCGATATATCGTGCGACCATGACGGAAAAGCCGATGGCGAGGCCGTAATTGAAGCCGTTCGTCAGCATCAGGACCGGCTGGTTGACCGCTATTGCCGCGGAAGCGTCGACGCCGAGCCGTCCGACCATGGCCGTATCGACGTACATCGTCAGGATCTGGCCGAGCTCTTCTATAAAACTCGGGATGACCAGACTGAAGATGAGCGTTCTCGCGGGAATGCTCCGGTCGAGGATATTCAGTTGTTTACGACTCCCCGTCATTGCGGTTCAGATCTTCTCCCCACTCGAAATTCTTGATGAGCTCACGCTTGGTGTTGAGCTTGTGGGCGGCGTACAGCTGCGTCGTCGTCACGTTATCATGGTCGAGCAGCTCCTGCACGTCGTAGATGGAATTGCCGCGTCCGATCAGGGACGTAGCGGCTGTCGCCCTTAATTTGTGCGGGCTGTAACCCTGCCGGCGGCTCGTGCCCATCGTGATCGAAGTATACTTTTTCACGACCTCGCGGATCTGCCGGTCCGTCAGGCGCGTGCCGCGCAGCGACAGCAGGAGCGCGTCCTTGTTCTCCTCGTCGAGCGTGTCCTCCGGTGCCCGTTCGCGGGTCACATATTCGTTGAACGCCTCGGTGATCGTGTTGTTGATCGGCATGACCGATTCTTTGCCGCGCTTGCGGTAGATCTTGAATTCGCCGCGTTCGAAATTGAACGAGCTCAGGTTGAGCTGCTGCATCTCCGACAGACGCAGGCCGTACGTGACCAGCAGCAGGAGCATCAGCTTGTCGCGGTATTTCGTCTTCTCCCAGAACTGCTTTTCCTTGTCCGTCAGGCCGTCGCCGGTCACGACAGCGTCGAGCATGCGCATGACTTCGTCGTCCTGCAGCGCCTTGATGACGCGCTCGCCGGGTTTTGGCAGCCGTATCGGGTCGAATCCGTCTGTGATGTTCTTTTCGACGTGACCGTCGCGATACAGATACTTAAAGAAGACGGAAACGGCGGATTTTTTGTGTGCCAAGGCCGCGTTGCCGTTCTCGTAGACAGTCACGTTGCCCTTCTCATCTTCCACTTTATACCGTCTGCAGTAATCGATGAACAGATTGACGTCCGGCGCCGTGATCTTGTTCAGATCGGACGGCTGGATCTTCTTGATGTCCTCGCATGTCTCCTGCAGCTCCGTTTCTTTCAGCAGATAATGCAGGAAAAAGCGCAGCTCCCGCAGATACGACAGCCGCGTCATGGGCAGAACGCCGTTGCGAAGGTACATGAAATAGCCGCGCATCCAGCCGGGCAGCGTCTTTTCGATCTTCTCGCATTCTTCGAATATTTCGTTTTCGCGGGCCACGACGTTGTCGGGTTTATCCGATTTGTTGTGGACCCTTATTTTGCGTTCTTCAGCCATGGTTCGATCAATTGCTGCATCAATTCGTAAGCACCTTCGTCGAAAGCGTCTCCTTCGAGCGTGACCCAGTGCATCTGCGGATATCTGCGCAGCCAGATGAGCTGGCGTCGCGCATAATGCCTTGTATTTTTACGTATCAGGTCTGCAGCCTCTTCTGCAGGTCTTCCTTCGGACAGACAGTCGATGACTTCCTTGTATCCGATGCCTTTCATCGCGATGTCGGAAGATGTAAAGCCCATATCCATCAGCCTGCGGACTTCGTCTTCCAGACCTGCGGCAAGGATCTTATCTACGCGACAGTCGATACGGTCATACAACTCGCTTCGGTCGCGGTCCAGGCCGATCAGCAGACTGTCGTAATCCGGATAAGGCTTTGTGGAATCGGCAAATGCCGCCAGTTTCGCCTCACCGTGTTCCAGGCGTTCAATGGCGCGCAGCATGCGTTTGACGTTGTTCGGATGGATGATCTTCGCAGCCTCCAGATCCAGTAATTTCAGGCGTTCGTGGACTTTCTGAGGATCTTCGCCGCACGCTTTCCAGATCTGCTGCCGGAACGCGTCGTCGCCCTCAGGCGCGGAAAAGTCCATGTCGTACAGCAGCGCGTTGATGTAAAGCCCTGTACCTCCGCTGACAATGGGCAGCTTGCCTCTTCCGGCGATCTCTTCGATGTATGCGCGCGCTTTCTTCTGATAAGAAGAAACGTTGAACGGCGTTTTCGGATCGATCTCGTCGACGAGCCAGTGCTTTGCCTGCGCACGCTCTTCCGCCGTCGGTTTCGCGCTGCCGATATCCATATACCTGTACAGTTGCATGGAATCCGCGGAGACGATCTCGCCATTGTAATCCTGCGCAAGCCGGATGGCGTATTCTGTTTTGCCGCAGGCCGTAGGACCCGTTAAAAACAGTACTTTCATAAGCTATTTACGCTTGAACTGACGCTCGAGGTCGCTCTGGCTGAACTTGATGAGCGTCGGCCGGCCGTGCGGGCAGCTGAACGGATTCTCGCAGGCGTCGAGCCGGAGAAACAGTTCTTTCATTTCCTGCAGATCCAGTTTATCACCGCCCTTGATAGCGGCTTTGCAGGCATTGCTTGTCAGTTCTTCCCGTTTCAGCTGGATATCGTTCGCTTTAATGCTGTCCTGCTGCAGGATATGGATCGCGAAATCTTCGGCTTCCTGTAATCCCATGCACGACGGGATCTCGCGGACTACGACGTCTCCCATGCCGAATTCTTCGATGTGATATCCGAGCGAGATCAAAAGACCGAGTTTTTCTGCCAGGGCGATCTTGGAAACGTTGCCGAGCTGCAGCAGGATCGGCGCAAGCAAAGGCTGCGACGGCGCTTCCGCTCCGTTGAAGATCTTCAGCAGATCTTCGTATAAAATACGCTCGTGTGAAGCGTGCTGGTCGATCATATAAACGTGCGTATCATCTTTCGCGATAATATAGGTCGCGAACGCCTCGCCGATGATCGTCAGCGACGAGAACAGGAACCGAGGACCGGGCGTTTCCTCCATCGTCTGCTGCTGCGCGCTTTCGGATTCCACTCTCAGGCGTGCAAACAAGTTCTCCGTTTTGGCAGTTTCATCGGTTTCCTGTAATTGATTTATGTCAACAATACTGACAAATTCATTAGTCGAAGCCGCATATCCAACAGGTTCTTCGGCAACTTCCAACGGTTCATACTCCAAGGTTTCATACGGTTTTGCATACACCGTCTCCGCCTCCCTGTTCACAGGTCTCGCGATCGTCGAACTCTCCGCAACGCCGTCCTGTTTCAGCAGACTGGACCGGATGGAACGGATCATGAAATCCGCGACATCTCTTTCGTCATAGAACTTGATCTCAGTCTTGTGCGGATGGATATTGACGTCCACGGTATGCGGATCTACCTCCAGGAAAAGGAATGCGGCAGGATGCCTGCCTTCGAACAGTTTGTCCGAAAACGCTTCTTCCAGCGCGTCTTCCATCACTTTGCTCTTCACCCAGCGTCCGTTCACGAAGAACACCTGCATGCGCTTATTGTTGCGCGAGTAAGCCGGTGCGGAGACAAATCCGGCCAGCTTTCTCCCCTCTTCGTTTTCTGCGCTTTCCACAGAGACCATACCCTTGACCATCTGAGGGCTGTAGAGGGTCAAAATCGCCGATTTCAGGTCCCCTTTTCCCAAAGTCGAGTAAAGTATCGTCCCGTTCGAGATCAGTCGGAAACGGACGTTTGGATAGGCCAGCGCCATTTTCGAAACATAGTCGCTGATGAGCGCCGCTTCCGCGTTGTCCGGCTTCAGGAACTTGCGCCGCGCAGGTGTGTTGTAGAACAGGTCGGTCACGAGGATCGTCGTTCCGTCTTCACAGGCCGCCTCCGTGATCTCTTCGCATACGCCGCCTTCGATGCGGATGCGCGTGCCGGTCTTCTGATCCCCAGGCTTCGTGATCAGTTCCGTGCGCGAAACGGCGGCGATGCTTGCCAGGGCCTCGCCGCGGAAGCCCAGCGTGCCGATCGCGTTCAGGTCGTCTTCGGTCGCGATCTTGCTCGTCGCGTAGCGCATGAACGCCAATTCGACTTCGCCTGAAGGGATGCCGCAGCCGTTATCGGTGACACGGATATAATCCTTGCCGCCCTTGCGGATCTCGCACGTGATCGCTGACGCACCCGCGTCCAGCGCGTTTTCGATGAGTTCCTTGACGATGGAGACAGGCCGCTCGACGACTTCGCCGGCCGCGATCTTATCGGATAATTCTCTCGGTAATGCTCTTATCATTTACTGCCTTGCTTTCTTCTGGAGCTCCTCCAGGATGCCGATCGCCTGCGACGGCGTAATGTTCATGAGATCGAGATTGCGCACCATATTCGCGAGCTCGCTGTCCACAGGTGTGAACAGGCTGAGCTGTTGGTCGTTCCGCACAGATTCTGCCTTCTTACCGGCTTTCTTCACCGGTTGCGGCTGCGCCTGACCTCTTTGTCCGCTTTCGAGCGAATCGAGCTTCGCCTGCGCGTTGTCCAGCACTTCCGCCGGTACGCCTGCCAGCTTCGCCACGTGGATGCCGTAGCTTCGCGAAGCGCTGCCTTCTACGATCTTATGCAGGAAAACGATGTTGCCGCCTGTTTCGGAAACGTCTACGTTCAGATTCTTTACGCCCTGGATCGTATCCGCTAGCGCCGTCAGTTCGTGGTAATGCGTCGCAAACAGCGTGCGGACCTTGCGCTCGGGTTTCGTCAACCGTTCGACTGTCGCCCACGCGATGGACAGGCCGTCGTACGTGCTCGTGCCGCGGCCGATCTCGTCGAGGATGACGAGGCTCTTTTCCGTCGCCGTGTTCAGGATATACGCCAGTTCGCTCATCTCGACAAAGAACGTCGACTGACCCATCGCGATGTTATCCGATGCGCCGATTCTGGTATAAATGCGGTCACAAAGTCCTATTTTCGCGCTATCCGCCGGAACGAAGCATCCCGCCTGCGCCATGAGCACGATCAGTGCAAGCTGTCGCATATACGTCGATTTACCGGCCATGTTCGGACCGGTGATCAGCAGCATACTCGCGTCTTTGCGGTCAAGATACAGATCGTTCGACACGAACACGCCGTCCTTGATCGTCGTCTCGATCACAGGGTGTCTGCCCTTGCGGATGACGATCTCATCGCCTGCATTTACCTCGGGCTTGACGTAGTTCAATTTGACAGAGCTCTCTGCAAAGCTGCACAGCACGTCTGTCTGCGCGATAGCGGAGCCCGTCTGCTGCAGCGCGTCCGACAGTTCCTGGATCTTCTGCCGCAGATGCGTGAACAGCCGATATTCCAGATCGTTGATCTTCGCCTGCGCGTTCAGGACGATGCTTTCCATTTCCTTCATTTCAGACGTGATGAAGCGTTCGCCGTTCACGAGGGTCTGTTTGCGGATATAATTGTCGGGCACCTGGTCCTTGAACGAGTTGCTGACTTCGATATAATAGCCGAATACTTTGTTGAAGCCGACCTTCAGCGTCTTGATACCGGTGCGTTCCTTTTCCGTATTTTCCAGAGAAGCGATCCAGATCTTGGCGTCTCGTGCGCTCGCGTTCAGTCCGTCGAGCTCTTCGCTGTAGCCCGGGCGTATCATGCCGCCTTCGCGCACGGTGAACGGCGGTTCGTCGGTGATGGCCTGTTCGATCTCTTCCGCAATGGCAGGCAGCGCATCCATTGCCTTCGACAGTTCGCCCAGCAGATCTTCCTTGCCGCGCAGCATCTCCTTGATGTCGGAGGCGTGCAGCAGCGAAGTCTTGAGGGCGATCAGATCTCTGGCGTTGGCCGTACCGGTCGCAAAACGTGCCGTCAGGCGCTCGAGGTCATATACATATTTCAGCGATTCTCGCAGATCGTTGCGCAGCAGGATATCTTCTGTCAGCAGTTCCACGGCGTCGAGACGTTTTTGAATGGGACCGAGGCTGTTCAAAGGCTGTCTCAGCCACTGCTTCATCTTTCGTGACCCCATAGCCGTCCGGCATCGGTCGAGCACGCCGAGCAGAGATCCCTGCACCTTGTGTTCGAATAAGGTCTCGGTCAGCTCGAGGTTCTTGATCGTAGCCTTGTCGAGGTTCATGGAATCGCCGGCGTCGCGGATCTGCAGCTTCTGCAGATGGGTCACGTCCTGCTTCTGCGTCTGGCGGATATAACCAAGAATGGCGCCGACAGCATGGAACAGCAGCGGAACATCCTCTTCCGCGAGGCCTGCCGCCTTTTCGCTTTCCGTATTGAAATGCCTGCGGATATTATCGCTGCAGGCGCGCTGGCCGAACGTATCGTTGCCGGCGTAAAACGCGTAGCAGCCGCTCATGAAAGAGAACTGCTCCCACAGCCAGGGGTCTTCTTCCTCTGTGACGTTCACGAGCACTTCTTTCGGCTGGATCTTCGTGATCTGCGCAAGAAGCATCTGCCGGCAGTCTTCGCCGGTCAATTGCAATGCTGAGAATTCGCCGGTCGAGATGTCGCACCAGGAAAGGCCGAAACCGCCCTCGCCTTCATAAAGCGAAGCCAGGAAGTTGTTGTCTTTCTCATTCAGGATCGCGTCGGACAGAACGGTGCCGGGCGTGACCACGCGGATGACGTCGCGCTCGACGAGGCCTTTGGACAGTGCGGGATCGGTGAGCTGTTCGGCGATCGCGACTTTATAGCCCTTCTCGACGAGCCTGGCGATATAGTTCTCGCAGGCATGATAAGGCACCCCGCACATGGGGGCTCTTTCTTCCTCGCCGCACTGCTTGCCGGTGAGGACGAGATCGAGTTCTCTCGCAGCGGTCTTGGCGTCGTCGAAGAACATCTCGTAGAAGTCTCCGAGACGATAAAACAGGATGCAGTCGGGATACTGCTCCTTGGTCGCCAGATATTGCCGCATCATGGGTGAGAATGCCATAAATTCCTCTTAATTTCTTAATTATCGTTATTATCGGCATCCATATGCAAGGCTTGGGTCTCGCTTTCGCTACCTCTGCTCGCAGCGATTCTAAGTTCTGGCTTCGTCCCATGGACTCGCCAATCGCTAAGAACCGGCGGCATTCACATGGCCCTCGCCTTGCATATGGACTGCCTCATTATCTTTACATGTACGGTCCGAAGGCAACTCAATCCAATTCTGAATGTGCTTTCTTTACTACGTCTGCGATATTCTCTTCCGTAATATCGCAGTGGATCTCCGGTTCTTTCTTTAAAAGAACGAGATACTCGATATTTCCCTTGGTGCCTTTGACGGGCGAATGATCGAGGTCAAGAGCGGAAAAGCCGCTGTCTGCTGCATAGCCCAACACGTTTGCGATCACCAGGCGGTGTACTGCCGGGTCGCGCACGATGCCGTTCTTGCCGACCTGCTCACGGCCGGCTTCGAACTGCGGCTTGATCAGGCAGACCATGGATGCGCCGTCTTTCAGCAGAGCTGCCGCGGGTCCCAGGATATGCTTCAATGAAATGAACGATACGTCCGTGCAGGCGAAATCCATTTCATCCGCGAAATCTTCCGGCACCGCATAGCGGAAATTGTACTGTTCCATGCACACGACACGTTCGTCGCTGCGCAGCTTCCAGACGAGCTGGTTCGTACCGCTGTCTACGGCGTAGACTTTGACAGCGCCTTTCTGCAGCATGCAGTCTGTAAATCCGCCGGTCGAGGAACCGATGTCCAGGCAGATCAGCCCGGTCATGTCCAGATCGAACCGCTCGAGCGCTCTCTCCAGTTTCAGCCCGCCGCGCGAAACGTAGGGACAGTCGTCCCCTCTCACTTCTATTTTCGCGTCTTCGGCCACGTTCGTGCCCGCCTTGTCGCACCGTTGACCGTCGACGAACACGAGTCCTGCCATGATGATGCGTTTGGCCTTCTCCCTGGTCTCGCAGAAGCCGCGTTCGACCAGCAGCACGTCAATTCTGCTCTTCAAGCCAGCTCACCGCCGTTTCCGCAATGCTCGCCGGATCGAGTCCGTAGCGTTTCTTCAGTTCTTCCGTGCTGCCGTGTTCGATAAACGCGTCCGGCCAGCCGAGCACCTTGATACGGCACGCAGCCTGCATTTCTGCCGCCAACGCCGCGATGCGCGTTCCTGCGCCTTCGCATACGTCGCCGTCCTCCAGCGTGATGATGTGACGGTACTGCCGGAAGATCTCTTCCAGGAATGCTTCGTTCAGAGGTTTCAGTACGCGCAGATTGTAAGCGGCGCAGTGTATATTCTTGTCTTCCAGGAGATCCGAAGCCTCCACAGCGTCCTGCACGCTGCTGCCTGCAGCGAGAATACACATATACTGGCCTTCCTTCACCTGCTGAGGTCTGCTGACCCCCGCCGGAAGCGCCAGTTCAGACAGATCCGCCGCATTTCCCCGCGGATAGCGTATCGCGACAGGGCCGTTCAGGTTAAGCGCATACTGCAGCATGGCGACGAGCTCCGGGCCGTCTTTCGGCGCCAGGATCGTCATGTTCGGCATCGAAGAGAGATACGCGATGTCGAAACTGCCCTGGTGCGTCTCGCCGTCTCTGCCGGTCACGCCGCTGCGGTCCAGTGCGAATACGACAGGCAGATTCTGCAGACAGACTTCCGTGATCACCTGGTCGTACGCTCTCTGCAGGAACGTCGAATAGATGGCTACGACGGGCTTCATGCCGCCGAGCGCAAGTCCTGCCGCAAACGATACGGCATGCTGCTCCGCGATGCCTACGTCGATCACGCGTTCCGGAAAGCGCTGTTTCATGAAGGAAAGTCCCGTAGCATCCGTCATTGCAGCCGTTATTGCCACGATGCGGTCGTCTAACGCTGCCTCTTCCGCCAAAGCAGTGCCAAACACGTCGGAATACGAACCGGTCGGTTCTTCCGGCGCCGAGATCGCAGTCGACGGATCGAACGGACCGATGCCGTGGAATTTGCTCGGGTTTTTCTCTGCTGGCAGGAATCCTTTGCCCTTCTTTGTGATCACGTGGATGAAAACGGGACGTTTCTGCTGCTTCGCGGCATATAAAACGTCCGTCAGAGCGTCAATGTCGTGACCGTCGACGGGCCCGTAATACTTAAAACCCATCTGCTCGATGATGCCGCCGTGCACGATGGCGTTCTTCACCTTGTCTCTGGCCGCAGTCAGTCCCCTCTGCAGACGCGGCATATTCCGCGTTGCATTTTTGACGTCTTCCTTGAACTCCAGATAGCGGCCGGACGTACGCAGCTGCTGCAGATGCCGGGCCACGCTGCCGACGTTCGTGTTGATGGACATCTCGTTGTCGTTCAGCACGACGATCAAAGGCGTCTGCGATGCGCCGGCGCTGTTTAACGCTTCGTAGGAAACACCGCAGTTCAAGGCGCCGTCCCCGATGACCGCCACGCAGGCATAGTCTTCGCCCTTCAGATCTCTGGCTGTCGCATAACCGAACGCGGCTGAGATCGAGGACCCGCTGTGACCCGAATCGAACGCGTCGCTGCTGCTTTCCATGCGCTTCGGGAAGCCGGAAACACCGTCGATCTGGCGCAGCGTCTCCAGACCGTCCCAGCGGCCCGTCAGCATCTTATGCACGTAAGTCTGATGACCGACGTCCCACACGACACGGTCATGATATACGTCGAAGACGCGGTGGATCGCGAGGGTCAGCTCCACAACGCCGAGATTGGACGCCAGGTGTCCGCCCGTGCGAGAAACGTCCTCCAGCAGTTTTTCGCGAATCTCGACAGCGAGCAGCTCCAGGCTGCGCGTATCCATGTGCTTGACGTCGTCCGTCAAGTATTTTTCTCTGTTACCTATCATCATTACCGAACGATCTCCGATTCCAGGAAGTCGATGATGCAATTGAAGACTTCTGCTTCGTCGTAATACTTCTCCATGGCGTCACGCGCTTTCGCAAGGTGACCCATGGCAAGATCGATAGACTTGTCCAAACCGTACAGCGCGGGATACGTCGCCTTGTCGAGCTGTTCGTCCACGTGCGTCTTCTTGCCCAGCGCTTTTTCATCGCCGATGACGTCCAGGATGTCGTCCACGATCTGGAATGCCAGACCCAGATGTTCGCCGTAGACCGTCAGATCGCTCTGCAGCTGCTCGTCCGCGCCGCCGAGATATCCGCCGGCCAGCGTGACGCTCTTGATGAACGCAGCTGTTTTATTCGCATGGATGAACGACAGCATCTCTTCCGAACAGGCTTTGCCTTCGTTTTCTACGTCCGCGACCTGCCCGGCGACCATACCGCGCACACCTGTGCCCTTCGAGAGTTCAAATGCAGCTTTTGCAAGCCTTTTCAGCTTATCCGGGTCATCGAGATACAGCAGCATATGTTTCGTCATGACCTCGTAGGCAGCGGAAAGCAGTCCGTCGCCAGCCAGGATCGCGATATCCTCGCCGTAGACCTTGTGATTCGTCAGCATGCCGCGGCGGTAATCGTCGTTATCCATTGCCGGCAGATCGTCATGGATGAGCGAATACGTCTGGATGTATTCCGCGGCGCAAGCGTATGGAAGGAGGAATTCTTCTTTCTCCTTGCACATAAGGCCGGCTGCCAGCATCAGCACAGGGCGGATGCGTTTGCCGCCTGCCGTCAGGCTGTATCTCATGGAATCGAAAAGCGTGGAACATTTCTGATCGATCACGGGCATATAATCCAGGATGTGATCGTTCACCAGGTCTCTCAATCTGTTGAATTCCGGACTGTTCATCCTTCAAACTCCTCCGTCTTACCGTCCTGCGGCCGGTAGATCTCGATCTTCTGTTTTGCCTTGTCGAGGATCCCCCTGCAGCGGTTATATAACAGAATACTATTATCGTAAACCTCAACGCTCTCCTCTAAGGACAAACGTCCGCTGCGCAGCGAATCCGCTGTCTTTTCAAGGGTCTCGAGCGCCTGTTCGAACGTCATGGCGTCGATGTCTTTCTTATTCATGGATCGTCACCTCCTGCACCAGGCATACGAGAGTACCGTCTTTAAACCGCAGATCCAGGCTGTCTCCTTTTGCAAAAGCGGCGGCTCTTTCGACCCATTCGCCGCCTTTTTTCGCCATGGCGTAGCCCTTGTCGAGCACGTTCATGGGATTGGACAGATCCGCGTCGTTCTTCAGCAGTTCCAGTTTGCTCTCCGCTTCCCGGATCCGGCTGCGGATGCTGTTTTCTACGCTGTCACGCAGTCTCTGCAGGCTCAGGCCGTAGTTTTCGAAACCGGTCTGCAGATTCTGATACAACCGCTGCGGCGTATACAGCTGCAGCGTATCGATGAGCGCCGCCATATGCGGCACGGCCAGTTCTGCCGCCGCTGTCGGAGTCGCGCCCCGAAGGTCTGCGGCAAAGTCGGCGATAGTAAAGTCTACCTCATGACCCACCGCAGAGATCACGGGGATCTCCGATGCGCGGATCGCACGGGCCACAGACTCTTCGTTAAAGCACCACAGATCTTCTGCCGAACCACCGCCCCGGCCCGCGATGATCACGTCCAGATCCGGGAAAAGCCTATTCATCTCTGCAAGGCCGTTCACGATGCTCACCGCGGCTTCCGGCCCCTGCACGATGCAGGGATAGATCAGCACGTCTACGAGCGGGTTGCGGCGTTTTACCGTCGTGATGATGTCGTGCACAGCCGCGCCGGTTGGAGACGTCAGAACGCCGATGCGCTTTGGAAATTCAGGGATCGGACGCTTAACATCCGGATCGAAAAGTCCTTCCGCTTCCAGTTTCCTGCGCAGATTCTCGAACGCGATCTTCAGCGAACCTTCACCCTGCACGTCGATATCGCGCACGTAAACGGAATAACTGCCGCCGCGTTCATAGACAGACACGCTGCCGTACACGATCAGTTCCATACCCTCCGAGATATCGAAGCGCAGTCCGGATACGCGTTCTGCCGGCAGAAAGCAGTTGATGCGCGACGTTTCATCCTTCAGCGTAAAGTACCAGTGACCCGAAGAATGCTTCGTCAGGTTCGAGATCTCGCCTTTCACGGACACGTTCGACAGGATCGGATCCGTCGCCAGGATACGTTTGATGTAACTGTTCAGTTGTGAGACCGATACCGGCTTCAGCGGCACTGGGCACCTCCGAAGAGACTTACGCCTACTGCGTTGTCGCTGCAAAGACGCGCGTCTCCGAATACGTAATTCTTATCTTTACAATACTGTCTTAAGAAGCGGCTGCACGCGACGCCGCCCGTCACGAGCAGCGTCTTCACGCCGGTCTGCGCGAGCGCTTCGTCCGCAATGGCACAGAAACTTTCCGCGATACGTTCCATGGCGAAATACGCAACGGTTTCCTTGGAAATGCTTTTGGTGAAATCCGCCGATTTCAGCTGCGTTTCGAGGCCGGACAGGTTCAGATACGTTTTCTGCGTAAAAACACGGGAAAACGGATTTTTAAGGCCTTCCGGGGCATATCCCGCAGCCAGGTCATCTATACTCTTCCCGGCAGGAAACGGATAACCGAGATCCACGCCCATTCTGTCCAGCAGCTGACCGTAGGAGATGTCCTTCGTACCGCCGGCGATCTCCGCGCTTCCGTCTGCGCCGCGCAGCACGAGTTCGAGCGTTCCTCCTGACAGATGCGCGCACAGCATCGGTCCTCCCTCATCCGGATCTACAACGTTTCCGTACGCTGCCGCACGGATATGACCTTCCTGATGCGAGCACAGATATAACGGCATTCCGCTCTGCGCCGCCAGCATTCTCGCCGCGTTCACACCTGCCGTAAACACCGGCATGTACGAACCCTCCTGCGCACGTGGTTTTTCGCTCGCCGCGAAGGCTGCCAGTTCTTTTCCATACAGCGGCAGCACACGTTCGAGCAGCACGGGCAGATTGTTCCAGTGCTGATACAGCGCGTCCGACTGACGCAGGCCCTTTTCTCCCGGTCTCACCGTCAGAAGGATACGCTCGTCGGCAAGGATCTCTTTCGTGTCCGTGTCTGTGACCGCAACGGAAGTCGTATAGTTGCTGGTATCTAGCCCCAATACGAGTCTGCGCATCTTATTTCTCTTCCGCCCTGCTTCTGGCGGCTTTGCCGAGTACGCCGTTTACGAACCTGCCGGATTCTTCGCTGCCGAATTTCTTCGCCAGATCGACGGCCTCATTGATCGCAACGCCTTCCGGCGTCGGTTCCGCCAGGAAAACCATTTCAGCGATGGCAAGGCGGAGTACGGCCAGATCGACCTTCGCGATACGGTCTTTGTGCCAGTGTTCGGCATACTGCTCGATCAGAGCGTCCACTTCTTCGATATGATCCGCGAACGCGTCATACACGCCGTTCACGTAAGCCTTCTGATTCTCCGGCGGATAATATGCCAGGAAAGAATCCTTGCATTCCGGAGAGAAATCGTTTCTGGCTTCCATGGAGAACAGCATCTGCATCGTCAGTTCTCTTGCCTGTGATCTTTTCATTGGTTCTGTACGTTTCCTTTCGCGTCCGGTTTGCCCGAGACGCCCATGATATGGATATTCACCTGGGTGATCTTCGCACTCGTCAGATCCTCAAGGCGGTGTTTCACGTTCTCCTGGATCTTCCAGGCCGTATCGGGGATCTTCGCGCCGAAGCGCACGTTCAGATAGACGTCGATCTCGAGACCCTTGCGGGATTCCGCGATCCTGACGCCTTTCGTTCCTTCGATCTCCTTTGCCAGCGCAGGCAGAGGCGCCATCTCGGCAACGCCTTCCGTATGAAGCACGGCGTTCATCGCGCAGACGGCGATGACGTCCTGCGGCATCTTTTCTTTTAAAGCATTCTCTTCCATTTCTGCATGCCAAAAACGGCCTATAAATCACCAAAATACATTATACCAAAAAGAGGTCCGTCCATCAATGGAACGAACCTCTTTGTTTTGTCTTGCGGATCTCTTTACAAACTGTTCAGATATTCCTGTTTGTACTGTTCAAACGTTGCGGCGTCTTCGGCGAAGTTGTGTTCACCCGAACCGTCCCCTTTCAGCACGTAGTAGATATAGTTCGTGCTGGCCGGGTTCAGGGCCGCTTCGAGGCTGGCCTTGCCGGAAGATGCGATCGGACCGGCAGGCAGGCCTTCGTAACGGTACGTGTTATACGGCGAATCGACTTCGAGATCGCTGTACAACACCCTGTCCTTCCACTCGCCGAGCGCGTAGAGCACGGTCGCGTCGATCTGCAGCTTCATACCGATGTTGAGGCGGTTGTAAATGACGGAAGCGATCTTGTCGCGGTCCGTCGCAGCTTTGGATTCGCGTTCCACCAGGGATGCGAGGGTCACCATCTCGTGCAGGGACAGACCGTTCACCGTGCCTCCCTGTGTGCCGCCAGCTTCTTCCCACAGCGGCGTGAATACTGCGTCGAACTGGCTCAGCATGCGATCGACGATCTCATCAGGCGCCGCGCCGACCGGCACACGGTACGTTTCCGGATACAGGAAGCCTTCGAGGCGGTTCGCTTTCGCGGAGACCGTTCCGGAAGGATCCCCGTAATTCGTGATCCCGTCCAGGAACCAGTAATCCCAGTCCTCTTCGCAGGCTTGGTAAAACTCTTCCGGATCGGAGATTATGCCTTCTTCGACAAGCTTTTCCGCCGTATCCTTTACCGTATAGCCCTCCGGGATCGTAAAGCTGACTTCCGCCTTGCGGCCGTTCTGCAGCAGCTCCATGATCTCAGACGTCGACATGGACGGCGAGAACTGATAATCGCCCGCCTGGAACGTGCCGTCGAGACCGTTCAGCCGCGACTTCAGCTTGAACTTCTTCACGTCGGGAATGATGCCGTTTTCGTACAGGATCTCGGCGATGCCCGTCGTCGTGGACCCTGCAGGGATCGTTACGCTGATGATCTCCTGGCTGTTGCGGTCCATGACCGCATTGTAATTCTTATAATCCGTATAGACTTTGCTAGCGATGATGTAGATCAGCACGAAGATGATGATCAGCAGCAGGATGACGCCGCCGAATCCCTTCTTCTTTTTCTTTTCTCTTTTGCCTGCCATAAATACCCCTTTTATCTTAAGGAATTATATGATTTGAACCTTGGCTATTATACCATAAAAACCCCGTTCCCGCCCTCGTCCGGCAGAGAAATATCCGGTTGTACGCGATATGCGATGCCGTATGCGTGTTTACGCGATCGGAGCATGCGTTATCCTTGGGGATTCGAACCCCGGCGGTGCTCTTCCCGCCGCCACCGGTCGATCTTGCGATCTGCAGCCTTTTGCGCCGCTGCCGCGCTGATATTCACCTCTGAGGGACTACCGACGACGGGTCTATTCGATCAGGTCCGCGGTCCAGTTTGCCTGCTGGATCGCATTGTCGAGTAAACGAAGTTCTTTGGCCAGCACGTCACACTTTTTCTGTAGCTCCGTCACTTTCAGCACCGGAAGGATCTTGATCTCCGTGTTTCTGGCGCGGTGCACGGACTGGGACGCCGTATACAGGATATCCTGATACGCGCTCATCTGCACACGGAGAACGTCCTTGCGCGCGATGAGTTCCGTCAGGGTCTTTCCGTCGACTTTATAAGAACAGTTCGTCAGATTGATCTGCCGGATCAGCACTTCCAATCGTTCCAGGCAGCTGTCCAGCTCTTTGATGAGCTTAACCGGATCTTCCGCCGGTTTCTCGCCTTCCTGCACGAGAGCGTTGCTCTGGATGCGCATACGCAGCTGTTCGATCTTGCGGTTCAGATCCGCTCTTTCCTGTAAACTTTCTGCTAACTTCATGAATGCTTTCCTCCTTTATCCCAACAGATCCAGCACCTGTTGCGCCAGTCCCTTTATTTCATCGGATTTTGACCATTTCAGCAATGACTTCAAAGGTTCGCGCAGTTCCTCATGATCAGGCAGTCCGTTTCCGGTCTTTGGATCCAGATGATGCGCCAGACAACGCAGCATACGGACGACGTGGACGTCTTCCTCATCGTCCAACGCCTCGTCGACCAGATCCATACCGGATTCCACTGTCATTTCTTCGAGCGTTCCGAACGGAGTCGAAAACTCTTCCAGTTCCGCGGCGTTTACGATCGTGCTCCGGTATAACAGAAACGTGCCGATCTTCAGCGCGCCTTCGCATTCCCCGTATTCCGTATAGCAGTAATCCGGAGAACAGTACTCGGCGATCCCCTCGAACACGTTTCCGTCGTTATCGGTCACCTGTACAAGTTTTTGGTCGTAAACGCACAGGTCCTTCAGATTCAGCAGCCATGCGAATCCCTTCGCCATGCGCAGATCCGGTTCTTTAAAATGGTTGCCCGGATTCCATTCCAGCGTGTTTTCGACGAACTGTTCCTCCAGGATCTCCTGTGTTTTTACGATGGCTTCCCGGGTCTTCCCTTCTTTTTCGCCGAGGCTCAGATAGGCGAAGTACAAGTCCGCATAATGCTCTTTCAGATAATCCGTGAACCCGGGAAACCACACGGATGGCGAGACCGCCGCCACGCCGTCGAAATCGTCTGATTTTGTTGCTGCCCACAGCGCAAACAGACCGGCCAGCGAATAACCTCCCAGATACAGCTTTGCATCCTGGTATTCTTCACGGATCTGTTTTACCTGTTCAGCAAGTTCTTCCCGGGTCTTATCCGCTCCGCCCCCGAAAGCTTCGTCTCCGAAAGCCGGAGGCGCTTCCCAAGGGGACAGATCGTTGTTCCAGTCCGTCACCGCGAACGTGAGCAAACAGAAATCATTTCGCCCTGATAAGGCGCAGATCTGTTCATATTCGCGCTGCAGGAAGCTTTCCTCCTGCCCGCCCGTGACCTGGATCAGGATGTCTTTTGCGCCCGGGTCACCGAAGCGTTTTCCCTGTGTCAGCATCGCTTATTTCCTCAGATATTCCGCGGAGACCGGGAATTCGAAATACTTGTCAGGATACGGCTCATCTTTCAGCGTAAAGTGCCACCACTCGCAGTCGATGGGCTCGAAGCCGTTTCTTACCATGACGCCCTGCAGCAGCATACGGTTTTCGTATTGCTCGTCTGAAATGCCGCGGTAATCGGGATGCGATACTTCGCTGAACAGATCGAACGGACTGCCCATATCGACTTCCTTGCCTGTCTTCATGTCGAGCAGCGTCAGATCGACCGTGCTGCCGCGGCTATGGCTCGACCTGCTTGCCACATAGCCTTTTTCGAACAGTTCTGTCTTATTCAGATCCGGATAGAAATACGGCTTCATCCGGATGTCCGTATCCTCTATGCCCCACAGCACGAATTGCCGTACAGCGCCAGCCGGACGGTAAGCGTCGAATACTTTCAGGCGGTAGCCGAAGACGTTCATCTCGTTTGCTACAGCCTTCAAGGCGCGCGCGGCTTCGACCGTGCACAGTGCGACAGGTTCCTCGTAGCAGTCGATGCGGTCCCCTATGAAATTATAAGTCGAATGATAGCGGATCTCCTGGACGATGCCCGGGACATGATCCGCCAGCACCACGAATCCGGAAGGATCCATCAGCGCTTTCTTTTCGAGTTCAGTCATTGTTTAATACCCAAGTTCCTCGTCGATCAGGGTGACGACGTATTTTGCGCCGCGCGGCGCCGTCCACAGAACGGACAGGTTGCGGCAGATGCGGTCGGGACTGCTGCAGTCGTAACATTTGTCCGCTTTGACCGCGCACGGCGTCTTGCGGTTCAGCCGTCTTGCGTTCAAAGGTGCAGCGACGTTGCGGGCACGCCACAGCGCTGCGCCGAAGTCCGGTGCTATCTTGTTCTTTCCGACGAGCAGATAAACGGTTTTCGGACCATAGGAAATGGCCGCTACGCGGTTGCCCGTGTTGTCGATGTTGACGATCTCACCCGTTTCGGCAATGCCGTTCACCGAGCTGATATAGATCTGTGAGCGGGCCGCCGCATTGCGGACCTCTACCGGGTCCACGCCCTCCGGCACACGGTGGTGCCAGGAAACGGTATTGTGACTTGCCAGTCTCTCATAAAGCCCGGTCTGCTCCACGGTCATGGAGCCGCCGATGCCGACCGTCTTGCCGTCGATGAGCGCATCCAAAGCCTCTGCAGCTTCTTTACCGCTCGCGAACGTCAGGACTTCGTAACCCTTGTCTTCCAGGGTCTTCTTTAATTGTTCGAACATGATGTCTGCCTCTTGCTGTTTTATTCGATGATCTTAAGATCCGGCGCGATCTCGCGCAGATACGGTAAGACTTCATCTTTCCATTTGCTTTCGATCGAGATCACCAGACCGCTGACGTCCTTGCTCAAGAATCCGATGGATTCGCCGAAATCGCGTACGAACGCGACGTTGTCCCAGGCGAGCTTTACGACCTGGGAATCCTCTTTGTTCAGTTCCACACCGTTCTCGTCGATCGTTACGACAGACGTCCTGTTGTCCTCCATCATCGACTTTCTCAACTTTTTCAACGTTGACAGAAAGATCATCAGCATGACGAACAGCACAGCCATCAGAACCATCAGGACGTTCGTCATGGAATCAGCGCCCCAGAAGATCGCCATGGCGCCCAGCAGTACGAACATCACGGCGCAGGCGATGGCCAGCAGATTGTACGTTTTAAACAGGTTTTCGACTTTGCGTTCCGGTTTTTTCAGCAGTCCGCGGAATTGCGCGACAACGTTGACGACTTCCGTATAGAACGCTTCGCTTCCTTTGTGGTCGATCTTCAAGACCATAGTTTCCCCCTTTTATAACTTCTTTCTTATGATCTGCGGAAAGCAGACCTTTAAATACTGTTCGCACTGCTGGCAGTCCGAGATGACCGGCGCGTCTTCGTCCGGCACGATATGCCAGCCCTTGCCTGTATAGTATTCCGGCACTTTCGCGCAGCCCCAGATCTCCTTCGCCCCGCAGGCTTTCGCTTCCTTCAGGGCAGTGTGCATCAGGGCTTTTCCGATACCTTCCTTGCGCCAGCCGTCTTTCACAGCCAGATCTTTCAGAATGTACCTGCCATCCTTGTACTGCAATACGGCTCCGCCGAGCAGTTCTCCTTCGCTTCCGGTGCAGCGCCACATTTTCAGCACGCCTTCCGGCGGCTGCTCTTCGATCTTCACGTCCAGGCCGCACTCTTTGAACAACACAGTCAACGCATAGTAATCTGCGGTTTCCGCGATCTGCGGTCTGCCGTCCGGCAGGACCGTATCGCCGGGAAGGCCTTCCTGATACAGGCGGTTCACCTTCTGCTGCGCGCTCTGCGCGATATGCTTGTCCCGCAGGGCGTCGCGCTCCGACAGGATCGCGAGCATCTCGTCCGCGAATTCTTCAGGGCTGACAAGACCGGCTCTGCTCAGATAGGCTGTCATTCGCTGCGACGTGTATTCCGTGTTCATCTGATCCGCGACAAGACCGGCAAATTCCGCCGGATAGCCCTTACGGACCATTAAGCTGTACAGTTCTTCATTTTTCGCGCTCATGCTACGCTTCGCTTTCGTCGAGCAGCAGGATCTCTTCCATGGAGTGCCTCGGCCGCTGTTCCGGAGACTCCGCTCCGTATCCGACAGTCAGGATGGCGCTGACGTAATAGTCGTCTGAAATACCTAATGCCGTACGCATCTCCCTTTGATCGTACCAACCGGTCCAGCACGTATTCAGACCCATGTGCTGCGCCTGCAGGATCATGAACGAGACCGCGATGGCCGTATCGCGGATGACGAGCTTCACGACGTTGTCCGGGCTGTCTTCCAACGTGTTTTCCGGGATGGGATGCTCGTCTTCGCGGCTCTTCATGTCTGCCAGGCACGCGATGAACACAGGCGCCTGCATCATCCATTCCTGTTCGTGATCGACTGCGACGATCTTCTCTTTTTTTGCCTTGTCGCGGATCACCATGAACCGCCAGGGCTGCGTATTGCTGCCCGAAAGCGACAGTCTGCCGGCTTCCAGGATCTCCATGACCTGCTCTTTCGTCACGTCCCTGTCCAGATACTGCCGGACGCTTCTTCTTTCCAGGATCTCTTTCAGTATGCTCATGATGCCTGTCTCCTTTCTTCAAAAAAGCGGGAAGCACTCCTGCCTCCCGCCATTTGTTTTCCGTATCAGAAAATGTCTTTCCGTATCATTCCTTTGCTCTGCCCAGATAAGAACCGTCTCTGGTATCGATCTGGATGAGTTCGCCTTCTTCGATGAAGATGGGCACCTGTACGGATGCGCCGGTCTCGACGACTGCGTTCTTCGTGACGTTCGTAGCGGTGTCGCCCTTGACGCCCGGTTCGGTCTCGATGACCTTCAGATTGACGAAGTTCGGCGCTTCCACGAGGAAGGGCTTCTCCTTAAAGAACGAGACGGTAACTTCATCGTTCTCGCGGATGTACTTGATGGCATTCTCTACGATGTCTTCCGTAAACGGAACCATGTCGTAGGTATCCGGATCCATGAAGTAATAGAGTTCGCCGTCGTTGTAGGAATACGTCATCCTCTTGCGGTCGATGTGAGCCTGTTCGAACTTGTCGCTCGGGTTGAACGCTTCTTCACGGGTGGCGCCTGTGAGGATGTTTCTGTATTTGGTGCGCACGAAAGCAGCGCCCTTGCCTGGCTTGACGTGCTGGAACGAGATCACGACGTGCGGTTCGCCGTTGATCTCAAAAGTAATACCGTTTCTGAAATCGCCTGCTGTGATCATAGGTTATGGTTCCTCCAAATCTATAGTCTTCCTTAAATAATAATTAACTCTTTCGGAGCTGTTAACGTAAGATTAATTATACCATCGGCTTTTACTATGCACAAGTCCTCGATACGGATGCCGAATTTTCCGGGAAGATAGATGCCGGGCTCGATGGACATGATCGTATTTTCCTTGATGATCTTCGGATATGCCGGGCTGAACCTGGGCGTTTCGTGGATCTCAAGACCCGTTCCGTGACCCAGACCGTGGCCGAAATACTCGCCGTAACCGGCCTGTTCGATGATGTCCGAGGCGATCCTGTGGCATTCGTCCCCCATCATCCCCGCGCGGATCTTATCGCAGCAGGTCTGCTGGGCCAGACGCACGACCTCATAGACGCGCTTCATCTCTTCGGTCGCGTAGCCGATGGCGACCGTGCGGGTCATGTCCGCGTGATAGCCGCCGACCATGGTGCCGTAATCCATCGTGACGAAATCGCCCGCTTCGATGAGCTTGCTGTCCGGCACGCCGTGCGGATAGCTGCTCTTGGCCCCGGATACGCAGATCGTATCGAACGAGATGCCTTCGCCGCCGTGCGTGAGCATCCAGTGCTCGAGCTCAACGGCTGCGTCGCGTTCGGAGACGCCTGGTTTCAGGTAGTCGAGCATGTGCAGGAATGCCTGCGCGGAGATCTCCTCGGCCTGACGGGTCAGTTCCATCTCTTCTTCGTCCTTGACCATGCGCAGGTCTTCGACGAGGCCTTCGACCGGGATGATCTCTTTGCCTTCGAGCTGCTTCGTGAAGTCGAGATAATCGCTCAGTGGCAGATAATCGCGTTCCACACCGATCTTTGTATACGGACAGGCCTTCAGCACATCGATGGGCTTTGCTGCGTTGCCCGTCTCGTAAAAGGTGAGCCAAGTGAGTTCCTGCGCCATCTCGCGGTAGCGGAAATCGGTAATGATCGTCGCGCGCGTCGGCGTGATCCACAGCGTGCAGTCGTTGCCCTTCTTTCCCGTGAAATACGAAACGTTTTCGACGTGGCTGATATACAGTCCGTCGATGCCCGCTTCCGCGAATTTCGCCTGCAGACGCGCTACTCTTTCTTCGTACTTATTTCTCAAAGCGCACCGCCTCCCCGAGGATGCCGTAGATCTCGGACACCACCTGCGTATAGGACATCTCGGCCGCGAAATACTGGGCAGCCAGAGGGTCCTGCGCAACGACAGCATACAGCTGCTGTACCTGCTGCATCATCTCTTCCGGCGCCTTGCCGCCGTTCAGCATCATCTGGGTCTGCACTTCCATGTTCTTTTCCTGGAAGTCGTTCACCATCTTCGCCAGAGCAGGCTCTGCGTCGACTCTGGCCTTGACTGAAGCGTAATTCTTGTACTGGTCTGTCTCCTTGAGGGATCTTGCCAGTTCGTGCGCGAGATCGTAGACGTTGTTCATATCGTTAAACCTCCATAAATACCGGAATGATCACGGGGCTGCGCTCCGTCTTTTCGTAGATGAAATTGCGCAGTCTGCCTTTGCAGATATCCGCCATACCGTTCACATCGTGCCGGCCGGAATCCAGGCAGAACATGAGTTCCTCTTCCACAACAGTGCGGGCTTCCTCCAGCAGATTCTTATGTTCCTTCACGTAGACGAATCCCTTGGAGATGAGCTCCGGTCCGCTGACGAGATACCCGTTCTCGAAGCAGGCCGCCATGACGATCAGACCGGCTTCCGAAAGATATCTGCGCTCGTTCAGTACGGAACTGCCGACGTCGCCGATGCCCAGACCATCCACCATGACGGCGCCTGCAGGCACGGTCTCTTTCGTCTTCTTCGCCTTGCCGCGGGAGAGCTCGAACACGTCTCCGTTGGCGCCGAACAGGATGCGGCTGCGGTTCATGCCGAGGCTCTCGGCGATCTCCGCATGCGCGATCAGGTGCTTCATCTCGCCGTGGACCGGCATGAAGTATTCGGGCCGCAGCAGCGTGTGGATCAGCTTCAGTTCTTCGCTCGAGGCGTGACCCGACACATGCGTTTCCGCGATGTCGCTGTAGATGACCTCCGCCCCCTTTTCCATCAGCGTGTTGACGACGTTGGACACCATTTTCTCGTTGCCCGGGACCGCCGTCGAAGACAGGATGACCATATCGCCCGGACGGATCTGCACCTGTTTATGCATGTTGTTCGCCATGCGCGTCAGCGCGCTCATGGGTTCTCCCTGGCTGCCCGTCGTCATGATGACGAGTTTATCATCCGGGATGTTTTTGACCTGGTTCATCTCGACGAGAGCGCCGTCAGGGATCTCCAGATAACCGAGTTCCTCAGCGATGCGCACCATGTTCTCCATGCTGCGGCCGGAGATCGCGACCTTGCGGCCGTTCGCGACCGCCATGTCGATGATCCTCTGCGCGCGGTGCACGTTCGAGGCGAATATCGCGATGATGATGCGCTTTTTCGTCGAAGCGAAGATGTTGTTCAGAGCAATGCCGACCTGCTGTTCGGAAGGCGTGTACCCTTTGCGGCCGGCGTTCGTGGAATCCGCCATCAGAAGCAGGATGCCTTCGTCGCCGAGCTCTGCCAGGCGGGAGAGATCCAGCGGTTCCCCGTCCACCGGCGTATAGTCGATCTTGAAATCGCCGGTGTGAAAGATCTTCCCGACCGGCGTATCGATACACAGAGCGATCGAATCGGCCACGCTGTGCGTCGTGTGGATGGTCTCGACCCTGAAGACGCCAAGGCGGATCTCGTCGCCCGGCGTGATCTCGTGGAGGTCGGCATCCACTTCGTATTCTCTTAATTTATTCCTGATAAAGCCAAGGGTCAGCCGCGTGCTGTAGATGGGCACGTTCAGCTTCTGGAGCAGATACGGGATGGCACCGATGTGGTCTTCGTGCGCGTGCGTGATGACGAGCCCGCGGATCTTTTCGCTGTTTTCGATCAGATACGAAAAGTCCGGGATGACCACGTCGACGCCGAGCATCTCGTCGTCCGGGAACGCCATGCCGCAGTCGACGATCATGATGTCGTTACCGTATTCCAGTACTGTCATGTTCTTGCCGATCTCGTGGAGACCGCCAAGCGGGATGACGCGCAGTTTTCTGCTCTTATAGACCTTTGGCCGCATGGCTTCTGTCATATAAGTCTTATCCCTTTACTACGATATTCACGAGTTTTCCGGGGACTGCGATGACCTTGACGACCTGTTTGCCATCCGTAAGCGCCTTAACGCTGTCCATGGCCATGACGGTCTCTTCGAGTCCTGTTCTGTCGAGGCCGGCGGGCACGTCCGCTTTTTCGCGGACCTTGCCGTTGATCTGGACAACGATCTCGACGGTATCCTTGACGAGCATGTTCTCGTCGACTTCGGGCCACTTCGCGTCGTACACGAGACCTTCTCCGCCGAGTTCTTCCCACATCTCTTCTGCGATATGCGGAACGAACGGAGCCAGGACGAGCACGAGCTTTTCCGTAGCGTCGGCCAGCAGACCGAGATTGATGTCGTCCAGTTCTTTATAGCGGTACATCTCGTTGACCAGCTCCATGATGGCGGAGATCGCCGTATTGAAGTTGAATCTCTTGCTGATGTCCTCGGAAACTCTTCTGATTGTGTTGTTTAAAATAAATGCGAGCTGCTTGTCGTCCTTGCCTTCCGGGATGTAGCGCTTGGGCACGCCCCTTGTCATATCGATCATGTCGCCGACGAGACGGTACACGCGTCCCAGGAAGCGGTAAGCGCCTTCTACGCCCGCTTCAGACCATTCCAGCTCTTTCTCGGGCGGCGCCGCGAACAGGATGAACATTCTCGCGGTGTCCGCGCCGTAGCGGTCGATGATCTCCTCGGGAGAAACGACGTTGCCGATGGACTTGGACATCTTCTTGCCGTCTTTTAAGACCATGCCCTGCGTCAGCAGGTTCTGGAACGGTTCCTCGCACTTCGTCAGGCCGATGTCGTGCAGGAACTTGCAGAAGAAGCGTGCGTACATCAGGTGCAGGATCGCGTGTTCGACTCCGCCGATGTACTGGTCGACGTTCATCCAGTAATCCGCCTTATCGACGTCCCAGACGGCCTTGTCGTTCTTGTTGTCGCAGTAGCGCAGCTCATACCACGAGGAATCGAGGAACGTATCCATCGTGTCGACTTCTCTCTTTGCAGGCTTTCCGCAGCACGGGCAGACAGTGTCGACGAACGTCTTTGACGTGACGATCGGGGATTCGCCTCTGCCTGTGAATTCGACGTCTGTCGGCAGCACGACGGGCAGATTTTCTTCCTTTTCCGGCTGCCAGCCGCAGTCTTCGCACCAGATCATGGGGATCGGTGTGCCCCAATAGCGCTGGCGGGAGATCAGCCAGTCGCGCAGCTTGAAGTTGACCTTGGGAACAGCGAAGCCGGCTTCCTCGAAGTCCTTCTGCATGGCCTTGATCGCCTCGCGGTTGTCCATGCCGTTGTATTTGCCGGAATTGATGACCGTGCCGTCCGCGATGAATGCCTGTTCGAGGTTGTTGATGTCGATGTCGTCCCTGTGAGGGTCAACGACAGGAACGATGGGCAGATCGTACTTCTTCGCGAATTCGAAGTCTCTCTGGTCGCCGTACGGTACGCCCATGACGATACCGGTGCCGTAACCCATCAGCACGTAATCCGCCAGATAAATGGGGATATCCTCGCCTGTCGCCGGGTTGATGGCATAGCGGCCCGTGAACGCGCCTGTCTTTTCCTTGACGGTCGACGTTCTCTCGATGTCGGACTGCTTCTTTGCCTGTTCGATGTAGGCGCGGCATTCCGCTTCTTCAGGATAACCGGTGATGAGTTCTTCCACCATCGGATGCTCGGGCGAAATGACGATGAACGTAGCGCCGAAAATGGTGTCGACACGGGTCGTGAAGACGGGCATCTGTGTATCGGAACCCTTCAGCATATAGACGACTTCTGTACCTTCTGAACGGCCGATCCAGTTGCGCTGCATGGTCTTGACGTGCTCGGGCCAGCCGGGCAGCGTTTCGAGACCGTCCAGCAGGCGGTCTGCGTAGTCCGTGATCTTCAGGTACCACTGCGACAGCTTTTTCTTGGTCACTTCCGCGCCGCAGCGTTCGCAGCATCCGTCAACGACCTGCTCGTTCGCCAGAACAGTCTGGCAGGACGGGCACCAGTTGACCGGATTCTCTTTTTTATAGGCCAGACCGTGCTTGTAGAACTGGATGAAGATCCACTGCATCCATCTGTAGTAATCTTCCTTGTACGTGCACACTTCTCTGTCCCAGTCGTAGGAGAAGCCCAGCTGTCGGAGCTGCTTTTCCATCTCAGCGATGTTGGAACTGGTCCAGACGGCCGGGTGGGTCTGGTTCTTGATGGCGGCGTTTTCCGCAGGCAGACCGAAGGAGTCAAATCCGATCGGGTGCAGGACGTTCTTGCCGTTCATGTGCAGGTATCTGGCCAGCACGTCGCCGATGGAATAGTTTCTGACGTGACCCATATGAAGTTTGCCCGACGGGTACGGGAACATCTCCAGGCAATAGAATTTTTCCTTGTCCGGGTCTTCGGTTACATGAAATGCGTCTTTTTCTGCCCAAACCTTCTGCCATTTGGGTTCGATCTTCTTGAAATTATACTGACGTTCCATAGATCTGCCTTTCTCTCTCTTCTCTTTCTACTTTTCCGCAGGTTCGAATTCCACCTGCGGGCAGTCGATCCAGACCTTCTCGATCTGGTAGTGGTCTCTCTGTTCGGCCGTGAACACGTTGACGATGACGTCACCGTAATCGATCAGCACCCAGCCGGTCTCTCCCCTGCCTTCTTTGTGGTCGGCGAAGACGTTTTCCTTGGCCAGACCGTCTTCCACTTCGTCGCACAGCGCGCCGAGCTGACGGGCGGATCCCGCGGTCGCGATCACGAAGTAGTCCGCAAAGCCGGATTTTTCCGCGATGTCGATGATACTGATGTCTCTGGCCTTCTTGCTGTCCAGCAGCTTCGCTGCCAGTAGCGCAAGTTCCTTATTTTCCATTAAAATCCTCCTTCTTGGATCTTCTATTGTTTCATTTGCTCCTTCAGCCATTCGATCGCCGCATCCGACAGCGGATCGAATTTCGCGCCTATGCTGAGCACGTATTCCCTCGTATGCACCATGAGGTTATAAACGCATTCGTAGGGCGGGAGTTCTGTGAACGCGCGCATCTCCTCCACGCCAGGAAAATCCCGGCCCTCTTCGAGCTGGTCGGCAGTCTTGAGCACCATTTCCAGCATGCTCATGCCTGGACGTCCGGTCGTATGGTAGCGGATCGCGTTCAGGATGTCTTCGTCGTCCACGCCGTACAGCTTTGTCAGCAGCTTTGCCGCCGCAGGACCATGCTGCAGATTGCCCGCAGGCCTGCACACGTCGTGGAACCAGGCTGCGATCTCGGCTTTCTCCACGTCTTCGCCCCAACGCTGCGCCAGATCCTTCGCCATCTTGACGACGCCGCACGTATGCGCGAACCGGCTGGTCTTCTCGTGCGTCCGGGCATATTCGCGCACCTTGCCGACCATATCCAGGTAAAGTTCGTTCTCCCGGATATAGGAGATGACCGGATCCGGCAGCAGGAAGCGCACGGATTTGCCGTCGCGGATACGTTGCTTGATGTCCGTGGAACTGATCTCGAGCTCCGGGATGCGGATATATTCGGCCCGCAGCGGCATAGCCTGCTGCAGCCGCGCGATCGTTTGCTTCAGTTCCTCCTCATCGTAGCCTTTGCGCATACCGATCAGAAAGCTGAAGTTTTCGATGAGTTCCTTCGCTTTGAACCAGTGCTCGAGCTGATAGAACGAATCGGTCCCCATGATGAAATACAGTTCGTCATCGGGGTATTCCTTCTCCTTCAGCGCCGCGAGCGTGTCGTAGGTATAGGACGGTCCTTCGCGCTTCAGTTCGATATCGCTGATCCCGAAGAAAGGATGATCGCCTGCGGCAAGCCGCAGCATCTCCAGCCGGTGAGCACCGTCCGCGGGAGGAACTTCTTCCTTGAACGGGTTCACGTAGGCCGGTACGAGGATCACCTTGTCGAGACCAGCCTCCTGACGAATCTGTTCCGCCAGGATGAGATGTCCGTAATGCAGGGGGTCGAAGCTTCCGCCCAGCACCCCTATCCTTTTAGCCATTTATTTTCCTTCCGGCAGATCGATCGCGATGGAGAGTTCCTTCAGCTGTTCTTCCGTGACGATGGTCGGGGCTTCGCTCATGACGCACTGCGCGTTCTGATTTTTCGGGAACGCGATGACCTGACGGATGTCGTCGGTGCCCAGCAGCAGCATGCACAGACGGTCGAGGCCGAATGCCAGACCGCCGTGGGGAGGCGCGCCGTACTTGAACGCGTCGATAAAGAATCCAAACTTGATGCGGATGTCTTCCTCGGTCAACTGCAGCACTTCGAAGATCTTCTTCTGCAGTTTGCTGTCGTGGATACGGATGGAACCGCCGCCGGCTTCGTAACCGTTGATGACGATATCGTACGCGTCCGCATAGATCTTATCGAGCTCGCCGCTTTCGAGATAATGGATATCTTCCTTCTTCGGCGACGTGAACGGATGGTGCATGGCCATGTAGCGGTTCTCTTCGTCGGACCATTCGAACATCGGGAAATCCACGACCCACAGCAGCTTGTATTCGTGCGGATCGAGCATGCCGAGCTTGCCGGCCAGGTCTCTTCTCAGGAAGCCCAGAGAAGCCCAGACGACTTCCTTCTTGCCGCTGCAGATCAGGATGAGATCGCCCGCCTTCGCTTCGAACACTTCGCAGATCTTCTCCAGTTCTTCCTGACTGAAGAACTTGCCGACAGAGGACTTGATCTCGCCTTCCTCCTTGCGGATCCATACGAGGCCCTTCGCTCCGAACGTCTTGACGGATTCGGTCATCTTGTCGACATCCTTGCGCGAGAAGTTTGCGGAGCAGCCGTTCATGTTGATGCCCATGACCCTTCCGCCGTCCTTGAGCGCATCCGTGAACACGGAGAAAGAGCAATCCTTGACGACGTCGGCCAGATCATGCAGTTCGAAGCCGATGCGCAGATCCGGTTTGTCGGATCCGTAACGGTTCATGGCTTCGTCCCAGGTCATGCGGGGCAGCGGCAGCTGGATATCGACGTTCAGCATTTCCTTGAACAGTCGCTTCAGGAAGCGTTCCTGGACTTCCAGGATATCTTCCTGGTCCACGAACGACATCTCGAGGTCGATCTGTGTGAATTCGGGCTGTCTGTCCGCTCTTAAGTCTTCGTCGCGGTAGCACTTCGCAATCTGGATGTAGCGGTCCGTGCCGCCGACCATCAGCAGCTGCTTGAACTGCTGCGGGGACTGCGGCAGCGCGTAGAATCTGCCCGGGTTGACCCTGCTGGGCACGAGATAGTCTCTCGCGCCTTCGGGCGTCGGCTTCGCCAGAACCGGCGTTTCGACTTCGATAAATCCGTTCTCATAATAGAAATTGCGGATGACGTTGTACATCTTGCTGCGGAACGCGAGCGTCTTCTGCATCAGGGGCTTTCTGAGGTCCAGATAGCGGTACTTCAGGCGCAGGTCGCCGGAGACGTTGTCGTCGTCCTTGATGTAGATGGGCGGCGTCTCGGCTTCCGCATAGATGCTGAGCTCAGTCGCCAGGATCTCCACGGCACCGGTCTCGATGTCCGGATTCTTGCTCTCTCTTTCGCGTACGGTGCCTCTGACGCCCACAGTGTATTCGCTGCGCAGGCTGTTCGCCTTTTCGAGCACGTCGGCAGGCGTTCCGTCGCCGAATACGACCTGCACGATGCCCTTGCGGTCACGGATATCCGCAAAGATCAGGCTGCCGAGATTTCTCTTCTTGGCGACCCAGCCGTTGACGGTGATCTCCTGACCGATCAGATCTTCTCTTACTTCGCCGCAGTAGCAGCTTCTCTTCAGTAATTTGTCCATTGCTCGCACCTACCTGTTTATTTCTTCGACGATCGAATCGATGCCGATCTCTTTCTGTGTTGAGTTTATCATATCGCGCAGCGTGACGACACCTTTATCCAGCTCGTCGTCGCCGATGACCACAGTGAATCTCGCGTCGCTTCTGTCCGCGTATTTCAGCTGCGCTTTCAGGCCTCTGCCCATGACGTCCGTCAGGACGGAAAAGCCTTTGCTGCGCAGATCTTTCGCGAGTTTCAATCCCTCAAATTTCGCGCGTTCGCCAAGCGTTGCGATGAAGACGTCAGCTCCTGCAGGTTTGGGGATCTCGATACCCTTTGCTTCGAGGATCAGCAGCAGTCTTTCCAGACCCATGCCGAATCCGATGCCCGGCGTATACGGTCCGCCGATCTCTTCGACCAAGTGATCGTAGCGTCCGCCGCCGCAGACTGTGGACTGAGCGCCGAGATCTTCGGAAATGAACTCGAACGCAGTCTTCGTGTAGTAGTCCAGGCCGCGCACGATGTTCGGGTCGACTTCGTACGGAATGCCCAGCGCGTCGAGATCTTTCTGCAGATCCGCGAAGGCATCTTTGCATTCGTCGCACAGGAAGTCGATCATGTGCGGCGCGCCTTCGGAGAATTTCTTATCGTCCGGATCCTTGGAATCCAGGATGCGCATCGGATTTTTCTCGAAACGGTCCTTGCTGGTCTCGGACAGTTCGTCGTAATGCGGCCGCAGGAAATCCTGCAGCGCCTTGCGGTATTCGCCGCGGCATTCCGGGCAGCCGATGCTGTTGATGTGCAGCTTCAGGTCCGTGATGCCCAGGCCGGTCAGGAAGTCCCACGCCAGTGCGATGACTTCAGCGTCCGCCATCATGTTTTCGGTGCCGAAGATCTCGATGCCGAACTGATGGAACTGGCGCTGTCTGCCCTTCTGCATCTTCTCATAGCGGAAGCACGGAATGATGTAATAATACTTTCCCGGCTGCGGATCCGCGTACATTTTGTTCTCGATATACGAACGTACGACGCCTGCGGTGCCTTCAGGCTTGAGGGTCAGGCTGCGTTCCGCGATCTCGAACGTGTACATCTCCTTCTGCACAACGTCCGTCGTATCGCCGATGCCGCGCGCGAACAGCTCCGTATGTTCGAACATCGGCGTGCGGATCTCTTTAAATCCGTAATTGGCCGCTGTCTTGCGGATGCGTTCCTCCAGCCACTGCCACTTGTACGATTCGGACGGCAGGATATCCTTCGTTCCTTTTGGTATGTTGATCATGATATACCGGCTTCCTTTCTTGCTATCATTTCTTCGATCCGCTCGATATAGATCTCGTAATTCGATACGTTCGGCACGCGCTCCAGCCTGTTTTCAGCCGGAAAATAGACTTTGGAGATAGCGCCTGCGCCCATGGCGACGATCGTCTGATCCTCCTCCATGATGCGGATATTATAAAGGCTCGCGGTGCCCGGCCGGCACCAGCCCACATTTTCGAAATTGCCCGCCATATGCTTCTGGCGGTACAGGTAATACGGCTCATAGCCCGCTGCCGTCAGCATGCGGTCCGCGTCTTCGAGCATCTGCCGTACGTTGGCTGCCTGGCGTCTCGCAACGCCCGGATCCTCTTCGATCATACGGCTGGCTTTCTTGACTGCCAGCGTATGCACGGTGATGTTCTCGGGACCCAGCGCCAGGACCGCGGTAAGACTGTCGCGGAAGTCCTCCGGCATCTCTTCGGGCAGACCTGTGATCAGGTCGGCGTTCACGATGCTGATGCCTGCTTCGTCCGCCAGCGCGAACGCTTCGCGGATCTGCTGCGGCGTGTGTCTGCGGCCGATCAGATCCAGCGTATGCTGCTTCATGGACTGCGGATTGACGGAGATGCGGTCCGCGCCGGCCTCCTTGATGATGGCCAGTTTATCTTCCGTAATGGTCTCCGGCCGTCCGCCTTCCACCGTGAATTCGACGGTGTTCTCCGTCACGAACAGATCCCGCACTTTCATCAGAAACGACCGCAGATCTTCTTCGTCCAGGCTCGTCGGAGTGCCGCCGCCGATATAGATGGACTCGGCAGTCTGACCGTTTCTGTCCATAAGTTTTCTGACGTCTTGCATCTCGGTAAACAGCGCCTGCAGATAGGCCGTCGCGCCTTTTTTCGTGATCGTATTGCTCGTAAAGCTGCAGTACTGGCAGCGTGTCGGACAGAACGGGATGCCGATGTATAAGCCGATAGCCTTCGGGTCGTGACTGCGTTTTACCGTCTGCTGGCATTCGCTGACCCTGCGGAGCAGCCGTATCTTTTCATCAGACACGAAATACTGTTCTTTCAGGACTTTCTCCGGGTCTTCGCCCTTCGCTTTCAGCTCGTTGTAGAGCTTGCCCGGGCGTACGCCTGTCAGGATGCCCCAGTCGAGGTCGCGGCCGGTGATCTTCCGGAAAAACGCGTATGCCCTGCGCTTGCTGTCGTTATAATCGCCGCCGGCGCCGATCACAAGTTCCGCGTCGGGCTGCCCGACGTAGATGCAGAAAGCGTCTTCGGAAAGAAACATCTTCGCAAGTTCGCCGACGTGATATTTATGCTTTTCGTCGGGTACGGAAATGCTATACAAAGGGATTGTACCTCATTTCCCAGCCGATCGTCGTCGCGTCCATGTGACCCGGCAGCACCGTCGTGTCCTCGGGGAGCACGAACAGCTTCGTCGTGATGGAATCCATCAGGTCCTCGAAACTGCCGCCCCAGAGATCTGTGCGGCCGACAGAGGCATGGAACAGCGTGTCTCCGGAAAACAAAGTTCTGTCAACCAACACGCATTGTCCTCCAGGCGTGTGTCCCGGGGTCGCGATGAACTTCAGTTCCATGTTTCCGACCTTCAGAACGTCTCCGTCGTGCGTCCAGACGTCCGCCGTGATACCTCCGGGACCATAGCTGTCTCTGCGGCTGTACAGAAGTTTCTCCTCCTTCTTTGCCGCGACCAGCTTGATGTCCGGCCAGGTCTCTCTGCAGAAATCGATACCGCCCGTATGGTCTCCGTGTCCGTGGGTCAGCACGATATACTCGGGGGTCAGCCCGTTCTTTTCGACGTCGCTCTTAAGCGCTGCGCTCGGTGCGCCCGGATCCACGATAAAGGCCTCTTTGTGCCCTTCTTCCCAGACCAGATAGCAGTTCGTGCCGAATGCGCTCAGGACGTAATTTCTGATATTGATCATGCGATCTCCTTTAAGACCTCGTGCGGTACACTTCGACGACGCCTTTGACCTGCTTCATGCGGGCCATGACTTTGACGATATCGCCCGTATTGTTGATGGAAAGCGTCAGGTCCATCGTGCAGACCTTGTCCTTGTCTGTCTTCAGGTTCAGCCCGTTGATGTTGATGTCCATGTCCACACAGACTTTCGAAACGTCCGAGAACAGGCCCTTGCGGTCTTCCGCGACGATCGTGATGCCTGCGTCGAAGTTCTGGCCGCTGTCATCGTCGTCCCAGGACACGTCGATCAGCCGCAGTTTCTCGCGTTCCGGCAGCGAACGAATGTTGCTGCAGTCCATGCGGTGGATGGAGACGCCTCTGCCCTTGGTCGTGTAGCCGACGATCGCGTCGCCGGGAACGGGGCTGCAGCATTTCGCGAAGTGGATCATCAGGTCGCTGACGCCTTTGACGCTCACGCCCTTCGTCCGCTCCGGACGCTTCTCCTTCTTCATGGCCTGCGCGAGCTTCTTGGCCTCTTCCTGGGCCTTCTTCTTTGCTTCCGCTTCGAGGCGTTCTGCTTCCTTTGCAGCTTCTTCTTTCGCCTTGGCGGCGGCAGGCTTCTCGACGACGGTGGCTGCCGCCTCTTTCTTCAGATATTGGCGGATCTTACTCTTCGCGGAGTTCGTCTTGACGATCTTCAGCCAGTCCAGATTCGGGTGGGAGTTTGCCGACGTGACGATGTCCACGATCTCGCCGTTCTGCAGCTCGTAATCGATGGGCACCATCTTGCCGTTTACTTTTGCGCCGATGCACTTGCAGCCGACCGCCGTATGGACCTTGAATGCGAAGTCCAGCGGCGTGGACCCGGCAGGCAGCTCCATGACGTCGCCCTTCGGGGTGAACACGAATACCTGGTTCGAGAACAGGTCGACCTTGACGGTCTCCATGAATTCGCCCGGATCTTTCAGTTCCTGCTGCCACTCGAGCGTCTGGCGCAGCCAGGCCAGTTTGACTTCCTCGTCGTCACTGGCGATGCCCTCTTTGTATTTCCAGTGCGCCGCGATGCCGTATTCCGCAGTGCGGTGCATTTCCTTCGTGCGGATCTGGATCTCGAACGGGTTGCCGTTCTTGCCGATGACCGTCGTATGCAGCGACTGGTAGCGGTTCGGCTTCGGCATGGCGATGTAGTCCTTGAACCGTCCGGGGATAGGCGTCCACATGGTATGGACCGCGCCCAGCACGCCATAGCAGTCGCGGATCGTGTCCACGATGATGCGGACCGCCGTCAGGTCGAAGATCTCGTCCAGCTGCTTCTGCTGGTACTGCATCTTCTTGTATATGCTGTAATAGTGCTTCTGGCGGCCGTAG
>JAFYYP010000012.1 GCA_017557505.1 Bacillota bacterium | reverse complement strand
TGCTTCGGACTTCTTCTTCCGCTTTACGCTGGGCTTTTCATAGTGTTCTCTCTTACGGAGCTCGGACATGACGCCGTCTCTGGCGCAAGAACGCTTGAATCTCTTAAGAGCGCTTTCCAGATTTTCGCCTTCTCTTACGATTACCTGTGCCATAACTTTGTTCACCTCCTTATCCTTTCAAAATTTGTAACGGAAATAGTTTAGCACTTTTTCCGCCAATTGCAAGCACTATTTCAGCTATTTCAGGGCTTTGCTGGCGACTTTCTTGCGCAGCAGCTCCGTGAATTCGCGGATATCCATCGTGCCCAGATCGCCCTCGCCCCTGCTTCTCGGCGCGACGGTGTTGTTCTGGACGTCCTTGTCGCCGACGATGAGCAGATACGGGATCTTCTCGGCGCGGCCATCCACGATCTTTCTGCCGAGCTTTTCGTTGCGCTCGTCGATCTCGGTGCGGAAGCCGGAGGATTCCAGCATCTGCGCCACGCTCTCCGCGTATTCGAGGGCTCTGTCGGTGACCGGCAGGATCTTGACCTGCACCGGCGCCAGCCACGTCGGGAACGCGCCGGCGAAGTGCTCGGTGATGATGCCGATGAAGCGCTCCAGGGATCCGTAGACGACTCTGTGGATCATGACGGGCGTCTGCTTCTCGGAATTTTTGTCGATATAGTCGAGATTGAATCTGCCGGGCAGCTGGTAGTCGAGCTGGATGGTGCCGCACTGCCAGACGCGGCCGAGCGAGTCGGTGACGTGGAAGTCGAGCTTCGGACCGTAGAACGCGCCGTCGCCCGGATTGATCTCGTAGGTCTTTCCGATGGACGTGATGGCGTCCGCGAGGTCTGCTTCTGCCTTCTCCCAGTCTTCTCTCGTACCGATGTGGTCTTCGGGCATCGTGGAGAGCACGATCTTATACGGCAGACCGAATACGCCGTACATCTCGTCGATCAGTTTCGTGATGCTCGAAACTTCGCTGCGGATCTGCTCCTTGGCAAGCAGGATGTGCGCGTCGTCCTGCGTGAAGCAGCGGACGCGGAACATGCCGTGCAGCGCGCCGGACAGCTCGTGTCTGTGCACGATGCCCAGTTCGGCATAACGCAGCGGCAGGTCTTTGTAGCTGTGGGGTTCGAGGTCGTAGACCAGGATGGAGCCCGGGCAGTTCATCGGCTTGATCGCGAAATCCTCGTCGTCGATGACCGTCGTGTACATGTTCTCCTTGTAGTGATCCCAGTGGCCGGACGTCTCCCAAAGCGTGCGCTTCATGATCTGCGGCGTGGAGATCTCCACGTAGTCGTACTTCTTGTGGACCTGTCTCCAGTACTCGACCAGCGTGTTCTTCAGCACCATGCCCTTCGGCAGGTAGAACGGGAAGCCGGGTGCCTCGTCGCGGAACGCGAACAGGCCGAGTTCCTTGCCGAGTCTTCTGTGGTCACGGCGCTTCGCTTCCTCGATGCGCTCGAGATACTCGTCGAGTTCTTCCTTCTTCGGGAACGCGATGCCGTAGATGCGCTGCAGGGTCTCGCGGCTGGAATCGCCTCTCCAGTACGCGGCGTTGCACGTGAGCAGCTTGAGCGCGTTGCCCTTGATGCGGCTCGTGTAATCGAGGTGCGGACCCGCGCACAGATCGGTGAACTCACCCTGCTTGTAGAACGAGATGGGTTCGCCTTCGGGCAGGTCGTTGATGAGTTCGACCTTGAACGGTTCTTCCTTCTCTTCCATCAGTTTGACGGCCTCGTCTCTGGGCAGCTCGAAGCGTTCGATCTTCAGGTTCTCCTTGCAGATCTTCTTCATTTCCGCCTCGATCTTCTCCATGTGCTCCGGTGTGAACGCGAACGGAGCGAGCATGTCGTAATACCAGCCCTCCTTGATGGACGGGCCGATCGCCAGCTTGACTTCAGGCCACAGGCGCTTGACAGCCTGCGCCATCACGTGGGAGCAGGAATGCCAGTACGTCTGTCTGTATTCTTCGTCGTCGAATTTGTTGACTTTGATCTCTTCAGCCATAAATGTATCTCCTCAAACAGTAACGGTTTCCTTTTTCGATCAGCCGGGAGGCCACAGCAGTCTTCTCTTGGCAAGCACGTGCACGTGCAGATGCTTGACGGACTGCATGCCGTCTTCGCCTGTGTTGATGACGACCCGGTAGCCGTTCTCCAGACCCAGATCCTTGGCGATGTCTTTGATCTTCAGCATGATGTGCGCGAGCAGCGCGGCATCTTCGTCAGTCGTATCGTCCAGGGAATCCATGTGCTTCTTGGGCACGATCAGGAAATGAACGGGAGCCTGGGGCGCCACATCGTAGAAGGCCAGGATCTCGTCGTCTTCGTAGACTTTGTTGGACGGGATCTCTCCGTTTACGATCTTGCAGAATAAGCAATCGGACATGGTCTTCTCTCCTTTCCGTATGAAATCTTCGGTTCGTTTTCCGGGGTCCTGTCGCCCAACACATCCTCATCTTCGCCCTGCGCTCATCCGCGACGGCAACCAACTTGGGAGTCACGGCGTTCGCTCCGGTCTTGATGAGCCTCTTTAGGCGCCACCCCTCGAAACGATTCTTTATCAAAAGTACAGAATATTATACCACAGTCCCGATCACTCCGTCACGGTAAACTGCGTCGATTTTTACGTTTATCCATTGGTTTTCGAGCGATACGGGGCGGTATGCGTCGTGCATGGACGGGTCGCGGAAATAGACGGTGCAGTAGTTGCTGCAGTGACCCTTCCAGAGCAGGCCTTGTTCGGTCTGTTCGGTTTCCTCTGCCAGCACGCGCTGCACGGAGCCTATCATAGCCGACCGGAACTGCCGCGAAACGGTCTCCGCCAGCTCGATGAGCTCTTTGTTGCGCTGCTTCTTGACGGGCGGCGCGATCTGGTCCGGCATGTCCGCCGCAGGCGTATACAGACGTCTGCTGTACGGGAAGCAGTGTACGTGCAGATACTGCGCCTTGCGCACGATGTTCTTGCTCGCCTCGAAATCTTCTTCCGTTTCGCCCGGAAACCCGGTGATGATGTCCGTTGTGATGCCGTACAGCGGGTCGAACGCCCTGCACACTTCCACGATCCTCAGATAATCCTCCGCCGTGTAATGACGGTTCATACGCGCGATGACCACATCCGAACCGCTCTGGATGGACAGATGCACGTGATGCGCCAGTTTTTCATAACGGAACAGCCTTGCAATGTAGTCCGCGTCGATGACGGTCGGCTCCATAGAGCCCAGGCGGATAAGAAAATCGCCCGGGATGTCGCTGAGCGCCTTCACGATGATCTCCACGCCCTGCAGTCCCGTCTCCAGATCGTCTGTGAAGCCGTTTTCCGCCCCGTAGAGCGCCGTATTGATGCCGGTCAGGGTAATTTCCTTATAGCCTGCGGAAACGAGCGATTCCGCCTCTTTTTTGATAGCTGCAGCACTGCGGCTGCGCACCTGTCCGCGCGCGTGCGGAATGACGCAGTACGAACAGAAGCGGTTGCAGCCTTCCTGGATCTTGATGAGGGCGCGGGTCTTCGTCTCCATGCCCGTGATGCCGTCGTGCTGCTCGTACTCGGTCTGCCGCACGACGGGATCCGTGACGAGAACCTGCTTCTTACGCTGCTCTGCGGGCAACGCAAACCAGTCCTCAGCGAGGGAAACCGCCTGCAGCTTGCCCGTCGTACCGAGGATGATGTCCGCTTCTTCGATCTGCGCGACTTCGGCCGGATTCGTCTGCGGATAGCAGCCCATCACGATCACGAGGGCGTTTGGGTTCTGTTTGCGCACACGGCGCATGAACTGCCGCGACTTGCGGTCCGCGAGCCGCGTGACGCTGCACGTGTTCACGACGTAGATATCCGCCGGGTCATCTTCCTCTAAAACAGCGCAGCCCGCCCGGCGGAACGCTTCCGCCAGTGCCTGCGATTCATACTGGTTGACCTTGCAGCCGAGCGTAAAGAACGATACTGTTTTGTTTTCCAAAGGCTTTATTTCGCCTGCCATACCTTATCTCCGCCAACGCCTTTCTGTTCGAGATTCAGCAGGAAAGCTTTGGCTTCCAGTCCGCCCCCGAAGCCCGTCAGCGAGCCGGTGCTGCCGACGACCCTGTGGCACGGAACGATGATGCTGATGGGATTGTTGTGATTGGCGCCTCCTGCCGCGCGCACCGCTTTCGGGTTGCCGGCATACGCCGCGATATCTCTGTACGTGCGAGTCTCGCCGTAGGGGATCTGCCGCAGGCCTTCCCAGCACTTCATCTGGAAAGCTGTGCCCTCCGGCGCCAGAGGCAGATCGAACTCCCTGCGCTTGCCCGCAAAATATTCCCTGAGCTGCTTCTTCGCTTTCTTGAGCAGCGGCGTTTCCTTTTCTTCGGACTCCACGCCGAGATCTGCCAGCGTGTTGTGCCACGCGAAGAGCAGATGGGTCAGCTTGCCGTCCTCTTCTGCCAGCTGCAGCGTGCCAATGGGCGATTCCATGAATGTTGCGTATCTCATAATGTCCTCCTAATTTGCTTCCCGCAGCGGAGAAAATCGTTGTATAATATCCGTAACAGCAACCTGATTATACCAGAACAAATGTTCTCTGTAAAGAACGGAGGTCCGAAAATGATCATTGTACGCGTCAAATACAGAACACCCGAAGGACAGCGTGAAGCGTTCCTGCAGCAGCTGTTCGACGAAGGTCTGCCCCAGGCGTGCCGCGCCGAGGAAGGCAACATCTGCTACGACTATTTTCTGAACTACGAGGACCCGAACGAGATCCTGCTGCTCGAGATGTGGAAAAACGGCGACGCTCTCATGAAGCACGGCAAAGAGCCCCACTTCGCGCGTCTCGGCGAAGTCCGCATCGAAGCGGGCGTGCAGTCCACCGTCGAGAGTTACGATTCCAAGGAGCGCAGATAGCGCGCGCAGATGGCGCACCAGCCGTCCGCGTGGATCACTTCGGCGATCTCGAATCCGGCATTTTCAATGGCACCTGAGACCTCTTCCTCCTTCTCGTCCAGTATTCCGCTGGAGATGTAGAGGCAGCGGCCTTTCAGGTGCTTTGCCACGTCTTTGGACAGCATTTTGACCAGGTCGGCCATCAGATTCGCACATACCAGGTCCGCCTTGACGTCCAGACCCTTCGTCAGGTCGCCCTGGAACGCTTCTATCTTTTCCTCGCAGCCGTTCAGCACTGCGTTTTTCTTTGTACTGAGTACCGCGTCGTCGAACAGGTCGACGGCCCAGACTTTGTCCGCACCGAGCTTTACCGCGCCGATGGACAGGATGCCGCTGCCGGACCCGACGTCCAGCATGGATTCGCCGGGCAGCAGATACTTTTCCATGAGCCGCAGCGTCAGGAACGTCGTGGCATGCGTGCCGGTGCCGAACGCGAGGCCGGGGTCGATCGTGATGACGTCCTCCCCTTCTTTGGGTTCATACGTGCGCCAGGCAGGTTTGACCACAAAGCGCTCCGTGATCTTTGTAGGCATGAAGTACTCTTCCCACTTGTGCAGCCAGTCTTCGTCGTCGACGTGCGTCAGCGTAAAGTCGTATTCCTTCGCGATAGCCATCGCGTCCGGGTCTTCCTCGCCCTCCTGCAGATAAAAACAGACGTAGGGGTTGCCCTGCAGATCCTCGATCAGCTCGGGATCGACGTAATCCCAGACGTGTTCTTCGCGCGCCCGCATGAAGTCCTCGAGCTCGCCCGGGTCGTTGATGACGAGGTCGCTGCGCCCCGCCGCGGTCAGCCGGTCGACGAGCGCGTTCAGTTCTTCGCTTTTCGGATAGATCTTGATCTCTTTGTATTTCATACCTGACAGTATAGCACAAAAAGCCCGGTCAGACTCCTGACCGGGCTTCTGTTTCAGTCCTTAACTGAACAAGTCCTTTAAACTATCCATGAACGACTTGCGCTTCGCGTAGCCTGTCGTGGTCTTGGTCTCGCCGAACTGGCGGATGAGGTCTTTCTGCTCGGCCGTCAGTTTCGTCGGCACTTCGAGCACGATCTCGGCGTACAGGTCGCCGGGCCGCTTGCTTCTGACGTTGGGAACGCCCTTGCCCTTCATGCGCAGCACGTCGCCGGGCTGCGTGCCGGCCGGCACCTTCAGCGCCAGCTTTTCGGACAGACCGGGGATCGTCACCGTGTCACCCAAAGCCGCCTGGGAGAACGTGACGGGCACTTTCAGCCACAGGTCGTCGCCCTTTCTCGTGAACAGCTTGTGCTCGCCCACGTTCAGCACGATGTACAGGTCGCCCGCCGGGCCGCCGTTGCTGCCGGGCTGACCCTGGCCACTCAGCGTCAGAACGTAGTCCGTGTACACGCCGGCAGGGATCGTCACGTTCAGCGTGATGGTCTTGCGGACTTTGCCGGTGCCGCCGCAGTCCGGGCAGGGATCTTCGATGATCTGACCCGTGCCGCCGCAGTGGTCGCAGGTGCGCACGCTCTGGAACTGTCCCAGAGGCGTGTTCTGCACAGTGCGGACCTGGCCGGACCCGCCGCAGTGCGGACAGGTCTTCTTGCCGGTGCCCTTCTTCGCGCCTGTGCCGCCGCACGTATCGCACGTGCAGTCCTTCGTCAGCCGGATCTCCTTCTTGCAGCCGAACACCGCCTCGTCGAAGGTGATATTCATGCGCTTCTGGATATCCGCGCCGCGCCGCGGGCCGTTCCTGGCCTGCCTCGTCTGGCCGCCGAAACCTCCGAAGCCTCCGAACATGTTGAAGATGTCCTCGAAGCCTCCAAAGCCCGACGCGTCGAAGCCGCCGAACCCGCCGCCACCGCCGAAGCCCGCGTTGGGGTCTACGCCGGCGAAGCCGAAGCGGTCGTATTTTTCTTTTTTGTCGGGGTCGGACAGGACGGAATAAGCCTCGTTGACCTCCTTGAACTTCTCCTCGGCCGTCTTATCGCCGGGGTTTCTGTCCGGGTGGTACTTCATGGCCATCTTGCGGAACGCGGACTTGATCTGGTCCTCGCTCGCACCTTTTTCCAGCCCTAAAACCTCGTAGTAATCTCTTTTGTCAGCCATTTTTATTTGTCATCGTCCACGACTTCGAAGTCGGCGTCCTGAACGCCGTCATCGTGCGGAGCTGCGCCGCCCGCCTGACCGCCGAAACCTGCGCCCGGGTTGAAGCCGCCCATGTCGGGACCTGCACCGCCGCCCTGCTGCGCCTGCTGCTGTGCAGCCTGCTCGTACAGTTTGGTGCTCATGATGTGGAACTTGTTCGTAAGAGCCTCGATCTTGGCCTTGACGTCTTCGGTCGTACCGGCGTTCAGAGCCTTCTGCAGCTCGTCCTTCGCGTCCGTGATCTCCTTGACTTCCGCCTCGGACAGCTTGCCTTCGAGCGTCTTCAGGTTCTTTTCGGTCTCATAAATCATGGTCTCGGCCTGGTTGCGGGTCTCGGTGTCTTCCTTCTTCTTCTTATCGGCCTCGGCATACTCTTCGGCTTCCTTGACCTTCTGCTTGATCTCCTCGTCGGAGAGCTTGCTGGAGGAAG
>JAFYYP010000056.1 GCA_017557505.1 Bacillota bacterium | reverse complement strand
GGGTAGCTACCTATGGAAGGGATAAGCGCTGAAAGCATCTAAGTGCGAAGCCCCCCACAAGAACAGATCTCCCTCCTTTATGGATAAGACCCGTGGGAGACTACCACGTTGATAGGTCGGAGGTGTAAGCATGGCGACATGTTGAGCTGACCGATACTAATAGGTCGAACACTTGACCAAGGTTTTTCATAGCATTGTTTAGTTTTGAAGGTACATGCCTTCACAATCTGGTTGCTATATCGTTGGGGTCACACCTGTTCCCATCCCGAACACAGTAGTTAAGCCCTTCAGAGCCGATGATACTTGGTGGGAAGCTGCCTGGGAAAGTAGGACGCAGCCGGTTCGAAAGACGCATCCGTAAGGGTGCGTTTTTTCGTTGCCTTTCACTTCCCCTGTATTTATGGTATACTTATTTGGTTAAGGAGTGCCTATGACTGTTACGATCGCAAGATATGCATTATGGATCCTGCTCTGCATCCCCGTCTTCGTGCTGGGGTTCGGTTTGCTTGGCGATCTTTTAGACGGCGTGCTCCGCGAAAGCCGCGCGAAGAAGGCGAAGAGGGATGCGAAGAACGCGAAGGAGCAGAAGCGCCAGTCGTTCGAGAGCGAATACCGCAAGTCACACGGCACCGACCGTTAGGATAGAAGGAAAAGAGCAGTGAAGGGTATATTCATTACATTCGAAGGGCCGGACGGAAGCGGCAAAACGACGCAGATCCGTCTCCTGGCGCAGCATTGCCGGCAGATGGGTTTCGAGGTCGTTCTGACCCGCGAGCCGGGAGGTACGCCGATCTCCGAGGCGATCCGCGATCTGCTGCTCGATCCTTCTCACAAGGAGATGGACGGGGTCACGGAGGCACTGCTGTATGCGGCGTCCCGCGCGCAGCACGTGGCGGAGAAGATACGCCCCGCGCTGGAAGCAGGATGCATCGTACTGTGCGACCGCTTCATGGATTCTTCCATCGCATACCAGGGCTATGCCAGGGGCCTGGGAGACGACGTGCGGGTCATCAACGAATTTGCCATACAGGGGACGCAGCCCGATATCACGTTCTTCCTGGACCTGCCCGCAGACCAGGGCAAGAAGCGCGTCGCTTCCGCCAGAGACCTCGACAGGCTGGAGCAGGAAGACCTTTCGTTCCATAATGCGGTCTATGACGGATACCGGAAGCTGAAGGAGATCTACGCGGACCGGTACATCTGCATCGATGCGTCCCGCAGCATCGAGGAGATCGCTGCCGAGATCCGGGAACAGTTTGAAGCCTATGTCGTTCGCAGAGCTGAAGCAGAATAAGGCGGTCGCGGCGCAGCTGGCGTCGCTGCTGCAAAGCGGTAAGCTGGTGCACGCCTATCTTTTTGTCGGCGGAAAGGAAAGCCGCCTGCAGATGGGAAAGGCACTGGCGGCAGCGATACTCTGCGGGTCACCGCACGAAGGAGACGCCTGCGGAACGTGTCTTTCCTGCCGTAAATTCGCGCACGGCAATCACGAAGACTATCTGTACACGGACCTCGAGACGGCTCCCGGAAACGCGAAGACGCAGATCGGCGTGGATGCGGTGGAAGCGCTTCAGGAGCAGCTGAAGCTGAAACCGTTCGGACCGCGGCACGTCGCTGTGATCGAAGAGGCTCACCTGCTGAACACGGCGGCGCAGAACAAACTGCTGAAGACGCTGGAAGAGCCGGCAGGCGATTCGGTTCTCATTCTTCTTGCGGAAAAGAAAGAGGCGCTGCTGCCGACGGTCGTTTCGCGCTGCAGCACGTATTTCCTCGAAGATGAAGCGGTGCTGCCGCAGGAGGCTGAGACGGAACTGGCCAGAGCCTACTTTACCTTGTGCGCCGGCCGGTCGCTGTTCTATCAGAAGCGCGACTGTCTGAAACCGGTCCTGGAAGAAAAAAACGATCCAAGGGCAAAGGCCGCCTCGTTCCTCGAGTGCCTGCTGATGCTGCTGCGGGACGCTCTGCTGTTCCCATACACGCAGGACAGATCGCCTGTCAGCCGTGACTGGGACTCTTTTGAAGAAGTATGCGCCAAGACAGATCCGGAGAAACTGAAAACCGCGATCAGCGCGGTCGAAGACGCCATCCGGTCGGTCCGTCTCGGATACAATACAGGTTATACGCTGAAGAAGCTTTGCCTGGACCTGTCGATCTAGGAGGATAGAATGATCAAAGTTGCAGGCGTGCGATTCAAAGCCGCCGGTAAAGTATATTATTTCGACCCGGCAGACCTCGAACTGTCTGCGGGTGATAACGTCATCGTGGAAACGGCCAGAGGCATCGAATTCGGCATGGTCTCGGCCGGTGTTCTCGAAGTGGAAGAGGAAGAAGTCGTAGCGCCGCTCAAGCCCATCCTGCGCAAGGCGGACGAGGACGACGTCAAACGCCACGAAGAAAACCTGAAAAAGAAGGAAAGAGCGCTGCAGCTGTGCCAGGAGAAGATCGACAAGCACGGTCTGGAGATGAAACTCGTGGACGTGGAGTACACGTTCGACAACTCGAAGGTCATCTTCTACTTCACGGCAGACGGAAGAGTCGACTTCCGCGAGCTGGTCAAGGATCTGGCCGGCGTGTTCAAGATGCGCATCGAACTGCGTCAGATCGGCGTGCGCGACGAGACGAAGATGATGGGCGGCATCGGGTCCTGCGGCAGAGAACTGTGCTGCCATGCCTGGCTGCCGGATTTCGAACCGGTCTCCATCAAGATGGCCAAGGTGCAGAATCTGTCCCTCAATCCCATCAAGATCTCCGGCATCTGCGGCCGCCTGATGTGCTGTCTGCAGTACGAAAACGATACGTACTGCCACCTGAAGAAGGGCATGCCCGACGTCGGCGAGCGCATCACGACGCGGGACGGCAAAGCGGTCGTCATGGACGTCAACATCCTGGAAAACAAGATCAAAACGCGATTGATCCTCGAAGAAAAGAGCGAATCGAAACCCGAAAAGCTTTCGACGGAATACTATATCTACGGCAAGGAAGAGATCCAGAGAGCGCCGAACAAGCGCGGGCAGGATAAATTCCTGCCGAAGAAAGATAAGAAAAAGAACGGATTCGGGGATGCAGATCTTTCCACTATGTCCGAAGAAGAACTCATGAAGCAGGCAGAACTGCTGGATCTGGAGTAGCATGGCAGTCAGGGCGGATGATACGGGCTTTGGCGGGCTCATCCTGCTGCAGGACCCCGAGACGTTCTGCTACGGCGTCGACGCCGTGCTTCTGGCGGATTACTGCAAAGCGTCTTCTTCGGAGGTTTTGCTGGATCTGGGCAGCGGCAACGGAGCCGCCTCGCTGATCGCGATGGGGAAGTATTCCCCTGCGTCGGTGACCGGCATCGAGGTGCAGGAAGCACAGGTGCAGCTTGCCCGGGAGAGCGCGAAGCGGAACGGGCTCGAAGACCGTCTGCGGTTTCTGCACGGCGACGTGAAGGACATCCAAAAGCTGGCGGAGGCGTCTTCGTTCGACGCGGTCCTCTGCAACCCGCCTTACGGCGAAGCGGGCAGAGGGCCTGTTTCAGAAAGCAGCGCGGCGTTCATCGCGCGGCACGAAACGACGGCCTCGCTTTTAGACTTTGTCCAGGCCGCTGCTTACGCGTTAAAGCCGGGTGGGCGATTCGTGATCGTGCACAGACCATCCAGGCTGCCGGACATCTTCGAGGCCTGCCGGGCGTGCGGACTGGAACCCAAGCGCATGAGGCTGGTGCTTCCCCGGCCCGGCGCAGCGCCGAACATCGTTCTCGTCTCCGCATCCAAAGGGGGCGGAAAGGAACTCACCGTCGATCCTTCGCTGTGTGTGCGGGGCGAAGACGGCGCCTACAGCGAAGAGCTGCAGAGGATCTACGGACGGATTTAAAACACGAAAAAAGAGGCCTTACGGCCTCTTTTGTATTTGTTTCTAGTCTTCGATGCGTTCGATCTTCGCACCGAGCGCGGTCAGCTTCTCGTGGAAATTTTCGTAGCCGCGTTCGATGTGGTAGATCTCGGAGACCTCGGTCGTGCCTTTCGCGACCAGGCCTGCCAGCACCAGGGCAGCTCCTGCGCGCAGGTCTGTAGAGATCACGTGCGCACCGGTCAGCTGATGCTTGTTGCCCGGAACGATGGCTGTTCTGCCGTCGACCCGGATGTTGGCACCCATGCGGGACAGCTCCGCCGCGTGCATGAAGCGGTTCTCGAAGACAGTCTCGATGACGGCGCTCGTACCGTCCACCGTCGTGAGCAGGGCCATGAACAGCGCCTGCATGTCGGTCGGGAAGCCCGGGTAGGGCAGTGTCTTGATGTCGGTCGAGACCAGTTCGTTCAGGTCTCCCCGTACGCGCAGCCCGTCGACTTCGTCGTTGACGGACGCGCCGCATTCCATGAGTTTCGCGATGACCGGTCTGACGTGATCGGGCACGCTGTTCTTGATCAGAACGTCGCCTCTCGTGATCGCCGCGGCGACCATGAACGTGCCTGTCTCGATGCGGTCGGGAATGACCGCGTGGCGCGTTCCGTGCAGCGTTTCGACGCCTTCGATGCGGATCGTATCCGTGCCAGCGCCTTTGATCTTCGCGCCCATCTTGTTCAGAAAGTTCGCGAGGTCGACGATCTCCGGTTCCTCCGCCGCGTTTTCGATGACGGTCGAGCCCTTCGCCAGGGTCGCGGCCATCATGATGTTCTCCGTGGCACCCACGCTGGGGAAGTCCAGATAGACGAGCGCGCCTTTCAGTCCGTTGCGCGGCGCGGATGCTTCCACGATGCCGTCGCCGGTCAGGATCCTTGCGCCTAAAAGGCGCAGCCCCTTGTTATGCAGGTCGATGGGACGGTTCCCGATGGAACAGCCGCCCGGAAGGGCAATGCTGGCGAATCCGGTCTTGGCGAGCAGCGGACCCATCACGAAGATGGATGCGCGCATTTTCTTCACCAGTTCGTGCGGCACTTCCGAGATATCGCCCTTGCCCGGTTCCACGGTGATGGTGTGCGCGTTCCAGTCTTCCTTGACAGTCGAGCCCAGCGATCTGAGGATCTCGCACATGACGTCCACGTCCAGCAGGTGCGGAACGTCGTTAATCTCGCATACGCCGTCAGAGAGGAGCGTCGCCGCCATGATCGGCAGAACGGCGTTCTTGCTGCCGGAAATGGTCACTTCTCCGCGAAGCGGCCCCGATTGTTCTACGATATATTTAGCCAAGTGGTACCTCCATAATCATCCATCTTTATTATAATGTTATCCTTTCATAAAAACAACCTTGTAAAGAGCGCCCAAAAATTGCATAATTACAGGTACAGGGGGATTAATTAGGAGGAAAACAATGATTACGATTAGTGTTCAGCAGCTGCTCATTTATATTCTGCTCGTCGTGGCGATCGTCGTTTTAGGCATTCTCGCCGCCGTATTTGCAAAACTGCTCCCGACGCTCAAGTCCCTTGCGAAGACCATGGAGAACGTAGAGGCTCTGAGTACGACTGCGAGAGACGATCTCGACAGCGTGCAGGGCATCGTGAAGAACGTTTCCCGTTCCGTCTCCGACGTCACCGGCGTGATCGCGAACAACCGCAGCGGGCTGAAAGCTGCCACGAACCTCGTCAACGCAGCGGCAGGCCTCGCCAGGCTGACCCGCACCAAGGAAAAGAAATAAAAGCCAGGTTGACAAATATTTCTATATTGATATAATAATATTTGCCATTTTCGGCAGATATTTATTCTGTATCATCATTGTTTAAGGGAGCTAAGATACTATGAAAGCAACGGGAATCGTAAGAAAGTTAGATCAACTTGGAAGAATCGTCATCCCCAAGGAACTGAGAAACACATTTGACCTGGCCGAGGGCGATCCCATCGAGATCTTCGTTGACGGCAACGATATCGTTCTCCGTAAGTATCAGCCTGCCTGCATCTTCTGCAACGACGCGACCGACATCGTCGAGTTCGAAGGCAAGAAAGTCTGCAGAAAGTGCCTCGGAAAGCTGAAGGATCTTTAGTATTGGCAAACTGAAAAGCCGCATCCGTTCGGATGCGGCTTTTTTATATCCTTGTACAGATTAGGATCAGTATTTGCCGAGCGAGCTTGCCAGGGTCTTGTCCGGGTCCTCGCCGAACTTCTCATCTTTTCCGGGAAGAATGGCATTCAGGACGATACCGACGATGGAGGCTACTGCCAGACCGGAGAGGCTGATCCTGACCTGGCCGGCGTAGAACGTGATGGCGCCGGTGGCGTTGTTGCCTGCCGCAGTGATGTCGGCTCCGAGGTAACCGGAGAAGTTGATGCCCAGCGCCAGTCCGATGATGAGCGCTGCAACGATGATGTTTCTGGACTCCTGGAAGTTAACGTTGTTTTCGACCATGTTGCGGATGCCGATGGCGGAGATCATGCCGTACAGGATGATGGAAACGCCGCCGATGGTCGCTGCGGGCATAGACGTGATGATGGCAGCGAATTTCGGGCAGAAACTCAGGACGATCGCGTAGGCGGCTGCGAGTTCGATGACGAACGGATCGTAGACCTTGGTGAGGGCCAGGACGCCGGTGTTTTCGCCGTAGGTCGTGTTGGCCGGAGCGCCGAACAGCGCTGCGATCGAGGTGCCGATACCGTCACCGATGAGCGTGCGGTGCAGGCCCGGGTCATCGATGAAGTCCTTGCCGACCGTGCCGCCGATGGCGGAGATGTCGCCGATGTGCTCCATCATGGTCGCGAACGCGATAGGTACGATGGTGATGATCGCGGAGAGCAGCAGGCCGCTGTCCACGTTGCCGATCAGGGAGAAGACAGTTCTTTCTGCGGAGACCGGAAGGCCGATCCAGGGGGCGCTTGCCACGCCGCTGAAGTCGACGTTGCCGGTGAAGGCTGCTACGAGATAGGAGGCCAGCACGCCCAGCAGGATGGGGATGATCTTGATCATGCCTTTGCCCCAGATGTTGGCTACGACGACCACGACGATCGCGACGAGCGCGATGGGCCAGTTCGTGGCGCAGTTGTTCAGGGCCGACGGCGCCAGGATGAGGCCGATGGCAATGATGATGGGTCCGGTAACGACAGGCGGGAAGAAGCGCATGACCTTATGAGCTCCGATCGCCTTGCAGATGAGGGCGAGGATCAGGTACAGCAGCCCCGCGCAGGCGATACCGACGCAGGCATAGACAAGGCCTTGCGATTCGGTGTAGCCGGCTTCGACCGCCATAGCTTTGACGCTGAAGTAACCTCCCAGGAACGCGAAAGAGGAACCCAGGAAGACGGGCACCTTGCGTCCGGTCACGAAATGGCAGAAGAGTGTTGCGAGACCCGCAAACAGCAGGGTCGCAGAGACGCTTAAGCCTGTCAGGATGGGTACGAGCACTGTTGCGCCGAACATGGCGAACATGTGCTGAAGACCCAGTACGAGCACTTTCTGGGTGCCCAGTTCTCTGGCGTTGTAAATGGCACCGTTCTGATCGTTCATAATGTTCTCCTTTTACCGATTCTCGTACAGATCGACTCCGGTGCGTCCGTCCGTTTCTTCCATCAGGACGGATACGACTTCCGTGCGGGAGGTAGGCACGTTCTTTCCGACATAGTCGGGGCGGATCGGGAGCTCGCGGTGGCCTCTGTCTACAAGCGCAGCCAGCTGGATGCGTGCGGCTCTGCCCATTTCGGAGACGGCATCCAGGGCGGCCCTTGCGGTGCGGCCGGTGTAGATGACGTCGTCCACCAGCACGACGACCTTGCCTTCGACGGGGATGGCGGGCAGCTCGTTGCTGATGACGGGTTCTTCCGAGATCTGGGTCAGATCGTCGCGATAGAGCGTGATATCCAGCTCTCCGACGGGCACGTCTGCGCCTTCGATCTCGCGGATGAAGGCCGCCAGCTGTCTGGCGAGGGGAAGCCCTCTGGTCCTGATGCCGAGAAGCACCAATCCATCGCAGCCTTCGTTCTTTTCGATGATCTGATGCGCGATGCGCTTCAGCGCACGGCGGACATCTTCTTCATTCATCAGGGTCGCTTTGAATTCCATGCATCCCGCTCCAAATAAAAACGCCTTGCCGGACCGGCAAGACGACATCGCAACAATACTATGGATCTTGTCGGTCTCTCTGTACCAACTTAAAGATTCTTTAACTAGAATAAATATAACCCCCACAAGTGGGGGTTGTCAACAGAAAAGACTACAAGATATCGTATTTTCCGCCAAGCGCTTTATAATCGCGCAGGAAGTGGCGGTAGACCTTTTCGGCGCAGTGCTCATCGTCCAGGATGATGGGCTTCGGCAGGCACCCGGCCGCCAGGGCCATGCTCATGAAGATCCACGGATCGCCTTTGCAGTCGATCTTAACGTCTTCCGGATAGTCGCAGTCTGCGCGTTCCTCTATATGGATGCCGTCATCCGATGCCGTTGCGTCGGCACCGAGCGCGCGGATGCAGTCACACACCGCTTTCAGGCGATTCGTTTCCTTGAAGCGCAGCTGGGGTACGCCGGTCAGATCGAGACCGGAACCCTTGGTCGCCGCGATGACCGCGTACAGGCACGCGAGGTTGGGCGTCTCGCTGGCATCGATGTTCAGGTACTTGACGTCGTAGCGCAGCAGAGACATGACTTCCTTGAAGCTGCGGTACATCTGCACCGTTCTGGCGGGCAGGCCGTCGACGATGACGGGGTCCCGCTCGTCCTTCGACAAAACGCCTGCGCAGGCCCACAGCGCGCCCAGGCCCCAGTCGTTTTCCACGACCGTCTTGCCGGGGCTCTTGTAGATCTGCCGGCCGGGGATGTGGAAGCCTTCCTCGTCTACGTCGATGTGGACGCCGAAATCTTCGAGCGTGTCGAGCGTGATGTCGATAAACGTTCCGTCCGTGAGCGGGGAAGACAGGCGGATGATGCTGTCGTCCCGCAGGATGGGCAGCGCCATCAGCGCGCCGGAAATATACTGCGACCCTTCGTCGCCGGCAAACACATATTCGCCGGGCTGCAGTACGCCGCTCATGGTGAGGGGCAGGTTGAAACTGCTGAACGTGACTCCGCGCAGCGCCATGCGGCTGGACAGCGAGATCAGCGGCCGCCTGATGAGCGTACCGGTGGCCTTGCACTCCGAGCGGATGCCGAACGCGGCGGCGATAGGCAGGGCAAAGTGCGCGGTCGTTCCGCTCTCGCGGAAATCGAATTCCGCGGAAGGAACCGGGTTCGTCTTGACGAACGGGAAGACCTTGATCTCGGTCTCGCCGTGCTTTTCGACCGTGCAGCCGAAGTCCAGCAGGCATTGCAGCGTCGTATCGATGTCGTCGCATTCCGGGACGTTCTTGATCAGCGTCGCGGTGTTCGTAAGCGCGGACGCGAAAAGGAGCCTCTGCGCATGCGCTTTCGATGCAGGGGCTTTGATATGTCCTTTGAACTGTGCCGGGTAGATGCGGATCATAGTGCTTCCTTTCAACTGAATTATTATAGCATAAAAGGAACGGTATGGTATACTACTTATATAGAGCCCTTGCGACGGGCCGCGGAGGACAATATGAATTTTTCCAAGGCTGACCTGAAATATTTAAGGCTTCTGGCAGAAGAATACGGCACTGTTTCCGCCGCTTCTGCGGAGATCATCAATCTTACCGCCATTCAGAACCTGCCGAAAGGTACCGAACATTTTCTTTCCGACATCCACGGCGAATACGAGTCGTTCAACCACATCCTGCGCAATGCTTCCGGTACGATCAAACTGAAGATCGACGAAACGTTTACGGACATGACCCCGGAGCAGAGGCGTTCGTTCGCGACGCTCGTTTACTATCCCGAGGAAAAACTGGAGATCATGAAGGCGGGGATCGACGATGGCGACCTGCACGACTTTTATTCCGATACGCTCAACCGGCTCATCAAGCTGTTGGAACTGGTCACGTTCAAATACACGCGCTCTTACGTGCGCAAACGCCTGGATAAGGAATACGCTTACATTATCGAGGAGCTGCTGTACGGGTCGAACAGCGTGGCGCTCGGCCGCGGCGACCACCGGCAGAACATCATCGAATCCATCATCGAGGTGGATGCGGCCGACGACTTCATCATCAGCCTCTGCCGGCTCATCTCGAAGCTGGCCATCTTCCGCCTGCATATCCTGGGCGACATCTACGACAGAGGTCCCGGGGGCGACGTCGTGCTGGATATCCTGAAGAACTATCACAGCGTGGACATCCAGTGGGGCAACCACGACATCCTCTGGATGGGCGCGGCAGCAGGCAACAAGTCCTGCATCGCCAACGTCATCCGTATCTGCACGCGTTACGATAACCTGCACACGCTCGAGGTCGGCTACGGCATCTCGCTGCGTCCGCTCGTCACGTTCGCAATGAATACGTACGGCGACGACCCGTGCCCGAACTTCAAGGCGGTCGCTTCCACGAGGGACGCCATGTACGACGCGGACCTTGCGTCTCTTTCGAAGATCTCCAAGGCCATCGCGATCATGCAGTTCAAGCTCGAGGGCCAGCTGATCGCGCAGCATCCGTACTACGAAATGGATGCCCTGCGCCTGCTCGACAAGGTCGACTACGAGAAGTACACCGTGACGATCGACGGCAAGGAATATCCGATGAACAATACGTTCTTCCCGACGATCGACCCGGAGGATCCGTACAGACTGTCCGACGAGGAAGAAGCCGTCATGAACCGCCTGCAGAGAGCGTTTCTGGAGAGCGAACTTCTGCAGGATCACGTACAATTCCTGTTCGCAAACGGCGGCCTGTACAAGTGCGTCAACGGCAATCTGCTGTTCCATGGTTGCATGCCCCTGACCGAGGAGGGCCATTTCGACAACATCCTGACCTCGGACGGCTATATGAGCGGCAAGGAATGGTTCGATTACGCGGAGCGTCTCGTGCGCACAGGCTATTTCGGAAAGCCGACGGATAAAAACAAACAGAGAGGCATCGACTTCTTCTGGTACCTGTGGTGCGGCTATAAATCGCCGCTGTTCGGCAAGAAGAAGATCACGACGTTCGAGCGTCTGTTCGTCGAGGACGAGAGCACCTGGGTCGAAGCGAAGAACCCGTATTATAAATTGATAGAAGAGGAAAACGGCGAGGCTATCGTCAAGCATCTCCTGGCGGACTTCGGCTGCGACACCATCAACGGCATTATCATCAACGGCCACATGCCGGTAAAGAAGGGCAGCAACCCTGTCAAGGCGAACGGCCGTGCCATCTGTATCGACGGCGGCTTCGCGAAGCCGTACCAGAAGACGACCGGCATCGCCGGCTACTCGCTGATCCAGAACTCATACGGTTTCATCCTGACGGCCCACGAAGCGTTCCAGTCCCGGGCCAAGGCTGTCGCGGAGGAGTTGGACATCCATTCCACGCAGGTCGCGCGCGAAGATATCAGCGTGCGCATGCTGAACAAGGATACCGACCAGGGCGTCGACATGCAGGAAAAGATCGACGGTCTGAAGATGCTGCTCGAAGCGTACCGCACAGGTGTCATCACCCAGGCGGTCAAGAAATAGGAGGGTGCCATGAATCGCAGAAAACCACTGAGGCTGCTCAGCCTGATCCTCTGCGCGTGCCTGCTGCTGGGCGCGGCGCCTATCTATGCTGCCGGCATCACCGAACAGGAGGCAGCCGATCTCGTGTTCGACCATATCTATCACAGTCTTTACGGCGAGGACGTGCCGCCCTGGGATAGACAGGCGGTGCCCGGCTTCGAAGACAGCGAAGTGATCCAGTACTTCGTCGAAGTCGCATTGTACGGCGAGTACGAGGGCTACCGCGGCTTTCTGATGCGCTACGAGGAGCCGATCAAGTATTACGTGATGGGCGAACCGCAGGGAACAGATGAAGAACAGTTGGCCTTTCTGGCTGAGACGCTGAATACGATAGACGGTTATCCGGGCATCAGCCGGACGTGGGACGAGAACGAGGCCGACATCAAGGTGATGTTCTCGGACGAAGCAACGTACGAGAACTACTTCGGTTTGAATGTGCCGAACGGAAGCTGGGGTTATTCCAGCGTCTGGTACTATACGGACCCGACCTATTTGGGCGAGATCAGCGACACATACGTATGGATCAGCAGCGACGCATGGCCGCGCCAGGACCGCGACTCCATCATCTGCGAGGAGTTCATCCAGGGTCACGGCCTGCTGAACGATCCGACCTACGGCTATTACAGCATCTTCGATCAGAACCGCAACGATTGCGACTGGCCGTCGCCGCTGGATTGGGCCGTGGTGCGCCTGCTGTATGACCCGCGCATGGACCGCAAGGCCAGCGAGTCCAAGATACGCTCCACCGCACAGGATATATTAAATAGTTGGAAATAAGAAAAGACCCGGATCGTCCGGGTCTTTTCTTCCTGGTGTGTCTGACAGGATTCGAACCTGCGGCCTTCGGAGTCGGAGTCCGACGCTCTATCCAACTGGGCTACAGACACAGGTTACTGTGATAGTATAGCACAATCCGGGCAGAAAATCTAAAAATATTACTTGAAATAGGAATTATCTTTTGCTATACTAATATGCGTCGCCGGCGAAAGCGGCACTTATGCGGAAGTGGCTCAGGGGTAGAGCATCGCCTTGCCAAGGCGAGGGTCGCGAGTTCGAATCTCGTCTTCCGCTCCAATT
>JAFYYP010000011.1 GCA_017557505.1 Bacillota bacterium | reverse complement strand
GGCCTGGGCCGACATGCTGCAGATCGACGGCGCGCACAACGCGAACGCGACCGCAAGAGACGCCTGGAAGGTCATGCCCGAGCTGATCGTTCAGCACTCCATCAACTCGCTGTTCTCCGAAAAGGTCGGCGAGAAGCCCGAAAACATCTCCCTGTCCACCGTACCTCCCAGCGCAACGCCGGCACCGTGCATGTACATGGACCTGCCGTACGCCGTCGCCTTGAGAGAGATGTGCGGCAGATATAAGATGAGAGCCCAGATGAACACGAAGTACATCGACTCCTCCGCGAGAGAAGCGACCGTTACCCACGTTATGAACATGTTCATCTCCAAGCTCACGAGCGCGGACATTCAGTCCACCATCACGCCGGACGAAGGCAGAAACGTTCCCTGGCACATCTACAACATCGAAGCTACCGACACTGCGAAGCAGACGCTGATCGGTCTCGACGGCTTGATGCAGATGGTCCAGCTGAACAACGATCCCAACGGCCCGCTGCGCAAGACCGTACGCGACCTGAAGGAAAGAGCGCTGCTGTTCATGGAAGAGATCGTCGAGACCGGCGGTTACTTCAAGGCGGTCCAGGAAGGCTTCTTCGTCGACTCCGCGAAGTATCCTGAGAGAAACGGCGACGGTATCGCCCGTAAGATCGAAGGCGGCGTAGGCGTCGGCAAGATCTTCGAGAGAGATCCGGACTACATGGCACCCGTTACGGCTCACTACGGCTACAATAACGTAGAGCAGTACGGCGGTGACCAGAAGAATCCGTCCGCCCTCATCGGCGGCTGCACGTTCGAAGACCGCTCCAAGATCGTCTATATCGACGAGCTGGATGAGACCGACTGTGTAGACAGACGTCTCGAAAAGGTCGCGAAGTACAGAGACGGCCACACCATCAAGCCTGAAATGGAATGGTGCGGCGACGGCGTCGTTATGATGACGATGTGCATCCCGACCAACAAGCGCGTTTCCGAAGCTGTCGCAGTCGAGATCGGCAAGAAGCTGGGTCTGATCGATCCGGAAGTCATCTCCCGCGAAGTGCTGCAGGAAGCGGAAGGCACCCGTATCGAACTCAAGGGCAAGCTGGCCTTCGATATCGACATCAACGAGATCGAGATCCCCGAAGAACCGCACTACATGTCCGACGCGGAACTGTATCACGAATTCGAGGAAGTTAAGCACATGAAGGCCATCTGCGGCACCGTGGGCGAAGACGAACACTCCGTCGGCATGCGCGAGATCATGAACATCAAGCACGGCGGCATCGAGAAGTGGGGCATCGAATGCATCTACCTCGGCACGTCCGTACCTGTGGAAAAGATGGTCGACGCAGCCATCGAAGAAAACGCGGAAGCCATCCTGGCCTCCACCATCATCTCTCACGACAATATCCACTACAAGAACATGAAGAGACTCCATGAGCTCTGCGTGGAAAAGGGTATCCGTGACAAGGTGATCCTCTGCGCAGGCGGCACGCAGGTCATTCCTGAAGACGCCGTCAAGACCGGTATCGACATGGGATTCGGTAGAAACTCCCACGGTATCGACGTCGCCACTTTCCTGGCCGAAGAACGCCAGAGAAGAAGAGGCGAGAGAGAATAAGCGAATCGCTTTCAGGGGGCGGGCGTCTGCCCGTCCCCTGTTTCTTAGTAAAGGATAATCTATGAAAGTAGACGTATTGGTAGCCGAGATCGGCTCCACCACAACAGTCGTAAACGCGTTCAAGGATCTGGATTCCGACCATCCCGTGTTCTTCGCGCAGGGTCAGGCTCCCACGTCCGTCCTGGAGGGCGACGTGCGCATCGGTCTGTCCGGCGCGGTCGAAGACCTGAAGAAGAAGGCCGGCATCGATTCCCTGGAATACGACGAAATGCTGGCCACGTCCTCCGCTGCCGGCGGTCTGAAGATGACCGTCCACGGCCTGGTCTACAACATGACCGCGAAAGCCGCGAAGGAAGCGGCGCTCGGCGCGGGCGGCATCATCCACTACGTGACCGCGGGAAGGCTGCGCAGAAGCGACCTGGCGAAGATCAAGGAGATCCAGCCGAACCTCATCCTGCTGGCGGGCGGCGTGGACTACGGCGAACGCGACACCGCCATCTACAACGCGGAAATGCTGCGCTCCATGGGATTGAAGGTGCCCGTGGTCTACGCAGGCAACATCGAAAACCAGGAGGAAATGAAGCTCATCTTCGACGAAGAGAGCGGCATGCCTCTTTACAATATCGAAAACGTCTATCCCAAGATCGACGAACTGAACGTCGAACCCTGCCGCAAGGTCATCCAGGATGCCTTCGAGGATCACATCACCCGCGCGCCGGGCATGGAGCACGTGCGCGACATGGTGAACGGTCCCATCATCCCGACCCCCGGCGCGGTCATGGAATGCACGAAACTGCTGTACGATTGCATCGGCGACTGCATCGTGCTCGACGTGGGCGGCGCGACGACGGACCTGCACTCGGTCACCGAGGATTCCGACATGGTGGCCCGCATCCTGACGGCGCCCGAACCCAAGGCGAAGCGCACGGTCGAGGGCGACCTGGGCGTGTACGTGAACCGCTACAAGGTGATCGAATCCATCGGCGAGGAGAAGTTCCGCGAGGAGATGCAGGCCATGGGCGTCGATCCGGACAAGACTCTGGAGACCTACAAGGCCATCCCGAAGAACGAGGACGAATTCAAACTCGTCGAGCGCCTGACGAAGGAAGCCGTGCTGAAGGCCGTCGAACGCCATGCCGGCACCATCCGCTACGTGTACGGTCCGTCCGGCCGCGTGACCCTCGCAGAGGGCAAGGACCTGACGCAGGTGCGCCACATCGTCGGCACCGGCGGCGCTTTAACGCGTCTGCCACACCGCGTCGAGCTGATGCAGAACATCTTAAAAGACAACGAGACCGGCATGAAGCTGTACCCGGGCGAAGGGGTGGACTTCCTCGTCGACAACGACTACATCATGGCGTCGCTCGGCGTGCTGTCCAAGACACACAGGGAAGGCGCCATCAAACTGCTCGAGCAGTCGCTGGGCATCAAGTTCCCCGAAAAGCGTTTCGCGGACGTAAAGGCGGAACAGTTCTCCGCGGTCAAGGAGCTGCAGGCGATGCAGGCCGAACGGCTGAAGAAGGAGAAGGAACACGAAGAGCACATCAAGGCCATGGAAGACATGGGCTACGACATGAGCGAATACCGCAATCCCGAACCCGTGCTCGGCAACGTGTCCAAGGAAGAATACGAGGAGATCAAGCGCGAGGCGCTGGCAAAAGACCGCAGCATGCGCAGGGCCTCCGTCGACCTGGACAATTCGAACAAGATGGCCGAAGACTGTGAAAAGACCATGGAACAGACGCAGAAGATCCCCGGCTGCAACCATCAGTGCAAGACCTGCAGCCGCATCCACTGCCAGTACAGGAACACGAACTATTAGGGTCAACGCCCGGAAAGGAGCCAACATGTATCCAAAGCTTCGGATCGATCTGGCAAAGATCAGAAAGAATCTGGACACCGTCGTGTCCATCGCAAAGCAGGGCGGCTGTTCCCTGATGATCGTTACGAAGAGCTTCTGCGCGGACGAGCACATCGTCGGCGAGATCCTGAAGAACGATTACGTGTCGTACCTGGCGGATTCCAGAGTGAAAAACCTCGCGAGCTACGCGAACAAGGTGCACATGGTCGGCAAGGAGACCGTGCTGCTGCGCCTGCCGATGCTGTGCGAGATCGAGGACGTCGTGCGCTACGCGGACATCTCCCAGAACTCGGAGATCGAGACTATCCGCGCCTTGAACGAAGAGGCGGCACGGCAGAACAAGAAGCACAAGGTCATCCTGATGATCGACATGGGCGACCTGCGCGAAGGCATGTTCTATCAGAACGAAGACGCGATCATGGAAGTCTGCGGCGAGATCCTGAAGATGGAACACGTCGTGCTCGAGGGCATCGGGGTCAACCTGTCGTGCTACGGCGCGATCATCCCCAAGCCCGAGAACCTCGGCGGGCTGTGCGCGATCGCCGAGAGGATCGAGAAGAAGTTCTCCATCCGCCTGAACATCGTTTCCGGCGGCAACAGCTCTTCGATCTACCTCATCCCGCGCGGCGAACTGCCGGAAAAGATCAACAACGTGCGCCTCGGCGAATCGTTCATCCTGGGCAACGAGACGGCTTACAGCCAGCGCGTGCCCGGCACGTACAACGACGCGGTGACCCTGCGCGCTCAGATCATCGAACTGAAGCACAAGCCGTCGCTCCCCATCGGGGAAGTCGGTGTGGACGCGTTCGGCCAGGTGCCGGTCTACGAGGACCGCGGCTGGATCGACCGCGCCATCTTTGCGGTCGGCAAGCAGGATCTGAACGTGGACGGCCTGACCCCGCTGAACACCAAAGCAGATATCTTGGGCGGTTCCTCCGACCACCTGATCATGGACGTTTCAAAGGAGAACTACAAGCTCGGCGATACCGTCGACTTCTCGCTGGACTACGGCGCGCTGCTGAAGCTGTTCACGAGCGCGTACATCGACCGCGAATATATCTAACTTGTTGAGTAGACACGAAAGGAAGGTTGACCCATGAGATACGAAGGCGGATGCACGACCGTCGTGATCGGCAAAAAAGCCAGCGCGACCGGCCGCGTGCTGATCGGACACAACGAAGATGACGACAAGAGCATCGTGATGGTGCACAGCGTGCCGCGGGCCAAGCACGAAAAGGGCGAATTCATTGCGTTCGGCGACCGGCCGGACGTGAAGATCCCGCAGGTCGAAGAAACGGCGGCGTTCATCTGGAGCGAAGTGAGAAGGCCGGACGGCGGCATCAGTTTCGGCGACAGTTTCTTCAACGAGTACGGCGTGGTCATCGTCACGAATTCGGCCAATCCCGGCAAGGCGCCTGAAGATGAAAACGGCAGCCAGGATCCCTACCTTGCGACCATGGGCATCGGCTACGGTGCGCGCCGGCTGCTGGGCGAACGCGCCAAGTCTGCCAGGGACGGCCTGGACATCATCATCGAGCTCGTCGAGAAGTACGGGTATTTTTCCAGCCGCACGTATCAGATCGCGGACAAGGACGAGTGCTGGGTCGTCATGCTGACCCGCGGCAAGCGTCTCGTTGCCAAGCGCGTGCCGGACGACCACGTGTACTTCATGCCGAACCACTATACCATCCATGCGCTCGAGCCGTCGGACAGGAAGAACTTCTACTACACGCCCGACATCGTGGATTTCGCGATCGAGAACGGCTGGTACAAGCCCGCGAAGAAAGGCGACTACAGTGACTTCGACTTCGCAGCGGCCTATCAGATGGGCGAAGACAGGGATTACAACACCATGCGCGCCCGCAACGGCTGGCCCATCCTCGGTTTCGAGAAAGAGTGGAACGAATATTCCGCAAACGGCAATATGCGGCCGTTCTCGTTCCAGGCGCACCGCAAGTATACGATCGAAGACTGCAAGGCTCTGATGCGCACGCATTACGAAGGAATGGAAGAGTCCGTCAAGGGCGGCTGGTGGAAGGACGGCGTCTATCTGCGCGACCCGCACCAGACCCTCGACGATCCGCGCACCATCTGCTGCGGCACGACCGTCGAGAGCACGGTCGTGGACTTCGCGGACGATCCTGCGGCGACCTGTGTGTACCGCGCGTGGAGAAAGCCCTGCACGAACCCGTACGTGCCTATGTTCTTAGGGTGCCTGAGGGTGCCTTCCAGCTACGCCTGGATGGACCGCAGGCTGGCCGATGCGACCCACTTCGATCCTCCCGCGGAGGAATTCGTCTATAGCCCGGATACCGCGTTCTGGCAGGTTGAGAACCTCATCTGGCTCACTGAGCTGGACTACAACTTCGCCCACGGGATCCTTGCGCCGGAAGTCGCGAAGATCGAGGAGGCCTGGCAGCCCGAGATCGAGGCCGTCCGCGCACAGTACTATAATATGAAGAAAGAAGACCCGCAGCTCGCGAAGGCCTTCCTGAGCGGGTTCAGCGACGCCAAGGCGCGCTATGCGCTGCACTGGGTCCGCCGCATGACCCAGACCATCGGGCGCAGGAAGTACCGCATCAACCAGAACCTGCCCGAAGAATAAAGGGAAAGGAAGCAAGATCCATGAAACAGAAGACGATTGCCGTTCTGCTCGTTTTGTGCCTGCTGGCCGGCTTTACCGGCTGCGGTAAGGAATCCGGGCAGACGTCCGTGCCGGCGGCAAGTACCGGTGAACCGGCTGAAACCTCCGGCGGCGAATACGATTTCCCTGACGTCCGCTTTTTCGACGCGACGCTGCTGGACGGCAGCGCATTGACTGCGAGTGAATTATATGACGGCAAGGATATCACGGTCATCAACTGCTGGGCCACCTGGTGTCCGCCCTGTCTGGACGAGATGGACGAACTGGCGGCCTTCGCGAAAACGCTGCCGGACAACGTACAGCTGGTCACCTACTGTGTGGACGGCACGAATCATGCGGACGAATGCGCCTCCATTCTCGAGGAGGCTGGATTCGAAGGGAAGACCATCGTAAGCGCGAACGGGGACTTTACGACGTTCATCGAACAGATGCAGTATGTCCCCACGACGATCTTCGTGGACAGCGCAGGCGGACAGACCTGCGACTCCCTCATCGGTTCGCCGGACGATCTGGAAGCGGCTTACAAGGAACGCATCAACGCTGCTCTGAAAGCAGCCGGAAAGAAAGGTCTGTAGGAACCGCCGGAGCCTTATCTTAATGGAAGCAAAGCGCAGAACACAACTCAGGCTCGCCGTACTGGCCGCAGGTATCGCGTTTCTCGCCGCAGGTCTGATCCGCGGCGAGTTTTCCGACGTGCTGGAAAAAGCCATGCGCATCTGTCTGGAATGCATCGGGATCGGCTGACCATGAAGACACAAGAAAGAAAACGGCTTTGGATCCAGGCAGCTTTTACTGCGCTGTTCAACGGTTATGCGGCCGGTTTCGCGAAAGGAAAGATCTTTACGGGTCCGTCCAAGGGCATCTGTGTGCCCGTGCTGAACTGCTATTCCTGTCCCGGAGCGCTGGGTGCCTGTCCCATCGGGTCGCTGCAGGCGGTGGCAGGAGGAAAGGGCCGCAGCATTTCCTTTTATATCTTAGGCGTCCTGATGCTGTTCGGACTCGTGTTCGGGCGGCTGCTGTGCGGCTTCGCCTGCCCGTTCGGTTTCCTTCAGGATCTTCTGGCGAAGATTCCGGTCAGAAAGCGTACGGTACCGGCGCGGATCGATAAGCCGGCGCGCAAGCTCAAATACGTGCTGCTGGCTGCGGTGCTGATTTTACCGGCGGTTGTTTCGGCAGTCAAAGGGGCGGCAGCTTCTCCGTACTTCTGTAAGTATCTCTGCCCCGCAGGAACGCTGGAAGGCGGCTTGCCTCTGCTGCTGGCGAATGCGAACCTCCGCGCCATGGCAGGCGCGCTGTTTACCTGGAAGGCTGCCATTCTGCTGGCAGTGATCCTCGGCGCAATCTTCATCCCGCGCTTCTTCTGCCGCTATCTGTGCCCGCTCGGCGCTTTCTACAGTTTCTTTAACCGCTTCGCGCTGTACCGCATGGAACGGAACGCATCTTCCTGCACCGGCTGCGGCGCCTGCGAAGAAGTGTGCCCGATGGCTGTGTGGGTCACGCAGGAGCTCGAAAGCTCCGGAGAATGCATCCGCTGCGGCAAATGCAAAGCAGTATGCCCCGCCGGCGCCATCTGCAGCGGTTTCGAGAGCCTTGCCCGCAAAACCGCAGAAGAATAAAAGAAAAGAATTTTGTTTCTAATCGTTTTCTAATTTTTCTCCTATTGGCCTTTCATTTTGAAGGGTTATGATGGGACCATCAAAAGAGGTATTCACCATACATTCAGGAGGGAAAGAAAATGGAACAGAGAGAAATGGATAATCTGGAAAAGGTCGTACAGTTAGTAGACAAGACCGGCTGCAGCTACGTGGACGCCAAGAGAGCGCTCGAAGAACACGACTGGAACCTGCTCGACGCGATCGTCGCGCTCGAGGACGAGGGCAAGACCGGCGTGACGAAGGAAGCTCCGAAGAGCGGTACCTACGTCGAACCCGAAGTGATCCGCGCAGAAGAAGCCGAGCACATGAAGCCGGACGAATTCAAGCAGGAGAAGCAGGGCAGCTACGGCAAGGGCAACTTCGGCGACGACGCCCGCCACTACAGCCAGCAGGCCAAAGGCGCGGCGAAGGGTTTCTTCACCAGAGTGAAGGAAGCGCTGACGCAGAACTACATGACGATCTTCGGCCGCGGCGGCAATCAGATCCTGCGCCTGCCCATGTGGGTGCTGCTGATCATCCTGCTCGGCTGGTTCTGGGGCACGATCGGTCTGGCGCTGGTCCTGATGCTCTTCGGCTGCCGCTTCCACTTTGAAGGCAAGGACTTCGGCAAGATCAACGTGAACGACACGTTCGACAGAGCGCAGCAGAAGGTCTACGAGACCGGACAGAAAGTCCATGAGGAATTCAGCGGCAAGCGCAATGAAAACGGCACCGGCGTGGACGACGGAGAATATAAAGGATAAACAAAATGGCTGAAAAGATCCTCATCGTCGAGGACGAAGCAAAAATCGCGCGTTTTATCGAACTGGAGCTGGCCCACGAGGGTTATGAAACGGATAAGGCGGAAGACGGCCGCAAAGGCTTGGAATTGGCGGAGAGCGGGGTCTATGACCTCGTTCTCCTCGACATTATGCTGCCCGGACTGAACGGGCTGGAAGTGCTCCGCAGACTGCGCCGGACTTCCGACGTGCCAGTCATCGTGCTGACCGCAAGGGACGCTGTCATGGACAAGGTATCCGGCCTCGACATGGGGGCGGACGACTACGTTACGAAGCCGTTCGCGATCGAGGAGCTGCTGGCGCGCATCCGCCTGGCGCTGCGCCGCAGGGGAAGCAGCAAGGCCGCCGGAGAAACGCTCGTATGCGGCGATCTGTCCCTGTCCGTACCGCGCCACGAAGTGAAGATGTGCGGCGATGAGATCGACCTGACGAGCCGCGAATTCTCGCTGCTGCAGGTTCTTCTGGAGAACAAGAACGTCGTGCTGTCCCGCGACAGCCTGCTCGAAAAGGTCTGGGGCTACGACTATATGGGCGAGACGAACGTGGTGGACGTCTACGTCCGTTATTTAAGAAGCAAGATCGACAACGTGTACGGTCAGAACGTTATCCAGACCGTGCGCGGCGTCGGTTACGTGATCCGCGACGAACATGAATAAACAGGAAACCAAAACAAGAGACAAGAGGATACGGACGGGCTCCATCGCGCTCCGCATTGCGCTGGGGTCCGCCTTATATTTGCTGCTGGCTTTCGTCATCGTCGATCTTGTCGTGCTCTGGATCGAAGCAAGGCCGCAGATCGCGTTCGATCCGGTGCTGGATCCGCACGGGAAAGAACTTGCGGTCACGCTCTTCACGGTCTGTAAGGAGATCGTCACGGGCGGACGCTTCCTTCTGCTGCTGCAGATCGAAGGCGTCGTGATCCTCATCAAACTCGTGCTGGACCTGCTGCGTGTGAGAGCGCAGCTGAAACCGCTGGATGAGATCGCGCAGGCAGCCATGGACTTAAGCAATATCGACGTTTCGTCTGACGACCGTTTCGCCAAGCTCGAGACGGCCATCGACCGGCTGAGCCCTGCTGACGAAGGAGAGGTCCTGTCCACAGGAGACGCGGAGCTGGAAGGCCTGGAAGGCGCGGTCAACAACATGATCGGACGCATGCGCGACGCCTACAAACAGCAGGCCCGTTTCGTCTCGGACGCCTCGCACGAGCTGCGCACGCCTATCGCGGTCATCAAGGGGTATGCGGACATGCTGGACCGCTGGGGCAAAGAGGACGAGAGCATCCTCGAGGAATCCATCGCGGCCATCAAGACCGAGAGCGACAACATGCAGCACCTTGTCGAGCAGCTGCTGTTCCTGGCGCGGGGCGATTCGGGCCGCACGCCGGTGGAAAAGGCGGACTTCAGCCTGACGGACATGATGAAGGAAGCGTGCAGCGAGTCGGCCATGATCGACGAGCAGCACAGTTACCGGCTGGACGCCGCGGAAGACGTGCAGGCCTACGGCGACGTTTCCCTCCTGAAACAGACCGCCCGCATCCTGATCGAAAACGCGAAGAAATATTCGCCCGAGGGCACAGAGATCGTGCTCGGCGTAAAAATGAAAGACGGCCGGCCGTGCTTTTCCGTCGAGGATTCCGGCATCGGCATGGACCGCGAAGCGCAGGCGCACATCTTCGAACGCTTCTACCGCGCGGACGATTCACGAGCCCGCAGCAGCGGCGGCACAGGGCTGGGCCTTGCCATCGCGAAATGGATCGTCGACCGGCACGGCGGACGGTTCGAAGTCGTGTCGCGCAAGGACATCGGCACGCGCATCAGCGTGATCTTATAGGGTCAATGACAAAGGAAAAGAGCCCCGGAATACTCCGGAGCTCTTCTTTCTTTGTGCCTTATTCGACTTTCTCGAAGGCGTCCTTGCCTAAGCCGCAGACGGGGCAGACCCAATCTTCGGGGAGGTCTTCGAACGCTACGCCGGGTTCGATGCCGTTGTCGGGGTCACCGACGGCGGGATCGTACACGTAGCTGCAGGGGCATTCGTACTTATCCATAGCTTATGCCTCTTCGACGACTGCTTCGGAATCGGCGTTCTTGCGGACGCTCTCGATGCCGTTCTTGCAGCCGGACATGCTGGAGTAGCCTTCGGATGCGAGGATGGTCTCGCCGTTGGCTGCCTTCAGTCTGAATCTGGTCTCGCCGGCCTTGTCGGTGTAGATCTCGAACTTGGGGTTCTTCTCCTTTGCGAAGCCTTCCTTGGTCTGATCTTCGACAGCAGCGATCGGAGCGTTCTTTGCTACGCTGGCGATGCCGTTCTTGCAGCTGGACATTGCCTTGTAGACTTCGGACGTGCCGATGATCTCGCCGTTGCCTGCCTTCAGCCGGAAGGTGAAGCCGGTCTTGGTCTCTTTGATAACATATTTGCCCATGGGTGTGTCCTCCTTTATAAGCAAAGTAGGTTGGTGATATATCGATTTCAGTATAGCACCAAATGGGATTAAATGAAAGAACGACATTTATCCGCATCCGCCGACACAAAAACGCCACGGAACTGTGGTATACTTATTACCTTATGAGCAGTTCCCGCAGTAAAATCGCACAGTTCCTGACAGGGCTCCATCTGCCGTCGCTTGCGGCGTTTTTTGTGTTGCTGACAGCGCTGGACGTCGTATTCCGTGCCTGTTATCTGGACATGGACGCCGCTGCGGCCATGACGGGCAGCCCGTTTTGCTTTACGCTGCTTTGGGCAGCACTTCTGACGGGCATCGTCTGCCTGCTGCCGGACCTGGCGAGACGTATCGCGATGCCGCTGATCGCTCTCTTCTGGGGGCTGATCTGCCTGACCCACACAGCGGTCCGCCACCTGACGGGCAGCTTCTTTTCCGCCGCGGACCTGTTCTATGCCGACGACGGCGCCAAGTTCTTCAGTTCCGAGTACGTCGTGCTGCCGCCTGCGCTCGTCGCGTTCTGCATCGCCGCGCTGTGCGCCGTGATCCTGATGGTCATCTTCCTGCCGAAAAAACCCTGGAAAGCAGGCCGCGCCATTCTGGCCGCGCTCCTGATCCTTGCCGGCGTGCTGGGCATAAACCAGCAGAACAAGCTCGTGATGCCCGAAGAGAACACCCGCATGTCCTGGGACGTCGGCACGGTGGACAGGGATACGGACAGCTATCTGTACCGCGACATGAGCGATCCGAACCGCTGTATGGAACTCGCCGGAAGCTACCAGTACCTGTGGCGCAGCATCCTGGTTTCCAGCGGCCTCGAGGACGCCGGCCGTTACGGCAAGATGTACGAGGCTTTGGACGCCTGGTATGCGGAAAAACAGAAGAATCCCCACCGCAGCAATTCCTACAGCGGTCTGCTGGAAGGCAAAAACTGCTTCTTCATCCTGCTCGAATCCATCGACACCTGGATGCTCACAGAAGAGTACATGCCCAATCTTTACGCGCTGCAGCAGCAGAGCGTGGATCTGACGAACCACTACTCCTGCCTGTATATCACCGCGTCGACGTTCAATACCGAATTCATTGCCAACACCGGGCAGATCCCGCCTTCCGCGGGCCTGCCGACCGATAATTACCTCGAAAACAGCTTCCCCATGTCACTGGCAAAGCTGTTTGAAGCGAAAGGCTACACGTCCCGCAGCTTCCACGCGGCGGATCCCGGCGTATATAACCGCGCCGCGATCCATAAAAATCTGGGCTTCGAGGAATATTACTTTTACAACTCCCTGAACATGGAAGACTACATGCTGGACAGCCAGCTGACCCGCGGTTTCTCTCTCATGACCCTCAAGCAGCCGTTCTTCGACTTCATCCTGACGTATTCGGGTCACGGCCCGTATACCGAGGCCATGGCGAATATCTCCGGCCCGCATCTGGAAGACGCGCAGGCAGCCGTCGAGGCGGCGGACGTGCCGGCAGACATCAAGCGCAACGAGGAATACGTGCTGGCCATCGCGCACGCCATGGAGACGGACACGTTCGTGGGCAGCCTGATGGAAAAGCTCGAAGAGAGCGGCCTGGCAGAGGATACCGCACTCGTGTTCTTTACGGATCACTACTGCAAATACATGAGCGACACCAACGTCGTCATGCGGCTGAAAGGCGTGTCCGACATGGACAACATCTGCCATACGCCGTGCTTCATCTGGTCCGCGGGTCTTTCTCCGCGCAAGGTCACGAAGGTGACCTCCACCATGGACATCGCGCCGACCATGGCCAACCTGTTCAGCCTGGACGTCGATTACGCCTGGTATCCGGGCTGCGACGTTTTCTCCTCCGGGGGCGGCAAGGCTGTTTTCCGCGGCGGCAGCTGGATCGACGGACAGACGTATTCCGCGCAGCCCACGGCCGAGACCCTGCAGCTTCTGGAGCTTGCGGGCGACGTGCTGCGCTGCGACTATTTCCGTTCGCATGCAGCCCAATAATATGGTATAATATATTCTCTTATTGGGTGGAATTTCGCCTGACGAAAGGAAAGGCTTATGAACAGTAAGTTTCTACATAATCTGGTCCGCCAGTTTACCCGCATCGACATGGTCGCGATGATCCTGCTCTGCCTCGTTATCCTGTGGCTGAACGTCTATGCGGGCATCGGCGCGTTTATCCTGGTCGGCGCCCTCAGTCTCGTCCATACGAAGCTGCTGGACACGACGTCGGAAGAGAAGATCAGACAGTATGAGGAATCGGTCATCCGCCAGCACTTGGACGACGCCGGCCTGAACGAGGATGGCACCGTTACCGACGAAGCCGCGGCAGCGGAGATCGACCGCCTGAAAAAACTGAATGAAGACAATCAGAGCTGCATCGCCCTGATCAATATCGATAACTACGACGAGCTGTTGGCCAGCTCCCCCGCCGAGGAACAGTCCTCTATCAGCGCGGAGATCGACAAGAAGGTCCGCGCCTGGACCCAGTACATCGACGCGGCGGTCACGCGCGTCCGCAATAACCGCTACTATGCGCAGTTCGAACAGAAGTATCTGGACGAACAGAGACGCAGCGAGTTCCCCATCATCAACCAGATGCACGAAGTCGAGACGCAGGCGGATTTCCCGACGTCTCTGTCGATTGGCATCGGCACCGGCGGCGGCAGCTTCTCCCGCATCCAGCTTCTGGCCGAAGAGGCCATGGATCTGGCGCTCGGCAGAGGCGGCGACCAGGTCGTCATCAAGCACGATTCCGGCGACATCGAGTATTTCGGCGGATCGCTGCCCACCGTGGAAAAGCGCAACAAGGGCAGGGCCCGCATCATGGCGCACGCTCTGATGCAGCTGGTCAAAAGTTCTGACCGCGTGTTCATCATGGGTCACGCGCGGCCTGACATGGACAGCATCGGCGCAGCCATCGGCATGTACACGTTCGCGAAGAGCTCCGGCGTTCCGACGGACATCATCCTCGACAACGTCGGCCAGGCGATCGACATCATCTACGGCGAGGCGCTCAAGACCGGCCGCTACAGCTTTATCAGCGGCGAGAAGGCGTGCCAGCTCGCGACGGAGAACACGCTGGTCATCATGGTGGACTCCCACATCCCGGCCATCGCCGAGTGTCCCCAGATCCTGCAGCAGGTGAAGCGCATCGCGGTCATCGACCACCACAGGAAGTCGAAGGACGCCGTCGAAAACCCGACGCTGATGCACATGGAAACGTACGCGTCTTCCGCGAGCGAACTCGTGACCGAGCTGCTGCAGTACGCGGTGGACAAGGGCGACATCGACAAGTTCGACGCCGACGCGCTGCTTGCGGGCATCACGGTCGACACGAAGGGCTTCGCCATCAATACGGGCGTGCGCACGTTCGACGCGGCAAGCTGGCTGCGCCGCATGGGCGCGGACAACGCCAACGTCCGCAGCTTCTTTAAGCTCAAGCTGGACTTCGTCAAGAAAAAGAGCAACATCATGGCCAACGCCGAGATCCTCGGCGGAGGCATCGCGGTCGCCTACACCAAGGACAGCGATCCCGCCATGCAGGTGCTGGTGGCGCAGGCTGCCGACGAACTGCTGGACGTACGGGGCGTGCATACGGCGTTCGCGGCGGGCAGAGGGGCGGACCGCACCATGGTCTCGGCCCGTTCGTCCGGACAGATCAACGTCCAGACCGTCATGGAAAAACTCGGCGGAGGCGGCCATCTGAACATCGCCGCCGCACAGGTGGAAGACGGTCCGGAGGAAGCGATCGCAAAGGTCGTAGCATTTTTGAGAGAGACAGGATTGTTATAGAAAGGAACCGATAGCATGCAGGTCATTTTACTGAAAGACGTCAAGGGTCAGGGAAAAGCAGGACAGGTCGTGAAAGTAAGCGACGGTTATGCCCGCAACATGCTGTTCCCCAGACAGCTGGCGATGGAAGCGACGCCCGCCAACATGAAGGTCCTGGAAAGAAAGAGAGAGCAGATCGAAGCCCAGAGAGCCATCGATAAGCAGGTGGCCGAAGACATCAAGGCGAAGATCGAATCCAAGACCGTCAAGGTCATCTCCAAGGCCGGCGAGAACGGACGGCTGTTCGGCGCGGTCACGTCGAAAGACATCGCGGAAGCCATTCAGAAAGAGTTCCTCATCGAACTGGATAAGAAAAAGATCGACCTCGAAGGGCCCATCAAGCAGACGGGCATCACGGAAGTCGTCCTGAAGCTGTTCCCCGGCGTTCAGGCGAAGTGCAAGGTCGACGTAGAGACAGAATAAACGCGGAAGGTGCAGAGTATGAGCCAGATGGAACGCATCCCGCCTCACAGCGACGAGGCGGAAAAGAGCGTGCTCGGCGCGGTGCTGATCGATCAGGACGCGTTCTTCGCGGTCTCGGAGATCCTGAAGCCGGACGACTTTTATCCCGAGAGCCACAAAGAGATCTTCCGCAGCATGATGGATCTGTACCAGCGCAGCGAGCCGATCGATGCGGTGACCGTATCGGAAAGCTTAAAGCGCAGAAACAGCCTGGAAGCCGTAGGCGGCCGGGCTTATATCGCTTTTTTGTCCACGGTCGTCCCCACGACGGCCAACGCGGTGCAGTACGCACGCATCGTGGCGGAGAAAGCCATGCTGCGGCGTCTGATCACGGCCGCCGGCAACATCGTGGAGAAGAGCTACGAGGAGAAGCTCGAGGCCGATAAGGTCGTCGATTTTGCGGAAGCCACGATCTTCGACGTCGCGAAGACGAAGCAGACGACGGAGTATTCCGAACTGAAGGACGTTCTGAGCGTCAACCTCGAAGCGATCAAGACCGCAAAAGAAATGGGCGGCGCCATGCCCGGCATCGCCACGCACTATAAAGACCTCGACAACAAGCTGAACGGACTGCACAAGTCCGATCTGATCATCATCGCGGCCCGTCCTTCGATGGGCAAGACCGCGCTCGCCCTGAACATCGCCCAGAACGTGGCCATGAAGGGCGACAAGCGCGTGGTCATCTTCTCGCTGGAAATGTCCAAGGAGGCGCTCGGCAACCGTCTGATCGCCATGGATGCCCGCGTGAACAGCAAGAAGCTCGAGAGCGGCAATCTGACCGACGAAGAGCTCGACGACGTGCTGGAATCCATCGAGCGCATGTCCGGAAAGGATATCATCATTGACGCGACGCCCGGCATCGGCGTCATGGAGATGCGCAACAAGTGCAGACGCATCAACGCCGGCCGCAAGATCGACCTCGTCATCGTGGACTACCTGCAGATCATGTCCGCCGATATCCGCAGTGAGAGCCGTCAGCAGGAAGTGTCGAACATTTCCCGCTACTTAAAGCAGCTGGCCAGAGAACTGGAGTGCCCGGTCGTCGTGCTGTCCCAGCTTTCCAGAGCTTCTGAAAAGCAGCAGGCGCACCCCCGCAGACCGATTCTGTCCGACCTGCGCGATTCCGGCGCCATCGAACAGGACGCCGACGTGGTCATCTTCCTGCACAGAGAAGATTATTACAGAGGCCAGGACGAACAGCCGGACAACAAGTGCGAAGTCATCATCGCCAAGCAGAGAAACGGCGAGACGGATACCGTCATCCTGACGTGGATCCCGAACTTTACGAAATTTACGAACTACTATCCGGAGAACAGCATTCCCGACTAGAGAGACATGGAATACAGCAAACAGAACGTTTCCAATTACTATCTGTACGATACGCAGGTCGAAAACCTGTTCCTGTCGGAATATATGGCGTCCGCTCCGGGCGAATTCGTCAAGGCGTACCTGGTCGCGGCCATGTACGCTCAGTTCAACATGCCCGCAGACGACCGCATCGTCGCGAAGGCTGCCGGCGTTGACCCGGAGAAAATGGCCGAATGCTGGGCCTACTGGGAGAGCCGCGGCGTCGTACGCCGCGTGTATACCGATCCGGAAGGCGGCGCATACGATATCGAGCTCGTAAATCTCAGGGAAGAAGTGTTCGGGTCACGCGCGCCCTCGGCGGAGCCGAAAGCTGTTGCCCGCATGGACGACAAGGCTCTTGCGCGGCTGTACCGCGACATCGAGGCGTCCGCCGGCCGCATGCTCGAGGCCAGGGAACCCGAGGAAGTCGCTTCGTGGCTGTCCGAATACGCCATGACCCCGGAATTCATCCTGTGCGGCTACAAATTCTGCGCCGCGAAGCGCAGGAGCACGAAGTGCCGCTACGTGGGCACCGTCTTAAAAGATTGGAAATCCAAGGGTCTTTCGAGCCCGGCACAGGTGGAGGAATACCTGCAGGGCATCGACCGCCACTACGATCTGTACCGCCAGATCTTCCGCGAACTGGGCTTTACCCGCAGCGCGACGGAAGAAGAAAAGCGCATCATGAACAAGTGGTTCGACGATTACGGATTCGACCTGAACAAGATCAAGGAGGCCTGCGGCAGGACCGCCGGCATCTCCAATCCGAACATCAACTACGTGGACGCCGTGCTGACCGCCTGGCACAAGGAGAGCGGCAGAACGCCCGAGACCGAGGCGGAGCTGCTGACCGTGCGTATCGAAAAACTGTACGAAAAGGACAGACAGGAAAACGCGGCCCGCACGGAAGCCATACGCCGCAAGATCTATGCGAAGATCCCGCGCATGGAGCAGATCCAGGAAGATCTTCGTACCTGCCGGTTCAACATTTCCCGTTACATGCTGATGGGCGGGCCCGGCAAAGAGGCTGCCGCAGAGCAGCGGGCGAAGATCGAATCGCTGCGCAGAGAAAAGTCGCTGCTATTAAAACAGGCCGGCTACAGCGAATCCGCGCTGGATACCGCCTACACATGCAAACAGTGCCGGGATACCGGCTTTCTCGAAGACGGCAGCCGCTGTCCCTGCTATAAGGACAAGATGCGCCTGCTGATGAATCAAGAAGGATAAGAATGACGGACGAAAAAGCCGTACATCAGAATATAGACCAGGAAGGCGTCCGCAAGGAGCTGGACGAGCTGCTGCAGAGCAAGCTCGACAAGGTCGCCGAGACCGTCGACAAAGACCGTTTCGAGGACGAGCTCCGGGAAAAAGCGCAGGAACTGGAAAAAGAGAAGGAAGCGCACTACAGGCGCAAGGGCAAGAAGCGGAGCGAAGAAGCGCATCACGAGTCTGAGCACAGACGCGTGTACGCGGCAGCTTCCGCCGCGGCCAGAAAGATCGCTTCGTACCGCCCCGTCGGCGAAGGCTTCCTGCACCGGACGTGGCGTCTCGTGCGCCAGCTGAAGCAGACGCGCGCAGAACTGGCCGGCAAGGAGTGGATGACCGAAGAGGCACGCCACAACGCCTATGCGGCTTGCGTGGACGACTGTTGGGGTCCCGTGCTCGACGGCTGGGACGGCCTTTGGGCCAGCGCCTGGAACTTCGTGACCCGCTTCGGTGCGGACCTGTGGGACCTCGCCCTGATCGTCGCGGACGCGGTGATCGCGGCAGCCTACTATCTGGGCAGCTTCTTCTATTATATCTGGGACCTGCTCTGGGACGTGCGCTACTGGATCGAACAGCACAAGCGGTCTTTGGTGACCGTTTTTGCCATGCTCGTCGTGGTCGGCGCGGCTTCGGTCGTGCTCGTCAAGTCGTGTACGGCCTATGAGTACAGCTACCACGGCAAACTGCTCGGTACAGCCCGCAGCGTGGACGACGTCTACAAGACGATCGACGCGCTGGGCGACAAGCTGTCGAAGGCCACCGGAGCCAACGTTTCGCTGGACGTCGAACGCGATATGTCGTTCAACAAGGTCGTCGGATTCAACATTGACGTGGACAGCGACGAAGACATCCTGAATACGATCACGTATATGAAGGATCTTCAGGTCGAGGCCTACACCATCTGCCTCGACGACGAAGAGACCGTCCTGCTCGAGAGCGAAAACGTCGCGAAGAGCATCTTAAACGAGATCCAGACGGAATACACGACGACAGAGGGCAACGCGGTCATCAACGAGGTCACGTACGACCAGAAGGTCGAAGTGCGGCCCGTCTTCTGCCTGCTGGGCGACATCTGGGACCGCTCGGAAGCCAAGAAATATCTGCAGAGCGGCGAAACTGCCAGTGATGCGCCACGCATCACGATCCGCAGCACCGAGACCGCGACGTACACCGAATCTGTCGATTACGACGTGCAGTACATCGACAACGCGTCCATGTACGAAGGCGAGACGTCGGTCAAGAGCGAAGGCCGCAAGGGTACGGATTTGATCGTTGCGACGGTCGAAAGGGTCAACGGCGAAGAGGTCAACCGCACCGTCGTGTCTACGACCCGCATCACCGAACCTGTGGCCGAGGTCCAGTATCGCGGCACGAAGCCGGTCCCGGTGGCGCAGGGCACGGGCAACTTCCAGTACCCGCTGTACAGCTACACGCTCACGTCGCCGTTCGGCATGCGCTGGGGCACGATGCACACCGGCGTCGACCTCGCAGCCCCGTACGGCTCCAAGATCTACGCAAGCGACGGAGGCACCGTCACGTTCGCCGGCTGGAAGGGCAGCTACGGCTACCTGATCATCATCAGCCACGGCGGACTGTACGAGACGTATTACGCGCACTGCAGCAAGATCCTCGTGAGCGCGGGCGAAAACGTCTATCAGGGCCAGAACATCGGCCTGGTCGGCAGCACCGGCTGGTCTACGGGCCCGCACTGCCACTTCGAAGTGCGCTACAACGGCACGCCGTACAACCCGCTGAATTATCTGTAGTCGAATCTGCATAAGCATTCATAATACAAGGAGGCATCAGTTTTATGGAAAGAATGATCGGAACCGTATCCAGAGGCGTGCGCGCGCCCATCATCCGCGAAGGAGATGACATTGTCCAGATCGTTGTGGACAGCATTCTCGCGGCGTCGAACGGCGGCGCGGACCTGCGCGACAGAGACGTGGTGGCGGTCACCGAAGCAGTCGTTGCAAGAGCCCAGGGCAACTACGTGGGCGTCGAGGACATCGCGGCAGACATCCGCGCGAAATTCCCCTCCGGGGAGTTCAGCGTCGTGTTCCCCATCCTGTCCCGCAACCGTTTCGCGATCTGCCTGCGCGGCATCGCCAAAGGCGCCAGGAAGATCTGGCTGCAGCTGTCGTACCCCAGCGATGAGGTCGGCAACCATCTGATCTCTTTGGACGATCTGGATGCTGCAGGGGTCAACCCCTATTCCGACGTGCTGACCGAGGCCAGATACAGAGAGCTGTTCGGCTACAAGAAGCACAGATTTACCGGCGTGGATTACGTGGAATACTATAAGTCGCTCGTGGAAGAGTGCGGCGCGGAGTGCGAGATCTTCTTCGCGAACGACGTGCGCGCCATCCTGCAGTACACGAAGAACGTGCTGGCCTGCGACATCCACTCCAGAGAAAGAAGCAAGAGACTGCTGAAAGCTGCAGGCGCCGAGATCGCGCTCAACTTGAGCGATATCATGAACGCGCCCGTGAACGGCAGCGGCTGCAACGAAACGTACGGCCTGTACGGCTCGAACAAGGCGACAGAAGACACGGTCAAGTTGTTCCCCAGAGACTGCCAGCCTGTCGTCGAAGGCATCGCGGCCAAGCTGCGCGCAGCGAGCGGCAAGCAGATCGAAGCCATGATCTACGGCGACGGCGCCTTCAAGGACCCCGTCGGCAAGATCTGGGAGCTCGCAGACCCCGTTGTCTCCCCGGCGTACACCGGAGGCCTCGAAGGTCAGCCGAACGAGTTGAAGCTGAAGTATCTGGCAGATAACGACTTCTCGCACCTGTCCGGCGACGAACTGAAGGAAGCAATCAAGGATTCCATCCGCAACAAGGATGCGGACCTGGTCGGCAACATGGCTTCGCAGGGCACGACCCCCAGACGCCTGACCGATCTGATCGGTTCGCTGTGCGACCTGACGAGCGGCAGCGGAGACAAGGGCACGCCCATCATCTGGATCTCCGGCTACTTCGACAACCTGACGGCAGAATAAGGATCCTATCGGGACCCGCCCAAGTGGCGGGTCTTTTTATGCGCCGGATATGATATAATAAATTGTTATGAAGAAAGTATTTGTTCTTACAATAATGATTCTGGCACTTTCCGTCTGCTTTGTGCACGCGGAGAGCGGTGCAGTCGAGATCTCCTCGCCGGAGGACCTGTTCTTATTAGCCAGTGACCCGGACGGGGATTTTGTGCTGACGGAAGACATCTATCTGCCGGTGAATGCCAATTTCAATTGGGAGTGGGAACCGCCTGTATTCCGGGGTCATTTGGACGGAGCCGGTCACACGATCTACAATGTGTGCTACAGCCAGGTCTGCCCCGAGACCCGCACCGTCTACGATGGCAACTATAAAGAATACGAAGGGTATTTCGGTGGGTTTTTTGGTATCCTGGACGGTGCGGTCGTGGAGAATCTGAACCTGGCCGGAGCGGATATTACGGCAGTACCAGCAGGCGGCAATGACAAGTGCGTGTTCGCCGGACTGATGGCGGGCTTGATGGAAAACGGCGCCATCGTGCGAAACTGCAGCGTGCAGGGCATCTGCTCCGTCACCACGAGCGGCCATTGCTTCGGCGCCGGCGGATTTGCCGGCTACGGAAGCGGGCGTATCGAGAACAGCAAAGCGTTCGTCACGCTGATCTGCGTCGACACCGACGTCGAATACAAGGACGAGCAGTTCATGGGCGGCGCGTATTCCGCCGGGTTCATCGATCTGGCAGACTGCTATGTCGAGATTGACGGCTACGACTCCGATCACGGCTACGTGCACAACGGCGGCCTCGTGGGCATGTACATCATCTATCCGCGGGGCACGTCCTATGCCGGCGCGATCGTAAATAACCACGTGGAAGGCCGCATCCGCTTCTTCGAAGACAACCGCGACCGCCGGGCTTACTGCGCGCCGTATATCGGCGAAGTACTGCAGTGGACCTATGACTGGGGCGGCTGCACGGAGAACTTCGAACGCGACGAGGTCTTTACGTACGACGAGATCCTGCGCCCCTGCCCGCACGGACCGGAGAGTTATACGACCATCGTCACGGCGCCGGATTACAACGTACGGGGTTGTACGAAATATATCTGCAGCGAATGCGGATATTCGTATATTGCAGATCATACGGCTCCTCTCAAGCAGGAGATCAAACTGCTGGACGAAGAACCGCTGCAGCAGGCCGTGGAAGAAGCGCAGCAGGCGCAGACGAAGGAACTGCCCGTCGTACCGCTGATCGGCGCGGGGGCCTGCGTGCTTCTGCTGATCGCACTTTTCGCGCTGCGGAAGAAAGGAAAGCATTAGATCTATGGTAATTTCGATCTTACTGGCTGCGCTCATCCTGTTCGTGCTTCTCCTTATCCTCGGGTTTACGGACGGAAAGTAGGCGCTCATGAACTTTCTCTTTGCATCGGATTCGTTTAAGGGATCGCTCAGTTCGCTGCAGATCAGCGAGCTGCTGACCCGCGCCGCCAAAGAAGTCTTCCCGGACTGCTCCTGCAGCTGGGTGCCCATGGCGGACGGAGGCGAAGGTACAGCGGAAGCGGTCATCATGGCAACGGGCGGCAAGTGGGTACCGGTAACGGTACGCGGACCCCTGGGAGAACCGGTCGAAGCGGGCTACGGGCTGCTGCCGGGAGGGACGGCCATCATCGAGATGGCTTCGGCTTCCGGTCTCGTGCTGGTTCCGTCCGAACGCCGCGACCCCCGCAACGCCACCACTTACGGTACAGGCGAGCTGATCGCCGCGGCACTGAAAGCGGGCTGCCGCGACCTTACCATCGCGATCGGCGGCAGCGCCACGAACGACGGCGGCATGGGCTGCGCGTCAGCCCTCGGCGTACGTTTCTTCGATGCGACAGGCAACGTCCTGGAAGGAAAGGGGAGCGACCTCGCGAAAGTCTGCAAGATCGACGTTTCCGGCCTTCTGTCCGAGGCGAAAGAGGCCCGCTTTACCGTCATGAGCGACGTGGATAACCCGCTGCTCGGCCCGGACGGTGCGACGTTCACGTTCGGCCCGCAGAAAGGGGCTGTCCCTGTCATCCGCGACGAGCTCGAGACGGGCATGGCGAACTATGCCGCCGTTTTGAAACGCGATTTAAACGCGGACACCGACTTCCCCGGCGCAGGCGCGGCGGGCGGTCTGGGGGCTGCGCTGCGGATCTTCCTGAACGCGCAGATGCGTTCCGGATCCGACGCAGTGCTCGACCTCGTCGGCTTCGACGCCCTGCTCGAACAGGCTGATCTTGTGATCACGGGCGAAGGCCGCATCGACTGGCAGTCGGCCCACGGCAAGGTCGTTTCGGGCGTCGGCAAGCGCTGCAAAAAGGCCGGTAAACCCTGCATCGCCATCGTCGGAGGCATGGGCGATAAAGCCGAAGAAATGCTTTCCCTTGTGGACAGCATCGTGCCCACTGTTCAGGGTCCCTGCACGCTGGAATATGCCATGGAGCATGCGGAAGAGCTCTATGCGAGCGCCGCGCTCCGCACGTTTAGACTTCTTAAGGTAAGACATGAATAATCTGATCGTTTCGCTGAAAGTCATCGCGCCGCTCATGCTCTACATGCTTATGGGCGTCGCCCTGAAAAAGAGCGGAAAACTGCCGGAAAAACTGAATACCGACATCAACAAACTGCTCGTGACCGTTTTTCTGCCGTTCCTGATGTTCAAGAACATCTACAACGCAGACCTGAGCGGCATCAACGGCAATTTCGGGCTTTACGCAGGCATTGCCACCATCATCGGCTGGTGCGCCTGCTTTCTGCTGTGCAGCATTGTGGAAAAAGATCCCGCCAAGGTCGGCAGCATGGTGCAGGGCATGTTCCGCAGCAACGCGGTCATCTTCGGCATTCCCGTGGCGGAAAGCCTGTTCGGCGTGGGCAACACGGTGGAAGTGGCATTGGCACTGGCGATCTGCGTGCCCATCTACAATACGCTTTCCGTGGTCGTGCTCGAGATCTGCGGACAGAAAGCCGCTATCGCCAAAGGCAAGGCAGGCGCGGGCAAGACGAAACTGAACGGCAAGAGCATTCTGCTGGGGATCGCGAAAAACAAGCTCATTTGGGGCGCACTGCTGGGATTTCTGGTCAACGCGCTGAATCTCGATCTGCCGGACGTGCTGGATTCGGTCGTGGCTGGCATGTCCGGGGTCATCACCCCGATGGCTTTCATCACCCTGGGGGCTTCGTTCAGCTTGAGATCTGCGAAGAACAACCGCAGAGACCTCGTCCTTGTGACCCTTGTCAAGCTCGTGATCTATCCGCTGCTCTACATGCTTCTTCCCATCCATTGGGGCTGGAGCGGGTACGTGATGGGGGCGATGCTCCTGACGAGCGCGTCTCCGACGGCGATCTCGTCCTATCCTATGGCGAAGGCGATGGGCTGCGACGGCGACCTGTCCGGGGAGATCGTGGTCGTTACGTCGGTCTTCTCGATCCTCACGATGTTCCTGTGGATCTTCGGCCTGAAGCAGTTCGGACTGCTGTAGTTTAAGAAGGAAATCCTATGACTCTCAACGATTATTTAAGCGGCATCGCCGGCGCGGACGAAGCCGCGATTGAAGCGGCGAAGAAGCGCAACGACGGACTGCTGAAGCCTCTGGGCAGCCTCGGGCGTCTGGAGACCATCGCCATCAAGATGGCAGGCATCACCGGCAAGGTGATCAACACGGCGGAAAAGCGCTGTGTGCTCGTCTTTGCGGCGGACAACGGCGTCGTCGAGGAGGGCGTGGCAGGCACGCCCCAGGAGATGACTCGCAACCATACGAAAAACATAGCAGAAGGCGTGTCCGGCGTGGGCGTGCTGGCGCATTATGCCGGAACGGACCTGAAAGTCGTGGATATCGGCGTCAAGGGCCGCGTGGACTGCGACCTCGTGATCGACCGCCACATCGCGGACGGCACGAACAACTTTGCGAAGGGTCCCGCCATGACCCGCGAGCAGGCCATGCAGGGCATCCTGACCGGCATCGACATGGTAAGGATCTGCAAGGAAGAAGGCTATGAGCTTTTAGGCAACGGCGAGATGGGTATCGGCAACACGAGTTCCACGAGCGCGTGCTGCATGGCACTGACAGGTCTTTCCGCAGATGAAGTCGTCGGCAAAGGCGGCGGCCTGACGGATGAGGGCCTGATCCATAAAAAGGAAGTCATCCGCAAAGCGCTGGAACTGAACAAGCCCGATCCGTCCGATCCCATCGACGTCATCGCGAAGGTCGGCGGTTTCGACATCGCGGCGCTCACGGGCTGCTACATCGGCGCGGCGTATTACCGCCTGCCCATGGTGATCGACGGGGTCATCAGCTCGCTGGCAGCGCTGTGCGCGTACCGGCTCAAGCCCGAATGCGCGGACTTCATGTTCGCCTCGCACGCCTCGGCAGAACCCGCATACGCCTTCAACATGAAGGAACTGGGGCTCGAACCCATCCTCGACATGCGCATGCGTCTGGGCGAAGGCACGGGCTGCCCGCTCGCGTTCCACATCGTCGGATCCGCCTGCGCCATGATGCGCGACATGCACACGTTCGCGCAGGAAGCCATGGACGAAACGTACCGCATCGACATCAGAAAGGATGAAAAATGATCACCTTAGTGACCGGCGGCGCCCGCAGCGGCAAGAGCGATTTTGCGGAAAAACTGATCAGGGAAGCGGCAGGGGACGCCCCCGTGCTGTACATCGCGACGGCGACGAATACCGACGGCGAGATGGACGACCGCATCAGGAGGCATCAGGCAAGGCGGCCGGAACACTGGCGCACGGAAGAGCGCTGGCAGAATCTCGACCGGATCAGTCTGGGACAGGAAAAGGCCATCCTGCTCGATTGCGTGGGCTTTCTGCTCGACAACACGTACTTTTCGCGCATCGCCGACTGGGACGACCCGAAGCAGGAAGAGGCGGACGAAGCCGAAGAAAAGGTGAAGGCCGAACTCTCCGCGCTCGCGGAGCTGTGCAAGGCGGTGAACATAGACCTGGTGATGGTCACGAACGAGGTAGGCGACGGCCTCGTGCCCGCCACGAAGGTCTCTCGCCTGTACCGCGACGCACTCGGGCGCATCAACTGCCACGCGGCGGCCCTCGCGGACCGCGTGTACCTGACCGTCTGCGGCATTCCCATGCAGGTGAAATAAGGACAAGAAAAAGGCAGGGCCTTCGCGGCTCTGCCTTTTGTGTTGCTTGAAAAACTTAGAAGAACTTCGTCATCTCGTCGACGGTCATCCGCGGGCGCATCGCGGGTTCCTGCGCACGTTTTCCGACGGAAATGACGGACATCACTTCTTCATTGTCGGGAATGCCCAGGATCTCCTTGAGGGCTTCTGCGTCGCGCATGCCCATGATCAGGGTGTCGTAGCCCAGTTCGGAGGCCGCGAGCACCAGGTAGGCGTCGTGCAGGCCCAGGTCGTAGGCGCCCCAGTAGTTGCCGGCCTTGTTGGCGGGGCCGTCGGGCGTGAACCCGGACAGGTTCTTCACGAACGTCGTCACGATCAGCGCGGCGCCTTTGGAGCTGTTCTGGTTGTAGGCGGGCAGCCCTGCCTCGCTCACTTTCTGCAGCATCTCCGGGGTCACGACGGCGTAGCAGCGCGTGGGCTGGCCATTCTTCCAGGACGGCGCCTGCTGCGCCATGGTCAGGATGGCTTCGATATCTTCTTTGGAAGCCGCAGAAGCATATTTTCTGATGCTGCGGCGGGTCTCGATCAGCTTTGTAAATTCCATGTCGTCTCTCCTTGTAATTCTAAATCGTTATGTTTTCTGCCTCCATTATCTGCTTTCCCGCGGGAAAATGCAAATGCAAAAGAATGGAAGACAAGGTATAATGAATGCATAAGGATCATGCGCGCAGGGGTGGCGTCTAAAGAGGCTCATCAAGACCGCAGCGAACGCCGAAGATGAGGATGCGTTAGACGACAGGACCCCGGAGCGCAAACCGTTCATGCTGAAATCTTTTGTCCTGATGCTGGGATTCTTCACCCGGATCCCGGTGCCGCAAATCGAATATACCGAGGAGCGCTACGTCAAAGGCATTCCGCTGCTGCCCTTCGTCGGGGGAATCTCGGGAGGCCTGCTTCTGTGCGTCTTCCAGCTGTCGCGCTGGCTGCCCATGCCGGTCGTCAGCCTGTTCCTGTTCCTGGCGTATCTGCTGATCACGGGCGGGCTGCACCTCGACGGTCTGGGCGATTCCTGCGACGCGCTGTTCTCCGGCCGTGACCCCGAGCGCATGCTCGAGATCATGAAGGATTCGCGCAGCGGCAGCTTCGGGGTGCTCGGTCTGATCTTCGCGTCGGCTGCCTATCTCGTTCTGCTGAACTACGCGCCGTGGCAGGCCGTGCTGCTGTTTCCGGTCGTCGGGAAAGTGACGCCCGCGCTGGCTTCCAACTGGTCGCCGTACATCCGCGCGCAGGGCATGGCCGAACTGTTCTGCAAGAATGCAACAAAGGGCGTGCTGGCGTTCGACGCGTTGCTGTGCATCGCCGCAGGCTTCCTCCTCGGCATTCCGTTCGGCATCGCGGCCATTATCGCGTTGTTCGCATGCGTCGCGCTCGTTCTGCGCGTCAGACATATTCTGGGCGGCATCACAGGAGACGTTTTAGGTCTCGCCTGCGAGGTCACCCAGCTGGTATTCCTGTTCGTCTGCGTTATCTTTTCATCAAGGGGGTTAGTATGAGAAAGAGAACTCTTTGGATCGTATGGCTTCTGGCCATCGCCCTGATGGCGGGCCTCGCGCTTTCCGGCTGCTCGAAAGACGAGTCCATCGACCCGAACGCTCTGCAGACCGGGGAAGGAGAGGTCGTCGAAGGGCCGCAGGAGGGTACAGAAACGGCAGAAGGCGAAGAGGGCGAAGCGGCGGAAACCGCAGAAGACGCGATCGTCGTCATCGAACCTGCAAAGCCCAAACCGGTCTACTTCACGAATCCCCTGTCGGGCCTGAAGACCGATAAGGATCTCAGCGGTCTGCGGCCGTATGCGGTCATGATCAACAACAAGCGCGAAGCCCTGCCGCAGCTGGGCGTGAGCCAGGCGGACATCATCTACGAGGTCTGCGCCGAAGGCGGGATCACGCGCATGGAGGCCTTCTTCGCAACGATGGAGGGCATCGGCAACCTCGGCAGCATCCGCTCCATCCGTCCGTATTACATCGAGCTGGCGACCGGCTACGACGCGATCATCATCCACGCGGGCGGCAGCGAAGAGGCTTACCACGACCTGAGCGCCTGGGGGCTCACCCACTTCGACGGCGTGCGCGGCGGCTACGACGCCAGCATCTTCTGGCGCGATGCCTGGAGAATGGCGAACCGCGGCTACGAGCATTCGATGCTGACGAGCGGCGAGAACATCCTGAATTTCGTCGAGGGCAACCGCTACCGCCTCGAGCACGAAGAAGGCTACGAAGCCCCGCTGACGTTCAACAACGAGAATCCGGCGAAGTTCGGCGCAGACGCCAACGTCGTCACGGTGCGCTTCTCGAACTACAAGACAGACATCTTCACGTATGACCCGGAGACGAAACTGTACATGATCGAGGGTCACGGACAGGATTACATCGACGGCAACACGGAAGAGCAGGTCGGTGTCACGAACGTGCTCGTTCTGAATACGACGAGCCAGGTGCTCGACAACGTCGGACGGCTGCGCGTCGCCACGACCGGTGAGCATTCCGGCACGTTTTTCTGCGGCGGCAAGACCGTGGACATCACCTGGTCCAGAGATACGCGCAACGATTCGTTCACGTACACGCTGAGCAACGGCTGGGACCTGCGCTTTCCTCCCGGCCACACCTACATCTGCCTGATCAACCCGAACGTGAGTTCGATGAGTTACGAATAGAGGATCTTCTTGAAAAGTGAGACAAAGAACAACCGTATCCGGATGACCCCTGTCAGCATCCTGCACTACTTCCGTCTGGTCTACCGTTCGGTCCTGTTTCTTGTGCTCCTGATTCTGTATATCGTCAGCAAGACCCGGGGCGGAGACGAATTCACGAACATCCTGGAAGACCGGCCGGTCATCATTACGGTCATCTGCGCAGTGTTCATCGTTGAAATGATCCTGCGGTTCTTCCCGTCCGCGCTGGAAAGCCCAGGCAGCCAGAAGCAATTCGCGCGCAATTACAGGAAGACCGGAAACATAGAGATCGAGGTGCACGACAACAACGCCACGCTGATCGTTCTGCTGGTGTGGATCGGGTTCAACGCGATCTTCGGCGCGCTGTATCTGAAAGGTATCTTCGACGACGGCGCGATGATGCTGATCGCCTCGGCTTATTCCGTCTGCGACATGATCTGCATCCTGTTCTTCTGCCCGTTCGAAACGTGGTTCCTGAAGAACAAATGCTGCAGCAGCTGCCGTATCTACAACTGGGACTACGCCATGATGTTCACACCCCTGTTCTTCGTGGCAAAGCCGTATACCTGGGGGCTGCTGGCGCTTTCCGTTGCGCTGCTGCTCCGCTGGGAGGTCACGTTCTACCGCCATCCCGAGCGTTTCTCCGAACGCACGAACGGCTATCTCGGCTGTGAGAATTGCACGGAGAAGCTATGCACGCATAAGAAACAGCTGAAGAGCCTCTGGCGTCACATCGCGGAATTCACCGCGCAGAGAAAGCGGATGCTGGAGAAGTGAAGAATCACAGGTAAATAAAAACAAGGCGCAGGAGATCATCCTGCGCCATTTGATTGCCTTATTGGAACGCATCCAAAATGTTGGAAACAAAGACGGCTGCCTCTGCGCGGGTCACGAGAGTAGACGGATCGTATTTGCCCTCGCCCTTGCCGCCGACGATATCTGCCTTGGCCAGCTTCATAATGTACTCGTCGTAACCGTTCTCCGGCATATCGCTGAAGGAGACCGATTTCTTGTTTTTGTAATACTTGTCATCCAGCGTGTTCGCGAAGTAATAGGCCATTTCTTCGCGGGTCACGTTCTGTGTTTCTTTGCCGTCTATATCATAGACCGGATAGTCAGACCAGGACTTTGTGCCATCAGCGGATTTGTGCGAGGCGGTCGGAAGGTCGACGATGGTGGTGCCGTAACCGACGGCATGCGTCGTCCCGTTGACCCCCATATAGATCGGATCGCCTCCGAAGTCTAAGGCCACGACGGCTTTTCCGGAAGGTGCGATCACGCCCTTGCGGGGAATCTCATAGCCGTCGATCACCTTATAGGTGCAGTGTCCGTTGCTCATGATGTCGATGTGGGTGGCTTCGATGCCCGTAGCGATCACGGTGTAGCTCTGCGAAGAAGAGTCTGCAAAGATTTGCGCAGGGGCCAGCGACAGCACCAGCATCAGCATCAGACAAAAAGCCAGAAAACGGTTTCTTATGGTTGTTCTTCTCAAAAAAGTAGCGGTAAGTTATATAAATTATAACAAAACAAACGGCATTTTGCTTTATAATAAAAGTACAGTTATGATTCAACCGATTTTCAGGAGGCCCCTTATGAACAAACGCATTTTAACCATTTGCCTCGCGCTTGCGCTGTGCCTGTCTTTGATCCCGGTCACAGCCTTCGCGGCAGTGCCCCTGTACACCTATCAGGAGATCAAGACCGGCGTTTCGGCGACCGATATCTCCATGCTGGATAACGGATACGGCTCGTTTAAAACAAAAGCCGACGACGGAGAGCTGATCTCGAAAGGTGTTATCAGCCCGTCCGGCAAGGTCGTTTTGACCCGTACGCCCGGCGAGAATGACCCAAGGTATAACATGATCGACGTGTCGACAAATTATGCATCTGCCGGCAGCGTGATCGCCGACTTGCTGCCGGTCTATGACGGTCCTGCGGATACGATGATGGGTGAGGACTTTGACTTCAACCTGTACAGTACGGATGGAAAGCTGATCACTTCAGCGAAGAAGATCATCGCCGCCTACGAAAAAATGAGCGAGGATGATATCGTCTGCTCGATGACCGCATATTTTGGCAGCGACGGTTATCTCACGGTGTTCGGCAATCCGGACGGATACAATGTCTATGCGTACATCATTGATCCCCAGACGCAGAAGGTCGTCTTCAAGCAGTGGAGCTATGAGGATACGCCCCGGATGGGAGGCGAAAGCTGGAATATCACGTCCGTGAATGACGGGCTGATCGCTTACAATCACGGCGAGAGCAAGGAATCAGATGCCGGATACTATGGCTATGAATATATCGCAGCCGGCTGGATGGATATCAACGGCAAGCACAAGATCTCCATCAATACCGATAAATATTCCAACTGGTGGAATTTCAGCAGCGACAGAGCCATGGTCTCGAACGTGACCGGTCTCTGGTATGGCTACGTCGACAAGACCGGTAAGGAAGTCATCCCCTGCAAGTACAGCGACGGCAGCATGTTCAAGGATGGATATGCTTACGTAAAGGAAGAAGACGGCAGGGTCGGCTATATCGATACAGCCGGTAAGACCATCATCCCGTTCAATTACGAATACGCGTTCGGTTACGGCGACGGCCTGTTCACCGTCGGTCACGCGGGGCAGTACGACAATTATTACGGCATGGTGGACATCAACAACACTGAAGTCGTTCCCACCGTCGGCTACACCGACATCTCCGTCGCCAAGAACGGCATCGCTTACGCCATCAAGGACGACGAGATCGTGATCCTGAAGTTCACAAAGGACGAAGCGGCAGCCAAGGACGTCTCGAACATCTTCAAGGACGTTCCGTCGAACGCCTGGTACAAGAAGTATCTGCAGAACGCGTACGACAGCAAGATCATTACGGGAACTTCCGCTACGACTTATACGCCGACCGCGAACCTGAACCACGGCCAGATCATGGTCATGGCAGCCAATCTGCACAGCCGGATGAAGGGTGACAATTATGACTTCCAGGCCAATAAGAAAGCAGGAGATCCCTGGTACAAGGTGTTCCAGGATTACTGCAAAGCGGAGGGCATCATCGATGAGCGCTTCGACGAAGGGATCACCGCAAACGTGACCCGCGCAGAGAGGGCCTTCTATTTCGCCCGCACGCTGGACGACAGCTATTACAAGGACAAGCAGACGATCACCTTTACCGATATGCCGGAGAACGGCTATGACGAATACATTATGAAGCTGGCGAAGGCTGATATCGTAGGCGGAAAAGGCGAAGGAAAGTACGATCCTTCCGGCCTGATCACCCGCGCGGAGGCAGCTGTCTTCATCAGCAACATCCTCGACGCCATCGCGGAAAACAGCACAGCAGGAAGATAGAAAACACAAAACGAAAATCCCGGCCGCAAGGCCGGGATTTTATATTGTCTGAAAGAGCTTACTTATTGATGATCTTCAGCAGGTTCGTGACGAATACCGCGGCTTCCGCGCGGGTCACGTTGTCCGCAGGACGGTAGGTGCCGGACGGATCGCCCGTAACGATGTCGGCGCGGCCGAGCGTGTGGATCTCTTCCTCGTAAACGTCGCCGGGCACGTCGCTGAACGTGACAGACCGCTTATCCGCGTAGGAGTCGGCAGACAGCGCGTTCGCGAAGTAATACGCCATTTCGCTGCGGGTCACGTATTCGTCGAGCACCGCGTCGTAGCGGTCGTCCGTAATGCCTTCGGCCTTGCAATAGTTGAGATAGGCGTCCCACCAGTTGGTTCCGTCTGCCTTGTGCGCCTGGAAATCGTATTGATCTTCCTTCTGGCGGCTGTGCAGGTTCGCGACCATGACGATGATCTCCGCGTGCTTCAGGTTGTTGAGCGGGGCGTAGAACTCCGTCGTGACGCCGGCAACGATGTTGTTTTCGTAGGCCGTGCGCACATAGGGCTCGAACCAGTCGGTCTCGGCCACGTCCTTGAAGATGGGCTGGTAAGGCTTGCCCGCTTTGGGGTTTTTGCTGAACTTCAGGATATACAGGTAGCCGTCCTTGCAGGCGTAGGCGTAATCCTTGTACACTGCGGAGATGCTGTCATATTCGAACGGCACGACTTCGGTATTGTTGGCGTCCACGACGCCGTACAGCAGGCTGCTGCTGTCGACCTTGCCGACCGTGAACAGGCCGTCGCCCGCGTTCTCCGCCTTGTAATACTGCGGGGAGATGACGGTCTTGCCCTTGCTGTCGATATAGCCGAAGCGTCCGTCCGCGTCCGCGATGCGGGCGTAGCCGTTATGGAAAGCTGAGACTTCTTCGAAATTGCAAGGGATCGAAAGCGCGCCGTAGCGGGTGATGTAGCCCCACTTTCCGTTCTTGTCCTTCACCGATGCCAGTCCTTCGTTAAAGTCGCCCCATTCGTCGAACTTGTCCGTTTCGATGGGCAGCTGACGGCGCTTCTGGATGTCCATGTAGCCGGCCGCGTCGATCACCGTCGAGAGCTCGAAGTACTCGTCTTTCTCCTGGTGATAGTACTTGTAGGCGATCAGGTTGTCGTTCAGGCTCGAGAGCTCGTAGTGCGGGCAGTCCGTATAGAGCAGGTTGGGGAAATCCGCCGTAGGCTGCTTCAGCAGCACTTTCTTGGCATCCAGATCCACGAAATAGTACGAAACGTCGTCGCCGTTCGGATAGGACGCCTGGAACGTGACGAGGCCGCTGTTGCCGATCATGATCTCGGAGCGCAGGGAGATCTGGGCCACGGGCACTTTATCATATTTTGCGAGGATGTCGCTCACGTAACTCTCCGTCTTTCCGGTTGCGGAAAAGAACTGGTAGTCGTTGTAAACGTAGGCGTAGTCGGAAGGCTTCGTGTTGACGTACTTCGTGTCGCTCGTATAGTTTGCGTAGCGGATGACAGGCTGCAGATCGAGGATCATCGTATCGCAGGACGCGTAATGCAGGTTGTCGCCCAGCGCCTCCGTCGTTTCGCCTTTCTTGGCCGTGCGGGTCATCAGGGACTTCCCGGAGGAGTTCACGAGACCTTTGGATTCGAGCAATCCGTACTTGCCGAACACGAGGTAGCTGCCCATACCGTTGTCGAGCATGGCGACCTCGCCGGCCTTGATGCTGGTCTTCGTCGCTTTGACCGTGTACTGAGGCTCTGCTGCATAGATGCCTGCCGGGATCAGAGAAAGGCAAAGCGCCAGCGCGAGGCATAATGTCAGAATTCGTTTACTCATAAGGTTCTCCTATAGGATAAATCCGCCGTCGACGGATAAGATCTGTCCGGTGATGAAGCCCGCCGCGTCCGACGCCAGGAAGGCGACAGCTTCGGCCACGTCTTCGGGTACGCCGAGGCGTCCGAGCGGCGTCTGGTCGGCCAAGGCAGCCAGTTCGAGCGGGGTGTAGCGGTCGAGCATGGCTGTCTCGATGACCCCCGGAGCCACGCAGTTGACCCGGATGCCGGAAGGCCCGACTTCCTTGGCCACGGCTTTCGTGAAGGCGATCACGGCGCCTTTGGACGCGGAATAGGCCGACTCGCACGAGCCGCCCGCGATGCCCCACATCGAGGAGATGTTGATGATGGAACCGCTTCTGGCTTCGATCATGGAGGGGAGCACGGCGCGGGTCATCAGGAACGTCGACGTCGCGTTGCTGGCCTGCAGCAGGTCCCACTCGTAGTTCGAGACGTCCTGCACCTGGTTGACGCGCGAGACGCCGGCGTTGTTCACGAGCACGTCGATGCGTCCGAATTTGCCGAGTACTTCGTCCACGAGGGCGTCCACCGCGGCTTCCGAACGCAGGTCGGCCTGGACAGCCAGCCCTCCGGTACGCTCTGCGATGCGCTCCGCTTCGTCTTTATTGCGGTAGTAGTGGACGACCACGGTATAGCCGTCTTCGGCAAGTTTCTTCGCGCAGGCGGATCCGATGCCGCCGGACGCGCCTGTGACTACTGCGATTTTCGCCATGGATGCCTCCTCTGTCGTTGAAATCCTTCTTTTATAAAGATATACTAAAACTGAACTTTTCGCAATTCTTCCGGAGACGAAGTATGGAACAGTGGATGGAACGCCCTGTCTGGGTCGAGATCGACCTGCGGGCGCTGAAACGGAATATCGGAATCGTACAGTCGCGGATCGCGCCGGGGGCGGAGATGCTGGCTATCGTAAAGGGAAACTGCTACGGGCACGGTCTGGTGGAGTGTGTACCCGTGATGACGGACTGCGGCGTACGAAATTTCGGCGTGGCAACGCTGGTGGAAGCCAGGGAGGTGCGGCGGCTGGCGGGCCGGGACGTCCGTATCGTGCTGCTGGGGCTCAACCATCTGGATTTTGCCGGTCTTGCCTGCGAGCTGAACGTTACGACCCTGATCGCGGGGCTCGATTACGCGCGCATCCTGTCGGAAGAAGCCGTTCGCCGCGGCCAGACGGTCGAGGTCATGGGCTGCGTGGATACCGGCATGGGGCGCATCGGCTACCAGTGGGACGACCCGGCCTGCGTCGAGGAACTGTACGAAGCTTCGCGGCTTCCCGGCCTGAAGATGATCGGCTTGTTCTCGCACCTGGCGTGCGAGGATTTCGAAGACAAATCCTACAGCGACCTGCAGCAGGAACGCTTCGAGACCGTCAAGAAGGCGCTCGAGGCGCGCGGCCTGGATCTATCCCTGAGTTCCCTGGCCAATTCCCCTGCGACCAGCCACCGGCCGCAGCTGCACTACGGGCTGGTGCGGCCCGGCGGATCTCTGTACGGACGGTATCAGGGCGCACACAACCGCGTCGAAGGGATCGAAGCCATCATGACGGTGAAGGCGGTCATCCTGTATCTGAAAGACGTGCCGGCGGGATTTTCGGTCAGTTACGGGCGGAGCGGGATCACACAGAGGCCTTCGCGCATCGCGACGCTGCCGGTGGGCTATGCGGACGGCATTCCGCGCAACTGGGGCTGCGGTAACGGTTACGTCCTGATCCACGGGCAGAAAGCCCCGACCATCGGCCACGTCTGCATGGACCAGATGATGATCGACGTGACGGACGTTCCCGGGGTCAAGCTGTATGATGAGGTCACCCTGATCGGAAAAGACGGAGGCGAAGAGATCGTGCTCGGCGACATCGGCAGAGCCTGCCATATCCTGAGCAACGAGGTGTCGCTGGGCATCCTGCTGCGCCTGCCGTACAAATATATGGTATAATAACGTAACGTTTGCACAGACAGAAGGAGGAGAGCATGGAAAAGTGGATGAACCGCCCCGCCTGGGTCGAGATCGACCTGAAGGCGTTCGACAGCAACGTAAAGCTCATCAAGGAACGGATCGCGCCGGGCGCCCAGATGATGGCGGTCGTAAAAGCTGACTGCTACGGCCACTGCATGCGCGAGTGCTATAAAGTGCTGAAGGAGAACGGCGTCTGCAATTTCGGCATCGCGACGATCTCCGAGGCCCAGGAGCTGCGCAGCTACTGCGAACCCACGGACCGCATCGTCATGTTCTCGCTGCCTTCCGTGCCGTTCGTCGAGACGATCTGCGACCTGAACATCGTCACGCTCATCCAGAACCTCGAATACGCGAAGGCGCTGTCGGATGAGGCCGTGAAGCGCGGCATCACCATGGAGGTCATGGGCGTCGTGGATACGGGCATGGGCCGCATCGGCTACCAGTGGGACGATCCCGTGGTCGTCGACGAGCTGTACGAAGCGAGCACCTATCCCGGCCTGCATATGATCGGCATCTTCTCGCACCTGTCGTGCGAGGATTTCGAAGATAAATACTGGAGCGACCAGCAGCACATGCGCTTCGAAAAGGTGCGCAGCGCCCTGGAAGAAAGAGGCGCGGACATGTCCCTCAGCTCCCTCGCGAATTCACCGGCCACCAGCCACAGACCGCAGCTGCATTACGGCCTGGTCCGTCCGGGCGGCAGCATGTTCGGACGCTATCAGAACTGCTGCGTCGAGCTGCCCGGCATCCAGCCGGTACTGTCGGTCAAGGCGAACATCGTGCAGCTCAAAGACGTGCCCGACAACTTCTCCATCAGCTATGAGAGAAGCGGACGCACGAGCAGGCCTTCCAAGATCGCGACGCTGGCCCTCGGTTTCGCCGACGGCCTGATGCGCGGCTGGGGCAGAGGTAACGGACGGGTCATCGTGAACGGCTGCTTCGCGCCGACCATCGGCAACATGTGCATGGACCAGTTCATGGTGGACGTGACGGACGTGCCCGGCGTGAAAGTCGGCGACGAATGCGTGATCATCGGACGCGCCGGAGACCTTGAGATCCGCTGCGAAGACATGGGCAATGCGACCAATACGCTCGGCAACGAGGTCACGTGCGCGCTGACGTCGAGACTGCCGTATAAGTTTATAAGATAAAGCATGCAACCTAAGACGAAAAAACTCAGAGACACCGTATCTTTCAGAACCGTAGACGTGCTGCAATGGTGCGTCTACGCTGTTGTTGTGGGCGTGATCTGCGGTACGATCGCGGCGGCGTTCGGCCTGGTGATCGACGCGGCGACGGCTGCGCGGCAGCAATACGACTGGCTCGTTTTCCTGATGCCCCTGGCAGGCCTCGCCATCGTCGCCATGTATCACATGGCGGGTATCACGAAGCCCCTGGGTACCAACCGCGTGCTGCTGGCGGTCAAGGAAGAGGAGGGCGTTGCCATCCGCATGGCGCCGCTCATCTATATCTCTTCCATGCTGACCCACCTTACCGGCGGTTCGTCGGGCAGGGAAGGCGCGGCGCTGCAGATCGGTGGTTCGATCGCGAACTTCATCGGCCGCCAGTTCAAACTCAGCCATCTGGATCTGCGCACCATCACGATGTGCGGCATGGCGGCGGGCTTTTCCGGCCTGTTCGGCACGCCTCTGGCGGCCGGCATCTTCGCGATGGAGGTCGCGGACGGCACGCTGCACTACGCGGTGCTGCTGCCGTGCATGCTGTCGTCCATCGTCGCCCGCGTGACCGCGGAGAAGTTCGGCATCCAGGCCGCGAGCTTTACCGTCACCGGTTATCCGGATCTGACGCTGCGCACCGCGCTGGCCGTGCTCGTGTTCGGCGTACTGTGCGCGCTGCTGTCCATCCTGTTCGTGGAGACGCTGCACTGCATCGACTGGACGTACGCGCAGTACCTGAAGAATCCGTACGTGCGCATTTTCGTCGCGGGCGTTCTCGTCGCGGGCCTCACCACGCTGATGGGCACGCGCGACTATAACGGCGCCGGCACGGAGGTGATCGCAAGAGCCCTCGCGGGGCAGGCGTTCCCGGCTGCGTTCCTTTTGAAGATCGTGTTCACGGCGCTCACGCTCGAAGCCGGTTTCAAAGGCGGCGAGATCGTGCCGACGTTCTTCATCGGCGCGACGTTCGGCTGCACCGTGGCTCCCCTCCTGGGGCTCGACCCGAGCTTTACGGCGGCGCTCGGCATGACCGCGCTGTTCTGCGGGGTCACGAACTGCCCGATCGCCAGCATCCTGCTCTCGTTCGAACTGTTCGGCGGACAGGGGCTCGTACTGTTCGCGCTTTGCTGCAGCATGTCGTACATGCTTTCGGGTCACTACAGCCTGTATACGGCGCAAAGGCTCGAGCAGGATAAGTTCCACCTTGAATAGGCAGTTCAGTTTGTGATAAAATAACAAAATGGATACTCACGAAGACTATATGCGCGAGGCCCTGGAAGAAGCGAAGATCGCGGCTTCTTTGGGAGAAGCGCCTATCGGCGCCGTCATCGTGCAGGCCGGCCGCATCGTCGGCCGGGGTCACAACACGACGGAGACGGACAAGGATCCGACCTGTCACGCCGAGATGAACGCCATCCGGCAGGCTGCGAAGACTCTGGGCGGCTGGCGGCTGCCCCGCTGCAGCATGTACGTGACCCTGGAACCCTGCAGCATGTGCGCAGGGGCCATCGTGCTCGCGCGCATCGAGAGACTGTACATCGGCACGCTCGACCCGAAGTCCGGCGCGTGCGTCTCGCTTCGCAGTATCGTGACAGACGAAAGGCTCAACCACCGCGTCGAAGTGACCGCGGGGGTCTTACAGGAAGAATGCAGCGGCCTTCTCAAGGACTTCTTCAAACAGCTGCGCAAGAAAAAAACCATTCCGGAGGAACCTAACTTATGAAGAGAAGAATCCCTGCTCTGCTGATCGCAGTCCTGCTGATCCTGGCAACCGCGTCCGCAGCCTTTGCGGACAGCCTGACGATCGTGGACGTTTCGCCCGCGGATGGCAGCAAGGGCTATCAGCCCGCCAATATGGCCGTCAAGGTGCGCTTCAGCGAGGATATGATGGACGAAAGCGCCATCGCCGCCAACAAGAGCAAGTTCTCCATCACGGACGCAGAGGGTACGGAACAGCCGTTCGACATCGTCTACAACGCGGACAAGTATCCCGACGAACTGTGGCTCGTCCTGCAGAACGATCTGCAGCCGGATTCCGAATACACTTTTACCGCCAAGTCCGGCATCGTCAGCAGCTCCGGCAGCACGCTGGCCGAGGGTATGACCACCACGTTCCGCACCAGAAACACCAAGACCGACGGCTTCATCTCCATGGGCCTGATGCTCGTCCTGATGGTCGGTATGTTCCTCATGAGCGCCAGATCCGCCAAGAAGGCGCAGGAAAAGGAAGATCCGAGAGCGGCTGAAAAGGCACTGGAAGACAGCCTGAACCCGTACAAGCTCGCCAAGCAGAAGGGCATTTCCCTGGCTGAGGCGCAGGCGATCGTCGAGAAGGAAAGAGAGAAGCTCGACAAGAAGAAGGCCAAGGCCGAAGCAGACCGCATCAAGCGCGAAGAAAAGAAGGCCGAAGAACGTAAGAAGATGGAAGAAGAGCTCGAGTTCTTCGGTACGGACGACACCGAGCTGAAGAAGGAACTCAGAGCGGAAGGCATCTATCTGGTCAAGGGCCCGAAGTCCATCAAGGAGGCGGGCGGCCGCGTTCCCAGAAGCGTGCGTCAGCGCAGAGAAGCCAAGCGCAGAAAGGCTGCCGAAAAAGCCAAGAACGCGCAGAAGAACAAGAAAAAGAAGTAGTCTACGCCCTCATAGTTAAACGGATATAACGGAGGTTTCCTAAACCTTTGTTCGTGGTTCGATTCCGCGTGGGGGTGCCAGAATACAGAAAAACCCGCCTGAAAAGGCGGGTTTTTTCGTGCGGTTTAACGGCTTTCGCCGGGTCACAGCTTCGTCGCGATGGGCACGACGCTGTGCTTGTTCTTGATCGTGGAGAAGATGACGTTCGTCTCGGTGTGCTTGATGCTCTTGATGCTCTTGATCTTGTTCATGAGCTGCTCCAGCGTCGACATGTTCTTCGTCGTGATCTTCAGGACGTAGTCGTACGTGCCGGTGATGTAGTGGCATTCCAGGATCTCGTCCAGGCCCTGCACCAGGCGGCGGAATTCGTCCGTGTCGGAGGGGTCTTCCATCGAGATCATCATGATCGCGGACAGGTCCTTCTCCATGGCGGAAGAGTTCAGCACGGTCGTGTACTGTTCGATGATATTGCTGTTCTCCAGTTTCTTCAGGCGTTCGCTGACCGCGGAGAGCGACAGGTTGACCTGCTTGGAAAGTTCGGAAATGGATACGCGCGCGTTGTCCTGCAGCACTTCGAGGATCTTAACATCTATTGTGTCTAAAGCCATTTTTATCTCCTTTTGTTTTGTGAACACGGATACTATACCAAATTTATTTTGCAGATGCAAGGATTTTGCGAAATAAAATTGAGTCGAGGTTGCCGGGCTTGCACCGACGGAATTGTTTTGCATATTGCCGCGGAATTCGGTATAATATCTTTTGTATATACGCATTTTTCAACCTTAAGGAGGAAACACATGGCAGAGGATCTTATTAAGAGAGCCGACGGTACCGATTACGGTACGGATATGGCCGGTAACTTCATTCACGATATCATCGACGAGGATATCAAGAATCAGAAGTACCACAGAGACATTTACACAAGATTCCCGCCCGAACCCAACGGTTACCTGCACATCGGACACTGCAAATCCATTTGCCTGAATGCCGGAACTGCCCTGAAGTACGGCGGTCACTTCAACCTGAGATACGACGATACGAACCCCGTCACCGAAGATGAGGAATTCGTAGGCTCCATCGAAAACGACGTGCTGTGGCTGGGCTTCCAATGGGATAAGCTGCTGTATGCCTCCGACTATTTCGATAAGATGTACGAGTGCGCGGAAAAGCTGATCCGCGACGGCAACGCCTACATCAGCGCCGAGACCGCAGACGAGATCAAGGCTTCCAGAGGCACGCTCACCGAGCCGGGCACGAACAGCCCGTACAGAGACCGTCCGTGGGAAGAATCCATGCAGATCTTCCACGACATGAGAGACGGCAAGTACGCGGACGGCGAGGTCTGCCTGCGCGCCAAGATCGACATGGCGTCCCCGAACATCAACATGAGAGACCCCGTCATCTACCGCGTGTTGCACGCTTCCCACCACAACACCGGCGACAAGTGGTGCGTCTATCCGATGTACGACTACGCGCATCCCATCGAGGACGCGATCGAGGGCATCACGCACTCCATCTGCACGCTGGAATTCGAGGATCACAGACCTCTGTACAACTGGGTGCTCGAAAAGCTCGAATGGCCCGAACCGCCTCAGCAGATCGAATTCGCGAAGCTGGGCCTGTCCAACACCATCATGAGCAAGAGAAACATCAAGCGC
>JAFYYP010000010.1 GCA_017557505.1 Bacillota bacterium | reverse complement strand
CGTCCCCCTGCTCCACGATCTTGCCCGCGTACATGACGGACACCTTGTCGCAGATCTCCGCCACGACGCCCAGGTTATGGGTGATGAAGATGATGGAGGTATTGACTCTCTTCTGGATGTCCTTCATGACGTCCAGGATCTGCGCCTGGATGGTCACGTCCAGAGCGGTCGTCGGTTCGTCCGCGATCAGCAGTTTGGGCTCGCTGATCAGGGCCATGGCGATCATGGCGCGCTGGCGCATGCCGCCGGAATGCTCGTGCGGATACTGGGTCATGCGCTTTTCGGCGTTGTTGATGCCGACGAGCTCCAGCATGCGCACTGCCCTCTTCCAGGCCTCTTCCTTGGAGATGGTCTTATCGTGGCACGTGAGAGCCTCCATCAGCTGGTCGCCGATGGTGTAGACCGGGTTGAGGCAGGTCATCGGGTTCTGGAAGATCATGGAGATATCCTTGCCGCGGATGTCTCTCATCTGTTCCTCGTCATACGAGAGCAGATCCTGCCCGTCGAACGTGATGCTGCCGCCCACGACTTTGCCGGGCTTCTGCAGCAGATCGATGATCGCGTAGGCTTCGACGGACTTGCCCGAACCGGACTCGCCCACGATGCCCATGACTTCGTTATATCCCAGATTGTAGCTGATGCCGTCTACGGCCTTGACTTCGCCCGCCGGGGTGAAGAAGGAGACCTTCAGGTCCTTGACCTCGAGCAAGTTCTTCTTGTTTTCGTCCATTGCTCTCTCCTCCTATCTCTTCAGACGCGGGTCGAGGGCGTCTCTGAGACCGTCGCCCACGAGGTTGAGCGTGAGCACGATGACGGTCAGGATGACAGCCGGATAGACCAGACGGTACGGGTACAGGGTGATGGTCTGCAGCGCGTCGGAACACAGGGAACCGAGGCTCGCCATCGGCGCGGATACGCCCAGGCCGAGGAAGCTCAGGAAGCTTTCCAGGAAGATGGCGCTGGGGATCTGCAGACAGGTCGTGATGACCAGCGCGCCGACGCAGTTCGGCAGCAGGTGGCGCTTGATGATGCGCTTGTTGCCTGCACCGAGGGCGATGGCTGCGGTCACGTATTCCTGCTTTCTCAGCTGCAGCACCTGGCCGCGCACGATACGGGCCATCGTGACCCAGTACAGCAGCGCGAACGTGATGAAGATGCAGATGATGCCTGAACCGAGGGCGCCGGCTGCCTGCGCCAGGGAGCTGTTGCTGTGGTCGATCCACTCCTGCAGCGGTTCGCGCAGAACGACCTGCAGCAGCAGGACGATCAGGACCTCCGGGATGGAGTAGATCAGTTCGACGATACGCATCATGATGAAGTCCAGCGTGCCACCGGCCAGGCCGGAGATGGCGCCGTAAATGGATCCGATGATCAGAACGATCAGGGCGGCCATAATGCCGATGAGGATGGAGACGCGGGCGCCGTACATCGTACGGGCCATCAGGTCTCTGCCGACGGAGTCGGTGCCGAAGATGTGCGGGAACACGCTCTTGACGGTCTTGAGCTCATCCGCGCCATCCGCAGGTTCGGACGGGCCGTCAGACAGAACGGTCGCTTTGCTGACAGCGCCGGTGGCGGGATCGACGTCTTTCTCGTACACCTTTACGAGTTTTCCTGTTCCCTTCTCGATGCCGATGATGACGCCTTCTTCGTTCTGTTCCTGCGTCCAGGCATACGTGTTTCCTTTATATATGATGTAGTGGTCACCCTTCATGACGGCCGTGATGCTGCCTGCCTGCAGGCCGCTGGCGTAGAAACCGTCGAAATAGGACGAAGCATTGTTGATCAGCGCTTCGCCTTCGGAGTATTCTCTGGGGCCGAGTTTCAGGGAGCTTCTGTACTGGTCACCGTAGCTGTAAGGAATGAGCTTCGGGCCGATGAACGCGAAGATGAGGCAGCAGATGAAGATGAACAGCGCCACCATGGAAACGGTGTTGGCCTTGAATCTTCTTGCCGCGTCTCTCCAGTAGGAAACGCTCTTGCGCTTCTCTACCATATTCTCTTTTTCGCCTTCGCTGGCGGGAACGAAATCTTCCGCCGTGAGGGCCATCGCCTCCTCGATCGCGGAGGGGTCCACCTGGAAAGGACTGATCTTGCTGAAGTCTGCCATCTTAGTCCTCCCTGTTGGTGAGCGTGATCCGCGGGTCGACGATCTTGTACGCGATATCCACGACCAGGTTCATGAAGATGACCAGGGCGGACAGCACGACGGTCGTCGCCATGATGACGGGATAGTCTCTGGACATGACGCACTGGACGTAGTACTTGCCCAGGCCCGGGATCTGGAACGTGGATTCCACGACGAAGCTGCCGGTGATGATACCGGCCGTAACGGGTCCGAGGTAGGTGATAACGGGAATGAGGCTGTTGCGCAGCGCGTGCTTTAAGACGATCATCTTCGTCTTGACGCCTTTCGCTCTCGCCGTACGGATGTAATCCTGGTTGATGGCATCCAGCATGGACGTGCGGGTGAGCTTCGCCACGTAGCAGACGTAATAGAACGACATGCTGATGATGGGCATGATGTAGCTCTTGACGTCCGTCAGCTGGCCGGAGTTCGTCGGGAGGACGTGCAGTTTGACCGCCAGCAGCGCCAGCAGCAGCGTCGCGAGGACGAAGCCGGGGATGGCGACGCCTACGGTCGTCATGACGCGCAGGAAACCGTCGAGCCAGGAGCCCCTGTTATAGGCGGCGATACAGCCGAGCGGGATGCCTATGATGATGGCCACAGCCAATGATAGAAGACCGAGTTTGATGGAGAGCACGAATTTCCCCTGATGGAAGATGATATCGCGCACCGGCGTGCCCTCCTGCATCTTCAGGGATGTGCCAAGGTCGCCCTTGAGATAGTTGACCACGTAGTTCTTGAGCTGGACGATCAGAGGTTTGTCCAGACCGTACTTCGCGTTAGCCAACGCGATCTGCTGGGGCGTGGATTTTTCTGTGAGGAACGGGCTGCCCGGGATCGCGTTCATCAGGAAGAACGTGATCGCCATGATGATGAGCAACGTCAGCAGCGCGGCCCCCAGACGCTTCAGCGTATAAGTAACCATAATACCTTCCTATCCGTGTATTGCGGAAGCAGTTTTGTGTATTGGACACAATAAAATACCCTCCCGCGGCTTAGGGATTTTATTATTATACTGAACTTGCAATTGTCCGTCAAGCCGATATAATGGTTTAGAGAAAGAACACGGAGGTCGTATCCCATGAAGAAAAGAATCTGCCTGCTGCTGATCTGCGCGCTGCTGCTCTTCTCCCTTTCCGGCTGCAAGAGCAAGACGCCCGAGGAGATCTCGGCAGAGAAATACGAAGCGATGGCATCCGCCGCGCTGACCCTGGTGGAAACCTATAACAACGTGGCCCAGACCGCTATCGACAACGGCTGGGAAGCGGATTTCGAAACGCTGAAGCTGATGGACCAGATCGCGGATCAGACGGAAGAGATCACGCTGGCGGTGAACGAACCGGCCAACGTGGACGACGCGAGAAGAGACCAGCTGACCGCGCTGGCGGAAAAGCTGACAACGCAGCTGAACGAAGAAGTGCTGCCAAAAGTGAGCGAACCCTGCCCCAAGGCTGTGGAAGGCGAATAGACCGGAAAATGAAAAAGGCCGGAAAGCGATACGCTTTCCGGCCTTTTTATTTGCTTCGATCAGAACAGCAGCGCGCTGGCGATCGCGAAATACACCAGCAGCGATACCGCGTCCACGATGGTCGTGATGAACGGGCTCGCCATGACGGCCGGGTCGAAGCCGAGCTTCTTGGCCATCATCGGCAGGCTGCAGCCGATGAGCTTGGCGACCAGCACGGTGAGCGCCATCGTGGAGCACACGACGGCCGCCACTGTCGTGGTCACGGCCTCGTTGCCTAGGATCAGCTTGTCGACGACCATCAGCTTGACGAAGCACGCCGCGGCCAGCGACACGCCGCACAGCACCGCCGTGCGGATCTCCTTCCAGACGACGACCGGCAGGTCCGCGAATTCCACGTCATCCAGCGACAGCGCACGGATGACCGTAACGGAAGCCTGCGAACCCGAATTGCCGCCCGTATCCATCAGCATGGGGATGAACGCGGTCAGCACGACCTGGGCGGCCAGCGCGTTCTCGAAGTGCGTGATGATGATGCCGGTGAACGTCGCCGAGACCATCAGCAGCAGAAGCCAGGGAATGCGGTGCTTGTACAGTTCCCACGGACTGGACCGGAAATACGTCTTTTCGGACGGCGTAATACCGGCCATGATCTCCATGTCTTCCGTGGTCTCTTCTTCCAGAACGTCCATGGCGTCGTCGAACGTGACGATACCGACCATGCGTCCGTCGCTGTCGACAACGGGGAGTGCCATAAAACCGTATTTCGTAAACATGTTGGCGACCTCTTCCTGGTCGTCCAGCGTATTGACGGAAATGACGTTCGTTTCCATCAGATCGCCCACTTTGGCGTCGTCGCGCGACATCAGCAGTTCACGGACGGTGACAGTGCCCAGAAGCTTTCTGTTCTCGGTGACGTAACAGGTGTAGATCGTCTCCTTGTCTACGCCCGTGCGGCGGATGCGCTCGATGGCGTCGGCCACCGTCATGGACGGGTGCAGATTGACGTACTCCGTCGTCATGATGGACCCTGCCGAATCCTCCGGATAGCGCAGGAGCTCGTTGATCTCGCGGCGCATCTGCGGGTCAGCCTGGGCCAGGATGCGCTTGACCACGTTGGCGGGCATTTCCTCAACCAGGTCGACCGCGTCGTCGACGAACATCTCGTTCATGACTTCGTGCAGTTCGCGGTCGGAGAAGCCTTCGACGAGGATCTCCTGCTGTTCGGGCTCCATTTCGACGAACGTCTCCGCCGCCAGGTCTTTCGGAAGCAAACGGAACAGAAGAGGCAGACGCTCTTCGTCTACATCTTCGAAGATCGCGGCGATGTCCGCAGGGTTCATGGTCACGAGAACATCTTTGATGGTGGAATACTTTTTTTCTTCCAGCAGCGCTTCAAACGTGCGCTCAAATGATAATTCTGCCATATCTTATCCAACTCCATTAAAGGGAAATAAGGTGCTGGCAGGTCAAAAACGATAGGATCAGAAAGCAGCCACGGACGATCGCGGCGGCTCTGTCAGACTTTGGCCCGCCGATAAACCTATCGTACTTCCGCTATCCATGGTCTTTCCTCCTTTTCTGATTCAAATAACAAAAGAAAACGAAGCGCACTACGCGCAACATTAATTTTAACACGGCGCAATGCACTTCGTCAAACTGACTTGATGTACTTTTTATTCTTCCGCTTCTCTTAACAGCGCGCGGATCCTGTGGTTGACCATGGAGAGCGCCACGTGGTTGCGTCCGCCTTCCGGAATGATGATGTCCGCGTACTTTTTGGACGGCTCCACGAACTGCTCGTGCATGGGTTTGACCGTGGTGAGGTATTGGGTGACGACCGATTCAAGCGTGCGTCCCCTTTCCTCGACGTCGCGCAGGATGCGCCTTAAGATGCGCACGTCCGCGTCGGTGTCGACGAACAGCTTGATGTCGAACAGGTCGCGTAGCGTCTCGTCGGCAAAGATCAGGATGCCTTCGACGATGATGACCTTCGCAGGGTTCACCTCCACGACTTCCTTCGCGCGGTTGTGATCCGCGAAATCGTACACGGGGCGGTGTACGGGAAGCCCCTGCTTTAAAAGCTGCAGATGCTCGATGAGCATGTCCGTATCGTAGGCGTTCGGATGGTCGTAGTTCAGCTTGCAGCGCTGTTCGAACGGCATGTCGTCGTGCGCTTTATAGTAATAGTCGTGGCTGAGCAGGCATACGGAATCGTCCTTGAATTCCGCAGCAATCTCCTGCACGAGCGTGGATTTTCCGGAACCGGTGCCTCCGGCGATCCCGATGATGATAGGATCTTTCATGTGTCCCACCTACTTTTTCTTGCTCTTCTTCTCTTCCTTATCGGGGATCTCCTTCGGAGGCAGTTCGCCCTCGAGCGGCAGCTCTTCGTCCGCCGGGCGGTCCTCCTTCGTGATGGTGGATCCGAGGTTCAGCACGTCCTTTTCCAGCGATGCGACGAGGTTCTTGATCTCCGCCAGCTTCTCGGGGCTGGCGTCGCTGCCCACGGCGTCGCCCGTATTGGACAGCACCTTGTCCAGCGTCTCGTGCATCTCCATCAGGCGGAGCTTCAGGTCGTCAATCTTGGTCGGCGAGGTGAACTCTTCCACAGCGGTCTCGGCGGGCTTTTCCTCGGGCTCCTGCTTCTGCCGTTTTCCGGTCAGTTTCGTCTCTTCGGTCAGTTCGTATTCGCTGATGCCGTCTACGACGACGCAGTCCCAGCCCTTATGCTCTTTGACGTACGCCGCGAAATCCCTCTTGGCGTCCATTTCGCCGTGTACGAGGAAGATGTCGTGCGGCTGCTGCGTAAAGCCGGTGATCCAGTTGTACAGCGCGTCTCTGTCCGCGTGACCCGAGAAACCCTCGAGGTTGTGGATCTGCGCCTTCACAGCGATCTCTTCGCCGAACAGGGTCACTTCCTGGGCGCCTTCGATCAGGCTGCGGCCCAGCGTGCCTTCCGCCTGGTAGCCGACGAACACGATGCTGTTCAGCGGATTGTACAGGTTGTGCTTCAGGTGGTGGCGGATGCGGCCCGCGTCGCACATGCCGCTCGCGGAGATGATGATCTTCGGCTTGGTGTCGACGTTGATCATGCGGCTCTCTTCGCTCGTCCTGGTGAAGTGCAGGTTCGGGAAGTCCAGCGGATGATCACCCCGCATGATGAATTCGCGCATCTCGTCGTCGTATGTCTGGGCGTTGTTCTTGAAGATCTCGGTCGCCTGCATGGCCATCGGGCTGTCGACGTAGACGTGCACGTCCTTCAGCTGGCTCTTGTATTCGCTGTCGCCGTCGTAGATGCGGTTGAGTTCGAAGATAAGCTCCTGCGTTCTGCCGACCGCGAAGCTCGGGATGACGACGTTGCCGCCGCGCTTCGTCGTCTCGACGACGATGTCCAGCAGCTTCTTGATGCTCGTTGCGTTCGCTTCGTGCAGGCGGTTGCCGTACGTCGTCTCCATGATGACGTAGTCCGCCTTGTGGATGGTCACGGGATCCTTCAGGATGGGACGGTTCGTCATGCCGAGGTCGCCGGAGAACACGAGCTTCTTGCTCTTGCCGTTCTCTTCGACCCACAGCTCGATGATAGCCGAACCGAGGATATGCCCCGCGTCGTTGAACACGATCTTCATCTGGTCGTTCAGCGAGAACAGCGTGTCGTACAGCACCGGACGCACGAATTTGAGCGTATCCAGCGCATCGTCAGCCGTGTACAGCGGTTCGACGAGCGCGTGCCCTGCCCGTTCGGCCTTGCGGTTCTTCCACTCCGCTTCCTGCTCGTGGATGTGGGCCGAGTCTTTCAGCATGACGTCCAGCAGTTCCGCCGTGGCGTCCGTGCAGTAGATCTCGCCCTTAAAGCCCTGCTTGACCAGCAGAGGCAGCCTGCCGCAGTGGTCGATGTGGGCATGTGAAAGGACCACGCACTCGATCTCTGCCGGGTTGAACGGGAACGGTTCCCGGTTCCTGGCCTCTTCGGCCGCGCCGCCCTGGAACTGTCCGCAGTCGAACAGGATCTTATGCTGGTCCGTCGTGATCATATGGCAGCTGCCGGTGACCCCGGATGCCGCGCCGCAAAAGGTAATCTTCATGCTCGATCTCCTTTACCTTCTCATAGGTAATTATAGTATATCACAAAAGCAGGACGAATAACACTTGCGCAAGGGCCCTTTTCCGTCTTATAATGATGAGGCCGAAATCTGGATATGCGGATGTAGTTTAATGGTAAAACAGCAGCTTCCCAAACCGATTACATCGCAATTTAAAAATATTGATTTTTCAACATGTTTCGGCATCACTATTTTGAATAAGTCGTAATTGTAACACTTTATGTAACACTATACTTCTTCTTGTGCGGATGTAGTTTAATGGTAAAACGTGGCCTTCCCAAGGCTAAGTCGAGGGTTCGATTCCCTTCATCCGCTCCAAAGTGAAAGACCCCCAAACAGGGGGTCTTTTGCTTTGGGAAACCGGCGGATGGAGGGGATCGAACCCGAAAGGGCAGAACGGTCCGGTGGACCGTTCTGGTCCGAGCACAGCCGTGCTGCGCGCAGGACGGCAAATTTGCGCAGCAAATTTGTGTAATTCCCTTCATCCGCTCCAAGCGAAAAGGCGCTCCGCAATGCTGCGGAACGCCTTTTTTCTGCTTTTACTGCGCTTCGACCGATCCCAGCTCGGTATAGATCATCCCGTGCTTCCCTCTTGTAGACTGCATCAGACAGATGCGGCCTACCTGCATATCTGCCGGCTCGATGCTCATGTGGACGGGTTGTCCCCCTTTTGCATATTGAGCCTTTCGCAATACCGTGCAATGCGCCTTGAATTTCTTTCTGTCATACAGGATCCCGGCCTCAGCCAACGCATGACGCAGGTTCCGAACTAGGTCCGCCAATTCCCTGCTGTCTGCAAATCCGGTCCACCAGAGATCATTGAAGCAACCGATCTTATCCATCCGGATCGTAAACGGAGCGAATTTTATCCGTTCCATCGCATCCAGGACTTCTTCCGGGTTTCCGTATTCTCCGATAAAGGCAAGCGTCAGATGCAGATTCTCTGCAGGAGTGTAGTTCCCCCTGACCTGCTGCCAACGGAAGGTCTCCTGCACATCCCGGGCGGAACCTTTCAGCTTTTCACTCAGTTGTATGGCAATAAACAGTCTCATAAAGGCTTCCTGTAGCTTATCGTTTCTTTTTGTCAGTATATCATATACAATACTATGCATGGACCGCAAAAACACTATCTGTCTTTTAAATGATTCCTTCCCGCCCGTCATCGACGGCGTGGCAAACGCCGTGGAGAATTACGCCCGGGAGATCGAAGAAAAACATGGACACGCGATCGTCGCGACCCCGGACGTACCCGGGGCGGACGACAGCGGCTATGATTTCCCCGTCGTCCGCTATCCCAGCATCGATACGAGACCACTCGTCGGTTACGTTGCCGGCATCCCCTTTTCCGCGGAGCTTTCCGCCCGCCTGTATAAGGAGAACGCAACACTGCTGCACAGCCACTGCCCCGTCTCCTCTACGATCCTGGCCCGCGAACTGAGAGAAACTTTGGATATCCCTCTCGTCCTTACCTACCACACGAAATTCGACATCGATATCGAAAACGCGATACGGGGACGGCTGCTGCAGGAAGAAGCCGTCCGCATCCTCGTGCGCAACATTTCCGCCTGCGACGAAGTCTGGATCGTCAGCCGCGGCGCAGGCGAAAACCTGCGCAGCCTCGGCTATGAAGGCGAGCTGACCCTCATGCCCAACGGCGTGGACGTGCCGCGCGGACGGGTCGGTGCGGAAGAGATCGAACGGGTCACCGGCGAGTATGACCTGCCGGAAGATCTGCCCGTCTATCTCTTCGTCGGAAGACTCATGTGGTATAAAGGCATCCGCATCATCCTGGAAGCGCTGGCGAAACTGCAGGCGACCGGAGCGGATTTCCGCATGGTCTTCGTCGGCTCCGGCGGGGATGAAACGGAGATTCGAGCGCTGACAGAAAAACTCGGGTTGAGCGGAAAAGTACTCTTTACCGGCGCGATCCATGACCGCAGCGAGATCCGGGCCTGGTACTGCCGGGCGGATCTGTTCCTCTTCCCATCCACCTTCGATACGAACGGACTCGTCGTCCGCGAAGCTGCTGCCTGCAGCCTGCCTTCCGTGCTGATCCGCAGAAGCTGCGCTGCCGAAGGGGTCACAGACGGAAAAGACGGCTGGCTGATCGAAGACAACGCGGACGCGTTATTTGCCAAACTCACGGAACTGTCGCAGGACAGGGACGCGATACGCCGTGCGGGCGAACAGGCCGCAGAAGATCTGTATCTTTCCTGGGCGGACGCCGTGAGCAACGCTTACGAGCGCTACGAAACGGTGATCGACAACTACCGCAGCGGGCGATACCCGAAACATATGCGCATACAGGATGGCATCCTGGCCGCCAACGGCGCGCTGATGGACGTCTTCGCGCAGATCGAAGAAATGCGCCGGAGCATGAACGAACAATTAAAAAAGCCGCTGGATCGTTTCAGCGGCTGGTTCGACCTGTAGCGGCTGCCCTATTCTTTCAGTTTTTCCAGTATCCCTGAGAACGCCTGCAGCAGCGCGGCGCTCAGGAAGATACCGCCGATGATATCCGTCAGCCAGTGCACGCCGGAGATCAGGCGGCCGATGACCGCAACGATCAGCAGCACCATGCAGACGTTCTGCAGCAGGGCTGCTGTTTTCTTGTCCTTCACGTAATCTTTCAGCATCATGGCCACAGCGCCGAAAATCACAAAGGCCAGCACCGTATGCGACGACGGGAACGACGCTTCCGGCACAGTCTCCCCTTCCATCAGCACGGGCCGATAATTCACGACCACTTTTTCGAACAGCACGTAGATGACCCCGAGCAGCACGAACAGACCGCCGAGCGCCAGGATCTCATGATCCACGTCTTTCAGGCTCCTGCGCTCGATCAGCTGTTTTAATCCGATTACGGCGAACACGCCCCCCGCCGCGAGCGCCAGATAGCCAAGATAGTTCGTCAGTTTATACCAGATCATGTGCACGCCGACCAGATCGTGCACGCCCTTGTTCAGGTGTGACAGACCGACGGTCGTGCCGGCCGGACCGACAGAGCCGATGTCGACGCACGTCACGAGCGCGATCGTCAGGATGAACAGCGCGAAGCTGATGGCGGCCTTTCCGTATTTGCGGTTCAGTTTTCTCATAATCTCTTTCCCCCTTAAACTCCTCTTATTATACCCCTGCGCGATAACGGTTGCCAACCCCTGCCCGCAGTAGTATTCTTAAAGTGCAATGACAGAGAAAAACACAGCAAAAAAAGAAAAAGGCGCCCGGAAAAAGCGTGTGTTCGAGGTCATCCAGATCGGCAATACGTCCGATACACCAAGCCGCCTGTTCGACGATATCCTGATCGTCATGGTGCTGCTGAACATCGTCCTGATGTTCGTGCAGACGTTCGAGCGCTTTGAACCATATATGGGCGTTATCCGCGTTCTGGAAGGCATCACGGGCCTGTTCTTCGTCGTGGAATACATCCTGCGCCTTTGGACCGCAGATCAGCTGTACCCGGAAGAACAGAGCCATGCAAAGGCAGCCTGGCGTTTTGTCAAGTCGTTCGACGGCATCATCCTGCTGCTGACGATTCTGCCCTTCCTGCCGCTGTCCGGCTTCGTGGTGTTCCGTATGCTGCGGGTCGTGCGCATCCTGCGCCTGTTCAAGGTCAACCAGACGTCCGACTCATTCAACGTCATCACGTCCGTCCTGTACGATAAGAGGAACCAGATCTTTTCGTCCTGCTTCATCATCTTTGTCCTGATGCTGGCATCTTCGCTTTGCATGTACAGCGCCGAGCACGAAGCGCAGCCCGAAGCGTTCAAAAATGCCTTCTCCGGCATCTGGTGGAGCATGTCGACGATCCTCACGGTCGGCTACGGTGACATCAGCCCCATCACGCCGGTCGGGCAGTTCATGGGCATCATCATCGCGTTCCTGGGCGTCGGCGTCGTGGCGATCCCCACCGGCATCATCTCCGCCGGTTTCGTGGAGCGCTATACGGAGATGCAGGCCAGTTCCGATCCCAGAGACCTGAACATCCAGACCGTCTACGTCGATTTCGACAGCAAATGGATCGGCATGACCGTCAAGGAGATCGAAGAAGAATTCGGCGTTTCGATCCTCGTCGTGCGGAGGGGCATGGCAAAGATCCTTCCTCCCGAAGACTTCCGTGTTCTCCGGGGCGACGCCCTGGCCGTCCATATCGTCAAGATCGTGGAATGGGACGGGTTAGAAGAATAGAACATATGAAAAGGCCTCTGCAGAACTGCAGAGGCCCTTTTTTATTTCCGTAATATGTTCGAAGATCAGATCTTCATGCACACGTCCCAGGCGGACCAGATGACGTCGCGCAGGTTGCCCCACTTCTCGCAGGTGCCGATGCGCTTTACCTTCCTGTCGTCCGCCGCAACGGGAGCGGGAACGAAGCCGATACCGGATACGACGCTGTCGCACTCCAGTTTGAACGGTTCGCCGTTATTGGGCTTGACCATGACGTAGCCGTCGCCGATCTCGGTGATGGTGTGCTCCAGATAAACGGGTACGTTCTTGAACTTCAGCATGTCTCTGAGGAACGAGGAGTTCGCGAGGCAGGTGCCCGGCGTGACGATCAGGTCGTCCGCGAATTCAACGATCATCGGATGCTTGCCCTGCAGCACCATCTCGTAAGCCGCTTCGCATGAGGACTGACCGCCGCCGAAGAACACGATCTTGTCGCCGGCATCCTTCTCCTTGAGGAGCAGTTCCTTGAAGGTGAGGCACTTGTGGAAGCCCTTGACGGGAAGCGTCTTGGGTGCAGCGCCGGTCGCGACGAGCACTTCGTCGAACTCTCTTCTCAGCGTCTGCGGCGCGTTGATCTCCATATTGTAGCGCACTTCGATATCGTACTTCTTCAGCTCTCTGTCGTACCATCTCAGCAACGCCTTGTCCGCTTCCTTGAAGGACATCTCGGACGCATAGATGTACATGCCGCCGAGCTTGTCGCTCTTCTCGAAGATGACGGGCTCGTGGCCGCGCTTCTTCAGCACGAGCGCAGCTTCCATGCCGCCGATGCCGCCGCCGATGATCGCGACCTTCTTCGGGTGCTTCGTCGGGACGATCTTGTACTTGTTGTGCTGCATCGTGGACGGGGTGAGCGCGCAGCGCGCGAGGTGCAGCGAGTCGTCGAGGCTCTGCATGTTCGGCGTGCTCTTAGACTTGCTGAACGAGAAGCAGGCGTTGTGGCAGTTGATGCACGGCTTGATCTCGTCTTCTCTGCCCTCGAGGATCTTGTTGACCCATTCGGGGTCTACGAGGTTCTGACGGGCAACGCCGACAGCATCCAGTCTGCCAGCAGCGATCTCTTCCGCCGCGACGTCCATGGTCATCTTACCCGCGCACACGACGGGTTTGTCCGTGAAGTTCTTGATGTGCTCGACTTCGGGCAGGTTGCAGTTATGCGGCATGTATACGGGCGGATGTGCCCAGTACCAGGCGTCGTACGTGCCGTTGTCGCAGTTGAACATGTCGTAGCCCGCGTCGCCGAGGTACTTGATGGCTTTTTCGGATTCTTCCATGTCGCGGCCGAATTCCTCGAATTCCTCGCCGGGAACGGCACCTTCGCCGAAGCCCTTCGTCTTGGAAACGACGGAGTAGCGCAGCGATACGGGGAAGTCGTCTCCGCACTGCTTCTTGATCGCCTGGACGATCTCCACCGGGAAGCGATAGCGGTTCTCGAAGGATCCGCCGTATTCGTCGGTACGGTAGTTCCAGTTCGCGATCGTGAACTGGTCGAGCAGGTAGCCTTCGTGTACGGCGTGGATCTCGACGCCGTGCACGCCTGCCTGCTGCAGCAGATACGCGGTCTTGCCGAACGCGTCGACCATCTCATGGATCTCTTCGACGGTCATCGGACGGGACTTCAGGGACGGATACCAGCGGTTGGGCGTCTCCGAAGCGGAAGCGCAGCAGTATTCGACGTCCAGGAAGGGTTTGGCGACCTTGCCGAACGCCGGCTTTTCCAGCATGTCGACCATCATTTGGTTGATGGCCATGGAGCGGCCGAAACCGCCGGCCAGCTGGACGAACAGCTTGGAGCCGGTCGCGTCGAATTCGGGCATCCACTTGGACAGATCCTTGAACATCTGCTTGTTCGTATACAGCCAGCGCTTGCCCATGGTATCGCGCACGCACTGCATGCCCGGCAGCACCAGGCCGACGTTGTTCTGCGCGCGGTTCAGGATGTGGTAAGCAGCCTCCTTGTCGAAGTGGCAGGGTTCGAGCCAGCCGAACAGCGACGTGCCGCCCATGGAAGGCTGGACGATGCGGTTCGGGATCTCGACGTTGCGGATCTTCCACGGGGTAAATAGGGGTTCGAATTTCTTATCCATAGTTTCTCCTTAACTTCTGAATTCAGCTTTGTTCTGTCCGAAGTGCAGTTCTTTCATGCCCTCCACCTCGTCGCAGATCGGCTTGAGGTTGCAGGAATTGCAGTCTGTGGGCATGCCCTCGAGGATCTTCGAGAGCGTGAGCGTAATGTCGTGTACGGTCTTTGCGTCCGCCGCCAACTTCTTGTAATCCACAGACGGGTCGGTGACGAACACCAGTTTGACCGCGCGGATGTTCGGGTCACGCTTGTACTGCGCGATGTAGTCGCAGCCGACGCGTTCGAAGCTGATGCCGGCCTGCTTTGCCTTCTTGCTGATGCGCACCTGCTCGCGGTTGTTTTCCGAGGACGTGCGCACCATATAGCCTTCCGGAAAGACGTGGTACTTCACGAAATCGATGTCCTGGATGGCCCGGAACAGCGGCTCCGTATCCCCTTCTTCCACCTTGATGTCGTCGATGAGGACGAACGCCAGGCGGGCGAACGGAACGGACGAGCCGATCTCGCCCAGGTCTTTTCCGATGACCACGATCTCGTCTTTGTCCACAAAGGACGCGTCCGTCGTGACGCACGAGAAATTGACGGCGGGCTTGTCGTCTCCGCCCAGCTCGTACGCCGCGTCGCGCTGCATCACGAGTTCGCTGGCACCGGTATCTTTCCAGGCCCTGCCCTGCGCGTACGCATAGCTTCTGGAAGGCCGGGAAAATAACGCGGCCAGCGTATCCCGGATGATGGTATCGTATAGCTGCATCTTAGAACTTGATGTCCGCTTCCTTGCGGTCGAAGATCTTGTTCACCTGAACGTAGGACCAGCCCAGAAGCTTCTGGTCCAGGTTCCAGAAGTACACGATAAACAGCACGCCTGTGACGGCACCCAGCACCTTCAGCAGCGTGCCGGATACCTTCAGGATCGCCTGTCTGCGGGCCTTCTTCCTGGCCTTTTCCTTTTTCTTGGCCTTTTTCAAGGCTCTTCTCTCAAGAAATGTCATGGGAGGTCTCCTTTACTGCAGTTTTGCGAGTCCCTTCTGGCGGGCATATTCCGCTGCGCCCAGAGCGCCCATCAGCTGCGGGTCGGTCTTCAGGTCGATGACCTTCAGCTTCAGAACGTGCTCGATGGCCTGCTTCAGTCCTGCGTTCTTCGCGCAGCCGCCGGTCAGGGTGATGCTGTCGGTGGCGCCGGCCTTCTTGGCCATGACGAAACATCTCTTGGCGACAGCCATCTGGATGCCGGCCGCGATCTCGTCCATGGGCTTGCCTTCGCCTACCAGGGTGATGACTTCAGATTCGGCAAATACCGTGCACTGCGCGGTGATGGGGATGACGTTCTTCGCGTTCAGGCTGAGGTTGGAGAATTCGGGAAGGGTCATCTCGAAACCTCTGGCCATCGCTTCGTAGAAGCGGCCCGTGCCTGCGGCGCACTTGTCGTTCATCGCGAAGTTCTTCACGGTGCCGTCGGTGTCGACGCTGATACCCTTGACGTCCTGGCCGCCGATGTCGATGATCGCCTTGACGGTCGGATCGGTGACGTGCACGCCCATCGCGTGGCAGGAGATCTCGGAGATGTTCTCGTCAGCGAAGGGAACCTTGTTGCGGCCGTAGCCGGTACCGATCAGGTATTCCAGATCTTCGGAGGACTTCAGACCCACCTTGTTCAGGACTTCTTCCATCGCGATCTTCGCGGACTGCTCCGCGTTGATCTTGCTCTTGATGGTCGTATCTGCGCAGATATTGCCGTTTTCATCGAGGATGACTGCCTTGGTATAGGTGGAACCTACGTCGCATCCGCCAAAATATTTCATTTTCTATTTCTCCTTTTCTATTCTCTGATATGGGCTTTCCGCCCTTGCTTACATAGCGTTTTCGTCGTCGAATTCCACAAGGGACGGATCGACAGGTTCCGCCTTCATGACGGTCCTCATATATTCGTTGACCTTCGCGCGCATCGACTTGCGGGATACCGTACGCGGATCCATCAGGTCGTGCTCGAGCCAGATCATGTGATAGCCTTTGTCTCTGGCCTGTTCATCCAGGATGCCCTGCAGCGTGGACATATTCTTGCATGCCACGTTCTGGTACATGATGATGATCTCGACGTTCCAGGCTTCGCACTGGCGCCACAGTTCGTCCACGACGTTGCGGTAGCCGCCGTTCGTGTGGCGTCTCATGACCATGCGTTCGTACAGCCTTGCCAGATCCTGCAGCGCGAGTTCCTTGTCCTCGGTCTCCAGAGGCTTGGTGAAGTTCAGGCTCTCCATCTCAACGAGGATGTCCACGCCCCAGCAGTTCGCGATCCAGTTGCTGAAGTTCGCGTAGTAGTGAGCCGGGCAGCTCCAGACGATGCCGCGGTACTTCATCTTGCCGCGCCACGCCTCTTCCCTGCGCTCGTACGCCTGCTTCATGATCTTGTCGACCTTGCGGAACGTCTTGGGAACGCGCGGATCGGAGCCGCCGTCCATCTCGTAGTTCCACTTGCGGAACAGTTCGTACGCCGGGCCTATGATCTGCGGATACGGGGTCTTGTTGACTTCCCACTTCTCGAGCTCGTACTTCGTCTCTTCGTTGAACCGCTTCATGTTCGTGAAGTAAGCGTCCCAATTCCACTTGGCGCCGGTCTTTTCTTCCACGAACTTAATGCACGCCTTGATGTCTTCGGCTGCGTCTTCGACGGTCTCTTCGTACTCGTAACGCACCGGGAACGTCAGGTGGAACACCGGCAGGTCCGGGAAGCGTCTGGACATGTACGAGGACGCCATGACGGAGCCGTCGCACGGCATGGAGCTGGAAATGAAGCACGCGCCCATGTGGGGCAGCGCATCCAGCACCAGCGCGCCGCATTCGGAGGACGGAACCGGGCAGGTATCCGCCGGCAGGCCGAACGATTCGACGGCGTCGATGTAGGGAACGCAGGTGAGCTGGTCGATCTCGGAGACGAGGAACACCGGCATCAGCTGGTACGGAATGCCCAGCAGGTCCGGGAAGCCCGCCATGATCTGACCCATGGTCATCTCGTCGAACAGGACGACCTTCTTGTTCAGCTCCTTGCTGTTGCCGTTCTTTTCGTCGCACTTGGCCAGGAACACAAGGTTCTCCGCTACGTAACGGAAGATGTCGTAGATCATCAGGTGGCTCATCTTCAAGGCGGAGCCCTTCTGGCCGAGCGTGTTCTTATCCATGAAGCCCACGCAGCACATGTAGCTGATCATCCAGCGGTAGTGGAACGTCGCGTTCAGCGCGGGAACGAGGTCGTGCGAGAACGTTCCCAGCAGCATGCCCCACATGTGCAGCCATTCGTAGAAGTCGTAGGCGGTGTCTTTCGCGCCTCTCCACTCTCTTCTGACGGTGGCCATGCAGCCGGAGCGGTACAGCTTGCCCAGATGCTTTTCGCCGTGGAGGAAGATGTCCTTGCGCTCTTCGGGGGTCATCGCGGACAGCTCTTCGACTTCGCTCTTCACGCGGGCGAAATCAGCTGCAAAGCCATTCTTCTGGCGCAGCAGGAAGTCCTTCCAGTCCGCTTCCTTGAACAGCTGCATGATGATGCCGCCGACTTCCTTCAGGTTTTCGCCCTGGGCCTTCCAGTCCATGTTGTCCTTCGCCTTGAAGAACGCAGGATTCGGATACTTTGCCTTCTTCTCGAACTTCGGCAGAGAGAACTTCGGCACGGAGAACTTTGGGAGCTTTTCCGCCGCGGCCTTCGCCTTGGAAGTGTCGACTTTCGGCAGTTCCACTTTCGGAAGGTTCACGTTCGGCAATTTGATATTGGGCATTTTCACGTCGGGCATGCGCATAGGGGGCAGGTCATTCGCCAGGTCCAGCGTCTTGCCGATCGCATTCATGATGTCTGCCATTTAGCTCCTTCCTCCTTTCTGCTGATGGATCTTCTTGATCTCCAGAGATTCGACGAACGCCTGGAAGCGCGTGCGCAGCTGGCCAGAGGCCTTGGCGTTGTACACTCTGTCGATCGAGAGGACGGGCCAGCCCATCTCTTCGCTCATGATGTGGCTGACGAGCGCTCTTTCGAAGCCCCAGAAGTCGCAGTACTTCATCTGCTCGTACACGATGCCGTCCGCCTTGTATTCCCTTGCGAGACGGTCCGCTGTCTGTCTGCGCTGGGCCACCTTCTCGTCGGAGATGTAGCGCGCGCATTCGGACAGTTCCATGTAGCGGCGGCAGATCTGGTCGAGCGCCGGTTCGTCGTCTTTCAGTTCGATGACTTCTCTGCCCGGCGTGGACCCGAAGCAGTACCGGTCGGATACGACGAGCGCACCGCATTCCTCCAGCAGCTTCGTGAAGCCCGGATCGTCGATCTCGGAACCGACGACCGCTACTCTGGCGCGGAACGGCGGCTTGACGTCCGGTTCGCGCGTCTTCAGCTCTTCGAGCGTCTCGCGCAGATACGGCAGGATGAGCCGCTTCGGACAGGTGTAGCTGACGAGGTTGATGATATGGAACTCGTAACCTGTGATGACCGGATTGTCGGCCTTTCTCATCTCCTTCATTTCGGAGATGATGCGGCAGACTTCGTTGTGCTCTTCGACCGCCTTGCGGATCGCGGCGTCGGAGACGTCCACGCCGTAGCTTTCGTGCATCACGTCCAGAAGGCGTATCTGCATCTGCTTGACGTAGGAACGGACCGTATAATCCTCGATCTTATACGGCATATCCGTGTGGGTCACGAAAAAGTTTGGCTTCCCGTTCATCTTCAGGATCTCGAAGTGCTCGTAAAAGCGGTTCATCATCGAGCACGCGTCGACCCCTGCCAGGCCGTCGAGGAAATTGAATCCTCCCTCGATGCCTCTCTCCACCAGCGCTCTTGCGAATTCGCAGGTGTAGTTGGACATGTAGTACGTCGCGATGTCGATGGATCCCGTGCGCGGCGCGCGCAGACGGACGGAGAAGCAGTTGTCTACGTTGAGCAGGACTTCGGGAATGTGGTAGCAGGTGTAGCCGATGGCAAGGCCCCCTTCGGCCTTCGCCTTCTCGACGAGTTCGTTATCCGCATTCTCCAGAAGGTCTTCAAAGTAGATCAGATGCTTCAGATCTTTCAAATGCAAATCCTCCTTCCCGGTTTACAGAATATCCAGTTTTGTAAGCGCTTCCGCGGCACCTTTCATGACGGGCGCGTCCTGCGGAAGGTCGAATACGCTCAGACCCTTGATATCGTTGGTCGCGTGCGCCTTGTCGTCCGGAACGACGGCAAGGATGGGCACGCCCTCGATATGGATATATGGCAGGGCGTCCGGGTCCGACACCCTGTTGATGACAGCGCCGCAGCGCTCGTACATCACCATTTCGTCCGCAACTTTCTTGATGGTCTGCACGACTTGGGTCCCCTTGCGGCTGGGGTCGGTGACGAGCACCAGGTGGGTCACCTTTTCCATGACCCTGCGGTTGATCTGTTCGATCCCCGCCTCGCCGTCGATGACGACGTAGTCGAAGTCTCCGGCCAGCAGGCTGATGACCTCCTTGAGGTAGGCATTCACCTTGCAGTAGCAGCCCGCCCCTTCCGGCCGTCCGATGGCCAGGAAGGAAAACGACCGCTCCTCGATCAGCGAATCGATGATGCGGTACCGGGCTTCGGACAGCATCTCGATGGCTTCTTTGGGCCGCCCGTCCTCCACGCTCGTGACGATGCCCTTGCGGATGTCGTCGAGCGTCGTCTTGACGTCGACGCCGAGCGCCGTGGAAAGACCGATGGCCGGGTCCGCGTCGATCGCGAGGATCTTCGCGTCCGGTTTGCGTTCCGCCAGCAGGCGCACGAAAGCGGCGGAAAGCGAAGTCTTTCCCACGCCTCCTTTGCCTGAGACGGCTATGATGATCGTTTTATCGTTCACTTTGCGTCCTTTCTGCCTACCACAGACTGCACAGCAGGTCCGTGTAGGCGCTAGGGTCCTCGATGGGAAGCCCTGCGATCAGCAGCGCCTGGTTGTACAGCACTTCGCAGTACTTGGCTGCTTTTTCGGGATTCGCCGTCATCGTGCGGTCGATGGCCGCGAACGCCGGGTGTTCCGTGTTGACCTCCAGAATGCGTTTCGCCTTGACGGGCATCTCCTGTCCGATCGCCTTGAAATAGCGCTCCATCTCGAACGTGATGCCGTCCCCGCTGGACAGGCACACGGGATGGGACTTCAGGCGCGCGGAAGAAACGACTTCGTCCACCTTATCTCCCAGCGACTTCTTGATGAAGTCCAGACCGTCCTTGTACAGCGCCTCGTCCTTCTTTTCGGCGGGCGGCAGACCCAGGTCGCCGTCCAGCACGGAGCGGAACGGCTTGTCCGCGTACTTGCGGAACATGTCGGCCACGAACTCATCCATCTTTTCGCTGAAGTACAGGATCTCGTAGCCGCCGTCCTTTAAGACTTCCGTCTGCGGCAGGCGGTCGATAGACTCAACAGTATCGCCGGAGGCGTAGTAGATATATTTCTGATCGGGCTTCATGCGCGAAACGTATTCGCTCAGCAGGCTCAGGCCGTTCTGCGTGTTGGACCAGAACAGCAGCAGATCCTGCAGCAGGTCCTGCTTGGCGCCGTAGTCCTCGAGCGCGCACAGCTTCAGCTGGCGGCCGAAGTTGCCGTAGAAGCGTTCGTACGCCTTGCGGTCGTCCTTCAGCATACGCTCGAGCTCGCCCCTCACCTTCTTTTCGAGGTGCTCGCCGATCAGTTTCAGCTGCCTGTCGTGCTGCAGCATCTCGCGGGAGATGTTCAGCGACAGGTCGGGCGAATCGACGACGCCGCGAACGAAATTGAAATACTCCGGCAACAACTCTTCACAGCGCTCCATGATCAGAATGCCCGAGCTGTACAGCGAAAGCCCGGGACGGAATTCGTCGGAATAGTAATCCGCGGGAGCTTTCGACGGGATGTACAGCAGCGCGTCGTAGCTGACGCGTCCGTCCACCGATATGGGCAGGACGGTCTGAGGCACGTTCTGGTCGCCGTAGGTCTCCGTATAGAAACGGTCGTATTCCTCAGGCTCGACTTCCGTCTTGCGGCGCTTCCAGATCGGTACCATGGAGTTGAGCGTCTCGTACACCCACTCCTCTTCGAATTTCGGGTCTTCCGGCGTGCTGCCTTCCATCTCTTTGGGTCTCGGCAGCAGCATCTTGATCGGAAAGCGCACGTAATCCGAATACTTCTTCACCAGTTTGTACACCGGATATTCGCGCATATAGCGGCTGTATTCGTCTTTTTCTTCGCCGTCCGGGCGGATGTGCATGATGACGTCCGTGCCCCAGGTGCCGCGCTCCGCGGGCTCGATCGTGAACCCGTCAGCGCCGCCGGAACTCCAGCGGTACGCCTGCTCTTCTCCGAACCTGCGGCTGACGACGTCGATATGGTCGGACACCATGAACGCAGAGTAAAATCCCACGCCGAACTGGCCGATGATGTCGGTCTGCGAAGCGTTTTCAGAAGGTTCTTTCTGCAGCTGTTCACGGAATTCCGAACTGCCGGAGAACGCGATGGTGCCGAGATTCTGCTCAAGTTCTTCGGCGCTCATGCCGATACCGTTGTCGGAAACGGTAAGCGTCCTATTCTCTTTGTCGATCGCGATCGTGATCTCGAAGTCGCTGCGGCGCAGGCCGATGGACGGGTCCGTGAGCGCCATCAGGCACAGTTTGTCGATGGCGTCAGACGCGTTCGAGATGATCTCGCGCAGGAAGATCTCCTTATTCGTATAGATCGAGTTGACCATCAGGTCGAGCAGTCTTCTCGATTCGGCTTTGAACTCTCTTTTCTCCATTATTCGTTCGTGGGCTTGTCGCCGTACGGACGGCTCATCGGGTCGCGGCGCGGCATGTTGTCATAGTGCTTGACCAGCGTAGGCTCCACGAATTTGAACAGCGCTTTGCCGTCCAGGTCGAAATAGAAGACAGCGAACAGCGCGGCGTAAACGGCAGCGCCGATTGCGGCGATCTTGCCTAAAACTTTCAGTGCTTTTTTCATATCGCGTTCCTTCCTTTACCAGCCTTCGCCGTCGTCGAATTCCAGCAGGGAGGGATCCAGAGGTTCCTCCTGCATGACGGTGAACATGTAATCGTTGATGATCTGGCGGATCTCCGCTCTGGAGACCGTGCGCTTGTCGGGCAGCGAGTGCGGCATCCAGATCGCGTGGATGTCGCGGGCGCGGAACTCGTCCTCGAACAGGCCGTGGACGCCCTGCATGCCCTTGCACTGCAGCTGGTCGTACATCATGACCATGTCGCAGTGGAACTTCTCCATGTTCTCCCACAGCTCGAAGATGTGCTGCATGCCGCCGACGGCCATTCTGCGCATGGGCGCCCATTCGTGGTAGCGCGCCATATCCAGCAGCATGTCGTCGTAGTTGTCGGTGCGGATGGTCATGTCGAACATCAGGGAGTCCATGTTGATGACGCAGTTCAGGCCCCAGCAGTTATAGGCCCAGGTGCACCAGTGCGAATAATACAGAGGCGCGCAGGACCAGGCGATGACTCTGTGGCGGGTCATCGGGAACGTCTCGATCTTCTGCTCGACGCACTTCTCGAGGATCTTGCGGACCCGCTTGTCGGTGTCGTGCCAGATCTTGCGGTTGCCGCGCTGGCTCTGGTAGATGCGGTACAGCGCCTGCGCCGTGCCGGTGATGGGATAGTACGGCGTGTTGGCCGCGACGTCCCACTTCTCCCACTCGAAGCGCTGCAGTTCGTTCTGCTCTTCGAGGTGCTTGACCAATTCGGACCAGTGGAATTCGACGCCCATCTGCTCTTCGATAAAGCGGAACGCGCCTTCGATCTCCTTGGCGCAGTGCTCCTGCACGAGCGGGTCGTCGAACTGCATCGGCTGCGGCATCGCGTACAGCGGCTTGTTGATCATCCAGTCCTGGATGACGGACGTCGCAACGGATGCGTCGCAGGCTTCGTTCGTCGTGATGAAGGCGGGATAATAATCCGGCTCGTCGTCGAGGATCATCAGGCCGCATTCCGCCTGGCACATCGGGCACGGGTCGCCCGGCAGGCCCAGGGCCTGGGTCGCGTCGATGTAGTTGAGCACGGTATGGTTGTTGACGTGGCAGGTGACGAAATACGGGATCATCTGCAGAGGGATATCGTCGAGCTGGTCTCTGTACGGATAGAAGACGCCGCCCCAGACCGTTTCGTCATGGGCGATGGTGCGGTCGTACAGATCCTTGCTGCCGCCGATGTTCTGGTCTGCCTTGAACATGCGCATGAACTGGTCGATCGTCTGATTGACCATGGCGCGGTAATGCCAGGCGGAAGCTCTCAGCGCTTCGCCCCGCACGCCTTCGAGGCCTCTGTCGAACCAGTGCATGACCGGCAGATAGGATTGGCCTACCCAGCGGTAGCGCCACACGCCCTTCGCGAACGTGATGAGGCCGCCGTACTTCATGATGTCGGCGACCATCATGCCGTAGTTGTACAGCCAGATGTTGTTGAAGTAATAGAACGTATCTTTTACGCCTCTCCACTCTCTGTGCTTGTAGAGACCGGTCTTCGGCTCGTACAGATCGCCGAGGCGTCTTTCTCCGTGAGGCTTGCCGTAGAGGAAGTCCTTCGCGAGTTTCTTGATCTTGTTTAAATCGGGCTTCTTCATTTTGCACCCTCCTGGAGTTTCTTGATCTCGATGCTCTCCACGAAGGCCTGGAAGCGCGTACGCAGCTGGCCGGACGCGGAGTTGATGTATTCTTTCTCGATGGAGCAGACCGGGAACCCGTAGTCCCTGGGAATGACGATCGTATCGATCATGCGCTCGTAGCTCCAGTATTCGCAGAACTTATTGGACAGGATGATGACGCCGTCCGCCTTGTATTCCTTGGCCAGTTCGGCGATCCTCTTCTTGCGGTAGCGCATCTCGTCCTGCTCCATGAAGCGCGTGCACTGGCTCGTCAGAAGATAGTGGCGGGCGACGGCGCGCAGCGGGGTCTCGCCTTCGCGGATCTCGATCGGTTCTCTCGCTTCGACCGCGCCGTAGCAGTAGCGGTCGCAGACGACGAGGGCGCCGCAGCTCTCGATGAGCTTCGTGAACTCGGGGTCGTCGTTCTCGGAACCCGCGAGCAGCACTTTGCAGCGATAGGTCTTGCGCTGGTCCGGTTCGCGCGTCTTCAGCTCTTCGAGCGTCTCTCTGAGCTTGTCGATGATGAGATACTTCGGGCAGCACATGGATACGAGATTGATGACCGCGAATTCGTAACCGGTGATGGTCGGCTCGTCCAGTTTGCGGAAATCACCGATCTCGCGGATGATGCGGCACACTTCGTTATGTGCGATGATCGCGCGCATGATCGCTTCGTCGGACGTATCGACGCCGTATTCGCTCTTCAGGAAATCCAGCACGTGCGCCTGCAGCTGCTTTTCGTAGTGTTCAATGCTGTTCTCGTTCTTCTTGAACGGCACGTCGGAGAACGAAACCTTGAACTTCACGTTGTTGATGACATCCGGCATCGCCTTCAGGTGTTCCTGGAAGCGGCACGTGACCGTGCAGGTCTCGGTAGCCAGCTGCGCGTCGAGGAAGTTGAAGCCGCCTTCGAGGGCACGCTCGAACAGGGAGCGGCCATAGTGACAGGTGCGCCCGGACATGTAATACGTCGCCATGTCGGGCGAAACGCAGCGCGGAGCGCGCAGTCTGACAGAGAAGCAGCCGGGAAGGTCCAGCAGCACTTCCGGCATGAAGTAGCAGGTGTAGCCGAGGGCGAGATTGCCGTCTTCCTTGCCCTTGCGGACCAGTTCGTTGTGAGCCTCCTGCAGAAGATCTTCAAAATAGATCAGGTGTTTTAAGTCTCGCATCCACTCATCTCCTTTACGAGGTGAAAAATATTTGAAAAAGTGTGTTTTGGACACAATACGCTATGTTATAATTTTATAGGAAACTGTCTACTAAATCAATTTAAACGTTGCCTTTCCGGAGGTTATTTATGCACGAACATCATCATGACCACGACCATGCCCAGGCAGTCTCTCCCGAAGAGCGTCTGGCCCTGCTGAAATACATGATCCAGCACAACGCGCATCATGCGGAAGAGCTGCACGATCTGGCCCACGGCTGCGAAGGAGAAGCGGCCGCGCTGCTGCACGAAGCGGTGCACGAGATCGAGGATAGTAATAAAAAGATCGAAGAAGCCTTAAAGCTTCTGGAGGCGTAACATGTGTCTTTCCAACGTTTATGACGGCAGCCGCAGCGACGACCGCCTGCTGTTCCGCAACATCGCGGACGTCCGCTTCGAAGGCGATACCCTCGTGATGACGGACATCATGGGCATCCAGCGCAAGATCGACGCCAAGGTGCAGAAGATCGACCTGATGGACAATTACATCATCGTCGAACCCATGGAAAACTGAGGTCAAAAGAAAAAAGCCGCCCGCCCGGGCGGCTTTTTGTGTGTTTTTTATTTACTGAACGCGTTCCGTCTCTGCTTCCGCAGAAAGAAAACGGCTTCCTGCAGGCTGAGTTGCTCGAGGTTCGGAACCGGTTCCGTCAGGTCCCAGGTATCCTCGCGCTGCATTGCGTTCTTACGGATCTGCGCGGCAAACAGGTCAGCATCTTCCAACGTGCCGAGCATCTGCGCGCCGGCGAGTTTTCCGTCCTCGAACAGCAGACGCCTGTAGACGCCGTCTTTTTTTTCTTCCAGAACGGTGCCCCGCCCTTCCGCGAGCTGCGCCTCCGTCCTGCCCATTGCCAGGATGGAAAGGCCGCCCTTGTTCGTCAGGAAGAACGGCGTTGTGCCAAGGAAGACACGGGGACGGTTCTCCTGTCTTACGTCCTGTCCTTCCTCCGCCGCGTTGACCCCGGCAGCCGCCCCGCCCCTGCGGGCAGGCTCCCAGAACAGATAGGCGCCCCGCTGCCCGCTGAACACGTCCACGGATTCCGTACAGTCGCCGCAGGCATAAACGTGCGGCAGGTTCGTGCGCATATGATCGTCCGTGAGGATCGCGCCGGAAGCACCGCATTCGATGCCGGCGGCTTTCGCAAGCTCCGTATCCGGACGCATACCGATGCCCCAGAGGATGAGGTCGCAGGGAATGTCGCGCTTCTCCGTGCGGACGCCTTCGACTTTTGTCTCTCCCAGCACGCCCTGTACGGCTTCCCCAGTCAGGACTTTGACGCCGAACGATTCCAGTTTCGCTTTCAGTTCGTCAGACGTTGCGCGGTCCAGCGACTTCGGACTCAGCCATTCCAGGGCTTCCACCATGACCACCTGTTCGAAGCCGCGCGCTTTGAGCGCCATGCTGCCCTCGATGCCTATGGCGCCGGAACCGACGACGACAGCCCGTGAACCGCCGTAAGCAGCCATGTCTTCGACGTCTGCGATCGTTTTCATGACGAAATTGCCGGGGAGACCTGTCCCCTGCATCTTCCGCAGCCGGATGGGCTGGCTGCCCGTCGCGAGGATGAGTTCGCCGTAGGAGACCTCTCCGCCGTTTTCCAATATTACAGTGCGGGTGCCCGCGTCGATGCGCACGGCGGAAGCGCAAAGCGCTTCGATCCCGGCATTACGGTAATCGTCCCACGGGCTGACGGTCACCTGAGCGCGCGTCAGTTCGCCGGACAGCAGGTCCGGCAGAGCGGGAGCGGAATAGACCGGTTCATCCTCTTTGCTTAAAACCAAAACGTTGAGCTCCGGCGCGGTCTGCTTTGCCGCAAAAGCCGCGCTGCTGCCCGCCGCGCCGTTGCCGAGGATCAGGATGTCTGTTTTTCTCATCTGCATCCCCTCCTCAGTTCATCAGGCGCAACGGAGAGACCTTCCGCATTGAGAATGCTGCAGATCTCTTCCCACTGCGCGTCCGTCAGTTCACCGGGCAGTTCTTCCCTTTCCTCGAACATCTTTTCCGCGTACAGGGCCCTCAGATGCGCGCTGTTCTCCGCGTCGTCCTCGAAGCGCAGCGCGCCGGTCAGACACACCTTGACGCACAGGGGATCGCCGCCGCACAGGTCGCAGGCAGTGAAGGCGTTCAGAGCCTCGTCCAGCACGCAGGCGCCTGCCGGACAGCTGACCGCGCAGGCCGCGCAGCGGAAGCATCCGTCGTGGCGGCGGGTCACGAGGCCGGTCTGCGGATCCTGATCGATGATGCCGCGCATGCAGGCCGTGACGCAGGCGGGTTCTTCGCAGTGACGGCAGACGGCGGCCCTTAAAGGCACGCGGCTGCCCGCGGTCTCGATGCGGATGCGCGACTGCGAAGCGTCAAACTTGCCTGTCTTGACAAGCGAACAAGCGGCGCTGCAGACGCCGCAGAGATCGCAGCGATAGGGGTCGAACGTGACGCGCTTCATTCCGCCACCTCCTGCAGCAGGGCTGAAAAGGGTCCGTACAGCGAAGCGCTGCCGCTGTAGCGCTGGCGCAGGATGCGCGAGATGTTCTCCGGCGTATCGCACAGGATTGCTTCCGCCGGACAGTTCGCCGCGCAGGCGGGCAGAGAGCCTTCGTCGATGCGGTGCACGCACATCGTGCATTTCGTCATGCGGCCGTTCTTACCGAACTGCGGCACCCCGAACGGGCAGGCCATCAGGCATTCGTGACAACCGATGCAGCGGCTCTGCTCCACGAGCACGATGCCGTCCGCACGCTTGTATAAGGCGCCCGTCGGGCAGGCCCGCACGCAGGGAGCGTCCCCGCAGTGCTGGCACGGAACGGGCAGGAAATTCAGTTTTTCCGTAAGACCTGTGCCGGTCTCGACTTCCGTCACCATGGTGTAGCGCGGACCCGCCGGCAGGTCGTTCTCAAGCTTGCAGACAGTCTCGCAGGCGCGGCAGCCCATGCAGCGCTGCGTATCGATGTACAGGATCCTCTGTGTTCTCGTATCCATCATCTAGCCCTCCTGTTCCATCTTCTCGATCTGCACGAGCGTGTTGAAATACGACCCCGTGTTGCCGTCCAGCAGCGGATCGTATTCGCTCAGGATGCCGTCCTCGGCCAGGATATCTCTCGGCCCCGCCGGCACCAGTTTCGTCAGCTTGTTCACACTGCCGCCGAGCTTGACCCACATGCCGCTCGACATCTCCGCAACGCCGGGCTTTAAGCGGATGCCGACGCGCGCGACTATATTTTCAAGACACCCGCGGTCGTTGAAAATGCGCACCTTATCGCCGTCCGCGATGCCGCGGTCTGCTGCGTCTTTTTTGCTCAGGAACACGCGCGCAGGACCCTCGATTTCCTTGATCCAGGGCAGGTTGTAGTACTGTGAATGCGTGCGGAACGACGGGTGCTGCGAGATGATGTTCAGCGGATACTTCTCCGCCAGCTGCGGCGTCGCCGCGACGCTCTCGTCCGGTTCGTAATACACCGGCAGCGGGTCGTAGTGACCCGGGAAGCGCTTTCCCCTCTCCTCGAGTTTCGAGGCATGGAACTCGAATTTGCCGGACGGCGTGTCGAACTCCTGATACGGCACCTGCGGACACCATTTCTCCGGGTCACGCACGGGACCGTTCGGGGAGACGCACGCGTCGAAATCGATCTCCTTGCCGATCAGCAGCCGGCACCAGTCGAGGCCGGACATTTCGCGCGGGAAGTATTCTTCGTAGCCGAGTCTTCTGCCCAGCTCCGCGAAGATCTCGATGTCGGGCACGCACTCGTACGGCGGCTGACACACGGGCACGAGCACCTGATTCCAGTTGTGCCAGTAAGACGGATGCACGCCGTACTGCTCCAGATAGTGGCAGGCGGGCAGCACGAGGTCCGCGTAATCCGTGTCGTCCGTCATGAACTGTTCGATGGTCACGAACATGTCGAGCGACTTTACGGCTTCGATCGTATAATCGACGTTGGGCTGCTGCGAGATCAGGCCGCCGCGGTACGAGATGATGCCTTTGATGGGCGGTTCCTTCGCTTCGTGCATGGCTTTCGCGATGGCTGCGATGTTCACGAGGCGGGTCTTGGGAATGTCCGCGCCTTCCGGTGCGCTCACAGCGGCATTGTCCGCAAACCCCGTGACCCCCGGGAACGCCATGCCGGAGATGCAGTCGTAGTTCGCAGAAGGCTTGCCGAAACTGCCGCAGACCGCAGCAAGGCAAGCCAGCGCCTGCTGAACCTGGTGGCCGTTGCTGTATCGCTGCTGGCCGTAACCTGTCTCGAACAGGGTCTCCGTTTTCGCCAGAAGCTCCGCGACCTCCTTGATCTGCGCCCGCGGCACCGTCGTCACCTGCTCGGTCTTTTCCGGCGTCCATTCCTTCACGTATTCCGCCAGTTCCTCGAAACCAACGGTCTTTTCCGCGATAAACTCTTTATCTTCCCAGCCGTTCGCGAGGATCCAGTGGATGAGTCCAAGCGCCAGCGCGCCGTCCGTACCCGGACGGGGTCTCAAATGGATGTCCGCCTTTGCTGCGACGCCTGTCGCGTACGGATCGACGACGATGAGCTTCGCGCCGCGCTCTTTCGCACGGTACAGGAACGGGAAGATGTGCGGATTTGTAGCGCTGCAGTTGCGCCCGACGAGGAACACGGTCTGCGCGTGTTCGGACCAGATCTGCGGGTCCATGGTGTACTGGCTGCCGACCGTGCCGACAGAACCGGCGACCCCCGATAACAAACAAAAGCTGCCCACAAGTTTCGTGGCCCCCATCAGGTTCCACAATCTTGCGGCGACAGCTTTCGCCATATGTTCTCTGTTGCCGGAATAACAATACTCGAGGATCGCTTCCGGCCCGTATGTTTTCTGAATGGTTTGGATCTTTCCGACCATCCAGTCCATGGCTTCGTCCCAGCTGATACGCCGGAACTTGCCCTCGCCCCGTTCGCCCACGCGAAGCAGCGGGTATTTCACCCGGTCGGGACTGTTGATCTTCTGCACGTTCGCGAAACCCTTCAGGCAGAGGTGGCCCTTCGTGACCGGGTGGTCCGGATCGCCTTCGATCTTGATCACCTTTTCGTCTTTGACGTAGACCAGCTCGCCGCAGGTATCGTAGCAGTTATGCGGGCAGCACGTCTTGACGACGCGGTCGGCGATCACCTTTTTCCCGCCGATCCAGACGGGAACGTTCCGCCGCACCGCGTACCGGTCCAGGTCCTCTTGCCTTCTCCATGGGATGTCTTGATATTTCTCGGACATGGAACACCTCCGTATGTCAGCGCTCTTACTGATACTGCAGGACAGTGACGCCCGCAGGCGTCGCTTCGCTCAATTCCAGCGCGTTGCCGCCGGCAAACGTGACCGCATCCGCCGGGTATAGCTTCGTGAATTCCTCCAGCGTGCCGATCACGTCGAAGCCGGTGCCGCCCAGGCGGTAATGCATGGGGATGACGACGCGGGGCTGCAGAACGTCCATCAGCGCCTTCGCCTGCTTTGCGTCGATCGTAAAGAATCCGCCGACGGGCACCAGGCAGACGTCCAGGCCATTCAGTTTCTCCAGGCTTTCTTCGTCCGGCATGCAGCCGATGTCGCCCAGATGGGCAACCTTCAGGCCTTCCGCCTCGAAGACGCACATCATGTTCGGACCTCTCTTTGCGCCGCGGACGTCGTCGTGGAAACCGGGGACTTCCGTCACGGTAAAGGGCGACGGTTCTCCGCTCTCCAGCACGTCGACCGCCTGCACCCAGCAGTGGTCGCTGTGACCGTGCGAACAATAGACCGCCTCCGCTTCCAGCCGCAAAGGACGGTAGCCGGGGACGTGGTCGTCATACGGATCGAGCGCGATCCGGAAACCTTGAGATTCCAGGATAAAGCAGGAATGTCCGTAGTACGTGATCTTCATGGTTCGCCTCCTATTTCGGTAATACGATGGTACGCTTATCTGGGTCGTCCGCGCGGCGGTACAGCACGAAACGGCGGCCGATGGCCTGCACGAATTCCGCGCCGAGACGATGAGCCGCTTCGTTCGCGGCCTCTTTCGTCTGCAGGTCCGACCCTTCCTGGATCTTCACCTTCAGCAGTTCGTGCGCGTTCAGGTAATCGTGCATCTCCGTGACCACCGCAGCGGTCAGGTTCTCTTTTCCGATGTAGACAGCCGGCTGCAGCTGCGCAGCGAGGCCTCTTAAATATGCTCTCTGTTTTCCGGTCAGCATGGGTCCTCCTACAGTTCTGCGACCGCGTCCACGATGCCGTCGAGCCACTCGCCGGAGAAATTCTCGATACGTCCCGCATCGCAGGCTTCCGCCAGTTTCGGATCGATGGGCAGCGACGCGGCCAGGCGGATCTTGTATTTATCCGCCAGTTCCACGAGACGGCTCGCGCCGAACGGATAGATCTTTTCACCGCAGTTCGGGCACTCGACGTAGCTCATGTTCTCCACGATGGCAAGCACGGGGATGTTCATGAGGCCCGCCATCTTGACGGCCTTTTCGACGATCATGCCGACGAGCTCCTGCGGGGACGTGACGATGACCAGTCCGTCGATGGGCAGGCTCTGGAACACGGTGAGCGTAACGTCGCCGGTGCCGGGAGGCATATCGATGAACATGACGTCCTCGTCTTCCCAGATGACGTCCGTCCAGAACTGCTTGACCGTGCCCGCGATGATGGGTCCGCGCCAGACGACGGGATCCGTCTCGTTGTCGATAAGCAGATTTAAAGACATGACGTCAATGCCTGTCGCAGTCTGCACGGGAACAATACCCTGGTCGACCGCGTAGGCCTTGTCATGAAGGCCGAACGCCTTGGGGATGGACGGTCCGGTGATGTCCGCGTCGAGGATCGCGGTCTTCATGCCCTTTCTGGCAGCCGAAACCGCCAGCAGGGACGTAACGAGGCTCTTGCCGACGCCGCCCTTGCCGGACACGACGCCGATGACCTTCTTCACGGAAGAGTATTCGTTCAGATGCTCTTCAAAACCTGTTTTTCTTTCGCCGCAATCCTTGTCGCAGCCGCTGCAGTTATGATTGCAATTTTCAGCCATTTGTTCTGTTTCTCCTTATAATTCCAAATGATCGATGATCGCCTTTGTGACGTCAGAGGTCTTCGCTGACCCGCCCAGATCCGGCGTGAGGTACACGCCTTCTTCCAGCACCGCCTCGATTGCGTCCAGGATCTTCTTGCCCAGATCCGGCCTTCCGAAGTGGTCCATCATCTGGGATGCCGCCCAGCATGTCGCCATCGGATTTGCCTTCTTCTGCCCCATGATGTCAGGCGCGGAGCCATGCACAGGTTCGAACATGGACGGGAAATGGCCTTCCGGGTTGAGGTTCGCGCCTGCGGACATGCCCATGCCGCCCGCGATGGCAGCGCCGAGGTCTGTCAGGATGTCTCCGAACAGATTGGAGCACACGACGACGTCGAACCTGCCGGGGTCGCGCACCATGAACATGGACGCCGCGTCCACGAGCAGGCCATCCGCCTCGATCTGCGGATATTCCGCGGCGACCTCTTTGAAGATCCTGTCCCAGAACACCATGGAATAGTTGAGCGCGTTGCCCTTGCTGACGCTGGTCACCTTGCGGCGGCCTTCTTTTACGGCCAGCTCGAACGCATAGCGGATGATGCGTTCGCAGCCCTTGCGCGTGAACACGCCGACCTGCTCGGCCCTGTCCTCCTCCAGCACGCCTTTGCCGGCGTATTCGCCTTCGGAATTCTCGCGCACGAAGATCATGTCGACGTCTTCGCGCTTTACGTCCTTCAGCGGGCACGGTGCGCCTTTCAGCAGCTTGACCGGACGCAGGTTCACGTACTGGTCGAAGCCCTGCCGGACCGCGATCAGCAGACCGTGCAGCGAGACGTGGTCGGGCACGTCGGGACGCCCTACGGCGCCCAGCAGGATCGCGTCAAAGCCCTTCAGGATCTCCAGCCCGTCTTCGGGCATCATGCGGCCGTTTTCCTTGTACCACGTGCAGCCCCAGGGGAAGTCCGTGAATTCGAAGGCGATGTGACCGTCGAGTTCTGCAGCTCTCTGCATCACCCGCTTCGCCGCGTCGCAGACCTCCGGCCCGATGCCGTCGCCGCCGATCACGGCCACCTTATATTTTTTGCTTTCCATAGGGTCCCTTTCGTGTTGTCGCCTGTAAGCAAAACCGATATAATGATACTGTAATCAATTATACCCTATTTTCGCAATAAGGAGAACCATATGAAAGACCTGAAAGATACCTGCCGGATCGCCATCGTCCAGGCCGGCCCCGTGATGTTCGACAAAGCTGCGACCATCGAAAAGGCCTGCAAGGAGATCATCGAAGCCGGCAACAAAGGCGCGGAACTGATCGTCTTCCCCGAGAGCTACATCCCCTGCTATCCGTTCGGCCTCACGTTCGGCTTTACCGTAGGCAACAGAGACAAGTACGGCAGACTGGACTGGAAGGTCTATTACGATAACTCCGTCGTCGTACCGAGCGAAGATACCGACCGTCTGGCGGACGCCGCAGCCCAGGCCGGCGCCTACGTCTCTATCGGCATCACCGAAAGAGCCGTCGAGAACGCCACGCTGTACTGCACGAACCTGATCTTCGGACCGGACGGCGCTCTGCTGGCCCGCCACAGAAAACTCAAGCCGACCGGCGCGGAACGCCTGTGCTGGGGCGACGGCAACAAGGGCGAATTTCCCATCGTCGAAACGCCCTGGGGCAACATCGGCGCCCTCATCTGCTGGGAGAACTACATGCCGCTGGCGCGCGTCGCGCTGTACGAAAAAGGCGTCACGATCTACCTGGCGCCCAACACGAACAACAACCCCGAATGGCACGATACGATCAAGCACATCGCCATCGAGGGCCACTGCTACGTGATCCACGCGAACCAGAACTTCCACAGAGACGACTATCCGAAGGATTTCCACTGCCCGCATGAATACGAGAATCTGCCCGAGCGGCCCTGCAACGGCGGCTCCGCGGTCATCGACCCGTATGGCCACTACCTGACAAAGCCCGTCTGGGATAAGGACAAGATCATCTACGCCGACCTCGACATGCAGCAGGTGCCCGCCAGCCGCATGGAATTCGACGCGACCGGCCACTACTCCAGACCGGACGTGCTCTCGCTGCACATTACCGAGCATGACCCGCTCGAAGACCTGATCGAATTCGCCGAGTACGACTACGGCGTCATCGAAGAGGAATGCGACGGCGTCTGCGAAGGATGCGAGGAAGCAGCAGATTGCGCGGATTACAACTGCGAAGGATAAAATCTTTCCAAAAAGCGAAACAAGACCCGCCTGGACTTCAGGCGGGTCTTTTCGTTTGCCTATAACAATTTGAACAATCTCGTCAGCACAAAGATGAAGATGCCGAATCCGACGGCGTACACCAGCCAGATCAGCAGCGTGGCGCCCAGAGCGCCTTTCACGGCCGCCAGCCGTCCCTCCCGGTCGATGTCGACCGGGGGCTGTTCGGACTTGGCACGAACCTGTTCCTTCTGCGCGTCCATCTGCTTGCCGGCGTCGAACACCGGGAACAGGATGGGGCGCTTCGGAGCGAGACCGCTCATGTCCGCGACGACCATGTCTTCGTCTAATTCTTCCGCGTCTTTGCGCAGCTCTTCTTCGCTATTCATCGTACAGGTGGCACGCTACGAAGTGGCCCGGTTCCATCTCTTTCTGGACAGGCGCCTCGTGCTTGCACTTCTCCATGCATTTCGCGCAGCGCGTGTGGAATTTGCACCCTTCCGGCGGATTGGCCGGGGAAGGAATGCTGCCCTGCAGCACGATGCGGTTCATCTTCACCGTCGGATCGGGCACCGGGATAGCCGAGAACAGCGCCTCGGTGTAGGGGTGCAGCGGGTTGCGGAAGATATCCGCTTTGTCGCCGTATTCCACCAGGTTGCCCAGGTACATGACGCCGACCGCGTCGGAGATGTGCTCGACGACGGACAGGTCGTGGGAGATGAACAGGTAGCTCAGCTTATGTTCGTTCTGCAGTTCTTCCAGCAGGTTGATGATCTGCGCCTGGATCGAAACGTCCAGCGCGGAGACCGGCTCGTCGCACACGATGAATTCCGGGCTGAGCGCGAGAGCTCTGGCGATGCAGATCCTCTGGCGCTGACCGCCGGAGAACTCGTGCGGATAGCGGTCCTTGTGGAACGGCTGCAGGCCGCACTGGTCCATGACGTGGTCGATGTAATCGTCGTACTCCGCTTCGGGCACGAGGTTGTGCTCGCGCACGGCTTCGCCGATGATCTCGCCGACCGGCAGTCTCGGGGACAGGCTGGAAAACGGATCCTGGAAGATGATCTGCATCTTCGGCCGTAAGGCCCTTAATTCGTCCTTAGGAAGGTCGTAGACCTCTTTGCCGTTAAATAATACCTGCCCGTCCGTTTTCGAGTCTGTAAGCCTTAAAATCGTCCTTCCGACCGTGGTCTTGCCGCAGCCGGATTCGCCGACAAGGCCCATGGTGGTGCCGCGCTTCAGATTGAACGTGACGCCGTCCACAGCCTTGACCCAGCCGACGGTCTGCGAAAACATACCGCCCTTGATGGGGAAATGCTTCTTCAGGCCGTTGACCATCAGGATGTACTGATCGTCATATTCCACGGGAGTGTATGTGCTCTTGATCTCTTCGCTCATGCTTACTCCCCTCCCTTCTGGTCTTCATAATACCGGTAGCAGGCTACTCTGTGGGTCGGGCTGACGTACACGTAGTGCGGATATTCTCCGGTGCAGCACGGCAGCTGCATCTCGCAGCGGTCCTTGAAGTAGCAGTAGTCCGGCATGTTGATGGGATTGGGCACCTTGCCCGGGATGGAATACAGCTTGTCGACTTTCTTGCCGACCACGGGCTTACTGGCCATCAGGCCGATGGTATACGGGTGGCACGGGTGCAGGAACACCTCTTCGGCCGTACCCGCTTCCACGATGCGGCCCGAGTACATGACGACGACGAAGTCCGCCATCTCGGCGATGACGCCCAGGTCGTGCGTGATGAACATGATCGAAGAATTGATCTTATCCTTCAGGTTGCGCAGCAGGTCCAGGATCTGCGCCTGGATCGTAACGTCCAGCGCGGTCGTGGGCTCATCCGCGATGATGATGCGCGGGTTGCAGGCCAAGGCCATGGCGATCATGACTCTCTGGCGCATACCGCCGGACAGCTCGTGCGGGAACATGGCGTACACGCCCTCGCTGTTCGCGATGCCGACCATCTCCAGCAGTTCGATCGTACGGGCTTTGATGTCCGCTTCGCTCTTGCCTTCGCCGTCGTGCAGCGCGATGACCTCGTCCACCTGGTCGCCGATGCGGAAGACCGGGTTCAGCGCGGTCATGGGTTCCTGGAAGATCATCGAGATGTAGTTGCCGCGCAGCGTCTGCATGAACTCTTCCGGCGCCTTCGTCACGTCGACCGCCTTGCCGTCCTTCAGGTTGAGACGGATCTCACCTTCGACGGTCTGACCCTGCGGCCGCTGCAGCAGCTGCATCAGGGAGAGGCTCGTAACGGACTTGCCGCAGCCGGATTCGCCGACGACGCCGACCGTCTTGCCGATGGGCACGTCGAACGTGACGCCGTCGACGGATCTGACCACGCCCACGTCCGTGAAGAAGTAGGTGTGCAGATTGTCGAACTCCACGGCGTTGTCCGGATCGCGCATCGTCGTGACGTATTCGGATTCCGGCACGTTCTTGCGCTTGCGCTTCTTTTCGTATTCGTTCGTGATCCTTCTGTTCTCTTTGGAGATCCGTCTGGACTCCTTCGCGGAAAGGTAACCGTCTTGTTTCTTAGCCATTGCAGTCTCCTTTCCTAACGCTTCATGCGCGGGTCAAACGCGTCGCGCAGGCCGTCGCCCACCAGGTTGAAGGCGAGGACGGTGCCCAGCAGCAGAACGCCCGCGGGGATCCAGATGAACCAGTAGTTCGTGAGAACAAAGGTGTTGTTTACGTCGTTGATGATGTTGCCCCAGGAGGCGAACGGGAACTTGACGCCCAGGCCCAGGAACGACAGCGTCGCTTCCATGATGATGGTGCCGCCGATTCCCATGGAGGCGGAAACGATCAGCAGAGGAATGACGTTGGGAACCAGGTGGCGGAAGATCCTGCGGGACACCTTGATGCCCGTCGCTTCCGTGGCCACCATGAATTCCTGTTCACGCAGGGACAGGATCTGTCCGCGGATCATGCGGGCAACGCCCGGCCAGGACAGGAAGCCCAGGATGAGCATCAGGTATACCATACGGACCGTCGGGTCGACCATCTGCGCGTCCATTGCCGCACCCAGAATGATGAGGATGGGCGTCGACGGAATGCAGTAGAAGATATCGACGATACGCATGATCAGCATGTCGACCCAGCCGCCGAAGTAGCCGGAGATGCCGCCCATGATGACGCCGATGAAGTTCGCGATGAACTCGACGATGAAGCCGATGATCAGCGACACTCTGCCGCCGTACATCAGACGGGTGAGCATGTCCATGCCGTTGCGGTCCGTGCCCAGCCAGTGTTCCTTGCTGGGAGAGGCGTAGGTATCGTATACCTGGCTCTCTCTGGACTGCTTGATGGTGTACTTCTGGGACGCGGCGTTGTATTCGATCTTATACTCGGATTCGACGCCGTCGGGGTCCTTGAAGAAGAAGTCGTTGTCGCCGGTCTCGAGGGCTTCGAGGAGCTGCTCCTTGAAGTCTCTCGTCAGGAAAACGTCGCTCATCAGGGGCTGCACGACGTAGCGGCTGATGTAGCCGACTTCGCGGCTTCCCTGCATGACGATGCCGTTTTCATCCAGCGAATACGATTCTCCGTTCGCAGTGAAACTGCTCTCCCCTGTCGCGTCTGCGGTGAGCGCTTCTCTTAAGAATTCATAGTCCGCCTTGAACGAAGGATCGCTCTCGGAGAACACGTTCTTGAACGCAAGACCGATCTCGGTGCCGTTCGCCAGCTTGACGATGTAGAAATCGTCACCGACCGGTTCCATCACGTAATCGACGCCCTTGAAGGAGAACTCGGTGACCCCTTGCTGGGTCGCGAGCACCATCTGCGCCTGGATGATGGAAGAGAAGTCCTGGTCCGGCGCCTGCGCATAGCGGAATTCCTTGTTCTCGATCGCGGAGCAGTACTCCTTGCTCAGGGAGTCCGTGCGGTAGAACCGCTGGTCCTGCTTATACGGGGAAATGATGCCTCCGATGAACGAGAACGCGAACATGAAGATCAGGATCACGAGGCCGACCATGGCGATGCGGTTGCGGAAGAAACGCTTCGCGACCATGGCGCCCGGAGAAAGGACCTTCACGCGTCTGTCGTCGTTTAAGGAATACTGAGGTTCCTTGTTTTCTGCAGGTTCCGCAGTTTCCGCTGCTTCCTGCACGTCTTTTCTGATTTCGTCAGACATGTCAGAACCTCCTTTCCTAAGAGATGCGCACTCTCGGGTCGACGACCGCGTACAGGATATCCGCGATCAGGTTGCCGAGGAGCGTCAGTATGGCGAGGAACGTTAAATAGAACATCGAGAACGGGATGTCGCCGCCGACCATGGCTTTATACGAAGCGTAGCCGATGCCCGGGATCGCGTACAGCGTCTCGGTGATCAGCGCGCCGGAGAACAGGCCGGGCAGCGATCCGCCGATGATGGTGACCAGAGGAATGAGCGTGTTGCGGAAAGCGTGATGGAACACGACTTTCCGTTCGGAAAGCCCTTTGGCTCTGGCTGTGCGGATGTAGTCCGAATTCAGCACTTCCAGCATGTTCGTTCTCGTATAACGCATCAGACCGCCGATGCTGATGACGATGAGCGTGACGCACGGCAGCACCAGATGGTGCGCCTTGTCCATGAACTGGCCGAAGCTGTCCAATTGCTCGTAATTTCTGCCGACAAGGCCGAACAGGTCGAACCAGCCCAGCTTGACGGAGAACAGCAGTTTCAGCAAAGACGCAAAGAAGAACGTCGGCAGCGAAATGCCCGCAAGGGCGATGACGCTGATCGTGTAGTCCGTTTTGCTGTACTGTTTCGTGGCGGAAATGATGCCGAGGGGAACGGCGATGATGATCTCGAAGAACATCGTGATCAGGCCCATGACGAAGCTCAGCCAGATGGTCTTGTTGAACTCCTCGGTGACGGGGATCGTGTAGACCCAGCTGTCGCCGAAGTTTCCGCGGAGCATCTGACCCCACCAGCGGAAGAAGCCGGTCAGGATGCCTGTGTCGAGATTGTACATGGCTGACAGCTGTTCCATCCATTCCTCGAAGCTCTTGGAGCCGGGCTGCATGGACTTCTGCCGCGCGATGTTCTCGATGTACGACGTCGGCAGACAGCGGATCAGCGTGTAAATAATGAGTGTGACGAAGAAGAGTATCACAATGGATAGCAATAATCTCTTCAGAATGTACTTTTTCACGGGTCTCCTCCGTACAGTAAGAATAAACAGTTGTGCCTGCAGCGCAAGAGGCCTCGCGGCCTCTGCGCTGCAGGCGCAAATTCAAGCTTTGTTGACGATGGACTCGATTACTTCAGCTCGGTGTTCTCGATCTCGCTCATCCAGCCATAGAACGTGGTGATGTCCGGAGTAACGGTGTCGAGGTTTACTCTCTCAGCGGAGAAGATGATGGCGTTCTGTCTCTGATAGACAGGAATTTCGACTGCCCAGTCGATGATGGTGTCGAGGCAAGCCTTGTACATCGCCTTACGGTAGGTCTGGTCGGTGGACTTTCTTGCGTCGAGGATCATCTGGTCGAGATCCGGGTCAGCGATGCCGTACATGTAGTTGGAGCCGCCAGCCTGAGCGCCGCCGTTGGCAACGTCAGAGTAGTAGATCTGATACATGTCGGGGTCGACCGTGGCGCCCCATGCTGCGCACCACATGGGTACGGATTCAGCTTCGAGGCCGGTCCACAGATCGGAGGAGTTGGAGAGGTCCTTAACGACCAGGTTGATGCCGATTTCCTTCAGGGAGTCAGACGCTTCGGTCAGGATCATGAAGGAGGGGTGGTCGCCGGAGCCGTCGCCCGGGATCCATACTTCGTATTCGAGTGCTGCGCCTTCGGGAGCCGCAACGCACTTGCCGTCTTCGACGGTGTAGCCTGCTGCTTCGAAGAAGCCCAGTGCTGCCTCTCTGGCTGCTGCGTACTTGGCGTCAGCATCCATGTCGGAAGTGTAGATGTCGTTTCCGTTCACGTCGGTGGAGAACGCAAGCTTGTAGCCGGCGTCGGTAGACTGCGGAGCAGCCCAGGACGTGTTGGAGATCGGGTAGTTGATGACGGAAGCTCTGTCTCCATAGTAGGAGTCGATCGCTACGTCTCTGTAAACGCTGTAGATGGTGCCGAAGGCCTTTCTCAGGCACTTGGATTCATAGGAATCCTTGACGCCGCCGACAGACATGTTCTTGGCGTTGAGGCCGATGTAGCCGTAGCCGAGGTTGTCGACCGTGTTGGTCGCGACCTTTGCGCCGGTCAGCTCGCCGCCGTTGGCCTTCTCGATCGCGTTGATGGTATCGGTGGAGAAGGACGGATCGGTGATATCGATGGTGCCGGTGATGACGCCGTTCAGCTTGTCATCGTCGGACAGGCATTCCTGGAAGTTGATGTACTTGGTCTTGGGAGCGCCCTTGAAGTAAGAGTCGTTCGCCTCGAAGTACACAACGCCGTTTTCGAACTTGATGAACTTGTAGGGGCCTGCGCCCATGGGCTGCGTGGTCTTGGCTCTTACGCTGGACAGGTCGCCCTTGGGGAAACCGAAGTTGTTGTTGTCGTAGTCATACGCATCCTTGTCGCCATAGTAGTGCAGCGGAGCGATGGAAACGCCCAGCTGATAGATGGCGGTAGCGTCGACTTCGTCCATGTGGATGGTCATGGAGTAGTCGCCGGTCTTCTTGATGCCCGCGATATTCGGAGCGGAAGCGCCGGTGGTGACGCCTGCTGCGGAGTAATCCGTCAGGTTGGGGAACAGATCGTCGACGGAAGAACCAGCGTTCTCAGTGTTGATCATGTTCTGAATATCTGCGCCGTAAGCATCTTCCAGAGCTGCCGCGAATCCCTCGATGGTGTTGTCGGGAACGTCGAAGCCCCAGAGCGCTGCGGAAGTCTGAACGTCTTCTGCGCCGTAGTCGCCGTAGTTCGCGATGCAGTAATCGGTGATCTCCTGGGCCAGAGCCTGCGTAGCGGCATCATACTTGCCCCAGAAATCAGCCTGCTGTTCAGCAGTGAAGTAGGTGTAGTCCGTGCTTTCTCTGCCCGCATTGTAGATGAGGTTCAGCAGGGTTTCCATACCGCTTCTGTATTCGGCCATGCCGGTGATGGGCTGGGCGAACAGCGTGGAAGAACCGTCATAAGTCGGGTCGCACAGAACGTACATGGAGAAGATGACGTCGTCGATGGTCATCGGAGTGCCATCGGAGAACACGAGGTCTTCTCTCAGCTTGAAGTTGTAGTCTACGGTGCCGTCGGCATTTTCAACTACGTCCAGATCTGCAGGGCCATAGTAGGTGTAGTCCGTTCCGTTGTACGGAATGGTCTCGCCTTCGATGCCCTTGTAGATGATAGCGCCGGTACGGTCGGAAGTCAGCAGACCTACCTGGGTCATGGCATAGACGTCCTGGTCATACGCGGTTTCGCTGAAGAACGGGGAGAACTTGCTGGAGAACGGAGAGTAACCGACTACGAGAGGAGTCGTGCTCTCTTCCGGCTCGTCCGAACCGCCGCCCTGGCTGCCGCCGCCGCTGGTGCAGGCTGCCAGACCGAAGATCATGGCAAGAGCCAGCAGGATGGCAAGCATCTTTTTCATTTTGCTCATTGTTTGTTTTCCTCCTAACAAAGATATAACAAAAACAGTTAAAGTTATAATATCACAACTTCCCGAAATAGTAAATAAAAAGCGGTCTAAAATAGTTGTGCTCGACCCATAAAATACGCTATTATTATCTTAAGATTTTTGTGTTTTGAGAAAGGAACGGCTGTATGCACGAACTCGGCATCGTCTTCCACGCGCTGGACCGCGTCGAAAGGCTGGCAGAAGAGAACGAACTGACGAAAATCGCCTCCGTTACCATGGAATTCGGCGAGGTTTCCGGCGTCATCACGTCGGAGATGGTGCGCTGCTGGAACTGGGCCGTCAAGAAACGCCCGCCCGTCCTGCAGGAAGCCGAACTGAAGATCGAAGAGATCCCCGCGGTCACATACTGCGAGAATTGCAAAAGAACATACCCCACCGTCCAGTACGGTAAGATATGCCCCCATTGCCAGAGCCCGGACACGTGGCTGCTGCGGGGCAACGAGATCAATATCAAAGAACTGGAGGCTTACTGATGGTCAAAGAAGTCAACCCCAAGATCCACGTCAACGAGCGCGATTATCCGGTCACGGACCACAAGTGCGATGACCCCGAGAAGAAGGAACTCGTCTTAAAGCTCGCGCGCATGATCACGGACAACATCCCCCGCAAGCTGCCCGGCGGCATGAAGGAAAACCACATGGATTTCTGGATCCTCGACCGGCTGCTGACGAAGGATGAGGTGAAGTTCATGCTCAGCTTCGAAAAGCGCCGCGTCGGACTCACGACGCCCGAGCTCGCAAAGCGCAATCAAATGACCGAAGAAGAAGCGCAGAAGGTCATCGACCATCTGCTGTGGATCGGCATCATCGAGCAGAACCGCGACAACGCCGACGAGCATATCCAGTACTGGATCCCGAAATGGGTCGTAGGCTCGGGCGAATACATGGTCGAGCACCCCACCCTGACCGACACGAATCCGGAAGTCGCGACGATGTTCAATCTCGCGCCGCAGGAACCGCTCGAACTCGCTGCAAAGCTCATCCCGCCCGGCGGCGCCGGCATCGGCATGCACGTCATCCCGGTGGAGGAAGCCATCGATGGCGCATCGCAGTCTGTCTCCGTCGAGCATCTGTCTCACTGGCTGCAGAAATATGACAAGTTCTGCACCATGGTCTGCGCGTGCCGCAAGGCTCAGCGCGTGCGCGGCGAAGGCGTCGGCGACATCGAAGGCTACATGTGCATCGGCGTCGGCGACATCGCGGAGTTCCTCGTGGAGACCGGCAAGGACGCGCATTACATCACCCGCGAAGAAGCTATGGAGATCATCAAGCGCGCCGAACGCAAGGGCTACGTGCACCAGATCACGAACCTGGACGGCCCGAACCGCATCGTCGGCATCTGCAACTGCTCTCCGGGCAGCTGCTACGGCCTGAGGACTTCCCAGCTGTTCAATACACCGAACATGTCCCGCAGCGCCTACCGCGCGCATGTGGACAAGGAAAAGTGCGTCGCCTGCGGCAAATGCGTCGAAGTGTGCCCGGCCGGCGCGGCCAAGCTCGGTCAGAAGCTGTGTAGGGCTGACGGCAGCAAGGTGCGCTATCCCATGCACGACCTGCCCGACGACAACGTGTGGGGCGAAGACAAGTGGGACTGGGATTACCGCGACCACAACAAGATCAACTGTTACGACACCGGCACGTCGCCGTGCAAGACGGCCTGCCCGGCTCACCTGGCAGTCCAGGGATACATCAAGATGGCAGCGGACGGCCGCTATGCGGACGCCGTGAAGCTCATCCGCCAGGATAACCCCTTCCCTGCCGTCTGCGGCGCGATCTGCAACAGAAGATGCGAAGACCGCTGCACGCGCGGCACGATCGACAAGGCTGTCGCCATCGACGAGATCAAGAAATTCCTTGCGCAGTGGGAACTCATGAATCCGAGCGATTTCGTGCCCATCTGCGACAACATGGACGGCAAGCAGTGGGACGAGTTCCCCATCGCCGTCATCGGCGCGGGCCCTGCGGGGCTCACCGCGGCGTATTATCTGCGCATGAACGGCTATCCCGTTACCGTCTTCGACCGCGAACAGCGCCCCGGCGGCATGATGATGAACGGCATCCCCAACTTCCGCCTGGAAAAGAAGGTCATCGAGGGCGAGATCGACATCATCCGGAAGATGGGCGTCGAGATCCGCTGCGGCGTGGACGTCGGCAAGGACGTGACCCTGCAGCAGCTGCGCAATCAGGGCTACAAAGCCTTCTACATCGCGACGGGCCTGCAGAGCGGCGGCAAGATGGGCATTCCCGGAGAAGACGCAATTGGCGTGCGCGCCGGCATCGAATTCGCCCGGGAGATCAACCAGGATGAGAGCATTCGCCTGAGCGGAAAGACTGTCGTCATCGGCGGCGGCAACATCGCGGCGGACGTGGCCAGAACGGCTTTGCGAGCCGGCGCGGAAAGCGTCGACCTCTACTGCCTCGAAAGCTACGACGAGATGCCTATGGGGCCGGACGACCGCAGAGAATGCGAAGAAGAAGGCATCCGCATCCACGCGGGATGGGGCCAGACAGAGATCTTCAAGGACGCAGAAGGCAGAGCGAGCAGCATCGCGTTCCGCAAGTGCCTGTCCGTCAAGAACGCGGAAGGCAGATTCGACCCGAAGTTCGACGATGCGCAGATGGAGACCGCAGAGTGCGCGAACGTGCTGTTCTGCATCGGTCAGAAGCCTGACTGGGGCAAGCTGCTCGAAGGCACGAAGGTCGAGTTCAACCGCAACGGCACGGTCGTTGCGGATCCGGTCACCTATCAGACCGGCGAACCCGACATCTTCGTCGGCGGCGACGCTTACACGGGTCAGAAGTTCGTGATCGACGCCATCGCAGCCGGACGCCAGGGCGCCGTGTCCATCAACCGCTTCGTGCATCCGGGCCAGTCGCTCACGATCGGCCGCGACCTGCGCGAGTTCATCGAACTGGACCGCGACGATATCTCGGTCGAATGCTACGACAACGCGCAGCGCCAGATGCCAGGCCTCAAACCCGGAGAAGCAGCCGCAACGTTCGACGACCTGCGCCTGCCGCTCACCGAAGAGCAGGTGCGCATCGAGGCCAACCGCTGCCTGAAGTGCGGCGCCACGACCGTCGACCTGAACCAGTGCATAGGCTGCGGCCTGTGCACGACGCGCTGCGAATTCGACGCCATCCATCTGCAGAGAGACCTGCCCGCTGCCAGCGACATGCATACAGCGGAGGAGATGATGAAGGTCGTCGGACCGTACGCGCTCAAGCGCATGGTCAAGATCGTCAAGAAGAAGGTCACCGGCAAGTCGGATTACCCGACCTGGCAGGAATAATAGGGGCACAATAAAAACCGGATCTCGTCGGTCGGCACCACTCCTCGCTTCGCTCGTGCGTTAGCGACTGCCTCCCGTTCGAGATCCGGCTTTTTATTGCTTCTGCTATTCGTTCCAGGCCTTCACTTCCCTGCGCAGCCAATCGCAGAGCGCATCGACGCCCTCGCCAGTCTTCGCGCAGACCGGGAAGATCTCCAGCCCCGGATGGCGCATGTGCGCGTATTCGACGACCCTGTCCATGTCGAAATCGAAATACGGCAGCACGTCGATCTTGTTGATGATCATCACGTTCGCGACTTCGAACATCAGCGGGTACTTCAGCGGCTTGTCGTGACCCTCGGGAACGGACACGATGACCGCGTTCTTTACGGAGCCGGTGTCGAATTCCGCCGGGCACACCAGGTTGCCGACGTTCTCCAGGATCGCGAGGTCCAGGTCGTCGATGCCCAGTTCGCGCACGCCCTGGCGGGTCATGTCCGCGTCGAGGTGGCACATGCCGCCCGTGTGCAGCTGGATGGCGCGCACGCCGGTCTCCGAGATCGCCTTAGCGTCGACGTCGGAGTCGATATCGGCCTCCATGACCCCGATGCGCATCTCGTCCTTCAGTCGGCCCAGCACCTGTTTCAGCAGCGTCGTCTTGCCGCTGCCGGGCGAGGACATCAGGTTGAGCAGGAACGTCTTCATCTCCTTCAGTTCCGCGCGCAGCTTCGCCGCGTCCGCGTTGTTGTCTTCAAATACGCTCTCTTTTACTTCGATGATCTTGATCGGGTCCATGGTCTACTCCTTTTCCGCAAATGTCAGCTGCAGACGGAAGCACGGGTGGTCCGTCTCCCCTGCAACGTAATAATCGTTATCGTTAACACCCAGCGAGATGTTTAGATCCTCGCCCAGGCGCACTTCCCTGTTGTATTCGGCGGTCACGGCCTTCAGGGCGCACCCTGCGGCAGCCGCCGGGATGCGGTCCTCCGCCAGGTCGAAATACCGCGTGTTGTTCAGATGCCCGTTGATGTCCACGTAGCTGTACGGCACGCGGAACACGTCGCTCTGCGTCGTTTCCAAGGGTTTTACGGGCACCAGCCACGGCAGTTCGCGGCCGTTCTCCTCACCCTCGATCACGATGCCGTACTCGTCCGGAAACACAGCAGTGCGCTCCTTCTCATCCATCAGCGACCATACCGCGCTCGCGCGCACGAGCACTTCCCCGCTTTCCAGCGCGATCTCGTAATACCGCGGAAACAGCAGGTGCATCGTTTCGCCGGGCCAGCTGCGGATAACAACGGTCTCGTCGTATTCGGGCATACGCGTGATCTCGGCGTGCATGCGGGTCACGACCCACAACAAGCCTTTGTCCAGCGTCTTGTCGCGGCCCATGCCGAGCTGCTCCGTATGGCGGATCGAAACGGTCTGCAGCAGCGAAAACAGCACCGAAGTGCGCATGCGCCGGTGCAGATCCACGTGTTCGGATCCCAACAGGAGCTTCTGTTCGTACATCGCCTACGCCCCGTATTTCTGCAGCGCGTCCAGCACGTCGCCGAGGCTGGAGAGCTTCTTCCACAGCTTATTGGGGATCTTGACCCCGAACTCCGCCTCGAGCTTGCAGATGACGAGGATGAAGTTCATGGAATCCATGCCCATGTCCGTATTGACGACGGACGCCTCCGTGATCTCCGTATCCGCGAGTTCGGGCACGCAGTCGCGGATGATCTTGATGGTCCGTTCTCTGAGTTCTTCTCTGCTCATTGGTTCTCCTTATAATTCCCAGCGCCTGACTTTGCCGGTCGCTGTGCGCGGCAGCGGGTCTTCGCGCAGCGTGATCCCTGCGATCTTATGGCTGCGGTCCTGTCTGTCCTGCCAGGGAACGATCTTGCGTTTGACGTCTTTTTCGTCGGCATCTCCGGCCACAGCCAGCCAGACTTTGCCGTCTTTCTGATACAGCGCCAGCTCCAGTCCCGGCAGCAGCGCGGCCAGTTCGGCCTCTGCTTCCGGCAGGAACAGCTTCGTGCCGTCTTCGAACACGAGCATGTCCTTCTTGCGGCCTGTGATGGTCAGCTTCCCTTCTTCGTCCAGCCTGCCGAGGTCTCCGGTGCGCAGCCAGCCGTCTTCCGTAAAGGCCTCTTTTGTGGCTTCCGGATCCTTATAATACCCTTTCATGACGCAGGTCGGCGCGTCGACGAGGATCTCCCCATCTTCCGCGATGCGGATGCGGTCGTCCGGACAGACCGTCATGCTCATGGGATCCGTGCCCAGGGACAACGCGAGGCCGGAACTGGTCTCGGTCAGACCGTAGCCGAACGAGACGCGGATGTTCCTGTCCTTGACCCGCTGCAGCAGCGGCCGCGGACAATCGCCTGCCCCGACCAGCACCAGCTTCAACTCAGGATTCAGAAGCTCGTGCTGCACGAGGAATCCAAGCAGCAGAGGCACCGCCGACAATGCCGTGGGACGGAACGTCGCCAGATCGTCCAGATAATGGCGCACACCGCGGCAGAGCGCGACACAAGCGCCGCAGGACAGTCCCCACAGCAGGCCGCACACGAAACCGAACACGTGCGACAGAGGCAGCATGCACATCAGCAGATCGGAAGGCTGCAGCGGCAGCAGGGCGCCGCCGTTATAGGCGCTGCTGCAGAGGCTTTCCTCCGTCAGGACGACGGCCTTCGCGCGGTGCGTCGTTCCGGATGTGAAGAACAGCACGTCGCCGGGCTTCGCATCCGTCTGCGCTAGCGCGGTAAACCCGAGTTCTTCGCACAGATCTTCATCGCCCCAGACCAGTCCCGTATCGCAGGCCTTCAGCTGCTCGCGCAGCGTTTCGTCCGGCGCGGCTGCATCCAGCAACGCGACCGAAAGACCCGCCTTCAGCGCCGCAAACACCTCCACGATACAGTCTCTCGAACCGTCCGCGAGGATCGCTTCGCAGCGTCCGGCACAGACCTTCAGCGTTTCCGCGCGGTCACGCACGGCAGCCAGCAACTGCGCATAGCTTTCCGTCCTTTTTTCTCCGTCTTTTTCGTAGATCAATGCCGGCGCATCGGAGTCAATGGCTGCCCAATGTCCCAGCATCCCAAAAAAAGTTTGAAACCGCATGGTATTCTCCAAAATTTCGAACAATTTCGTTAATAGTATAACATACGCGCGCCTCTTTTATAGTATAATTATTTTGTTAACTATCATTAACTCAGAAGGAGAATTTCTATGGACAAGAATACCCGTATCTGCATCATCGGAGGCGGCCCCGCCGGTCTCTCCGCAGGCATGTACCTCGAGCAGAAAGGCTACGAGAACTACACGATCCTCGAGCGCCAGAACCGCGTCGGCGGCAAGTGCTGGTCCCCGACCTACAACGGACGCCGCTACGAGATGGGCGCCATCATGGGCGTACCCTCCTACTATGCGGTCCACGACGTCGAAGAGTTCTGCGGCATCACGCACGACGGCCCCAAGCTCAACCGCAACTACAAGAACGGCGCCGGCAAGGTCATCGAACCGTTCGAGCCGAAGAAGAACATCTTCAAGATCCCCCGCCTGCTCAAGATGAAGAAGCAGGTCCAGAAGTTCGGCGAACTGCTGGAGACCAAATACAAAGGCTACGACCTGAACGGCCACAGAGGCGTTGCGGAAGGCCGTTACGAAGGCTATGCCGTGACCCCGGGCAGAGAACCCGTTTCCGGCGAGAACCCCAACCTGAAGGATCTGTGCATGCCCTTCAACAAGTTCTGCGAGATGAACGGCGTCGAGCTCATCCAGGATATCTGGATCGGACCGTTCACGTCCTTCGGCTACGGCTACTTCGACGAGATCCCCGCAGCTTACGTCCTGAAGTACCTCGACTTCCAGACCACCATGAACTTCGTCAAGATCAATCTGTGGACCTGGAAAGAAGGCACGCAGTGGATCTGGGAGCAGCTGGACGCCAAGCTCAAGAACCACGCCCGCCTGAACAGCAACATCGAGAAGGTCGAAAGACGCGACGGCAAGGTTTACGTCACCGTGAACGGCCAGGTCGAAGAATACGATAAGATCATCGTCACCGCGCCGCTGCACATCCCCGGCACCAGAGCCGACGGCCAGAGAGGCATGGACGAATACTTCGACGTCCGCGAAGACGAGAAGGAACTGTTCTCCAAGATCGACTACGAGCGCTACGACGTGCTGGCAGTCGAGACCAAGCCCGAAGACCACCCCGAGATCTCCTACTACGTGTTCGACAACATGGTCCCCTCCAAGCTGGGTCACCTCATGGTCTACTACAGACGCTGGAAAGACACTAAGGACCAGGTCATCACGACTTACGCCCTCAGAAAGCATAAGAACATGGCCGAGATCCCGTACGAGAAGTGCCGTCAGATGGTGCTCGACGATCTGAAGATCATGGGCAACCCCGCGAGCAACGTTATCAACGAGTGGTCCGTGTATTACTTCCCCCACGTCTTCTCCGAAGACTACACCGCGGGCTGGTACGACAAGGTCGAAGCCATGCAGGGCAAGTACGACACGTTCTACGCGGGCGAAGTCATGAGCTACGGCGACATGGACGAAACGGCCGAATACTCCCGCGAACTCGTCGACAGATTCTTCTAAACGAAAGGGTTTCGCATGAAGTTTTACAAAGACCATTACGACGTCATCATCGTCGGCGGCGGTCTTTCCGGTCTGTCTTCCGCTCTGATGCTGGCGGACAAAGGCAAGGACGTGCTGGTGCTCGAGCGCCACAATCTGCCCGGAGGCCTTGCCACCAGCTTCGTGCGGGGCGGCGTGGAGATCGAAGCGACGCTGCACGAGATGATGTCCATCGGTGACCCCGGCAAGCGCCTGAAGGTCGGTCAGTTCTTCGACGACATGGGCGTGAACATCGACTGGCTCGAAGTGCCCGAGGCATATCACGCTTCCCTGCCCGGCCTCGAAGTGACGCTGCACCCCGGATACGAGCGCTTTGCGAAGGAAGTGGACGCCGCAGTCCCCGGCAGCTATCAGAAGGTCTACGATCTGCTGATGCTGTGCGACCGCGTGTGCAACAGCATGAACGAGCTCGGCATCCACCCGATGAGCAAGCCCGCCATGCTCTTAAAGCACACGGACTTCGTCAAGACAGCCGGCTATTCCGCGCAGGAAGTCATCGACACGTTCGACCTGCCTCAGAAGGCCATCGACCTGATGTCCCCCTACTGGATCTACGTCGGCGCGCCGCTGTCCACCCTGCCCTTCACGATCTACGCGTTCCTGATGGCAGACTACATCGGCAGCGGTTCGAAAGTGCCTAAAAAGCTCTCGCACGAGATGTCCATGAAGATGTTCGCGCGCGCAGAGGAAATGGGCGTGCAGATCGAGCTGAAGCAGCCCGTCGAAAAGATCCTCGTCAAGGACGGCAAAGCCTACGGCGTGCGCACGAAGCGCGGCGACGAGATCCACGGCGATTACGTCATCTGCTCCGCCTACCCCAATAAGGTCTACACGTCCATGATCGAACCGGCGGGCGAAGTGCCTGCAGGCGCCATCAAAGCCGTGAACGGCCGTAAGATCGGGGTCACAGCCTTTACGGTCTTCCTGCTGCTCGATAAGACGGCGGAAGAGCTGGGCATCAAGGATTACAACGTGTTCAAGGGCGATACCATGGACACGGACGCGATCTTCGAGAACTACAAGACGCTGGGACCGTACAACTACATCACGACGATCTGCCTCAATCTGGCCAATCCGACGTGCACGCCGGAAGGTACGTGCATCCTGTCCATCACGGCGCTGCCGCGCGTGGACGGCTGGCTGAAGGTCGGCGCGGATGAAGTCGACAAGGTGAAGCACGACATCGCCCGTTCCATGGTCGAAGAGATGAGCAAGTACTACGGCGTAAACCTGCTGGATCACGCGCTGGAAGTGATCATCGAGACTCCCATGACGGTCGCGCACTACACCGGCATGTGGAACGGCTGCGTCTACGGCTATATGCACGACATGAAAGACCACGTCGTCGCGAGACTGCAGACCGCGGACGCCGAGCACTTCATCAAACATCTGGAATTCGGCTCGGCGCACCAGCTGACTGGCAACGGCATGGGCCCGCAGGTGACCAACGGCAGAAAAGCCGCGAAATACGTGCTGGATTCCATGGCAGAGGAGGCGAAGTAGATGAAAGTTAAAGGATTTCTGAAAGACGTCGGCGGCGCCTCCCGCATCACGAAAGCAAGACTCGAAGCGTTCGCGAACGCTTCTCCGGTACCCGTGCAGACCGACCCGATCGGGGACGTCGCCAGAGAGTGGCATCCCGGCAAGATCGAACTGGTCGTGACGGACATCCGTCCCGCGAGCAAGACCTCGAAAACGCTGAGATTCGAACGCCCGGACGGCAAGAAGCTGCCCCCGTTCTACGCGGGTCAGTACATCGTGCTGGACTTCCCCATCGGCGAGAGCCTCATCTCCCGCCCCTACTCCATCTCCTCCGCGCCGTTCGAGGCGCGGTTGGAAGAAAAGCCGTTCGTGGAGATCACGGTGCGGCGGTCCAAGGGCGACGGCTTTATCTGTGACCACATCAACGACAACGTAAAGGTGGGCGACACCTTTATGGGAAGCATGGGACACGGACAGTTCTATTACGAACCGCTGAGAGACGCGAAAAACGTCGTGGCGCTGGCCGGCGGCGTTGGCATCACTCCGTTCGCTTCCATGGCGAAGGAAGTCGCGCACGGCACGCTGGACATGGATCTGACGATCCTGTTCGGTTCGGTAAGCTCTGACGACATCGCGCTGAAGGAAGAACTGGAAGCGCTGAAGAGCGACCGCCTGAAGATCGTCCACGTGCTGTCCGGAGACGAACCTGACTGGCAAGGCGAAAGGGGCTTCCTCTCCGCTGAACTGATCCAGAAGTACTCCGCGCCGGATACGACGTACTTTATCTGCGGACCGCAGGTCATGTACCGCTTCCTGCACGAAGAACTGAAGAAGATGGGTACGCCCAAGCGGCGCATCCGCTTCGAGGTATTCGGCCAGGCGAAGGACATCACGGTCTACGAAGGCTTCCCGAAGGAACTGTCGGACCAGACCTTCAATCTGACGGTCGTCCGTGGCATCCACGAAGACGTGATCCCGGCAAAGGCTACCGAAAGCATCGTCGTGGCGCTCGAAAGAGCCGGCATCCGCATCGAAACGGGCTGCCGCAGCGGCGAGTGCGGGTTCTGCCGCAGCAAGCTGATCTCCGGCAACACGTTCATCTGCCCGGAGAACGACGGCAGACGTGCAGCCGATAAGGATTTCGGCTACATCCACGCGTGCGCGGCCTATCCGCTCTCGGACTGCAAGGTGAAGATCCCCATCGAGTAATATTTGCAATGCAACACAAAACTCCGGACCGTCCGGCCCGGAGTTTTTGCATGCGTATTATTCTTCTTCCGTCGTTTCTTCCGCCTCGTTCCATGCATTTTTCTTAATGACTGTCACGAGCCAGACGTTGAGCGCACCGATCAGCGCGGCCATGAGCGGGAACGCCACGACAGCAGCCATCGCGCACCCCTGCGTTCCGGCGCGCACGAGATGGAAGAAATAGCACGCCAGCAGGATGACCGCGAACACGATGGACGTGTACGACCAGTGCAGCATGGGCTGCAGCGCGTTGCGGTAATCGAAGGCCTTCATCGGATTGCCGGCCTTCACGACCTTCGCGCCGCGGTAGCACAGCAGCAGCGTAAAGCCGAGCAGCAGCACGTACGGCAGCACGACGTAAAGCGTGCGGTCCGTGCCGGGCGCGCGGTAAAGACCCATCGCAGCAGCCAGGATCGCTGCGCCTGTGCAGGCCAGAGCGATCGCGGTGCGGTAACGGTTGTAGGGCAGCGGGTTGTTCACGTCGTAGACAAGATACTTGCCGATATACACGACCTCGCCCGAAGCCGTCTCGATGAATTCCGCGTATTTCTTTTTCTTTCTGTCACCGAAAGCCATTATTCGATCCCTGTCAGGTCAAATTCGTCCAGCCACTTCTTGGCGGCCTCGGAGGCGGTCTTTAAGCAGTTCTCGTCGAACGGCGTATCGAGACCGGCCTTCTTCAGCATGTTCGTGAACGTGTCGCTGCCGCCCTGCACGGTGTAGTCCATGTACGTCTTCCAGGCGGACTTGAAATCCTTCTGTATCAGCGCCCAGAATTCCAACGAGACAGTCTGCGCCAGGCAGTAGTCAATGTAATAGAACGGGCTGGAATAGATGTGATGCTGGCGCTGCCAGGCCATGCCTTCTCCGTAGAACGGGATATCTCCGTCCAGCTTTACCCAGGGCATGTAGATCTGCTGCAGCTCCTTCCAGCAGGCGTGGCGTTCGGCCGGGGTCATGTCCGGATGAGCGTAGACTTCGTGCTGGAAGTGGTCCACGAGCGTGCCGTACGGGATGAACTGCAGTGCGCTCGCGAGGTGGCTGTAGTAGAACTTGCGCGTATCCTCGCCGAAGAAGCCCTCTTCCCAGGGCCACGCGAAGAATTCCATGGACATGGAATGCACTTCACAGGCTTCCATGGACGGCCAGTGGTATTCGCTCGGGATGCGATTGCGGTTCGTCCAGACTTCGAACGCGTGACCCGCCTCGTGGGTCACGACCTCGACGTCGCCCTGCGTGCCGTTGAAGTTCGCGAAGATGAACGGGCACTTGTAATCCTGCAGCTCCGTGCAGTAACCGCCGGCCATTTTGCCTTCTGTGGACAGCACGTCCAGCAGCTCGTTGTCCATCATGGTCGTGAAGAATTCCTTCGTCTCCGGGGACAGTTCACTGTAGAACTTCAGGCCGTGCGCGAGGATCTGTTCCGGCGTGCCGAACGGCTTGGGATTGCCGCTGCGGAAAGCCAGCGCGTTGTCCGCGTAATCCATCGGATAGGCCTTGCCGAGGCGCTCCGCCTGCTGACGGTACGTCAGATCGGCCAGGGGCACGATGTACTTGCGCACCATGGCGCGGAATTTTTCGACGTCTTCCTTGGTGTAGCAGTTGCGGCTCATGCGGTAGTAGCCGAGCGTCGTGTAGCCTTCGTAGCCGAGCTTTTTGCCCATTTCGTCGCGCAGGTGTACGAGCTTGTCGTAGTGGGCATCCAGAGCTTCCTGGTTGTCCTTGTACCACTGCCCTTCCGCTTTCCACGCAGCCAGCCGGCGCGCGTCGTCCGCGTCGGTCTTGAACGGGGTCAGCTGGGACAGCGTATACACGCTTCCCTCGAAGGGGATCTGCGCGGAAGACAGCAGTTTTTCGTAGGCGTCAGCCTCGTCATTCTCGGCCTGCAGCAGAGGGATGATCTCCGGCTTGAAGGTCTTGAGGGCCATGTCGCCGTTGATGAACATCAGCTCGCCGTATTCTTCGGCGAACTGCGGGCGGAACGGGCTCGCCAGCATGGCAGCCATCCAGTTCTGTGCGTATTCCTGCAGGATGGGGACCTGGCTGTTCCACCAGGTCTGCTCCTCGTCGTAGAACTTGTCGCGCGTATCGATGGAATGGCGGATGGAGACGAGCTGAGCCAAGGTGTTGACGTGGCAGCCTAGTTCCTCGTTTTCGAGGAAAGCAGCCTTCGCCTCTTCGTAAGTCTTTGCAGCCTTCAGACGCTCCGTGATGGCTGTCATCTGCGTTTTCAGCGCCTCGACGTCGGGGCGGCTGTAGGGCATTTCAGAAAATTTCATGGTTATCCTTTCTGCTTTTATTGAATGCCTCGGGGTCCTGTCGTCTAGATCCCGTAAACGGCCTTGCACTTTTCTTCGAGATAGTCGAGGTAAACCTGCGGATCGAACGGCTCGCCGAGCACGCGATCCAGGATCTCTGCCGGCGTGTACAGGCAGCCGTACTGCCAGATCTTCTCTCTCAGCCAGGCGTTGATGGGCGCGAAATCGCCCTTGGCCATCAGCGCGTCCACGTCGAGGTCTTCCTTCATCTTGCGCAGGAACTGGGCGCCGTAAGCACTGCCGAGCGCATAGCTGGGGAAGTAACCGATGCTGCCACCGCTCCAGTGCGAATCCTGCAGGCAGCCGTGCTTGTCGTCGGGCACGTCAATGCCCAGGTATTCCTTGTACAGGCGGTTCCACTCTGCGGGGATGTCGTGCACGGCCAGTTCGCCTGCCATGACGCGCTTTTCGATCTCGTAGCGGATCATGACGTGCAGGCAGTACGTGACCTCGTCGGCTTCTGTGCGGATCAGCGAGGGTTCGACGACGTTGATCGCTTTGAAGAACTCCTCTTCCGTCGTCGCGCCCATCTGCGGGAACAGCGCCTTCATCACGGGCAGCACGCAGTTGCAGAACGCTCTGCTGCGTCCCAGGATGTTCTCGTAGAAACGGCTCTGGCTCTCGTGGATGCCCATGGAAATGCCGCCGTCCAGCGCGGTGTAGGCGAATTCGTCGGCGGAGCCGGAATCGTACAGCGCGTGACCGCCCTCATGGATGACGGAATACATGGAAAAGCTGACGTTCTCCTCGTAATAGTGCGTTGTGATGCGCACGTCGTTGTGGCTGCCGAAGCTCGTCGTGAACGGGTGCTCCGTCGTGGCCAGACCGATGTGATCGAGATCCATGGCCATGGTGCGCATGAGCCAGTGAGCGAGCTTCTCCTGGTCAGACGCCAGGAAATAGCCCTTCAGGCAGGACGTGTCGACCTGCGGCATCTCGCCGACCTTCTTGATCAGCGGTACGAGGCGCTCTTTAAGCGTGTTGAAGAACTTGTCGCAGAACTCCTTGTTCAGGCCTTCTTCGTATTCGTTGAGCCAGAGATCATACGGATCCTTTTCCGGATCGATATATCCCGCAAAACGCAGATTCGTGTCGAAGATCTTCTGCAGGATGGGCTCGAACAGCGCGAAATCGCTCGTTTCCTTCGCCGTATGCCAGACGTCGTCCGCTTCCACGAGCAGCTCCTCGTAGGCGACGTATTCGTCCATGGGGATCTTCGCCATGTTGCGGATATCCTTCAGCAGCAGGTAGACGATGCGCTTTTCCTTGTCGTCCAGTTCTTCCTTGTTGGCATCGAGGAACTCCAGCAGTTCCACGGTCTCCTTGCCGGTGCACAACTTATACTCTTCTTCGCTGAGCACGGAGAGCGCGACCCCGCGGTTGGCCGCGGTTCCCTTCGGGGCAGAAGTCGTGCCGTCGTAATAGATCAGGCTCATGGCATGGTCGTATGCTGCCATCTTGCGCTGCAGCTCGGCCAGGGCCTGTTTTGCTTCGTTTACTGTCATAGATAAATCTCCTTTTCTGATAGACTGCCTTAACAGTATAACACAAACAGCCCCGCCGGAAAACCAGCGGGGCTGCGTGTTTCAGTTGTTTTGGCTAGTCAGCCGGATTCGGATTACTCCTCTTCTCTGCGCTTTCTGGCCACGACCGCGATGCCTGCCAGGGACAGGAGGCTTACGAAGCCCCAAGCTGCCGTGTGGCGATCATCGCCGGTGTACGGGCTGAACGGAGTCGGCTCTTCAGCGACTTCTTCGTCCGGTTCTTCCTCGTAAGGTGCGAACGGAGTATCGTCTTCGGGAATCACTTCCTCGGGGTCTTCCTCATAGGGAGCCAGCGGAGTATCGTCTTCAGGGATCACTTCGTCCGGTTCTTCCTCGGTCGGAGTCGGTCTTGGACGCGGACCCGGATTGTCCGGAGTCTGATCCTTTGTCGGATCTTCAGTCTCGCCGTCCTTCACCGGAACGTTCGGATTCTCAGGATCGTCTGCGGGATTCTCTGCCTCAGCAGTTGCAACGTTCTTTACGCTGCCCGCTGTCACGTCATCTGCAGTAACCACATAAGTTGTGGTAAAGACTTCCTTTGCGTCTGGATCAACACTCTGCGGTGCAAGACTCTGAATCGTTTCTTCCAATCCTGTAAGCTCGTCGATCACCGTAATGTTGGTAACTGTCAGGTTACCATCGTTGGTAACAGTGATCTCGTAAGTGATCGTCTCGCCCTCGACATAATACTTGCCATTAGCCGGAGCAGAAGTGGTCTTCTTTTCAACCAAGATGTGCGGATTCGGATCTTCCGTCGGTTCGGGATCTTCACCCGGAACGATAGTGGGATCATCACCATTAGGATCGTCACCGGTCGCAGTTGCTACGTTCACAACTTCGCCAGCCAGGATATCCTTTTCCTGGACAGTATAGCTGGTAGTATATACCTTAGTTTCGTCCGGTTCCAGAGTCAGCGGATCTTCACCTTCGCCAGGCCATACATCACCGGTCAGGTCGTCAGTGACCACGACGTTCGTAATAGTCTGGTTACCGGTATTCTTAACCGTAATCTCATAGGTGATTTCCTCACCAAGTGCATACTTTCCATCTTCGCTTGCGGGAGTAGAAGTAGTTACCTTAGTGATAGTTAATTCTGCATTCGGTTCAACCGGTTCCACAACCTCTTCCCACTGAGCGTAGAGCACGAGGTCGGGATCATCACCCTCACTGGTAGTCGCGATCATTGCACGGAGTCTCTGTGCGCTGGTCGAGATTGCGCTGGAAGAAGTACCTTCTCCAGTAGCGGGAGTAGGATCGGTCTGTTCGCTAATCTGGTCATCGCCGATCTGTCCGTTGTTATTATCGTCCTCATCTCCAGAAGTTCCATTTTCGGGGAAAGAGGAGTCAATCTCGTGCTTGCCTACCTGCTTCTGCCGGTCAGTGAACCAGCCAATGAATCTGAACTTAGTGCCATCTTCGGCAGTCCAGATGCAATCTGACCCTTCTTCTTCAGCAAATTTCAGTGCTTCATCAGCCGGGCTCAGAATCTTCAGAGAAGTAGCCGGCTCCGTCTGGACCTTCAGATCATCATCTTCCGTAAGCTCTTCCACATAGGACGAGTAGTTGGAATTGTAGAGGATGGTGTAGGTTTCGGGCTCAACTTCTTTAAAGTGTGCATAGTAGGTGTGAGCTTCATATACACCATCCGCATTCTTGGAAGGTGCAAATGCCGCCGCAGTACCAACATGATCGGTACCGGTGTCGCAAGTCCAGTAATCGAAGAGATATTCTCCGCTTGGAGTTGCAGTAGAGCCTGCAGCAGTTCCGGTCTCAGCCTTCACTGTTTCAGATGTCGGAGCCACACTGCCCATATTGGCACTGTCTTCCGCAACTGCATAGTTGATGGTTACTTCAGCCTCTTCCCAAACAGCAAAGAGGTCATCATACTGGCCTTGATTCTGCTTTTCATCAGCTGCGACCTGAGTAGCAGTATTACCATTTACATCTGTATACTCGCTGCCAGTCCAGATCAGGAAGTCTGCAGTCGTACCACCCTGAGTCTTTGTCCAACCCTTGAACGTATAACCAGGACGGCTCGGAGCAGCATAGATATCTACGCCAACGTTGATGCCAAGAGAAGGATTACCCGCCTCGTCTAACGTATCGTAACGGTATTCTTCGCCTTTACCTTCACCATAATTGCTGTACCAGCCGATATGAGTCGGAGTCTTTTCTTCGACATCTTTATACACAGCCTTCAGCATGACGGTATAATCGTACTTCTCGCCTTCGACAACAGCCGTAGGCGCAACAACCGTTTCAGTACCTGCCTTTGTGATCTTCGCATCACTCTTGCGAACATCAAACTCTACACCAGGTAAATAAGTATTATTGGTATCATCGTATTCTTCAGTATCGGGGTTCCAAGTCTGTACCATCCAACGATCAAAGACCTTGCCTTCAGGTGCAGTTGCGGCAGCGCCTGCGCCAACGGGAGTATTGTCCTTATGGAGCACGCTGTCTGTCGGAGCATTGGTACCACCATTGGCATCATACTTTACGGTAATGCCATCGGCACCGGTAATGATCTCGCCCCACTTAGCATAAAGGTCGACCCTTCCAATGACCCAGAAACGTTTTTCACCATTAAATCCGGTTTTATCAGAGTTGGTGGGATTGCTTCCAATGACCCCATATTCATCCATAGGATCAGTATAATCTGTATCCATGTTGTATGGAGTCCCACTCTTTATTTTGGTTGATTCATTGAATACAGACCCGTCTTCCCAATACCATCCATAAAACTCGTAACCAGTCTGCCTGCCAGTAGGCGCAGAAATCTGTTCACCGTAGTCGACGCGGAAGCACATTGAAGGTGAAGATCCGTCATCGTTTTTACCCCAATCAAGGGGAACGTCCAAATCAGCTTTGGGATGGAGGAATACACGATACTGAACCTGACGCCACTTAGCGTATACCATAATACCACCAATGGGCATTTTATCGAAGGTATAAGCCACCTTGCAGTCTTTATCTAAATACCAGCCCTCAAAGACATATCCGGCCTGGCCTTCAGGCAACTCAGGCGTATAATTACGGTACTCATCTGCAATTGTTACACCTTGGCCAATTAAAGCACTTTCATGTAACAACTGAGATGAACGATTTTGAAGTGAATCATTCTTTTCGTTTACATAAGCCCCATCAAAATAACTGATTCTATATTGCTGACGATTGTAAACGTAATTAAGATGATACTCCCAATTCTGGTTTTCTGTATTATTCTGGCCTGCCCAGGCACCATTTGCGTTATATGCCCAGTGACCGCCGCCCCATTCTCCGGCTTGATTTTGTCCAAGCCTTGTAACATAGTCGAATCCTGTATACTTAGGCTCATTCTGGTTATTATCTGTTATATTGCTGGAACGAACCTCCATAACAGTCTCTTCATAATAAGTTTTTCCATTATACTCGTAAGTTTCTTTATCAGTATAATCATTCCCCTCAGCAGCCTCGAGCCAGATATGATATCTCCAGTTAAAGAAATTAGCCGGGAAACGAACAACTACATAGTTTCCATTCGAATCATTCGTTGCACCAAGGATATTATCATTCAAAACTGAAATAACACCCTTAACAGTACCAGAGCCCTGGTTTGTAGGATTCGGCTTTAAATATGTATGAATCATCATGACATAACTAACAGGCTCACGATTATTCGCCCCTTCAATCATGTCATAAGTCAACCACTTTTCGCTTATATCCTCGCCGTAGTAAGCCTCCATTACATAATAGTAATAGGTTCTTCCTCCAACGACTTCAGATTCAAGCTCATCGACATTTTTTACAGAAGGGTGCTGGGTCTGATTCGTATGCCAAGTAACAAGTCCATCTAAATCAGAACCACTACCCGAGTTATTAGCATAGTCATAACCACCCTGTGCTCCGTCTCTGTATAGGTAGAATTTGAAGTTGTAAGTAATACGGTCATAATAAAGATTCAAAACCGCATCACCTTCTGGTGTAATAGCAACCTCCAGATTCTTGCTGTCATCCGTCAGGCAGAAACCCGTAAAGTGACCCTGATCCTTAGTTTCTCCATGCTCGTCCTCATAGGTGCCGAAATCATAAGAAATCGAATCTGAATCTCCGGATTTTCTGGCGACGTAATCCTCATCTCCATTTTCAATAACGGTATAAGGGATATTCTGTCCAACTATACCATTTTTGCCAACATATGAACCGGCCACTTCGTAACCATCTTTGTCCAAACTCTGTGTCCAAAATACAATGGCATAAGCAGCGTTTTTATTGGGAATCCAGCTAGCATAAATTGTAGTTGCCTTGTCAAGCAGTTCGTTAAAGGCAAACTCACCAGTTGTTACCGTCGAGGGATCCTCAGCATTTCCGTGTGCATCTGCATGTTCTTTGGTATCATACCAACCACCAAAGGTATAGCCAAAACGGCTCATTTCAATTAAAGGTTCTTTGGTGACTGTATCAGCCTTAACGAACTGCGGGGCTACATAAGATGCACCTTTGCCGTTTTCATCAAAAACAAGCCAACACCCCTCGGGGGCAACAGCAGAAAGCTTAAGATCGCCTTTGATAACTATATCCGTCTCATTTGCTATGAGCGACTCGATTGTTAAACCCGTCGGGGAGACAATACTCTCTAAGCTATCAGCGTCAGCGATATGCCATCCCTCAAAATTGTGAGTATCATCCGTTGAATAATTCATATTAACGGTATACTCAGCATTGGTTTCAGTGCTGGGGAGGTCAACAGCTTCAGTTCCAACAGCAATGCCGTTAATATCGACATAAGTGACGGTATACTGCTTATAGAATACTGGAGTATACGTAACCTCACCATTTGCAGTTAACTCAGCCACCTTCGCCATCGCATCGGTTCTAACGCCTTCAATGGTCATCAATTCGGTTGCGCCTTCTGTGGTCCAACCTTTGAAGGTCTGGCCAGCAGGAACCGTGCCGACACCGGGATCATAGATGATATCGTCAACCTCAGCGGCGGTATCTGCCTTTTTGATAATCATGGAAGCAATTGAACCCTGATCACCAAAGTAGACCGTCAGTCTGGGAACCACCGTCTCGACAACAACATAAACCGAGAAGTGCTTCGCACCGAACTCGACGCCCTCTTCGGTAACGTCAATATCGACGACCTCAGCCTTCTTCTCGTTTTCCATATGGACGACCTGGAGGTTATCAGATTCAGCAATAGCATCGGAAACAATGCTTACCTTTACCGGAATAGCAGGCTGAACTTCGCTTCCATCCGCATCAAAGAAAGTGATATCGTATGCTTTAACGATTTCAACTTTTTCTTCGACAGCGTCAGCAATGGCAGCCTTCTGGGTTCTGCCAAGGAAAACCTCTTCGATCGTTACCGTAGTGCCTTCCGGGAAGGTGTAGGGCTCGGCGGTTACAGTAACCGTCGTGTCACCGAATTTCTTCGGCGCGAAGGACGTGGGCCCTTCGGGGATAACTTCTTCCTCGGGAAGTTCTTCGATTGCTTCTTCTTCAGCCTCTTTGACTGCTTCTTCAGCAACTTCTTCCGCCTCTTCAGCCGGCGCTTCAGAACCGTCATCTTCGATGATGGCCTGTGCAGCTTCTGCGATCAGAGTATCTTCGGCTTCGCCTGCTTCAACTTCTTCAGCAGGTTCTTCTTCAGACTCTTCCGCAGGCTCTTCTGCCTCGGCTTCGTCTTCTTCCACCGCTTCGGCTTCTTCAGCGGGTTCTTCCGCTTCTTCGACCTCTGCAGCAGGTTCTTCAGCCTCTTCGTCTTCGACTGCTTCTTCGACAGCTTCTTCCGCGGGCTCTTCCGCTTCTTCGGTTGCCTCTTCTACAGCTTCGACGTCCGCTTCGTCTTCCTCTGCCTCTTCGACAGGTTCGACGATCGCTTCGGCTTCTTCCTCGCCGGGGGACGGGCCCTGGATGTCTTCTGTGACTTCCTGGTCGACGACCTCAGGCTCGGCCGCGATGACCTCTTCCTGGGTTTCGGTCGGTTCGCTTTCCGCAAAGACGGAATAGCCGGATGTTCCCATGACGGAGAACATCATCACGAATACCAGGACGAGAGCCAGTACGCGTCTCCAGCTTGTGGATCCATACAACTTTCTCATACAGCATTCCTTTCTTAATAAATCCAAAAGAAATAATTAACTTATTCACTATATAGACGAAGACGGGGCGGAATTGTTCCCTGCTCGTCCGGTTCATTTTTGCCTATGTCGAGGTTTTAGGCGTACGCAAAAATGGGTATTATATACCAACTTGAATTATAAAGACAATTTGTGGAATTTTCAAGCGAAACTGCACAAACGGTCGTTTTTTTGCACGAAAGGTGAAAGGCGACCCTTGCGGGCCGCCCTTCCGGTATGTCTTTTTATTCAATTATTAGTGTTTTGGGATCGTTAAGATCTACTCTTCTTCCCTGCGCTTTCTGCCAAGCACCGCGATGCCGGCCAGGGACATCAGGCTTACGAAGCCCCATGCCGCCGTGTGACGGTCGTCACCGGTGTACGGGCTGAGCGGGGTCGGCTCTTCGGAGATCTCCTCGTCAGGCTCTTCTTCCCAACCGGCGTACGGGGTGTCGGGTTCTTCGATGTCTTCGTCCGGAATTTCCTCGAAGGGACTCAGCGGAGTCGGTTCGTCGTCGATCTGATCATCAGGATCGGGTTCGTCATCCGGATCCGGATCATCCGGGTCGGGATCGGGCTTATCAATGATAACGGCGCCGTGGGTCGGGAATACGTAACCATTATCCTCCCACTGTGCGTAGAAGATGTAATCTGCACCTTCCGTCGGATCCGTCGCTTCACTGCTGCTGGAGGCAGAAGCGATGCTGCTGGTTCCGGCATCAGAGATCGTATCGCCTTCGTCTACGTTCTGCGTCTTGTTCGGTCTATGCAGTTCCCAACCGGTGAAGTCGTAGTTGATGGGTAGCAAATCGTTATTGTTGTTAAAGGCCACTACGAAACCAGGAAGCCTGTAAGGAATCTCAACCGCCTTAAGGTCACTGTACGCATTTTCCATTGGGACGCGATCGTTCGACCTGGTTGCGTCACTCGGGTAGTTCGTGTAGAAGATAACCTTGATGGTCTTGCCGACCGGAGTCGCTACGTCATCTTCCGTATGGCCCTTCTTGACTGTCAGTTCAACGCCTTCAGGGACAGTACCCGTTGCGGTAGCTTCGTTGATGACTTTGCCCTGAATGACATCCTCTTCACCCACCATATATCCGGTGAAAAGAGGCGCCTCAAGTTCTTCACCGGGAGCGAGATCGCCGATTTCCCAAGTGTCCTTGGTCTTGGCATCCGTCACCGTGATGTTCGTGACCGTAACATTACCCTCGTTCTTGACCGTGATCGTATAGGTGAGCTCTTCGCCCAACTTGTACTTTTCGTCTTCCGGCGAAGAAGTGGTCACCTTGGTGATGACCAGGTAAGCCTTCGGAGTTTCGGTCAGGACCTCAGGCGGTTCTTCGGTCGGCACATTGATGACCGGAGGATCCTCCGGAGTCGTCGGGGGATCGTCAGGAGTCGTCGGAGGATCGACAGGCTCCCTGGGATCCAGGAACTGTCCGACAGCCTCGTTCTTCACTTTGCCGGCAAGGATGTCGGCTTCCGTTACGGTGTAGCTCGCAGTGAGTTCTACGCTTGCGTCGGGAGCCAGGCTTTCGATCGTCCAATCTTCCGGCTCATCGAGAACAACGCCTTCCAGTTTATCGATGACATTGATGTCAGTGATCGTCAGATTACCGTCATTCGTGACCGTGATCTTATAATTGATCGTTTCGCCAAGCGCATACTTACCGTCCTTTGCAGGCGTGGAAGTAACGACCTTGGTGATGGTCAGGTGCGGGTTCGGATCCTCGGTCGGGACATCGATGATGATCGGCGGATCCGGAGTGAACGGAATGTCCGGATTTTCCGGAGTGTCCGGAGTGTTGGGATTATCCGGAGTGCCGGATTTTATCACGGCTTTATTGATCACCTTGCCAGCCTTAATATCATCTTCCGTTACGGTATGAGAGTTAGGAATAAAATCCTTTGCCTCACCAGGCCCCAGAACGGGAATCGTCCAGGTCTGATCGGTCATTTCATCCGCCACGACGACATTGTAGAGCGTTACCGTCTCGCCTTCATTCTTGGCCGTGATCTTATACTCGATCACTTCGCCAAGTCCGTAGGCATCGCCTTCCTTGGGCGTGGAAGTAACCTCCTTGGTGATGGATACGTATCCTTCGCCTACGATCTTCAGGGTACCGGGAACAGTTTCAATTTTGTAGTTTCCGGTTACAACTTCTCCGCTTGCATCCTTGATGATCACGTCTTTTGCTTCCGCGATCGTTCCGGGATAGTTACCCATCTCCTTACCCTTTGCAGAGTATGCAACGGTGAAGGTGTGACCGTCAACCAAACCTTCGTTTTCACCAGAGCTCGGCGTGACCGCAGTCAGTTCGATTTCTTTTCCAGTGTAAGTCTTGGAAGCAGTCTCGCCGGTGAACGTTACCGGTCTCTTCGCGATGCTCAGCGTGCCGGATACGAATTCGACCGCATAGTATTCCGGGATGCCGGTAATGGCAGCCTGCTCGGTCTCAGTCAAATACTTCTTCTCGCTTTCGGCAACATTCGTGATAGACGGTGCAGCAGGAAGCTTATTACGGATCGCAGTTTCCTCATCGCTGCTCAGAGCACCCGTGATCGTGTATCCGCCATCAAGCGGAGCGCCATCGTAGATCTTGCTTGCCGTATTTGCAGCAATCAGCAGCGGCAGCGTATAGTACACAGTTATCTCATGAGCGCTTGCACTGACCGTGATCGTCTGGCTGGGATCGTAGCTGGCGACCGTCAGAGGCTTTTCCTGATAAGTCGTCACAGGCGATGCCGTATAGCTCGCACCCTCCGGTACGCGTTCGGTCACATCTGTTGCGACCTGGATCTCCGTACCCTTCAGGTAATGGTGGACCGTGACCTCGACCGTTGCCTTGAAGTGTGCACAGTAAGTATGCGCTTCATATGCCCCATTCACCTTCTGCGGAACATACTTCGCATTCGTACTGATCGATGCAGCCTTATCGTCAACAGACCAGTAATCGAACACATACGCTTCGCTTGCAGGCGTTGCGGTAGAGCCTTCAGCGGTATCGTTGATCGCGCTGATCTCTTCAGAAGCCGGAGAGACAGAACCCATAGCGGTCTGGCCTTCAGCTACCTTATACTCGATTTTGACGGTGGCTTCTGCCCAGACGGCATACAGGTCGTCATAGGAACCGGAATTCTGTCTTTCATCTGCAGCAACCTGCGTGGCAGTATTGCCACTTGCGTCAGTATATCCGCTGCCGGTCCAAATCAGGAAGTCTGCAGTCGTGCCGCCCTTGGTCTTGGTCCAGCCCTTGAAGTCATAACCTGCACGGGTCTGAGCAGCAAGAATACTTACACCTTCATTGATTTTGATATTCGTATCTTCACGGTAACGAATACCCTTACCGTCATTGTCGGTGCCGAAGTTGCTGTACCAGTAGATATGAGTCTTCACTTCCGTGCCGAAAGGTACATATTCAGCCCTTAACTGTACCGTATAGTTATACTTTCCGTCATCCTGAACAGCACCGGGAGCCACAAGAGCGCCAGTTTCTGCGTCCGTGATCTTCGCGTCTTTCTTTAAGATCGTGAAGGACTGACCGGGATATACTTCAGTTTCAGTATCCACATATTTGGTGCCGTTCCAGGTCTGCAGGACCCAGTGGTCAAACATCTTGTTGGCAGGTGCCGTTGCAGCAGCGCCGGCACCGACCTTTGCATTGTCTTTATACAGTGCGGTATCAGACGGAGCATCAGTTCCCTCGCCGGCATCATAGAGAACTCCGATTCCCTTCGCACCGACCGTGACTTCGCTCCATTTTGCATAGAGATCGAGCTCGCGGGTGATCCAAGGACGGTCAAGGTCTTTGTTCTCATTCGACTCCACTTCGCCCCATTTGTTGAGTTCTGTGGATTTTGATTTATCATACTCCGTCGTAACGGTCTGATCGTTCAAGACCGTCTCCGGTGCGTATGCATGATCCAGGCCGTCATCGGTATACCAACCGTAGAATTCATAACCCTTCCGGTAACCGTCGGGCAGAGAGACCTTACCGCCATAGGGGATACGGAAACTCATTTCTTGCTTTGTAGTAGCCGATTCGTCACCCCAGCTCAGCGTAGTATCATGACCTGCTTTGGGATGCAGGAACACACGGTATTCGATCTGACGCCACTTGGCATAGACTGTGATACCTCCCTGAGGCATGGTCTCAAAGGCATATTCGTCGTTGCATGCTTCGTCTGTATACCAACCTTCGAAGACATAGCCCTCGGGCGTATGATCCGCATCCGGCTTGTAGGACTTATAAGAACTGATATCTGCGCCATAAGAAATTCCCTGTGCCAGCCTAATTTCACCGATGCTCTCTTCTTTCACCTTATTGCCGTTGCCGTCAAAATACGCGCCATCCATGTAGAGGATAGAGTATTTCGAAGGCGTGTAGTAATAACGCATATAGAGCGGGGTTCTGCTGTAAACGTCTAATGACGGAACATAGTCATAGCCATCATACGTCGGAGCCGTCTGGCTGCCGTCACCCGTCTGGTTGGAATGAACCTCGATATCTTTGCTCGGATGGTCCACATCGGGATAATTGCCGTTTGCATCCGCGAAGAAAATGTAGTAATGCCAGGTGCTGGAACCGCCATAGCGGGCAGTTACGTAGTTGCCACCACTCTGGGACAGATCACCGAGGATTTGTTCGTCCATGACGTTGATCACACCCTTGAGAGTGTCTCGGCCATTTCCCTGACCGCGATATGCTTTTGCACTATGCATGACGAGCCAGCTGACGAACGCTGTGCTGCTGTTGATGTTTGCGTAGGTAGGCCAATCGATCTTCTGGCCGTAATATGCTGTGATGGGATAGTAGTAGTATCTATAACCTCCTTCAGAATCATACGTACTGGGAGCTGAACCAAAGATTGTGGTAATACTGTTAAGCGTGGTAGCCCAATCGCCGGCAAAGACATCGCCAGCCACATTGGAGCCGCGATACTGTCCGGTTCCTGTGTTATTCGTTCTTGTTACATAAAGCTTCAGGGTATACTGCATGCGGTCAAAGTAGAGGTTGAGCACCGCATTGCCTTCTGCATTGATCGCAACATCATCGATCGCTCCAGGACTCAAAGTGAAACCAGTCAGAGGATCGGATACCGCACCATTAGCCACAGACTTAATACCACCAAAGACCTGTTCTTCATCGATCGTGACATAGCGAAGTTCGCCTTCCGTTCCGATCACGATCTCTTCATTCTTGATGCTTGCGCCTACATCGCCGGTACCGACATAAGAAGCAGCAAAGTCATAATCCGTCTGCTTGTTCAGGGTCTCATGTCCAATGCTGTCATAATTCTGCTTCCAGACAATGATCGTATACTCTGCGGATTCATTGGGGGTCCATTTGGCATAGATCGTTTTCGCATTAGTAAGGGTTTCGCCAAACTCATAGACGTCACCTGTCGGAATGCCGCCTACTTCACTCGGAGCTACAGTGTACCATCCGTCAAAGCTATAGCCTTTCCTGTGCATATCAAGAAGGCCTTCAGCGCTGGTCCGTTCTCCGGACTTAATGAAGCGAGGGGCATTATACGTTGCGCCTTTCCCGTTCGCATCGAATACGAGCCAGTGGCCTTCAGGAGCAGTTACCGAGAACGTAACATCACCTGTGACAGTGATTTTCGTATTGTTCGGGTAATACTTGACCTCTTCTCCATTGATGGTTTCTGTTAAAGTACCCTCCGGATAATCTTTAATATTCGAGCTTCCTTCTGCAACCATCCATCCTTCAAAGAGATGTTCGTCATCCGTGGAGAAGCCCATATTAACGGTATACTCTGCTTCTGACAGATTGCCGGGAGTCTCAGCGATATCGGAACCAACAGTGATTCTGGCACTGTTCAGATAGGTGATTTTATACTGTTTATAAAATGCAGCGGTATAAGTGACTGCACCATCGGCATTTGTTAAATTAGCAGCTCTTGCGAGAGCATCAGTACGAACTGCGTCAATGGTAAGTACTGTAGTATCACCATCTGCGGTCCAGCCTTTGAAGACCTGGCCGGTGGGAATCGACGCAACACCAGGATCATAGATGATCTGTGCGATCTCATCAGTATCGTCCTTCTTGACGATCATAGTGGCCCGGACAGTCTCGCCTTCTTTAAAGGTGACCGTCAGTCTCGGTACCACAGTCTCTACGACAACATACACCGAGAAGCTATCCGCCGCAAACTCGACGGTCTTCTTGCTGGTGTCCGCGTCTTCCACAACGGTGGCTTCGCCTTCGTCGTCGATGTGCAGCACCTGACGGTCGCTGTCGGCATCCATGCCGGAAGCGTTCATCTTGACGTTGATCGGCTTCAGCGGCTGGATCTCTTTACCGTTATAGAAGAACGTGATGTCCACCGCCTTGATGTTGGCGATGTTGCCATCAACGGCATCAGAAACCGCGTCGATGATCGATTCGATCTCGACTTCGGCAAGTTTCATTTCAGTTCCTTCAGGGAAGGCACCTTCGGGAGCCGCCACGGTAACGGACATGCCGCCAATGAAATCGCGGAACGTCTTCTTCGGATACGCGATCTCGGCTTCTTCTGCAGGCTCTTCGACAGGTTCCTCTACGGGTTCTGCCTCGGAAACCTTTACGAATTCCTCGACAATGGAACCGGTAGGCTCTTCCGCCTGCTCTTCTGCAGCCTCCTCGGCCTCTTCTTCGCCTTCTTCGGTCTGGGCGGCTTCTTCAGCAGCCTCTTCCGGTTCCTGCGCCTCCTCTGCCTCTTCGGCAGGCTCGACGTCTTCTTCCGAAGGCTCTTCTGAGATCTCTTCGTTGGCTTCTTCTGCAGCCTCCTCGTCAATCTCTCCGGGCTCTTCTTCAGCCGGTTCGGCGGCCTCTTCCGCATCTTCTTCAGATAATGCTTCAGTCTCGTCCGCGTCTTCTGCGGGCATGGAGATCTCATCATCGCCGGGGGACGGACCCTGGACGTCTTCGGTAACCTCCGGATCTACAGCCTCGGCTTCGACTGCGACTACTTCCTCTTCCGTTTCGGGCAGACTCTCATCTGCAAAGACGGAATATCCGCTGGTTCCCATTGCAGAGAACATCATTGCGAATACCAGAACGAGAGCAAGTACGCGTCTCCAACTCGTGGGTCCATACAACTTTCTCATACAGCATTCCTCTCTTTATAGACACAAAGATGTTTATAACGTATTCACTATATAGACGAGGGTACCTGAAAAAAGGTTCCACGTTCGTCCGATCATTTTGCAGACGTTATTTTTTACGCACCGCAAAATAGGTATAATATCCCAATAATAAGTATAAAGGGATTTTTTTGTGATTGCAAACAAATACGCACGAATGGCGCATTTTGTGCATAAAAAGCAGGGCTGAGGATAACCTCAGCCCTGTTCTTTCAGGAATTGCTATAAGTTATTAGTGGAATGGCCCTATTCTTCTCTGCGCTTTCTAGCCACTACCACGATACCTGCCAGGGACAGGAGGCTTACGAAGCCCCAAGCTGCCGTGTGGCGGTCATCGCCGGTGTACGGGCTGAACGGAGTCGGCTCTTCGTCGATCGATTCATCCGGTTCTTCCTCGTAAGGTGCGAACGGAGTATCGTCTTCGGGAATCACTTCTTCCGGTTCTTCCTCAGCGGGTGCAAGCGGAGTATCAGGATCTTCGATCGGTTCGTCCGGCTCTTCCACAGGCGGCTTCGGCGGACGATTCGGGGTACCGCTGCCGCTGGTGGTCCACTGTGCGTAGAGGATGAAGTCTGCATCCGGATTGGTTACCTTCTGATCGGCATCCGCATCCGTGCCCTCGCTGCTGGAGGCAGCGGAGCCGGTTGCAGCACCCTGGATCGCTACGAGCACTTCATTCTCAGAATAGGTCTTACCGCTCTTCTGATCTTTCCAGCCGTTGAATACCCAGCCGTTACCCGGCATCTGGTCGAACAGGCTGTTGAAGCTGGCAGCTTTGTCGCCAGGCTCTACGGTGAATACATCGCTCCACACGTTCTCCATGCTGTCGACCGGATAGTTCGTGTAGTAAACGACCGTCTTCTTTTCTACCGGAGGTTCGGGTGTAGGCTCGACAATCTCGGTATCCTTGCCCGGTTCGACTGGAACTTCCGGTTCGTCCGGATCGGGGCTGGTACCGGTTGCCGCTGCAACATTCAGGACTTCGCCCGCCTCGGCGTCAGCATCGGTTACCTTGTAGCTCGCAGTATACGTTTTGATTTCCGCCGGTGCCAGGCTATCGATCGTCCATTTATCACCGGTCAGTTCGTCTGTTACCGTGATATCGGTGATCGTCAGATTACCATCGTTGGTTACGGTGATCCTGTATTCAATGGTCTCACCAGGTCTGAAAGCCGCACCATTTTCCTTCTTGTTAGTAGTTTCCTTCTCGATGGTCAGGTGACCATTCTTTTCCTCAATGGGAGGAGTGGGAGGATCATCCGGATCATCGGGAGTTCCCTCGTCGCCGGTCGTGACCTCGTCTTCACCGGTCGGAACCTGCGGTTCGTCCGGGTTGTCCGGATCGTCGATTGGATCTGCCGTTGCAACAGCCTTGTTGGTGACAGAACCGGCAAGGATGTCGTCTTCAGTAACAACGTACTTTACAGTGTACGACTCGCTTGCACCGACACCAAGTTCTTCGATCGTCCAGGAACCCAGTTCCTCGATTATCTCAGCAGTTTCGCCAGTCTCATCGATCAGTTCGTCCTTAACGACAACGTTCGTGTAAGCCACATTGCCGTCATTCGTAACAGTAATCGTGTACTCGATGGTCTCGCCAAGTTTGAATGCTTCGCCGTCTTCCGGTTCATTGGTGATTTCCTTCTTGACAGAGAGCGTCGTGTCGAGAGCTTCGATATCAACCGTTGCAGATGCTTTCTTGGTCAGGTTTTCAATCGCTGCTGTTACAGTGTTCTCGAATTCGCCATTCATGACGTCTGCTTCCTTAATGGTATAGGTTGCAGTAGTCTCAATGGTGGCACCTCCGGCAACATTTTCAAACGTGCTCTGTGCCAGCGTGACGCCTTCGATCTCGCTCAGCGTAATAGTCTTCGCCTCTTCATAGATGTTTGTCGCGGTGATTTTGAACGTTACTGTATCACCAGACTTGTACGTCGGTGCCGTAGTACCTTCACCAGCGTTTGCATCCGCCTTGGTAACAACTAACTCGGGATCGACAGGTTTTTCGCCCTCACCAGTACCGTCGGTGACAGTCAGAGTACCCTTCGCATAAGTGATGTCATAGTTTGCAGTTACGTCGTTACCCTCAGCGTTCGCAATCTTCGCGGCGGAAGGCACGTTATCAGAGCTGCCTACCAGCGTCTGAGAACCAGTCACGGTCACACTGGAGATGCTGTCGCCCTGTACCAGTGCAGTATTGGTATAGCTGTTCTTCGTCAGCGCGGTCCCGTCGTAAACTTTGCTGTCGGAACCAGCAGTGATAGTGAGCGTTACCGGCTTGATCGTCAGCGTCGCAGTGTCGGTCGCAGTGTTCTTGTAGTTCGGGTTCGTCGCCTTCACGTAGATCGTGCAGCTGTCCGCTACTGCCGTAGCCGTGATCGTGCTCAGATCCGTCGTCCAGGCTTCGTCTGCTGCGTCGGCGCTCGTCGCGTACTTGATCGTTGTCGTTCCG
>JAFYYP010000055.1 GCA_017557505.1 Bacillota bacterium | reverse complement strand
TGCAAGCGCCGGAGCGAAGCGACAGAGCGGGCCGAGCGGGTTTGTCCGGGCCGAAGACGCATTACACAATCAACTGTTCCACGATCTCTCTCAACGTCGTTTCTGTGCCGACATTGCCCGGGAAGATGACGTACGACAGCCCGGGGAACCTGCTCTCCGGTCCCGTCTGCCACACCGGGATGCCCGCGGCTGCCTGGCCGAGCACCAGCGCTTTCTTTACTTTCAGCGCTTTTACCCCGACGTCGCTGCTTGTGATCCCGCCTTTCGCGATGATGAAGGCGGGTTTTGTTTTCAGATTCGCAGCAAAGCTCTGCACCGCGTCCGAGATCGCGACAGAGCGAAGCAGCGCGGCTTCTTTCGTGTCATTTTCCAGCAGCAGCACTTTGCGCTTCGTATAGACGCAGACCGTCGTACCCGCGTCGATATCCGCATCGATTTTTTCCTGCACTCGCGCAATTTCAACGGCGAACGCCTGAGGATCCAGCACGAGGTCGGAATCGAATCCGATAAAATCGATGCCCGGGATCTTCTTCAGTTCTTCCAGCTGCGCCGTCGTCTTCTTCATGTGTGACCCGATCAGGATCAGGCCGCCCTTGTCTTTCGCGTCTGTCACGAGCTGGCCACGGGTCAGATACGGCTTGGTGTCGATGCAGCCGAGCGTCTTGACCAGCCCTGCCGCGGAGCGGAACATATAATGCCTGCCCTCGCCCATCGCCAGGTACAGCGCATAGCAGAAGAACTTCAGATCTTCATAGTTTTCCGAATTTACGACGATCTTGCCGAAATCACGGACAGAAAGCAGTTTTTCTGCGACAGTATCCACATCCTGCGCACGCAGTTCGTCCAGGCCAATGCTTATTACGTCAGCTGCTTTATAGGCACCGCAGGTCTTCTCTTCCACGTACTCTTTCAGATCGGACTTCGTGTAGCCAAACGTCGCGTCTTTCGCGAATTCCGTTTCTGCAGCCGGAACCAGGTCGTCACCTTGTTTTACGTAGTGGATATCCCCTATCGTATAACGGCCTCCTTCGGGGAAAAACGGGCATAAAACCTCTCCGTCGATATCTTTCCCCAAAGCGTCCCTTAACACCTCTGTTTCGAGCGGATAATGGCCTCTGAGCGTAGAATCGCTGCGGGAGATGACGATATAGTCCTTACCGGTCTGTTCCGAAGCGCCGCGGATCGCGGCCGCGATGTCGCGGTGTACCTTTTCCGTCTGCGCAGCAGTAAAACTTCTGGAGTTCGTCAGGATGTAGAATAGTTTATTTTCAGAAGAAAACGCTTCGAGCAGCGTTTCCGGCGTCCAATCCGTGTAGACGTAGATATCGTGCACAGTCTGGGTGCCGGTCGGATCGTCGTCCAGGACGACGATCTTGCGGTCGAAGCGTTCGTATTGTTCTTTTAAAAGTCTGTCGATGTTCATCACTGTCTGCGTACCTCCACGCCTGCCAATTCCTCGAAGTATTGTACGATACCGCTGTGATCATCCATCAGATGACCCGTCTCTGCCAGATGCTGCATTATCTCGAACAGTTGAGAACTCAAGGGCATCGGGCATTTATACTGCTCTGCCGTAGACAGAACATTATTTATGTCTTTCCTATTGACTTTGATCGTCCCGCCCGGAGCAAAGTCCCCGGACAGGATCTTCGGCACCTTGGCGTCCAGCACTGTGCTGCCGGCCAGACCTCCGCGGATCGCCTCATAGACCTTCTGCGGGTCTGCCCCTGCCTTTTCGCACAGGACGAATGCCTCGGAGACCGCCGCGATATTCAGATTGACGATCACCTGGTTCACGAGTTTGGCGATACTGCCGCTGCCGGTATCTCCGACGAGCACGGCAGAGCTGCCCATTGCCTCGAAATGAGGCTTCAGCTCATCGAAATCAGACTGACGGCCGCCTGCCATGAAGGCAAGTGTGGCGTCGATCGCCTTCGGTTCGCCGCCGGACACGGGACAGTCGACGAAACCGATGCCTTTTGCGGACAGCTTTTCCGCACAGACCCTGGATTCTCCCGGGGTCACGGAAGAGTGGTCGCAGACAAGCTTCAGTTTGCCGGCATGCTCCAACACACCGCCGTTTCCGAACAGTACGTCCTGCACGATCGCGCCCGTCGGCAGGATGCAGTGGATGACTTCGCATTCCGCAGCCATCTCCCCAGGCGTTTTATACATCGCACCGAGATCCGTCAGTTCCTTTACGGGTCCTTCCTGCAGGTCGTAAACCGCCAGTCCGCCCAGACCACGCAGCAGATGCTTCGCCATGGGTCTCCCCATGATGCCCAACCCTATAAATCCAACCATTTACACACACTTTCAGGATCTGCCTATTCCAGATCCAGCTTCTTGTAGAACTCCGTATCGTCCAGCGTCTTGAAGTAATCCGCCAGCGTCTCGGGTCTGCGGATCTGCACGAACGAACCGTCTTCCTTCAGCAGGATCTCCGCATGGCGCAGTTTGCCGTTGTAGTTGCTGCCCATGGAGTGTCCGTGCGCGCCGGCGTCGTGGATGGCGATGTAGTCGCCGATCTCGATCTCAGGCAGCATGCGGTCGATCGCGAAGCGGTCGTTCGATTCGCACAGGGATCCGGTGATATCGTACTTATGGTCGCACGGCAGATCTTCCTTGCCCAGCACGGTCACGTGATGATAAGCGCCGTACATCGCGGGACGCATCAGGTCGACGCAGCAGGCGTCCAGACCGACGAATTCCTTATGCGTATGCTTGATGTGCAGTACTTTGCCGATCAGCAGGTCATACGGGCCCGTCACGAAACGGCCCATCTCCGTGTAGATCGCGACGTTGGTCATGCCGGCCGGTCCGAAGATGCGGTCGTAGACCTCGTGCACCTTCGCACCGATGATCTCGATGTCGTTGGGCGTCTGATCCGGCCGGTAAGCGATGCCAACGCCGCCGGACAGATTGACGAACGGAATGTCCATACCGGTCTTGTCGTGCAGCTGAACCGCCAGTTCGAACAGTTCGCCCGCCAGCGTCGGATAATAGTCGTTCGTTACGGTATTGCTCGCCAGGAACGCATGGATGCCGCAGTGCTTCACGCCCTTCGCTTTCAGCATCCGCATCCCTTCGAACATCTGCTCTGTCGTAAAACCGTACTTCGCTTCGCCCGGATTGTCCATGATGGCCGTATTGATCGTAAAACTGCCGCCGGGATTATAGCGCACGCTCACGGTCTCGGGCAGCTTACCGATGGCCTGCTCGCAGAAATCGATGTGCGAGATGTCGTCGAAGTTGATGATGGCGCCGATCTTTGCCGCGTATTGGAATTCCGAGGCCGGGGTCACGTTCGACGTGAACATGATCTTATCGCCCGGCAGATCCATGGCTTTCGCGAACGTCAGCTCGGCCCGCGACGCGCAGTCGCAGCCGAAACCGTAGTCCTTCAGAATGGCCATAATGGACGGATTCGGGCAGGCTTTGACCGCAAAGAATTCCCTGTATCCGGGATTCCACGAGAAGGCTCTCTTCACCCGTTCGCAGTTCTCCCGCAGGCCTTTTTCATCGTACAGATGGAACGGCGTCGGATAGGTCTTTACGATCTCTTCGATCTTTTCTTTCGTGACAAAGGGCTTCTTATCCATTACAGGAACTCCTTCCCGACCTTGATGACCGCTTCGGCGACCTTCCTGATATCCTCTTCCTCGATAGACCAGTTCGACAGGCTGCAGCGCAGATGAGGCACACCGCAGACGCCGGACGGATTCAGGTAGGTCGTTCCTTCGGCGCGGATCGCTCTTTCGAGCGCGTGGATCTCTTCATCGGTCACGTTTTCCTTGTTCAGCGTAAACGCGAAACCGTTGATCAGAACGGGCTTGTGCACCTTGTAGACGCCGCTTTCCTCCAGCAGGACGGCAAATTTCTGCGCCAGCTCGCAGTCTCTTTCGACCATTTCGCGGAAGCCTTCCTTGCCGTAGGCCATCAGCGCCATCCAGACGGCCAGCGCGCGGAAACGTCTGCTCCCCTCGTTGCCAAGATGTTCGATGGCGGTGTTTTCCGTCCAGTGGTCGGAAACGCTCGTGGTCTGCGCATACGTCCGGTACTGCATCTCTCTGTGCTCCTTGCGGATCATCGCGATAGCGCAGTCGTAGTTGACGTTCACCCACTTGTGACCGTCGATCGTAAAGCTGTCGGCTTCCTCCGCTCCGTCGTACAGCGGTCTGTACTTCGGAGAAGCCATGGCCATGGAACCGACCGCGCCGTCGACGTGCAGCCAGAAACCGTACTTCTTCTTCAGATCCGCGATCGCTTTCAGATCGTCCATGTCGCCGCTGTTCGCGGTGCCCATGTTCGCGATGACGATCACCGGCTTGTCCCCTGCCTTCTTCAGTTCTTCTTCAAGTTTGGCCATGTCGCCGCAGTCTCTGCCGGGCAGCTTGCCGTACTCGATGATGGAGTTTCTGCCGAGTCCCAGGATGGACAGTCCCTTATAGATCGACGCGTGCGCGAATGCAGAAAGAACGACGGGTCTTTCGAGCCCGTAGATACCGTCGTTCGCGCTCTTGCCCTGTTTGGCAGCCGCCCACTCTCTCGCGCAGGCCAGCGCGTTCGTCGTCGCCATGGTGGCGCCGGACGTGAACGAGCCGGTAAAGTCGCTGCGCAGCCCGAGCAGATCCTTCAATCCTTCGATCGCTTCGTCTTCGATCTGGCGGTCCATGCAGTCCATCTCACCGAACGCGTTCTGATCGTACAGGGACGTCAGCCAGTCGCCCGCGAGGGCTGCGGGGGTCACGCCGCCGATAACATAGCCGAAGAACCGCGAGCCGCTGTTCAGCGCCAGGCCTTCCCCGTATTCCTTCACGAACAGATCGATCGCAGCTTCTGCGCCGAGGCCCCGCTCGCCTATCCTGCGGATAGGCTTTCTCTCCCAGAACGGAAGCGCCTTGCCGGTCTCCCTCTGCTCAAAGAAGCGTTCCGCCTCTTTTTCCACTCTCTTGAAGATCTCGAATTGCCGCTCTCTGTCGGCCTTCATTCTTTCGTTCATACGCTCCACTTATCCTTTCTGTTCCGGAGTTTTAGGGTATAGCATGATGTTGACGGAGAAGATCCCGTCCTTCGTAGTGATATCCATCGTACCGTTGTAGCGTTTGACAGTCGCGGCAACGGACGGCATACCGATACCGTGACCCGGCTCCAGGGAGATCGGCAGATGCTCCCGGTTGAACCGGACCTTTCCGGTATACGGATTGTTGACAGACAGACCCAGCATGGTGTCGGACAGCATGCTGGACAGCACGTCGATCCTGCGCTTTTCTTCGGGCACCTTTTCCGTCGCGGTCATCGCGTTTTCGAGCAGGTTGCCCAGCATGGCGCAGAACTCCATTTCAGGAATGGGCAGTTCCTTCGGCAGGCGAAGATCCCAATCCATCTTCGTGTTTTTCGACTCCGCAAGGCTGCTGTAGTGCGCCGCGACCGCGTCGACGGCCATGTTGGCGCAGAACGGCGTATAGCCTTTTTTCAGGATCTCTGAAAATTGTCCGACGTATTCTTTCAGCTCGTCGTACTGCTCATCCGCCGCAAGTTCCGTAATGACCCGGATATGCTGGCGGAAATCGTGGCGCAGCGTACGGGTCTCGTCCATGTATGTCCGCAGTTCTTCGTAACGTTTCTGCTCCATGTTCAGCACGGTATTTTCCTGCTTGATCTCCGCATTCTCGTTCAGTCGTACAGACGTCCACCAGAACAGATGATACAGCAGGTAGATCGCGACCGGATACATCGCCAGGCCGACAAGACCGATGGAACGCACCCTGCCGACGCGCAGAGGCGCCAGGCTTTCGGGATTGATGTACAGGAATATGGCGCACAGGATCAGAAGCACCAGAGATAGACCCCACCAGCTTCGGTTCAGGCGATCTTCCTGCAGCAGGTAAGGGATCTTAATGCTCAGAGTACGGTAGAAAAGCAGCAGGATCGCGAACGTAAGACCCAGACAGATCAGGGAAGATCTGATGCTGAACGGCCCTTCTTCCGGTTCGATCGGTGCCGTTAAAAAGACGGAATAGACCGTCGTAAAGAAACAGAACATGCAGGCATTCAGGAAGCAGAACAGCTTCTTGATCAGGGGGAGCTTCACGATGAGCGCATAGACCTCGAAACACAACAGAAGCAAAGGCATTAAAACGAAAGACGTCGAAACGTCGTAATACACGCAGACCTTCGCGCCGATCAGAATGAACACGGACAGAAAAACCGCTGTCAACGCCACGACGGCAGGCCAGCGGAAACGCACGTAGCTGCGGACCGGCAGAAACGCCATGATAGCGGCCGGGATCCCAATGCTCATCTCGAGGGCATGGCGGATAAACAGTTCGTTCGTCATCTGCCCCTCCTCATGCGCGTGATCTGGTACTGGGAGAACTGACGGATCAGTTCCGGACGGTTCTTCGTGCGAAGCGGAAAACTGCTCCCCTCGTTCATTTTGAAGAGTTCGCCGTCCATGGAAGCAACGTGGTCCATATTTACGAGCACGCCGCGATTGCATAGCAGGAAGCGCTCGTCAGCCGTCAGGATGCGCTCTGTTTCACCGAACGTCAGCAGTCCGCGGGCGACGCTTCCGTCCGTCAGGCGGAACAGCACGGTGTGACCCTGAGAGATCGCAGAGACGATCTGGCCGTAAGCGACCTTTACTTCCGACTTTCCGATCTTGACGGCGATCTCCGGCTCGCTGCCGGATAAGGCGCGGTTCGCTTCGGCCAGCACGTGATTCAGCTGTTCCTCTTTATACGGTTTGATGAGATAGTCGAACGGATGGATGGGAAACGCGTCGAACGCGTATTCCCGCGAAGTCGTCAGGAAACAGATCAGCAGAGCGGTATCTTCTTCGCGCAAATGCTCCGCGAGCTCGATGCCCGTCATGTCGTCCATGCGGATGTCGAGAAAAGCGATGCGGAACTTGTCTTTGGAGAACTCCGAAAGCATGGCTGCGCCGCTGTCATAGACGCAGATCTCTACGTCCGTGCCCTGTTTGGCATACCATTTGGCAACGTCTTTCTGCAGTCGTTCCCGGTCCATTTTCAGATCATCGACGATCGCGATGCGCCACTCCATAGCTGTCTTCCTCTCTGTCTAAAAAGCATACTAATACAAATATATTATAGCATAAAAAAAGACACTGGGGAGCCGTTTCGGACAAGCGAGGCAATCTTCCCTTGCCGAGCGGTTCGAAACGGTCCTCAGTGGCTTATTATATTTATTCTATTGCCTTGAACAGCTTTGGTACACTCTTGTACAGCAATCCGATCACGATCAGCGTGATGACCGTCTCCACCGCCATGAAGCTGCCGTTATACGACAGCGAGTAGATGACCGCGCCGATACCGTCCTGCGCAATGGATCCCCAGACGATGATGCCGGAGAAGAAATGCGCCAGGAAACGCAGCAGGCAGACGCAGAACGTGCCGAACAGGATGCCCTGCATCTTTTTATTCTCGCCGAACGGCTTCGCAAAGAACCAGGCCAATCCAAGCGCTGTGAACGGAACCAGATAATCCAGCACGACTTCCAGCGCCATGGCTGTCGCCGTGCCCGCAGGGGTCGGCCACAGGCCGCCCAGCAGCATCTGCAGCAGGCTGTTGGCAAATCCGGTCAGCATGCCCCAGCGGGGGCCGTGACGCAGAGAGACCAGGATGAACGGCACCATCGAAGCCGCCGTGATGCTTCCCCCGTTCGGCATTTCGTAGACTTTGATCTGGGCAAGGATCGTGCCCAGCGCGATGAGGACGGCGCATTCGGCCAGGATCCTCGTTTTACTCGTGTTCGTCATGTGCAATCAGGTCCTTTCTGAAAAGAAAACCGCACCCCTGGGGTAAGGGGTGCGGTTAAAATCAATACAGAATATGCTCCCTACGCCGGCATTACCCGGATCAGGTATAAGAGTATGTTCTCAGCCTCGCCTTTTACGGCTCAGCACCCCTGTTACTATATTATTTTAGCACAAAAGCGCTATGCGATAAAGCCTTTTTCTTTCAGGACTTCCGCGGCTTTTTCAGCCTTGGCCTCGTTCACCATGACGACGGGACCCGTGCAGCCCATGCCGGATTCTGCATAGATGCCCTTCTCCCACAGCGATTCGACCGCCGCGTCGATGTCGGTAACTTCCACGCCGTGGATATCCACAGTGACGGTCTCCTTGGCAGGAGCCTTCACCTTGGCTGCGGGCTTTTCGAACGCGTGCTTGCCTTCGGTGCGCATCTCTTCGAGAATATCGTTCATGCCGGCTCTCTGCGCCTTCCGCAGTTCTTCACCGGAGATCTTCAGCCAGTTCGATGCGGCCAGCTGGCTCGCGTACTGTACCGCGTTCGCGATGACAGGAGCGCCGGATGCTCTGGAGATGATCAGGATCAATTTGCCGTAGTTGCCGCCGATGCCGGGGCCGTAGCCGTAGCCGCTCGCCTCGAACGTTCCGCCCGTGTTGAACGAGCTGAACATCTTCATCATCAGGTTGCCGGTGAGCGGGTCGCAGGCCAGCACGTCGGGCGTGCCTCTCAGCACGTCGTTGCCTCGCATCATCTGTCCGCCGTCCGCACGGCAGGATTCCGCAAACTTGAACTCGTAGCCGTTCTCCTTCAGCTTGAGCAACGCTCTCTCGCATCTTCTGGCGTCGTCCGCGTTCAGGATGCCGACGGTCGGTTCTTCGATGCCGCAGGCCTTCGCCGCGATGATGCCGTAGATCGCGTTCTTGACCATGGCTTCCGCTCTATCAGTGGAGCTGGTACCGGTCGTGCAGGCGATGAACATCTCCTTGCCAAGCGCCGGCGTAATGACGCGTCCGACCGTGGATACGCCGATCGGGAACGGATAGTGCGACGTGACCGCGCCGTCGATCTCGCCGCTCTTCAGCATGGCTTCCATCTTGGCGTGGCAGTCTTCTCCGTCGATGATCACGGCCTTACAGCCCTTGTTCGCCGCAAATTCGACTGCGTCGACAAGGTTCTGCGGATCAAGCTCGTAGCCTGCCGCCGCGATGCCGATGACGGGCACCTTGACAGGAGCGGCTGCCTTCTTTTCGTCCTTCCTGGTGTTCGCCTGGACGAGGAACGAGATGCCGTCGAACAGGTTGGTCATACGGCCGAGGAACAGAGAGCCCTTGCCGATGATCATGGCATTCTTCGTCTCGCCCGACATGATGCTCTCTCTGCAGTAGCCCAGATAAGGTACGCCGGAAGGAATGTGGCCCTGCGTCGGGGCGTAGCCCTTCAGGCCGTGCTCCTTGACGAACGACGCGAGCTGCGTGCGCTCCATCTGGCCCAGCTTTACACCAAGCGCGCCGATCATCTTGTAGTTGGATTCCGGCACGTCCCCTGCTCCTGCAGGTTTGGTGATGTCCGGATTCTGCATCTCGGGAGAGAACTTGTCCACGTCGAGGACGGTCATGCCCGCTTCGGACAGCGGATCGGTGACCAGAGAACTGATGACGGCCTGCGGAGCGGAACCGGTTCCCACTCTGTGGCGTCCGACGATGTCCGTATTGATCTCCGGGCTCTTGCCGTCGTTCTCGGATACCAGGATGGCGAAGCCGCCCAGGCAGTCTTCCAGAATGGACAGGCCCTTCTTGACATGGTCTTTGCCGTTCATGCCGAGCTTGGCGGTGCAGCCGCCGCCGGCTACGACGACGTTCTTGAAGGTCCCGGCTTTGACCAGGGAAGCCGCTTCCACGATGGCGTGGGCGGGACCCGCGCAGAACCCTCTCGTATCGCTGCCTGTCGCGTTCACGAGACCGGCGATCTCCGCGGCAGCTTTCGCAAAGTTGCCGCCTCCGCGCTGATTCATGTCGCCGCAGGCTTCTTCGCTGCAGTCGATCATGTAGTCCACAGCAGCCGGGGAAATGCCCGCATTCTTCATCAGATGAAGCACGGACAGCACTTCGGAAGCCTTGGAGACGAGGTTCTCGAACATGACGTGCGCGCTCAGGTTGACGTCGACGTCGTGAGCTCTCTTGACGTAGCCGACAGGCTTGTCTTCGAAGATCAGCGATTCTGCGCCTTCTTCCTTGATGACGCGCTTGATCTCCGCGCTGTCGTCCCCTTCCTTGATCAGGGAGAGGATATTCTCGTTCATCAGCGGATGCTCTTTGAGCTTCGGCAGGGTCTTCTCCACGAACTTCTTGTCAAGGCGGACCAGGTCGAAGACGTCGCACGCCTGCATCAGCAGGATGAATTCGTCTTCCGGCATGATCTCGCCGAACTTGCCGAAGCGTTCCGGCTTTTCGACTTTCTTGTCTGCCCAGGGTTCGGGAATGGCTGCCAGATCCGCGATGGGCAGGTTGCCGATATAGGTCTGGTTGGGCGGATAGGCAACGCAGTCCTCGTAGGACCGCATGTGGGAAGGAAGTTCCTTCAGATAGTCGGAGCCCGGGTTGACGACCTTTTCCGTCGTCTGGGTCGTGCCGTGATGCATCACCATGCCGGGTACGTGCACGAGGATATACCCTGCTCCCTTGATCACACTGTAGCTCATAATACAGTTCCTTTCAAAAAATACGAGCGGCAGGCGGGCCTTTTTGCCTCGCCCGCCGCTTGTGCGCCTGCTAAACCGGATCGGTTAAAGCTGGTCTCTGATGGCGTTCATCTCGCTGCAGATATCATCCACATCGAGCACCATCTCCATCATCGAGATCTGTTCGTCATAGACGTCCGGATCAAATTCAGCTTTGACTTCGGGTTCACATACGTGATAAACAGTGAGTCCCAACGAGACTCCCGCCAACGGACCTGCGAAAGTGGGGTCGCCCAGCGTTACGGTTTCGGCTGCCAGTCCCGCTGCCTCTCCTTCGGCTGCGCCTAAGAGAACGACAACGTTTTCGGGGCCGTACTGTTCGCTGAACTCCTTGACTCTCTTCTGATTTTCCAGATCCATGGCACCTGCGGCCGTTCAGACGAAGCATTCTGTCGAAGCGAAGACGACTTCTGCTCCGGCAGATTCTGCGCAAGCGGCGATCGCAGGACCCGGAATGCCATCGCGGTCACCGATGATGATGACTTTCTTATCTTGTAAGATCGCCATTTACATTCCTCCTTGTTTCCGTTTACAGGTTTTCTTTACAAAGGGCTTATGCCCTGTGCAAACTAGATATACTTCTCGACCATCGCCGTGACGTTCTCGGCGGTGGCGTCGTCCTTGACGAGCTCTTCGACCTTCTCGCCGTCCTTGTAGACAGTGATGGTGGGCAGGCCCAGGACTTTCTGGCCGATGGCCAGTCTTCTCGCCTTGGTGGTATTCAGGGCGCAGAACTTGATCTTGTCGCCGTACTGATCCGCCAGAGCGTGTACGTGGGGCATGAGCGCGGCGCAGGGTACGCAGCCGTCGCCGTAGAAGTCTACGAGCACGTAGCCTTCCGCCTTCAGCACTTCTTCTTCGAATGTGAGCTTATCTACTTCCAGCATTGTCTTCCTCCTATTCCAATTCGTCGACGTAGCGCGCAGCCTGCCAGGCGGCGATGGCGCCGTCTGCCGCAGCGGTCACGACCTGGCGCAGATCCTTGACGCGGCAGTCGCCTGCAGCGTAGACGCCGGGCACGTTCGTGCGCATCTCCTGATCGGTGACGATGTAGCCGCGTTCCATGTCGATCTTGCCTTCAAATACAGCCGTAGCCGGTCTGAAGCCGATGAACACGAACACGCCGAAGATGCCGTCGTCCTCGTCGGCGAAGATCTCGGTCTGCTCGCCGGTCTTGACGTTTTCCACGACCATGGAGCTTAAGATGCCGTCGCCTTTGAGTTCCTTGACCACTGTGTTCCACATGAATTCCAGTTTGTCGTTCTTGAACGCTTTTTCCTGGATAGACTTCGCAGCGCGCAGTTCGTCCCTTCTATGGATGATAGTGACCTTTCTTGCGAACTTTGTCAAGTACATGGCTTCTTCCACCGCTGCGTCGCCGCCGCCGACCACGAAGACTTCGAAGTCCTCGAAGAACGCAGCGTCACACGTCGCGCAGTAGGAAACGCCTTTTCCTGTGAATTCCGCTTCGCCCGGGCAGCCGATCAGGGCCGGGGAAGCGCCGGAAGCGATGATCACGGCCTTGGCCTCGTAGGTTTCCTTGCCGCAGACGATGCGCTTGACGGGTCCGTCCAGTTCGACTTCCTGCACGGTATCCAGCACCTTTTCGCAGCCGAACTTCTCGGCCTGCGCGGCAAAGCGCGCCACGAGGGTCGGACCGGATTCTTCTTCCAGACTGCCGGGGTAGTTTTCGATCTCCGCTGTCTGCACGATCTGGCCGCCGTCCTTTGCTTTCTCAATAATGAGCGTGGACATGCGGGCTCTGCCTGCATACAGTCCGGCGGCAAGCCCCGCGGGACCTGCGCCGATGATCACGATGTCATACTGTTTTGCCATTTCTGTTATTCCTCGAATACTGTCTGTCCGTCTACCGGGGTCTCCAGAGCCTTGAGCGCTCTGCCGACCAGTTTTTTACGCAGGTCGTGCTCTTCCTCGTGGGACAGAGCCGGATTGCCCAGCGGATGCGGGATCGCGACCGTCGGAACGATCCTGTTGGCGCCGACGGTGAGAGAGATGGGCACGACTGTGCACATGTGCACGACGGGGATGCCTGCTCTTTCGATTTCTTTAACCATTGTTGCACCGCAACGTGTACAGGTTCCTCAGGTGCTGGTGAGGATAACAGCCTGCACGCCGTCCGCGATGAGTTCTTTACTGAACGTGTCAGCGAACTTCTTGGCGGATGCGACGGCGGTGCCGTTTCCTACAGTCGCGTAATAGTAATGGGACAGCTCGCCGATGCGGCCTTCCTTTTCAAATTCTCTCATGACGTCCACGGGCAGGACTCTGTTCGGGTCCGCGTTGGCATAGACCGGGTCATAGCCGCCGTGAGCGGTCTCGTAGGTCTTGTCGGTGAGGACCTGTACGCCGTCGATATCATACTTGCCGTAGTGGGACGCCGAAGAGGACTCGATGTGATCCGGGTTGCCCTTGGGCACGATGCCGCCGGACGTGACGAGCGCGACCTTGGCGTGCGCCAGGTCTACGACAGCCGGATTCGGCTGCACTCTGTCGAACTGGGGCATCGGATACTCGGTCTCGAATTCCTCGCCTGCCAGCTTCTTCAGCAGCATGTCTACCGCTCTCTCGGATCCTCTCTTTTCCTCGAACAGGCCCTTGCGGATGCCGGTCGGGAAGTAGCCTTCCGCCGCTGCGCTGCCAAGTTCTTCGCCCTTCGCCATGCGCAGCGCCACGGGAGCCATGGCTGCGACTGCTTTTCTCATGCCGGCCGCGGAATCCTTGGTCTTCATGATGATGGTCTTGGACTTGAACATGTCGACGCCGGGGTTCTCATCGTACATACCGGTAAGCGTCGGAATGCCCAGCTGCGCCTTGACTTCGCTCGCGACCGTGCCGCACGCGACGCCGTAACGGCCTGCGTTGAACGCGGGACCGCAGATGACGATGTCAGGATTTTCTTCCTTGATCAGGGCGATAACGGTGTCGACCGCCTCTTTGTTTTCGTTGAAATAGCTGTCGCCGCAGAACACGGTGGCAACGATCTCGGCTTCACCCTGGAACGCGGCGTTGAACGCCATGCCCGGGCCGACGAAACCCTTTACCTTTTCAGGAGGAATATTCGCCATCTCTTCTCCGCCTTTGCCGGCGTAGAACTGATTGATGTAATGAACGACTTTGATCATTTCTGTCTTCTTCCTCCTTTCCTATCTCGCGCTGAACGTATTGAAGCCCATCTCGTTCGTCGCCCCGGTGATGACCTGGAGCTCGGCGATGATGGAGCCGTCTTCCTGCAGGGATCCGGACCAGCCGCCGGCGATCTTGTCCACGTATTCGATGTGGCCGATCACCTTGTCCATCTTCGGCAGATGGATGACGGTGTTCGCGTTGCCGCCCGTAACGCAGGCATTCGCTGCGACGTCAGCGTCCGCAAGGGACTGGGACGCGCCGTCCTGGCCGGCGTATTCGTCGGTGATGATGACGGTCTTGACGCCCTTGGCTTCGATCTTCTTGCAGTTCATGATGAGGTCGGTATCGGGATTGCCGAAGCCCTCCTGCGAGATGATGGCGCCGTCCAGGCCGAGGAATTCGCACAGCTTGGCGGACCAGTCGGAAGATCTCTCCTTATCTGCCAGGTAGACGTTCTCGTTCGTGATGATAACGCCTACGAAGTTCAGATCCTTGCCGTGACGGGCGTACAGGTCTTCGATGACCGGGTTGTTCAGATGATGATACGTCGTGTTCTTGTCGCATGCGGACACGCAGTTGCCGCTGATGATGGCGCCGTCCATGGTCTCCGTCGGATACAGCATGGTCGTGAGGGACTGCTTGGCGTCGACACCGTAGACGTAGGTGTCGTGCAGCAGGCCCTGGGACTGCAGCATCAGAACGTAACCGACTCTGGGCAGTCCGGGATATAATTTGATGCCTTCCGTGATGCTCGGCGTTTCGTATGTGCGGACCTCTTCGGCCTCGATGTCCTTGGCAAGCTTGCCGAGGTACGTCGCGGCTTTCAGACCTGCGATGCGGACAGCCTTTTCGTAAGCGTGCTGCAGCGTGCCTTCGACGGGTTCGACGCACAGCACCAGGTTGTTCAGCTGTGAGAACGGCGTGTACTTCGCGCCTTCTCCGCACATGTCGATGATGCCTTCCTGGAATCCGACGATCTTGCCTGTCGTAACGACCGCGCAGCCTTTCAGGACGTTCGTCCTGCCGCTTCCGACGGTCTTTACCTTGGCCATCCAGCCCGGGAATACGCCGCCTTCGCCCGAGACTTTGACTCTCGGTTCGATGACGTCCTTCACAGGCGTGATGCGCACGGATTCACCGGGACGCGCGATGTCCAGTTCGCAGCTTGCAAACGTCTCGTCCTCCATGATGAGGGCCTTCAGTTCGTCCTTGTTCACGTACAGGGTCGAACCTTCGACTTTGCTTTCGGCAGCGAACTGAATATCACTGATCTTGATGATACCCAATTCCAATTTCATAAAACTTACCTCCTGAAATCTGGGGGTTGCTCAGCGCTTTCCAGCGCCGTTTTTAACAGACTGGCATCGATGAGCCGGAAATCCGCCAGCATCCGTTCGGGGGTATTGCTTCCCCGGTCGGGCCGCGTGACCGCCGCAAACTTGTCGAACGTCTCGATGGCGTTTTCTATAAGCTGCAGGCTGTCAAAGTCCAGAGAGCCCTTCTCTTCGCTCAGTCCGACAGAACGGTAAGGCGTTTCGTTCGGCTTGAGGCTTCCCATCAGCGGATGGGTAAGCAGTCTGTGACCCTGATGGACCATGTCGCGGGCTCTGACCAGCACGTCACGGTACGATCCTTCGACGAAGCAGACGCTGCGATCTGTCAGCATGTTCTGTACGTCCGGGTTGTTCGTGAGGATGATCAAAGCGGTTTCCTTTCGGCTGATCAATAAAAAAGAACAGGAAAACTAAATGCCTCCTGCTCTGTACACTAACCTGAGAGTTTCTTTCCATCGTAAAAACGCTGGAATTTGCCCCTTCGGTGCTTACGCTCTCCAGAGTTTCGTCCGGCTGCGGTCCTTTTACCTGAGATAATCACCGTCTCCCTGGCCGGGGAAGACGGCTTACGCCTTCGGTGCGCTTTCGCGCTCTCCCGCAGTCATCAACCGACTGTTCTGAATCTGTAACTATATTTTAGCATTCGCAAATTTATCGAACAACTAAAATAATGTGATGGAATTATAAAAGTTTTTACGTTTTACTTCGGGGTCCTGTCGTCTTAGTAAAACACTCTCTTATCATCTTGTAATCTCGTTATTTTTGCATTATCGCAATAATCCAAGATCATTAAGGCATATTTTCTGGATGTATTGAGATGATCGCGGAGCTCTGCCAGCGTGACGGAACCGTCGGTTTCGATCTTTTTCCGGATCCAGGCGATGGTCTGCTGCAGAAATCCGCTGTCGAGGCAGAACTTGTTCTGAATGCGTGTCAGACGTCCGTCTGCGCACATCGCAGCGATCAAACGCTTGCACTCTTCTTTGTCCTTGCGGCCTGCGAACACTTCGTCGGGATCCGGACTCTCGCAGCCAGAATCCTTGTAAAGCCTTGCGATCTCGTCCATCAGCCTGAGGTGGGCCTTCGTAAAGTTTACTGTATAGCCCTGTTTTCCTGCCGTTGCAGGCGTCAACGCCAGCGCGCCGGTATCGCCGAGATACTGCAGCACGCGGTCGAGATTGCGCATGTCGGTCACTTTCGCCTGTCCGCCCAACTTGCTGCGCAGTTCCTCTCTGGGCATGGCCGCCAGAAGCGGATTCTTCGCGTAATATGCTTCGAGAATGGTAAAAGCAGCGTCTTTTATATTGTTTACATAATTCTGATGTATGTATATTTTATCGGTAAGTAAAACCGCTTTTCCTTGTGCTGCAAGGGTTTTCAGCTGTTCGCCTGCTTCTGATTCTGACAGTCCGAGCTGTTTGGCGAGCTTTTCCGCACTGGGAAACGTTCTGCTTTCATCCCGCAGCACTTGTTCCATCTGGGCAGCGTCATCGCCAGTTTCGCGCACTGCAAGCGCCTTTAGCACAGCCTCGTCTCCCCTCTTATGCTTCGGCGCGTCCGCATTCAGCACTACGCCGCCGCCGACGGTCTGCACTGGGGAATAGTAACGGACGACGAACGGATCGCCTGCTTTCAGCACGACAGGCTCCTCCGTACGAAGCTGCGCGTAGCAGCTCTCTCCGGGGTTCAATGCTTCTCTATCCAGCAGGACGGCCTTACAAAGCGCCTGCGCGGATCCATAATGCAGATGCAGGCGTGATCCTGTCAAAACAGAACGCGGAGAATCCTCTAAAATCTGCAGTTTAACGTCGATCATAGACGCAGGGGTCAGACTGTCCTTCGCCGCCAGCACATTGCCGCGCGCGATTTCCTCTTTGCGCACGCCTGCGAGGTTCACCGCCGTGCGCTGACCCGCGTAAGCCGCGTCCACCATCTTGCCGTGCACCTGCAGATTGCGAACCTTCGCTGTAATACCCTCCGGATAGATCGTCACCTCGTCACCTGTGCGGATACTGCCCTGCGTCAGCGTGCCCGTGATGACCGTACCGAAACCCTGGATCGTGAACACGCGGTCCATCGGGATGCGCAGAAGCGCCGGATTGCTGTTCTTTTCCGCGGTTTTCGCGACTTCTTCAAAGATGAGCGCTTTCAGTTCCCCGATACCCTGCCCCGTCTGCGCGGAGACCCGCATGCACGACGCGTTCTCGAGGAAGCTGCCCTTTACCGCCTCGCGCACGTCGGATTCGACCATGTCGAGCCAATCTTCGTCCGCTGCCAGATCCGCTTTTGTGATTACGATGATGCCCCGGCGGATGTTCAGCAGCTTCATGATATCCAGATGTTCGACGGTCTGGGGCATCACGCCTTCGTCCGCCGCAACGACGAGCAGAACGAGATCGATGCCGCCGATGCCTGCCAGCATGTTGCGGATGAACTTTTCGTGTCCCGGCACGTCGATGATGCCGATATCCGTGCCGTCCGGTGCCTGCATGTCTGCAAACCCCAGCTCGATCGTGATGCCGCGCTGCTTTTCTTCCTTCAGTCTGTCCGCGTCGATGCCCGTCAGGGCTTTGATCAGGCAGGTCTTGCCATGGTCGACGTGTCCGGCTGTGCCGACGATAACGTTACGCATAACTTTCTCCAAAAAATACAATGGCGGGAGCATGTGAGAATCGAACTCACCAGGCAGGCTCCTAACCTGCTACAACGGTTTTGAAGACCGCGGGGCACACCGGCACCCATCTGCTCCCGAAAAAGGCGGATAAATCCGCCTCGTTTATTTTAATTTCTTCATTCCAGGATGTCAATGAGCGCGAGACGGAGAACCACGAGGTCGCCTTCGGACAGCGTGCGCAGGTCGAGCAACACTTCGTCTTCCGAGATCCGGGCAACGATGGGCATTTTCCAGTACCGCAGCTTCTCCTGCAGTGCGTCGACGGACATGCCCAAAGGCTTGACCCATACGCACCAGGTCTTCAGATCCAGCATGGGGGCAGATCCGCCGCCTACCCTTGCTACGTCTTCGCGGATGCCGAAGTGCGCGTTCAGGCCTTCTGCCGCAAGACCTGCCGCGAATCCCTGCGCCGTTTCTTTCAGCTCGGCAGCCGGCTTCGTGACCATGGACAGGACCGGGATATTCTTCATCGCCTGCTTCGGGTCACGGTAGATGCGCAGCGTCTGTTCGAGCGCCGCGAGAGTCATCTTGTCCACGCGGACGACGCGGGCCAGCGGGTGTTTCTTCATCTTTTCGATGTATTCTTTTTTGCCCGCTATTATACCTGCCTGCGGCCCGCCCAGCAGCTTATCGCCGGAGAACAGGATGACGTCCGCACCGGCCGCCATGGCTTTCTGCGCCGTCGGTTCGTCCAGTCCGTAAGAGCTCAGATCTTCCAGCAGGCCGCTGCCGAGGTCGTAGATCAGGGGCAGTCCCTTGCTGTGCGCAAGCTGCGCCAGCTGCTCCGCCGGCACGTCTTCCGTAAAGCCGATGACGCGGTAGTTGCTCGGATGCACCTTCAGCAACGCCGCTGTTTCGGGACCGATGGCCTTTTCATAATCCGCGAAGTGCGTCTTGTTCGTCGTACCGATCTCTTTCAGGACGGTTCCGCCCTGTTCCATGATCTCGGGAACGCGGAAAGATCCGCCGATCTCCACGAGTTCTCCACGGGAAACGACGACTTCTTTTTTATATGCCAGCGAAACGAGGCACAGCAAAGTCGCCGCAGCGTTGTTATTGACCGCGATGGCGTCTTCCGCGCCGGTCACCTGCGCGATGAGTCTGCTCACGTGGTCGTGCCTGCTGCCGCGTTTGCCCTCCTTTGCGTCGTATTCCAGCGTGGAATACGAGCAGGCGATCTGGGCCGCTTTTTCCGCAGCCTGACGGTTCAGCCGCGCTCTTCCGAGGTTCGTGTGCAGGATGATGCCTGTCGCGTTGATGACGGGACGAAGGGACGGCTTATCCTCTTCTTCCAGGATGGCGCATGCGCGCGCTGCTGCCGCTTCAGGGCTGACGTCCGGATCCTCCCCGGCGAGCAATGCCTGCCGCATCTCCTCTACGGATTTTCTCACCGCTTCCAAGGCCGTTTTCCGGTCCGTAGACGCGAGAAACTCCTGCAGGACAGGTAAATCCATAACGACGTCTGCTTTCGGCAGATTTCTCAGTTTTTCTTGTTTCGTATCCATGGCAACAGTATAACATAAAACAGCATAAAAAAGCTCCCGGCATTCAGCCGGGAGCTTATGGTGCGTTTATTTTGTGTCTTTCGCGATCTTGTCTTCGCTTCTCTTCTGTTCGACCTGGTTGTTGACGTAGATCTCGATCCTTCTCTTGCGGATGCTGGCCTGCTTCATCTTGAAGTACTCTTCCATCTCATCCTGGATGTGGTTGCGGATCTCCTCGACAGTCGCGGCGTCCTTATCGCCGGCAGCCTGTTCGAAGGATTCCTTCAGATAATCGTCCTCCATCTTCGTCTGGTCTTCGATGAATTTGGAGATCTCGTCGCTGTTGAGGCCGACAGCAGCAAAGAGAATATAATCGATCATCGCAGCCTTGATATCGGGGTCTGCATTATCGGTCTGATTCTGTTTTACGATCGTAGTCTGCAGCGCCATATCGAACGCAGCCTGCAGGAGCTTTTTCTTTTCGTCCATTGTGTCCCTCCATTGCTTAAAGCAGTATTCTGCTTACTGTAAATTTATTATATACCTTTTTCCGCTCTCTAACCAAACAATTCCTTCGCTTTTTTTGCGAATCTTTCACCGAAAATCAGGAAATTATCCTGGAAATCTTCCAAATACGCTTTTTCTACGTTGTGGTTGACCCCCACAGGCCCCAGATGGATGCAGGGATCGCCGCAGGCGCCGCCGCCGGAATAGCAAAGCATGCCGATGGTGATCAGGTTCGTCAGGATCTGCTGGATGACGAGGTCTCCGCCGCCGTGCGTGAACTGCACCGTCGCGAACGCACCGCCCAGTTTACCGCCCAGATCCAGTTTCGGCGCACCTTCCAGCAGCCATGTTCGCATGTCCGCGGTCATGAGCGCATAATAAGACGGGCTGCCGATCACGACGCCGGCGCTGTCCTTTACGAACTCCGCGTCCACGTCTTTCGTGGAAAACGTCTTCGCTTCGACGCCTTCGACGCGCATCATGCCCTCTGCGATCCATTCCGCGCACTTTTTGGTATTGCCTGTTCTGGAATCATATATCACGGATAGTTTCATAGTATCTCTCCTTCCTTGCACCCTCTATTATACCACATTTACGCAAAGAAAAACTCCCGGAGGTTCTCTCCGGGAGTTTCGAGGTTCTATCAGTTTGTTGCTGCTTAGCCCTGGATCTGCTTAGCTACTTCTTCTGTGAAGTTCTCGACCTTCTTTTCGATGCCTTCGCCGACTTCGTAGCGAACCATTTCGACGACCTTGATGTCCTTGCCGAGCGCTTTAGCGCAGGAAGCGACATATTCGCCGACGGTCATGTTGGAATCCTTGACGAACGCCTGATCCACAAGGCAGACTTCCTTCAGGGACTTCTTGACGCGGCCGGTGATCATCTTTTCGATGATCTCCTGGGGCTTTCTCTTGTTTTCGGGCAGTTCGTTGTTCTCGTTCATGGCCTGAGCGAGGATGACTTCCTTCTCGTGTGCCAGATATTCGGGATCGATGCCTGCTTCGTCGACAAACAGAGGTCTCATGGAAGCGGTCTGCATCGCAACGTCCTTGCCGCAGATGGTGACTTCTTCGACGGAAGCGTCGGTCTTCAGACCGACGATGACGCCGATGCGGCCGCCGCCGTGGGAATAACCGACGTACTTGACGCCCGGGGTATTGCACTTGACGGCTCTGCGGAGGTTCATGTTCTCACCGATCTTAGCGATCTTGGCGGTGAGAACGTCGGCAACGGTGCCTTCTTCGCCGTAGGGCATTTCCTTCATGCACTCTGCGCAGACCTTGTCGGCGTTCAGAGCGATGTCGGCGAGCTTTTCGACGAATTCGACGAATTCTTCGTTCTTTGCGACGAAGTCGGTCTCAGAGTTGACTTCGACTGCGGCTGCGGAGGTGCCGTCAGCGGCGAATGCCATTCTGACGAGGCCTTCGGAAGCGATGCGGCTTGCCTTCTTGGCTGCCTTGGCCAGGCCGTTTTCTCTCAGGAAATCGACTGCCTTGTCCATGTCGCCGTCGGTGGCAACGAGGGCCTTCTTGCAATCCATCATGCCGGCGCCGGTCATATCACGGAGTTCCTTAACGAGTGCTGCTGTTACTGCTGCCATTGTTTTCTTCTCCTTCGATTACTCTTCGACTTTAGCTTCTTCTGCTTCTGCGGGGGTCTCTTCGGCGGGAGCTTCAGCCGCTGCTTCTTCAGCGGGAGCTTCTGCGAAGGATTCGCCCTGCTTGCCTTCGATGACGGCTTCTGCCATCTTGCCGGCGATCAGCTTGACTGCTCTGATGGCGTCGTCATTGGCGGGGATGACGTAATCCACGTCGTCCGGATCGCAGTTGGTGTCGCACATACCCACGATGGGGATACCCAGGACTCTGGCTTCCTTGACGGCGATCTTTTCTTTCTTCGGGTCGACCACGAAGACCGCGCCGGGCATGCCTCTCATGTCCTTGATGCCGTTCAGGTACTTCTCGAGCTTTTCCATTTCCTTGCGCAGGGTCTGGACTTCCTTCTTGGAGAGCAGATCGAACGTTCCGTTGGATTCCATCTCCTTGATCTCGGCCAGTCTTCTGATTCTGGTAGAAATGGTCTTGTAGTTGGTGAGCATGCCGCCCAGCCATCTCTCGTTGACATAGTACATGCCGCATCTTTCGGCTTCGTCCTTGATAGCGGCCTGCGCCTGCTTCTTCGTACCGACGAAGAGAACGGGCTTGCCTTCTGCTGCAACGCTCTTCACGAATTCGTACGCGTCATCCATCTTGTGGACCGTCTTGGACAGGTCGATGATGTAGATGCCGTTTCTTTCAGTGAAGATGTACGGAGCCATCTTGGGGTTCCATCTTCTGGTCTGGTGGCCGAAATGTACGCCGGCCTCCAGCAACTGTTTCATAGAAACTACTGACATTTGTTTACCTCCCGGTTAAACTTCCATTCCTTTGTTGCTGCAGAAAAACCCTTGCGGGCACCGAAATGCAGCCTCCGGAATGTGCGAAATAAAATACTGTCACGCAAAAAGGAGCGCAACCTCAAATATTATACACATGGGCTGCGCTCCTTGCAAGCACTATTTTATAAGGTTTTCGATGATTTCTCCGGCGATCCGCAGTCCGGCTGTGGCGGGCATGTACGAGATGCTCGGGATGATCCCTTCGCGGATCTCCGTGACGGGCGGTTCAGCGGAATATACGACCGTGACCCCTTCGTCCAGTCCCTCTTCTCTCAGGCGCTTCCGCATGACCTTTGCCAGGCGGTCCTGCTCGGTCTTGCGTATGCTGCAGACCTTGAAAGCAGAAGCGTCGAGCTTGTTTCCGGTCCCCATGGCGCACAGGATAGGTATGCCTGCTTCTTTTGCCTTGCGGATGAGCAGCACTTTCGCGTCGACGTCGTCGATGCAGTCCGCGATATAGTCCCAGGAAGCGATATCCAGCTGTCCTATAGTCTCTTCGGAGATGCGCATCGGGAAGATCTCCAGGACGGCTTCCGGATTGATCTGCGCAGCCCGTTCCGCTGCGACGTCAGTCTTCAGCCTCCCGACAGTGGACGTGAGCGCCAGGATCTGGCGGTTCAGGTTCGTGGCGTCCACTTTATCCATGTCGCATAGTCCCAGCGTGCCGACGCCTGCGCGGACGAGCGCTTCCAGACAGAAGCCTCCCACGCCGCCAAGCCCGCAGACCAGTACCTTCGCCTCTTTCAGTTTTTCCAACGCTTCCGGCCCGATCAGAGCCTGCGTGCGCTGATAGATCGCTTCGTTCATTTTTTCTTACGGCAACAGGTTGCACATGGTCGTGAGCGCCTGCTCCTGCGTGTAATAGCCAAGCGGGGAGAACACGGCTTTTGCGGTGGACGTGGAACCCATGATGTTTGCGCGGGTCACGAAGTCGACGAACTGCGCGGCCCACGCGATATCGGCCGCGTCCTCGTAATCCAGACCTTCTCCGTTCGCGCTGCGTCCGACGAGCTTCGCCGTGTTCGTGAGCATGACCGCTGCTTCGCGGCGCGTGATGGATCCGTTCGGATCGAACTTCTTCTCGCCCTTGCCCGCGACGATGCCGAGCTGGTAAGCCTGCATCACGTCGAGCAGATACGTGTCGTCGAACGCGTCTTTTGCGTCGTTGTACGAGATGCCGTTCTTCGTCAGCAGAGAGCTGTACGCGTTGCCTGTATAGTACTGCTTTACCAGCGAGACGGCCAGGCTTGCGAATTCCGCGCGGGTGATGTTGGCCCGCGGCATCAGGTTGAACCCGTCAGGGACCAGTCCGCTGTCTTTGGCTTTCTGCACGTAAGCGGCTGCCCATCCGGACGGCTGCTGCGGCAAAGAAGTCTCAGCTTTCTTGGGTATCGCGGACGTGCTGCCGTATTCCACGAAGTGCAGCATGCTCGCGAGTTTGCGGCCTGCAGGCTGGAGATACCCTGCGGACGGAGTGTACAGCGTGGAGCTCGCGCCGCCGTCCAGCGCCATGGCGTCGACTGCGCCTATGCTCTTCAGATAATCGATGATCTGTCCGAACGTCGCCGTGCATTCGCCGATCATCAGGCTTCCGTCGCCCATGATCGCGACGAACGTGCGCTGCGCCTTATAGTCGCGGCCCATCTTCGGATCGGAATTCGTGTTCTCGGAAAACTTATCCACGCCGCCTTCGAGCAGCCACGGACTGCAGCCCACGGCAGTCACGACCTTGTTCCAATCGGCCTGCGTACCGGATTTCTCCGGAGTCAGCGCCGTTTCGATCTCTGCCGCGTTGCCGGGTTTGGGATCTGTGCCCCAGTTGACGGCGCCGGCCCAGGCGTTCGCGTTGAACACCGCGACTTTTTCCCCTGCCGCCGGGCAGCTCAGCCAGGTCAGGCCCTTCTGCACGTCCGTCACCACATTGTTCTTGATGCGCACGACGACCGCGCCGCTCTGCAGCGCGAAGCCGTAGCCCATCTCGGACGTGAACAGGTTGACGGCACTTGCGTCCGTATGGTACACGTTGACGCCCCAGAACGTGAACTTATCCTTGCCGCGGAACTTCACGGAGACCGCCACGTTCACGCGGTCGATCAGATATTTGCCGTCTTCCGTGATCCCGAGCAGCACATTCTTTCCCGAACCCCGGCAGATGACTTCGCCGCGGCTCATCAGCATGCCCATGATGGTCGCGCAGTTGTCCGGATAGGACAGCGTCTGATTGGTCTTATAATATGCATTGAACAGCGCTCCGTTCACCGAGGCGACCAGAGAACCGGCCCCTGAGTTCGCTTTCGCGACGTGGTCTGCAGCCGTCATGTCCTTATTGACGCTGCTCTGGCCCGTCGTGATCACGGCGCCGATCGTGCCGTTCGCCTGGATCGTTACCGCGTTGCCGTTGTTGCCGCCGATCGAGATCGGATACGAGTTCGCTGCAAAGACGGGTACCGCAGCGAACGGTACGGCAAGAAGCACGCATAACAGAGCGACGAATACTCTACGGTATACTTTCATGGGAAACCTCCCGGGCTCTCGCCCTCTCCTATCAACAATATACCCCATCGCACGCAAAAAATACAAGAGCGGCCTCTGCGCAAAGGCCGCTCTCATTTGTTTTTGTCCTTTAGCTAAAAGTCTTTTACGATCTATTATTCCTCGGATACGACCTCTTTGCCGTCATAATAACCGCAATTCGGGCATACTCTGTGAGGAAGTTTGGGCTCGTGGCACTTGGGGCATAAAGATAATGCCGGTGCGGACTTTACCATGTTCGCAGATTTTCTGCTGGATGTCTTAGCTGAGGAAGTTCTTCTCTTAGGTACTGCCATGTGGAACACCTCCTTCTTTGTAAAATGAACTATTTGAGTATAGTGAACGCTTTATAAAAAGTCAAGAACAATTAGTACGGGCTGAGGAGCCGGGCAAACCAAGCGAGGTCGTCAGCAAGCGCCGGAGCGCAGCGACAGAGCGGGCCGAGCGGGTTTGTCCGGTCCGAAGACCGCCATCTTCTTACTTTCCGGTAACGATCTCGTAGGTGTCCTTGGCGATCATCAGCTCTTCGTTCGTCGGGATCAGCAGGATCTTGACCTTGCTGGAATCCTTGGAGATGACGGTATCCTTGCCGCGGACGTTGTTGCGTTCGTCGCACAGTTCGATGCCCAGATTCTCCATATCTTCGCAGATGGCCTTGCGCATCGTAATGCCGTTCTCGCCCAGACCTGCGGTGAAGACGATAGCGTCGCAGCCGTTCATCTCAGCCATGTAGGCGCCGATGTAGCTCTTGACTCTGTGCGCATAGACCTTCAGCGCGACGGCAGCCTGCTCGTTGCCTTCGTTCGCGGCGCTTTCTACGTCGCGGAAGTCGGAGGAAACGCCGGACAGACCGTAAACGCCGGATTCCTTATTGATGACTTTGTCCATACCGGCCAGATCCTTGCCTTCCTTCGCGGCGATGAAGCCGAGGATGGCGGGATCGATGTCGCCGCAGCGGGTGCCCATAACGAGGCCTGCGACCGGCGTGAAGCCCATGGAGTTATCGAAGACCTTGCCGTTCTTGACCGCGGCCAGGGAAGCGCCGTTGCCCAGATGGCACGTGATGATCTTCAGTTCTTCGGGCTTCTTGCCCAGCATCTCGGCGGCCTTCAGGGAGACGTACTTGTGAGAGGTTCCGTGGAAGCCGTAGCGGCGGACGCCGTACTTGGTATAGTACTCATAAGGCAGCGCGTAGAGATAGCTCTCCGCGGGCATGCTCTGATGGAATGCGGTGTCGAATACGCCGACCATCGGGGTGTTCGGCATAAGAGCTTTGCAGGCTGCGATGCCCTGCAGATTCGCAGGGTTGTGCAGCGGAGCCAGCTCGATGCATTCTTCGAGCGCCTTGATGACGTCGTCGGTGATCCGGACGGAACCCGCATACTTTTCGCCTGCGTGTACGACGCGGTGACCCACAGCGCCGATCTCGTCCATAGAAGCGGCTACGCCGTGATCCGGGTCAGTCAGCGCGTTCAGCACGTGGCCGATCGCGTCCTTGTGATCCTTCATCGGAGTCTCGAGCACCCACTTGTCCATACCGATCTTCTCGTGCTTGATGACGGAACCCTCGATGCCGATTCTCTCGACGAGGCCTTTGCACAGGAGTTCTTCGGTCTCCATATCCAGGACCTGATACTTCAGGGAAGAGCTGCCGCAGTTGATGACTAATACTTTCATACGCTTTATTCTCCTTTAAGATAAAACTTTATATCTAAATACGTTTCAGACTATTCTCTGGCACCGGCGCGCGGTCCGCGGGGCATCTCCCACGCGTCGTGGTCGGTGTGCAGCAGCTTGTGGGACTTGTGGCCCAGCGGCTTCTGGAAGTACTCTTCGTACATCCGGATGATGTCGGGATTCTCGTGCGAGAAGCGCAGTTCGTTCTTCTCGTCGAGCTCGCGCAGATAACCGCCGCGGCTCTCCGCCATCTCCTTGCCGCCGTGGATGGGCTGACCGCCGCCGCCGGAGCAGCCGCCGGGACAGGCCATGATCTCCACGAATTCATATTCGACTTCGCCCCTTCGGATGGCTTCGACGATCTTTCTCGTATTGGCGAGGCCGGAGACGACCGCGCAGCGCAGCGGCTTGCCGGCCACTTCGTACGTCGCTTCCTTCCAGCCTTCCATACCGCGCATCTCGGGGAACGCGTCGGGAGAAGGATTCTCGCCGGTCACAAGGTAGACCGCGCTTCTGAGCGCAGCCTCCATGACGCCGCCGGTCGTACCGAAGATGACGGCAGCGCCGGTACCGGAGCCCAGAGGCGAATCGAAATGGTCTTCCTTGAGTTCTTCCGGAACGATGTGATCCGCGCGGATCATGCGCACGAGCTCTCTCGTCGTGAGTGAGATGTCGACGTCCGGATCGCCGCAGGCGTCGTTCATGCCGGGGATCGCGCATTCGTGCTTCTTCGCCGTGCACGGCATGACGGACACGCAGAAGATCTTGCGCGGATCGACGCCGATCTTTTCGGCGAAGTAGCTCTTCGCCACGGCGCCGAACATCTGCTGCGGGCTCTTGGCTGTAGACAGCTGGCTCGTCATGTCGGGATACTGGGACTTCAGGAAGCGCACCCAGCCCGGGCAGCAGCTCGTAAACATCGGGAACTTGTACACGCCGCGTTTCGCGAGACGTGCCAGCAGCTCGCTGCCTTCTTCCATGATCGTCAGGTCCGCGGAGAAGTTGGTATCGAACACGTAGTCGAAGCCCAGTTTGCGGATGGCAGCCACCATGCGTCCGGGCGTCGCCTTTTTCTTATCTAAATTCCAGTATTCCGCCCAGGCGGTGCGGACCGCCGGAGCGACCTGGATGACCGTGACCTTGTCGGGGTCAGCCAGCGCGTCGAGCACGATATCCGTATCGTCGCGTTCGCGCAGCGCGCCCGTCGGGCAGTGCGTGATGCACTGGCCGCAGATCGTGCAGTCGGAATCCTTGATGTTGCGGTTGTGGGACACGTCGATGTTCGTTCTCGAACCCGTGCCTTCGATGTCCCAGATATGCATGTCCTGGATCTTGTCGCAGACCTGCACGCAGCGCATGCACTTGATGCACTTGGCCATGTCGCGCACCAGGGGGAAGCTCTTCGGCCAGTCGGCGTCCTTGACTTCTCTCTTGTACGTCTGCTTCAGAATGCCGAGGTCGTTCGCCACGGTCTGCAGTTCGCAGTTGCCGGAACGCACG
>JAFYYP010000054.1 GCA_017557505.1 Bacillota bacterium | reverse complement strand
GGTCAGCGTCTTCACGAAGATCTGCATGCCGAAGATCTGTGCCGGCAGCATCAGAACTGCCAGGCAGAACGCCAGTGCCAAACTGAGTATCCGTTTCGTTTTCATTGCCTTCTCACCTCAGCTTCCCACTCTGCCATCAGGGGCATTAAGTCATATTTCGTTGTCTGCGGCTGGAACCGCAGCAGGTCGGCCCAGGACGTGATGCACGGATTGATGCGTAGCGCGTCGTTCTTGCGCACGTCGCGGCCGTTCTCCGCGGGCGGCTCCCAACCGATGGACGCCGTGTAATAGCACCAGCGGCGGTGCTCCAGCTTCAGCATTTCGCGGGCGAACGCCTGATCAGGCAGGGTCACCTTTTCGATGAATTCCTCGTCGCTCAGCGTAAAGTGCCACGTGCCGTCTTCCCAGCGGATCAGCGCGTCTTCTCCTTCGAACAGCGGACGCATCGCGTCCGTCTTGCCCTGTTCGCCCAGGCTGCAGTCCAGCACGTCGCGCAGCACGGTGTTGTGGTACGCTGCCGCGCGGTTCGCGTTGCGGCGGAACAGCGTGAGCGCGTTCCACGAATCCTGGATCTCCTTTTCTGTCTCCGGGCCCGCCGCGCCTTCCGCATCGAACGTCATCTTCGCGTAGTAGGCGTTGCACTGTTTCGCGGAACTGTCGGTCTCGGCCTCGAAGAGGTTGGCGAGGGTCAGGATATCCTCAGGCGGCCGGATGACCCGCACACCCTCGATCATGGATCCTTCCGCGTCGCTCTTCAGATACTGCTGCAGACGCAGGTCGGAATCCATGCGCGCCAGGATGGGCACGTCCTGACCGCGCGTTCTGTCTGCTGCTCGCAGGAAACGCCACAGCTCAGAGATGCAGTGGATGCCGGTATCAGGCTGATCGATGGAAGACACGACGTAAGTGAAATTGCCTTCCGGTCCGCCTGTCAGTTCGGTCAGCAGCTGACGGAACGCACCGTAGCGCACGTCCATCTTGTGGAAACGGAGGGTCAGCTGCCCGTCCGCCCAGCCTGCGTCGAGCCTGCAAATGCCCGGATCCGCAGAGTCCGGGACGAACGCGTCCGGGCTGAAATGGTTCAGGAACAGGGCGCGGTTCCTGTCCACGTCCTGGTCGATCACATCGATGACGATGGGGTTCTCGCTGTGCACAGGTCCGAGGTTCATGGCCTGCAGCAGCGCCTGCTGCCCGACCTTGCCGAAGCCGAGGATAAGCAGATGCGTGCGCCAGTCCTCCGGTTTTCTGCGCGTTTCTTCGTCCGCGTTCAGCCAGTAGGAATGCAGCGGCACGTCGCGGTACATGCTGCGCACCTGCAGCTGCGGCAGATCGATGATCTCGAAATCGAAGCGGCGGTGCTTGGAACCTCCGTCAGCCGTATCGTAATAGCTTTCGACCAGGCGGCCGATACCCTCGTCCTCGCAGCGGCAGAACACCTTGCTGCCCTCCGCCAGATGGCTCTTCTCCCTGCCGGCCAGCGCCTGCAGGATGGAAAAGTTGCGGATGGAGGAATCCTCGAACAGCAGGATATACTTCGCTTCGTCGATCTCCAGTTCCTTCAGCAGTTTATCCACTTCCGGCTCTTCGGCCTTGGCAAGGTCGAAGGAATGCAGGCGGATCTTCCTGCGGATCAGCCGGTAGCGTTCCTCGGCAGAGGGTTCCTTTTCACAGACCACGTGAACGCGCTGCGCCTTGCCGTCCGCGCTCTTCAGCAGCTGGCGCACGGTATCGTTGTAGCCGAAAATGACGATGTGCTGCGCGTCTTCCGGGCGGCGCAGCCAGAACACGAATTTGAACAGCCGCTCCAGCCATTTGATGACCCACGCGACCGTGCAGAACGGCGCCGCGAATACGCCGAGCATGTACAGATAACCGAGACCGGTCTTGAACGGCGTCGGGTTTTCGAGCATAAAGCTGCGCGCGTCTTCCAACGAGATCGAAGCCTTGAACGTAAAGGCCTTGATGATGTTCTGGAAGATCATCAGTATGCGGAAAAACACGTCCGGATACGACGCGTAGTAAAGGATGCCTTCCAGCGCGATGACCACGATGGAGATCGCGGCCAGCACGCGGATCGCTTTATTGGTCCTGACTTTCTCCCATTCGTTCATGGATGTCCTCCGGTTAGAAATGCGATTCGATGTATTTCTTCAGCTTTCTTTCGTCGTATTCGCCCTTGAAATTGTTCTGGAACCGCTTGACGGTAAAGCTGTTGAACTCGATGATGTTGCGGTATTTGAACAGTCCGAGCACGAACGGAATGCCCGCGCACAGCCATCCGAACGGCGCGGTCTTGATGCAGGCGCTGAACAGGACGAACAGCATGAGCGCCGAGATCACGACGCCCGCGATCTGCTTTTTCGGCAGCAGGTCCTTCACTTTTTGCTCCGCGATCACGCCTTCGCGCACCATCTCGTCCGCGAAGCGTTTTAAGACCGTGAACTGCGACACCGTATTCAGCAGCACCGGCACGACGCCGAAAAACGTGAACACTACCAGCAGGACGTCACCGATCAGCTGACCCATATTACCATTCATAGAAACTTACTCCTTACAGATATTCTTCGACCCATTTTAACATGGACAGGTCGCATTCTGCCTGAAAATTGCCCATCTTCTTGACGGGGCGGGCGTTCTCCCCGTGATCGTCGGACCCTTTGGAGACCAGCATGCCCAGGCGCTCCGCCAGACCGAGCAGATACGCGGTCTGCTCCGGCGTATGCGTCGGATACCAGCACTCGATGCCGGCGAGGCCGATCGCCTTGAGCGCGGAGATGACCGCTTCCTGACGCCTGCGGTAGACCTCTTCGGATTCCTCCCTCGCCGGGCGGAACGACAGCTGGAACGGATGCGCAAAGAACGCCTTGCCACCGGCCTTGTTGATGACCCGGAGCGCCTCTTCCGCCGAGATCTTGTAGCGGTGCACCGCCTTGATCTTCGGGTGCGCCAGCAGATTCTTATCAAGGAAAGCCGCGTGCGGATCGGGGCAGACTCCCCGTTCCGCCAGCACGCGCGCGAACGACACTTTGCCCACGAAACCGTTGATGGAATGCGCCTTGAGCTCTTCCATGGTCATGGGGAAGCCAAGCTCTTCGAAGACCTGCCGCAGCTGCTCGTTGCGCCACACGCGCCGCTCCTGGATATAGTCCAGCACACTGCGCAGCTCCGGGTCGGACGGGTCCATGCCGTAGCCGAGGATGTGCATGTAGTGCGTGCAGCCCTCGAATCCCGGTACGCCGGCCGCATATTCAGCGGAGAACTCCACGCCGCGCACGACCTGTACGCCCAGGCGCCTGCCTTCCGCCACAGCCTCTTCCACGCCGCCCATGCCGTCGTGGTCGGTCACGGCGATGACGTCGAGTCCGGCCGCTTTCGCGCGCTGCACGACGACCGCAGGCGACTCCTTACCGTCGCTGTAATACGTATGTAAGTGAAGATCAATGTTCTTCATAGATAGAGATTTCCTTGTCTATGCCGAACAGATACAGTACGGCTTTTTTTACGGGCATTCCCGTGACCCCTTCCAGGGCCTCGCGGTACAGCGCCAGCTGGGGGACGTACTCCGCCCGCAGCCTTGCCATCTCCGCGTCGAGATCCGCCTTGTCGATATAGTTGGATTTGTAGTCTACGAGCACCCAGCCGTCATCCTGCCGGAAACAGCAGTCGATCGTACCCTGAACGAGCACCGGCCGGCCGCCCAGTATGTGGCGTATCGTGAACGGTGCTTCCTTGTATAATTCCTCAGCCGCCATAGCCTCGCGGCCGATCTGTGACCCGAAGAACGCGCTGACGCGTCCGGGGTCGACCGCCGCGCGTTCCGCGGGGGTCAGCAGGCCTTTTTCGACCAGGCCGTCCATGAAAACTGCGACGCTGTCCGGATCTTTACCTTCCGGCGTGAACGGCAGATGTTCCATCACCGTGTGATACGCCGTGCCGCGGGCTGCCGCGTCGAGGCGCTTTTCGCCGGACAGGAAGACGGGCAGTTTCGTGCGGACCGGCTGCGCATCCTGTTCCGCGGGAGGTTCATCCTCCCCGGTCAGAGCTTTCGGCAGTTCCTGCAGTTTCAGCCGTTCCATGGCAGCGATCTGCGACACGCTGTATTTGCGCTTTTCGCGCATCGCCTCGGGCGGTTCGTAGTCGAACGACAGCCTGGCCGCGATCTCTTCCTTCGTGACCGGCAGATCGTCCTCGGACGGATGGAAGCCGCACGCAAGCTTTCCTGCCAGGTTCTGCTTCTCCAGCTTCTGCGCAGTCTGCTGTCTGCCGGCCTCCTCGCGCGGCACTACGGTGACCATGTCATCCGGAAGCAGCGGCAGCAGCGCGCTGACGATGTTTCCGCACCCTTCGATGTCGCCCGGTACGCCGCGGCGTGCCTTGGCCTTGACGTCTTCCGCATTTTTAACGGCGGCCGACATCAAGACGATATCCTTCGGGCGCGTGAGCGCCACGTACAGCACGCGGATCTCCTCCGCGAGCTCTTCCGTTTCTTTTTTCTTTTTGATCACGCGCATGTTGAGCGGTTCAGCGTACAGCCCTGTGCGGGGATCCGACAGGCGCAGCGCGGCGCCGAACGATTTATGGAAAACAGCTTTGCCCGTCTTGCCGGGTTTGAGTTTCCTGCCGAGGCCCGCGATCAGCACGAACGGGAATTCCAACCCTTTGCTCTTGTGCACGGTCATGATGCGGATGACGTCCGCGCTCTCGGACAGGATCTTCACCTGCCCGGTCTCCACTTTGCCGCCGCGGCTGTTGATCGCGTCGATGTAATTGATGAAGCCGTACAGACCGCCGGCGTTCTCCGATTCGTAACTCTGCGCTTTGTCCGCCAGCGCGCGCAGATTCGCCAGGCGCTGCGTACCGGCGGGGACAGCGGAAGCGAACGACGCGTAGCCGCTGTCCGTCAGCAGCTGCCACAGGAAATCGCCGAGAGGCGTATGGCGCGACAGAAGCCGCCAGCGTTCCAGTTTCGCGGAAAACGCGATGCACTTTTCCTTCAGCGGACCGTCCGGGCCTTCTTCCTGATACGCGGTGAAGATGCGGCTGTAAGGCGTATGCGTCTCGCCGCGGCCCTTTGCCCAGATGCGGATGGCCGCGAGTTCCGAAGCGTTAAAGCCGAATACCGGAGAACACAGGACGCTCAGCAGCGGCAGATCCTGGCTGCGGTTGTCGATGACGCGCAGCAGGTTCAGGAACACCTGGATCTCGACGGCGTCGAAATACCCTTCCGTACGTTCCAGAAACACCGGAAGACCCGCGTCCGTCAGCTTCTGATAGAACACTTCGCCGCTGCCTTTCACGGCGCGCAGCAGAATGACCATATCCCTGTATTCCAACGGACGGCGCTCGTTTCTCTTATCGTCCCAGATCTCTTTCCCGTAGTTCTCGCGGATAAGCTTGACTGCGTTCAGCGCTTCCAGTTCGGCGGACTTCAGGTCCAGGATCTCCTCGTCCATGCCTTCCTGTTCGTCATCCGGCGTCTCTTCCGGTCCCTCTTCTTCGTCCGGCTCCCCGGGAACGGCCGTGTCGACCAGGTACAGCTGCGGCGGATAGGCCAGCGGCCCGTCGTAAAGACTGCCCTTTACCAGCGCCTCGTCGTCCGTATAGGCCATGCTCGTCGTCTCCGGAGTCATGAGCGAACGAAAGATGCGGTTGACCAGGTCGATGACTTCCTTCTTGCTGCGGAAGTTGCTGTTCAGGTCGACGACTTCGCCGTCCGTATCCTTACCGGATTTGAAATCTCCGTACTTTTCCAGGAACAGCTCGGGTTCGGCCAGGCGGAACTTATAGATGCTCTGCTTGACGTCGCCGACCCGGAACACGTTGTCCGGACGGGCGATCTTGCCGATGAGCTTCTCCTGCACCATGTTGCTGTCCTGATATTCGTCTATGAAGATGTGCTCGAACTTTTCCCGGTACTCCTTCTGCACGTTCTCGTCGTCGAGGATGCGCAGCGCGAAGTGCTCTATATCCGAGAAATCCAGCAGGCCAAGAAGGTCCTTTTTCGCCCCGTAGCGCGACGAAAACTCCTTCGTCAGGGAAATGAGCGCCGCAAGCTGCGGCAGACCCATTTCGCGCTCTTTTTGCAGCTGTTCTTCCGGGAAAGACAGATAGTACTGTTTCGCGTCTTTGACGTGTTTTTTCGCCTTGTCGCGCAAGGCGCCGACCCGGTCCTTTATCAGTTCCCAGTCTTCTTTTTCGGATTTACCCGCGCGCATCGTCGCAAAGCCCTGCTCTTCCAGGGCGTTCAGCGCGCCGGCAAGGTCGCCCTGTTCCAGCCTGGCCAGCAGCGTTGCGGTCAGAGTCACGTCTTCTTCGTTCTTGGCCTGCAGAAGAGGCAGGAGATCCAGTTCCTCCGAAGCCTTTTTGAAATATGCCTGCGCGAGCGCTATCCTGCGCTTCGCCTGCTGCACGGCAAAAACCCTGTACCGGCCGTCAAACTGGCCGGGATCCGTGAGGAGTGAATCCGCCCAGCTTTCCGGCTCGGGCAAACTCTGCAGAAATTCGTGAAAATCCGTGATCATGGTCCGCACGGCGCTGTCGCCGCGGGAATTGGCATAGCGGTCCAGAAGATCGCGGAACCCGGGATCGTCCGCCTCGTAATGGCTGTCCATCAGCTCGTCGAGCGCTTCCCGGCTCAGGATGGCCTTGCGCGTCTCGTCGCAGATCGCGAGGTTCGGCTTGACTCCGATGACGTGGTAATAGCGGTGGACGACTTCCAGAGCAAAACGGTGGAACGTGCTGATGTTCGCGCGTCCCACGAGGCCGAGCTGCATGCGGATGCGGTTTGCCTGTTCGCGCGGCAGGTCCTTTCTCGCGAGCTGTTCGTTCAGAGCCTTGTAGATGCGCTCCTTCATTTCAGCGGCCGCGGCGTTCGTGAACGTCACGATCAGCATGTTCTCCAGGCTCACGTTTTCGTCCAGCAGCAGGCGCTTGACCCGTTCCACGAGCACGGCAGTCTTGCCGGACCCGGCGGCAGCCGAGACCAGCAGGCTCTTTTTACGCTCCGCTATTGCTTTTTCCTGACGTTCCGTCCACTTCATGTCATCTTCTCCCAGCATTAATTATACACTACGGAGGGGGCCATTTGTGGTACAATTAACTGTGTTGGAGGAAGTTTGAACTATGACAAAACCGATCATGTTATGTATTATGGACGGCTTCGGCATCGCCCTCGCAGGGCCGGGGAACGCCATCGCTGCCGCCCGCACCCCGCATCTCGACAAGCTGTTTGCGGAAAAGCCCCATACCCTGCTGCAGGCCAGCGGACGCGCTGTCGGCCTGCCCGACGGGCAGATGGGCAACTCGGAAGTCGGCCACACCAATATGGGTGCCGGCCGCGTCGTGTGGCAGGACCTGTCCATGATCACCAATGAAATAGAGAACGGAAGATTCTTTGATAATCCGGCGTTCGCCGAAGCGATCGATCACGTGAAGGAGAACGGCTCCGCGCTGCACGTGTTCGGGCTGATGTCCGACGGCGGCGTACATTCGCACATCGAGCACATCAAAGCGCTCGTGGCTCTTGCGCATGACCGGGGCGCCGGCAGAGTGTTCGTGCACTGCTTCCTGGACGGCCGCGATACGCCGCCCATGTCCGGCGCGGGCTACGTCGAAGAGATGGAGGAATTCCTGCCGGAAGGCTGTCAGATCGGCATCGTATCCGGCCGCTACTACGCCATGGACCGCGACAAACGCTGGGAACGCGTACAGCAGGCTTACGACATGCTGACCCGTCCGGACGTCTTCTGCAAGGAAAGCGCAAGCGAAGGCATCCGCAGCAGATACGAACAGGAAGAGACCGACGAATTCGTCAAGCCGTTCGCCATGCCCGGATTCAAGGGCATCAAGAACGGGGATTCCATCATCTTCGCGAACTTCCGCCCCGACCGGGCCAGAGAGATCACGAGAGCGTTCGTCGATCCGGACTTCGACGGATTCGAAAGAGACAAATGGCCGCAGGATCTGTGCTACATCTGCATGACCACATACGACGCGACCATCCCGAACGTGCGCATCGCCTACCCGCCGAAAGAACTGAAGAACACCCTCGGCGAATACATTTCCGGACTCGGCCTGACGCAGCTGCGCATCGCGGAGACAGAGAAATACGCACACGTCACGTTCTTCTTCAACGGCGGTATCGAACAGCCGTACGAAGGCGAAGACCGCATCCTCATCCCGTCGCCCAAGGTCGCGACCTACGATCTGCAGCCCGAGATGAGCGCTTACGAAGTGACCAGCGCCGTCTGCAAGCGCATTGAGGAAGACTGCCCGGACTTCATCATCCTGAACTTCGCGAACTGCGACATGGTCGGCCACACCGGCGTATTCGAAGCGGCCGTGAAAGCCGTCGAAACAGTCGACACCTGCGTCGGCAGAGTGTGCGAAGCGGTCAGGAAAGCCGGCGGAAAGCTGTTCGTCACGGCGGATCACGGCAACGCGGACGAGATGCTCAATGAAAAAGGTGAAGTGGTCACTGCCCACTCCACCAATCCGGTGCCGTTCATCTACTGCGATTATTCCGGGGAAACCTGCGATGCGCCTGTGACCCTCGAAGAAGGCGCGCTCTGCGACATCGCGCCGACCATGCTGGCCGCGGCAGGACTGCCTCAGCCTTCTGAAATGGAAGGAAAGAGCCTGCTGAGATAATGCATCGCGGCGTGGTAACCGTCCGCAGCGGCGGACATGATGCCGCCCGCATATCCCGCCCCTTCTCCGGCGGGATACAGGCCTTCTATACTCGATTCGTCAGACGCCAGTGCTTCGCCTCTGGCGTCTCTTTTGATGCGCACAGGCGAAGAGCTGCGCGCCTCGATGGCCGTCATCACAGCCGCGGGGTCGTCGAAGCCCCTGAGTTTTCTGCCCATCATGGGCAGCGCTTCTTCCAGAGACTCGCTCACGAAATCCGGCAGGCACTTGTGCAGATCCGTCCACGTGACCCCGGGCCGGTACGTCGGCTGAGGACAAGGGGACGGTTCTCTTGTCTTGTTTTCCGTTCCGAGAAAGTCTCCCACTCTCTGCGCGGGAGCCATATAATTCGAGCCGCCGGCTTCGAACGCCAGCCTCTCGTACTTTCTCTGCAGCTCCACGCCAGCCAGCGGATGGCTGCTGCCGAAATCCTCCGGCCGCACGTCCACAAGCAGACCGGAATTCGCGTTTTTTCCGTCTCTTGCGCGAAGGCTCATGCCGTTCGTGCACAGGCCGCCTTCTTCCGACGCGGACGCCACGACGCTGCCGCCAGGGCACATACAGAACGTGTACACGCCGCGTCCCGCCTTCGTGCGGACCGACAGTTTGTATTCTGCCGCACCTACGCCGAGTTCTTCGTGAGATGCCGCCAGCTGCGCCAGATCGATGGCCTGCTGCGTATGTTCGATGCGCACGCCCATGGAAAACTGCTTCTGCTCCATCTGCAGGCCTTTTTCATACAGCATGGCGAAACTGTCCCGCGCGCTGTGACCCAAAGCGAGGATGAGCGCGTCTGCTTCCAGGGTATTGGATGATCCGTCCGGACCGGTCACTTCAACGGATCTCAGCTTTCTGTCCTCGACCGTCAGACCTGTCAGCTGCGTGCTGAAGCGCACTTCTCCGCCCAGAGCCTGAATCTGTTTCCTCAGATCCACGACGACGGTACGCAGCACGTCCGTACCGACGTGCGGATGCTGCTTATACAGGATGTCCGGGTCTGCGCCGGCGTCAACAAAGGTCTGAAGGATCAAGCGGTGGACAGGGTCTTTCGTACCCGTCGTCAGTTTTCCGTCGGAGAAACTGCCCGCGCCGCCTTCGCCGAACTGCACGTTCGTGCGCGGGTCGAGCACACCTTCGTTCCAGAACCTTTCGACCGCCGCCACGCGTTCGTCCATAGCTGCGCCGCGCTCTAAAACGATGGGCTTCAGGCCCGCCTTCGCCAGCGTGAGCGCTGCAAAAATACCGCAGGGTCCGAAACCTGCGATCACAGGTCGTTTCGCGTCTTCCGGCAGCATGGTTTTTTCAGGAAAACCCACAGCCTCTTCGCTGGCGATGACTGCCTTAGCGCGCGACCGTCTGGCCTCCGCCAGCAGTTCTTCCGGCGCGAACTCACTCTCGAGCACGTCCACGCTGAACACCCGGTACACGTCCGGCTTTTCGCGCGCATCCAGGGACTCCTTCGCGATGCGGATCTTCGTGATGCTTCCGGGAGGCAGTCTCAGCCGCCGCACCGTCCGCCTCAGCAGGAGCTGCTCTAGTTCCTGCGTGGAGAGGTCCTTTGCTTCCCTCGCATTCAGTTTTATTTCATGGATCCTGACTTGCATATTCTATCTTTTCTGCGCCGCTGCAGAACCCGCAGCGCAGCCGCTCGCGAACGCCCACGTCAGGCTGTAGCCCCCGCAGGGTCCATCGATATCCAGCACTTCGCCGGCCGCGTAAAGACCCGATACCAGCTTAGATTCCAGGGTTCGCGGATCGATCTCATCCAGCGCGATGCCGCCGGACGTCGTATGAGCGTCTTTCCAACCTTTGCTGGCCACCGGCGTGAATTGCAGAGATTTCAGCAGATGCGCCAGCTCTTCCGGACTTTGCATTTCTGCGATCCCCAGGACCGCAGCTGCCGGTTTTTCCGGCAGCAGAGCGTCCAGGAAATAATCGCCAAGTTCGTTCCTGCGCGCTGTAAGTTTATCTGCCAGCGCCTCTTCTTCCCATTCGGGCATCATGTCCAGTACGAGTGCAAAACGTTCCTCGTCCTTCCTGCGGTAATACCCGGAAACGTTCATGACGCAGATACCGCTGACGGAATCCTTGTTGAACTGGATCTCGCCGGTATCTTCCGAAAGAACGTTTCCATCTGCCAGCAGCCGCACGGTTCCGCGCACTCTAACGCCTGCCAGTTTCGCCAACAGGTCCGTTTCTTCGCATACAAAACCGGTCAATGCCGGAATCGGTTTGACGATACGGTGGCCGAAGCTTTCCGCGATCTTCAATCCTCTGCCGTCGCAGCCGTACTGGATGCCTGCCTTGCCGCCGCTTGCGATCAGAAGGCTCTTAGCCTTGACGCTCCTGCCGTCCGCAGCTGCTACGACAAACAGGCCTTCCGCATTCTTTTCTGCGGTCTTTACCTCAAATCCGGCGATCAGCTCTGCCGGTCTTCCGCAACCGGGCATCCCGCCGAACGCGCCGCGTTCCAGCGCGTGCACGACTGAGGCAGACTGCAGGCTGCGCGGATACAGCCTTCCTTCGCCCTCTTCGACCGTGTCGAGGCCGAGGCCTGCGAACGCCTTCTGCAGTTCAGTTGCTCCGTACTGCGCAAACACCTTTGCGATAAATGCAACCGCATTCCCTTCCGCGCTGCGGAAGTCTTCAGGCTTCGCCGTAACGTTCAGCACGTTGCAGCGTCCGTTGCCGGTCGCGTACAGCTTTCTTCCCGCATATTCATTTTTTTCAAGGATCGCGATGGACGGGTCAGCGCCGCTGCGGCGGGCCGTCACAGCCGCCATCAGACCGGAAGCGCCGGCGCCCAGGATCGCGATGTCGTATACAAATTCGTTCTTCATACGAATATTTTAAACGATTTCGCCAAATCGTGGTAGAATAATTCCATAAAACAGTAATGGAGGTATTCACATATGGAATTCAAAGCACTGCAAGCTGAAATGATCAAGGCCCTCAAAGCCGGTCAGAAAGAAAGAAAAGAATCCATCTCCCTGCTCGTAGCGGCAGTCAAGAAGGCTGCCATCGACGCGGGATGCCGCGAAGAGATCCCCGAAGACCTGGTCACGCAGGCCATCCTGAAGGAAGCCAAGAGCGCGAAGGAACAGGTCGACACCTGCCCGGAGAGCCGACAGGATCTGCTGGAGAAATACAAGGCGCATCTGGCGGTCGTCGAGGAATTCGCCCCGAAGATGATGTCCGCTGAAGAAGTCGAGGCGCTGCTGAAGGAAAAGTATGCCGACGTGATCGCGACCAAAAATCGCGGCATGATCATGAAGACCGTCATGGCTGACCTCAAGGGCAAGGCAGACGGCAAGGTCATCTCCGGCGTCGTCGGAGAACTGTGCAAATAGAGGCTGACCCATGGAACTCGTCTATCCGCACGAAAAGTATCTGCCCTCCTACCGCGAAGCTTACGCGGAGGAACTGGCATCAGACGATCTGGAAAAGATGCTGAAAGAGCCCGATATCGCGGTCGAGTCCGCCGAAAACGAGCGAAAAGGCGAAGGGCTGCCCGAAGGCTGGGTGCCCGCCACGACGCTGTGGCTCGTGGACGGCGATAAGTTCATCGGCCGGGTCAACATCCGCCACTGGCTGGTGCCCCACCTGATGCAGTTCGGCGGCCACATCGGCTACATGATCCGTCCGACCGAACGCGGCAAGGGCTATGGCAACCTGCAGCTCGCGCTGGCGCTGGACTACTGCCGCGCGCATCTGCGCGATGTGATCGAAGGCGGCAAGGTGCTCGTTACCTGCGACGACGACAATATCCGCTCCGCAAAAGTCATCGAGGCGAACGGCGGCGTGCTCGAGAACAAGGTCGAGAACTTCGAGTTCGGCAGACAGATCCTGACGCGCCGGTACTGGATCGAATTATAAGCAAGAGAAAAGCCTCCGGATCCGATCCGGAGGCTTTTTTATTGTATCGTATACCCCTATTCTCTCAGTTGTCTGTCCCGTTCCAGCGCTTCCTTCTTGCCGTGGATGCGGCCGAGGCCGTACATCAGCACTGTAGCGACGACCAGATTGAGCCAGCCGACATGTGAAGGATTGAATGAATTGAGGATGCCTATGGCAAGATTCGCACCGCCGATGATCGCCAGCATCTTACCGATGCGGTCCAGATGCGCGATCTTGGAATCGATGTCAGAATACAGATCGAACGCGCCGTCCGCCGCCTTCTTGCGGAAGTAGATCCACATCATCATACGGCCTACGAATTCCGCGCCGGTCTCCTCCATGAAGCTCACGTACCCTTCGTCGTACGGTCTCATCTCCAGGCGCACCGTGTATTCGCCCGGTTCACACTTCTTGAAGTGATACGTGCACCAGCCCACGCCGTCCAGCACCCAGCCTTCGAGGGCCATTTCGTTCAGCCAGCGTTCTTCCTTATCGAAATCCCATACCCAGAACCATTTTCTGACCGTTTTTCTCTCGCTCATCTTATTCCTCCTGCGCCTTTCCCAGAATGCGCTCCCCGTTATCCGCCAGTTCTCTCAGCCGTGCCACTTCCTTTTCCAGGATGACCCGGCCCTTTTCCGTCAGCTGGTATTCCTTCTTGCGGCTGCCGCTCTCCACGGGCAGCTGCTCGATCCAGCCCTTGTCCACCATCGCGCTCAGCGCGCCGTACAGCGTGCCTGCCGCCAGCCTCACCCGGCCTTTGGACAGCTCCTCCGCCTGCTGCATGATCCCGTAGCCGTGCTGCGGACTGACCAGCGAGAGGAGGATGTAGTACGTGGACTCTGTCAATGCTATATTCTCGACCATGTATATTTCCTTTCTATCGCGACTCGTTATATCGTCGCTCGATATATCGTGATTAGAGTATATCGGCAGACGATATATTTGTCAACACCCTTTTTCAAAAAAAATATTTCGCACGCAAAAACCGGGGCCTGAAAGCCCCGGTTTGAATGCCTTGTCTAATACTTGTACTCCCCGCTGTCCACGCTGTCGTCGTGCTCCAGGTACAGGTGGTACTTCTTCAGCACGTCGGCGTCGCAGCTGGCCTCGTGGGACGCGCCCAGGTCCAGCATGTCGCCGCGGCGCAGGATCTTCGCCTCTTCGCGCATCTGGCGGGCAAGCCAGTCGTGCTCGCGGTCGTCCTTCATGAACGTCTCTGCAAGCGTTCCCCCTGCCTCCGCCTTCGGCGCTGCGACCGGCTGGCCGAACAGAGACTTGGACGAGCCCTTCTTCAAACTCTTCACCTGGCGCGGCTGGCTCTGTTTCGCCTGCTGCTCCTGCTGACGCTGCAGCCACACGTTCGGGTCGCCCGTGGAGCGCTGCTGCGTCTTCGCGGCCTTGCTCAACCTCGTCAGGATGAACACGATCACGATCAGCGGAATGAAGCCCATGATGAACGCGATGATGCCGGAGATGATATCAAAGAAATAGTTGATATCCATCGGTTACTCTCCCTTGGCTTCGCCGGGTTCCTTTACGACTGCGGACAGCGCGCCGAGCGTGCCGGCGAGGTTGGCGATGTCGGAGGGCACGATGATCTTCGTGGCCTGGCCGTCCGCCATCTTTTCGGCAGCCTTGTAGCTCTCCATGGTCAGATAGCCTGCAGACGGGGATGCGTCGTTGATCATGCGGATACCTTCCGCTCTGGCCTTCTGGACGGCGAGCAGGGCTTCCGCTTCACCTTCTGCCTCGCGGATGCGCTGCTGCTTGACGGCTTCTGCACGCAGGATCGCAGCTTCCTTTTCACCTTCGGCGAGCGTGATGGCGCTCTGCTTCTTACCTTCGGCGGTCAGGATCGCTTCTCTCTTTTCACGTTCTGCCTTCATCTGCTTTTCCATCGCTTCCTGGATGCTTCTGGGCGGCGCGATGTTCTTGACTTCGACGCGGCTCACCTTGATGCCCCACTTGTCCGTAGCGTTGTCCAGGATGGCGGTGATGCGGCTGTTGATGTCGTCGCGGCTCGTCAGCGTTTCGTCGAGGGTCATGGAACCGATGATGTTACGCAGGGTCGTCGCGGACAAGTTCTCGATCGCGGCGATCGGTCTTTCCACGCCGTAGGCGAACAGCTTGGCGTCGAAAATATAGAAGAATACGACGGAGTCGACCATCATGGTGACGTTATCCTTCGTGATAACGGGCTGCGGTTCGAAGTCCGCGACCTGTTCTTTCAGGGACACCTTCTTAACGACTCTGTGGATGATGGGCACCTTGAAGTGCAGGCCTGCGCCCCACGTCGCTCTGTACTGACCCAGCGCTTCCACGATCCAGGCGCTTGCCTGCGGTACGATGCAGATGCAGCGGATCGCAAGGATGATGAGCAGGATAATGATTACGATTCCGAAAATAAGTCCTTCCATCTCTAACTTTTACTCCTTTTTCCTTTCTTTTGACCCATTTATGGGACTTTACAAGTGTTACGATACGGACAACAGAAGACCGCTGCCCGCATCCTTATTGATAAATTCATTTGTTCGCGCAAAACCACAGGGGAGCGGTCTTGCCGTTTTTTGTTTTATTCCAGCGGCTTGCCGGTGAGCAGCTCGTAGCCCTGCAGGTATTTTTCGATCGTCTTGTCGACGATGTCCTGCGGCAGCGTCCAGTCGTGGTCGTTGGCCTTCAGCCAGTCGCGGGCGAACTGCTTGTCGAAGGACGGCTGGCTCCTGCCGGCTTCGTAGCCTTCGAGCGGCCAGAAGCGGGAGCTGTCGGGCGTGAGCATCTCGTCGCCCAGCACGACTTCGCCGTCCTCGTTCAGACCGAATTCGAACTTCGTGTCTGCGATGATGATGCCTCTTTCGAGCGCGTACGCCGCGCACTTCTTGTACAGCGCCAGCGTCAGGTCGCGCAGTTTCGCGGCGTATTCGTATCCGTGGCCCGGGAAACGGTCCTCCAGCCACATCACGCTCTCCATGAACGAAATGTTCATGTCGTGGTCGCCGAGATCGGCCTTCGTGGAAGGCGTATAGATTGGTTCGGGCAGCTTTTCGGATTCTTTCAGGCCCTTCGGCAGTTCGATGCCGCAGACCGTGCCGTCCTTCTGATAGTTGGCCCAGCCGCTGCCGGTGATGTAGCCGCGCACGACGCATTCGACCGGGAGCATCGTCAGCTTCTTCACCATCATGCTGTTGCCGTCGAAACGGGGCTGGCGGAAGAACTCCGGCATGTCGTTCACGTCCGTGGAGACCATGTGGTTGGGCACGATGTCCTTCGTCAGGTCGAACCAGAATTTCGACATCTGGGTCAGCACTTTGCCCTTCAGATTTACGGTGTTGTGCAGGATCACGTCGAAGCAGCTGATGCGGTCGGTCGCGACCAGGATCAGATAGTCTCCGATGTCGTAGATCTCGCGTACTTTGCCTTCTTTGATCGGTCTGTATTCTGTCATGGGTTCCCCTCCTGTCCACATGAATTACTGATGGTTTTAGGATAATACAAACCCGCCCCGCTTGCAAGGCGATTTGACTTATGCCTCTGCTTTCTATATAATTATTTAGTTTTCAGAAAGGAACTGTTATGAGGATCCTCGTTGTCATATCCGGCATGCTGCTCGCGATCGCAGGTGCCTTCACATTCGCCTTTTATACGAACGCTTTCACAGGGCTCGCCTTTGTGCTTGGCCTTGTCATGCTCATCTCCGGCATGTGCATCCTCGGCGCGTACATCATTTCCGGCAAAGTCGGCCGTCTGCCCGACACCGTGCTGGTCGAAGGCATGGTCACGACGCTGTTCGGCTTCGCTGTGCTCAATAACGAAGTCATGGAAGCGATGGTCACGCTGTTCTTCGGCACATGGATGACCCTCTCAGGCGTCACGCGCATCTCGCAGAGCTTCGCGGTGAGCCGCTACAGGCCCAAGGATTGGGCAAAGGTGATGCCGCTGGCGCTGGCCGGCACCATCATCGGTGTCCTGATGCTGATGCCTTCGCTCACGACGTACATCAACCCTCTGTTCCTCGTCGGCGCGGCGTTTATCGTCAACGGTCTGTCGCAGCTGATCTACTCTATGTACATGCGCAAGCACGAGCTGACCGAACGCGAGATCGAAGCGCAGGAAAGAGCAGAGGCCAGAAAGGCTGCCAAGGAAGCGGAGCGCAAGCAGCGCAACGCCAACCGTACGACAAGCTGGCACGAAAGAGAGGAACAGCGCGAAGAGCAGAGACGCCAGGAAAAGCGCAGACTGGCAGAGCAGAGAGCCGCCAAGCTGCAGGAACTGCAGGAAAGACGCGCCGCCAGAAGACCCGCGACAGTAACGACGATGGAATTCACGGCGGAGGAAGTCGAAGAGATCAACCTGCTTGCGGAAGAACCCCCTGTTCCGGAAGAAAAAGAACCGGAAGAAAAAGAGGACGAGAGCATTACGCCAACGATGCAGGCCGGCCTGTCGGCCGACCCGGACGAACTCCCTGTAACGCAGGTGCTGCGGTCGAGAAACAAGGCCGCTGCGGATCCGGTCGAATACCTGAAGGGAGAGATCGTCAGACAGGCGGAAGAAGAAGAGAGAAAAGCCGAAGCGCTGGCAGAGATCGATCAGTCAGACGAAGCACTGAGCGTCCTGGACGAACTGCAGGCATACGAACCGGAGGAAGAGGAACCGGAAGAGACCGAGGAGGAAAAGCTGCAGCGCGAAGCGTTGGAAAAAGCAAAGGCACCGGTCTGGAACCGTCCGGAGAACATCCCTTCCCTGCGCGCCAGAAAACTGGAGGAAGAGGCTGCGGCTGCTGCGGCCGCTGCGGAAGAAGAAACTGTGCCTGAGATCGAAGACCCGCTGGCCAAGCGCGCCGCCATCAATATCGAGAAGATCGAAGAAGGTCTGGAGACCGTGGAATTCGAACCCGTCGAGCTGCCCGAACCCGAGCTCGAGGCGACCGGCGGCGAAGCCGAAGAGCGCGTCGATATCATCCGCGATCTGGAAAAAGAGATCGAGCGCGACGATCCGTTCAAGCCCTTCGAGGCTCTCAAGCTCGAAGACCTGTTCGGCGACGATTACGTACCGCTGCGCGAGAAAGATCCCAAAGAGGCCACCCGCTTTACGCAGTCCCTCAACTTGGATTGGACGAAGCGGTAATATGACAGAAAATATAAAAGCCGGTCCCGCGGGGCCGGCTTTTCTTATGCCTTGTTTTACTTCAGCGATTCGGGCATCACGTCGCAGCAGATCATCTGCTCGTAGGTCTGCGGCTTGACCATCCATTCCGCCTTGCCTTTTTCGACCAGCAGAACGCCGGGATACGGGTTGCGGTTGTAGTTGTTGGCCATGGAATAGCCGTATGCGCCCGTGGAGAACACCGCGATGATGTCGCCGGGGTGCGGATCCGCGAACTTGCTGTCCTTGATGATCATGTCGGAATCGCCTTCGCAGCACTTGCCGCAGATCGTGACTGTCTCGGTCGCGGGCTCGTCCGCGCGGTTGGCTACGATGCCCTTGTACTTTGCGCCGTACAGAGCCGGACGGATGTTGTCGGGCATGCCGCCGTCGATGGCTGCGTACTTGCGGATACCGGTGACGGTCTTCGTCATGCCGACGGTGTACAGCTGGATGCCGCCTTCGGCGACGAGGGATCTGCCCGGTTCACAGATGACCGTGGGCATCTCGAAGTTCTCCGCCTTGCTCCAGGCCGCGATCTTCTCGAGCACCGGGGTGTAGAAGTAGCTGTACGGGGGTCTCTCTTCGGTGGTATAGGTGACGCCGGGGCCGCCGCCGATGTTCATTTCGTCGACCGTGAAGCCGAAGCGTTCTCTCGTCTCCTTCATCAGGTCGAGCATGACGTCGGTCGCGTCGAGGAACGGCTTGACGTCGAACAGCTGGGATCCGAGGTGGAAGTGGAAGCCGTGGAAGCGCGCCCACTTGGAGTTGATCGCCTTCTGGATGTACGGATAGATGAATTCGGGCTCGATGTTCAGACCGAACTTGGAGTCCTTGCGACCGGTCACGATAAAGTCGTGGGTATCGACTTCGACGCACGGCGTGACGCGGATGAGGATATCTGTCTTCTTATTCAGCTTTTCGCAGATCTGCTCGATGAGGGCCAGCTCCTGCTCGCCGTCGATGATGATGCGCTCTACGCCGTAATCGATGGCAGCTTCGAGTTCCTTCGGCAGCTTGTTGTTGCCGTTGAATTCGAGCTTCTTCGGGTCGATGCCGGCCTTCATGGCTGTGTACAGCTCGCCGCCGGATACGACGTCCATGGAGATCCCTTCGTTCTCGCACAGCTTATAGATGCCCATGCAGCAGAACGCCTTCGCGGCATACGCGATGCGGTTCTTCGGATAAGGCTTGATGAAGCACTCCTTCAGTTCGTTGATCCTTGCGACGATGTCCGTCTTGGAATACACGTACAGAGGCGTTCCGTATTCCTTGGCCAGTTCTACGGTGTCACAGCCGTCGAACCACAGATGGCTTCCTTTGATCTCGCTGACTAAATTCATATTGACTACGCTCCTTTTCTTGATGAAAACGCACGGTTTAACAGAGTACATTTTTATTATATGCCTTGCACGGCCGCTTCTCAATCGCTAAAATAATATTTGTGTGAGAGAAAAACACACGGAAAGGTCTGATTCTTATGAAAAACTTCAACATTATCGATCTGCATTGCGACACCATCGTCGAATGCGTCACCGACGGCGCCGACTTTAAGAACGGCGAAGGACATATCTCTCTGGAAAAACTGGCTGCCGGCGGCTGCCTCGCGCAGTGCTTCGCGATCTGGATCCCCACGGGCAGAGCGATCAAGCGCCACAAGACCGCGCGCATGGGCTATTACGGCTATTACAAGACCGCGCGCGAATTCTTCCAGAATGCCATGGCGGAAAATGCCGACGTGATCCGCCAGGCCCGCACCGTCGCGGACATCGAAAAGAATAAAGCAGACGGCAAGCTGTCCGCGATCCTCACGGTCGAGGATTCCATCTGGGTCGAAGGCAAAATGGAGCGTATCGAAGAAGCTGCTGCCGACGGCGTGCGCATGATGTCCCTGCTGTGGAACACAGTCAACTGCATGGGTTACCCGAACAGTCCCTACCACGAAGCGCACCTGATGGGCTTAAAGCCGTTCGGCTACGACGCGATCCACCGGATGAACGACCTGGGCATCATCGTGGACGTTTCGCACCTGAACGAGGGAGGCTTCTGGGGCGCCATCAAGACGAGCAAAAAGCCCATCGCGGCCAGCCACTCCTGCGCCCGCACGCTGTGTGACCACCCCAGAAACCTGACGGACGAACAGCTGAAAGCGATCGGCGAATGCGGCGGCGTCGTAGGCCTGAACTTCTACGACGGCTTCCTGACCGAAGGCGACACCGGTTACACGGAGACTTCCGAACTCGTACGGCACATGGAACACATCCGCGACAAGGCCGGCATCGAAGCGCTGGCGTTCGGTTCCGACTTCGACGGCATCTCGAGCGAGCTGGAATTCGGGGATTACACGGGCTTCCCGCTCATCCTGGACGCGCTGTCCGAGGTCTTCACCGACGACGAGCTCGACATGATCAGCCACGAGAACTTCCTGAGAGTGATGAAGGATAACGAATAGAAAAACATCAGAAAAGCCGGTCCCGCGGGACCGGCTTTTTGCGTGTCTTTTACGCGTCCGGATCGAACTTCTCGAAGATGGGGATGGCCCCGGCCGCTTCGCAGATCTGCAGATCCAGCTTGCTGCGTATAGTCCAGCAGACTTCCTGCAGGCCTAGCTTGTCGACCGCGCGGCGGTTCGCCCGCACTTTGCGGTCTTCGAACTTGTAGGCGATAAAGTCCGGCCGGGCTTTGACGTCCAGCAGCAGATTCTTCAGGATGACCCGCTGGTAAAGCGGCAGATCCTCCGGGTCCTTCATGAAGTCCGAAGCGAGTTGGCCGCGGCAGATCGCGGGCCTCAGTTCCTTAACGTCCGCGACGGCTCTGGGATCGAACGATTCGATGCAGAACAGGCCGAAATAGCGGTCCAGCCGCTTGCAAACAGCTTCGGCCAGCGCACGGTGGTTGCCCTTGTACGTCTTGAGTTCGATGATCAGCGGGGCTTTTCCTTCGAACAGTTCCAGTACCTCGTCGAACAGGGGCACGTGCTCGTCCGTTCCTTCCAGGCGCAGCGCTGCAAGCTGTTCTCTGTCCAGATCTTCGATCGTCCCCTCTTCTCCCGTGCAGCGCTTCAGGTCCGAGTCGTGGAACACGGCCAGCGTGCCGTCCTTCAAAAGATGCACGTCGAGCTCCGCGCCCCAGCCCCGTTCGAGCGCGCGGCGGAACGCAGGCAGCGAGTTCTCCGGGATCTGCGGCTTATCGTGGTAACCGCGGTGGGCATAGCGGTATTTTCTTAACGCGGGCCAGAGCGGATGGTCCTTCCGGCCTTTCAGGATCAGATCGGCAAGCATCAGTCATCCATCTCCTCGAACGCGTCCAGACCCTTCTTCGCCTCGGGACGGTTGTCACCGTGCTGCACGCGGGTCATCGTCAGGAACGACAGCGCCACGAACAACGCCGCATACGGGAACAGGATCTTGTAGCTGATATTGCGCATCAGCGTGCCGGCCAGGATCGGGGTCACGATCTGCGCGGCCATGGAAGCTGTATAGTAGTATCCGGTGAACTTGCCGATATCGCTCCCCTTGCACATCTCGACGACCATGGGCAGCGAGTTGACGTTGATGGCCGCCCAGGCTAATCCGACGAGCGCAAACACGATGAACATGACGACGTTGATGGAGCTGTACGTCGTGGTCAGGAAATAGCCGAGCGCGAAACACACCGCCAGCAGCACGATGCCGCCCATGATGGTCTTCTTGCGGCCGATCTTCGAAGCAAGCGCGCCGATCGGAATGTATGAGAGGATGGCGCCGCCGGTCGCGATCAGCAGGCACGTGGACGCGCCGCCCAGCGCCTGGCCCATCACCTGGCTCACGTACGTCGTGAACCACGTCGTGATGCCGTTATAGCCGATGAACCACAGCGCGATGGACGCGAGCAGGAAGCCCAGACTCTTCTTGACGTTTGCCGGCAGCACTTCTTCGCCCGAACCGTCGTCTTCGGCGAGGTTCCATTCGGGATGCTGTTCCTCGAGCGCGCGGTTCTCGGCGACGAGTTTCGGTTCTTTCGTCGTCAGGAACAGGACGAGCACGGCGAAGAACATGATGGCTGAAACGATGATGAACAGCGGACGGTAGTCGACGTGCGCCAGTCCCGCCACTTTTTTATTCGGATACATCACAGCCGCGATGGCCAGATAGATGATGCCTCCCACGGCACCCATCAGGTTGATGATGGCGTTCGCCTTGGAGCGCAGCGGTTTGGGCGTGACGTCCGGCATGAGCGCGACGGCCGGAGACCGGTACAGGCCCATGGCCACGAGCAGCAGGCCGAGCACGATGACGAAGCTCACGAGTTTAAAGCTGCTGGGAGCGGCGTAGTAGCCGTTGTCGAGCAGCGGCAGCACGTTCAGCAGCACGACGGCAGCCGCCGTGCCCACGAGGATGTAAGGCATGCGCTTGCCGATCTTCGTATCCGTCCTGTCCGACAGACCGCCGAACAGAGGCAGCAGGAACAGCGCCAGGATATTGTCCGCCGCCATAATGGCGCCGGAGAACGTCTCGTTCAGGTGGAACGTGTTCGTCAGGATGAGGGGCACCACGTTGTCGTACATCTGCCAGAACGCGCAGATGGACAGGAACGCGAGACCCACCAGGATCGTCCGCTTGTTGTTGAGTTTCATGCAGGAACCTCCTTCTCCAGGGCGTCGAGCACGTCCCGGATGCTGTTGAATGTGTAGGCCGGCTGTACGCCGTATTTTTCAATGTCCGCGGGCACTCCCTCCCCGGACAGGACAAAGACCGTATCGATGCCCGCGTTGACCCCGCAGGCTATGTCGGTGTAGACGCGGTCGCCGATCAGGACGGTCTGTTCCGGGCTGAAGCCGGTCTTTTCCATGGCCAGCTGCGCGATGGCAGGCTGAGGCTTGCCGATGACGAGCGGCCTTCTGCCGGTCGCCGTCTCGAGCAGATTGATGACGCTGCCGCAGTCCGGCGCGCTGCCGTACCACACCGGGCACACGAGGTCCGGATGTGTGGCAATGTAGTCTTTGCTGCGGTTTAAAAGGATGCAGCAGACCTCGAGTTTGCGGTACGTCAGTTCGGTGTCATAGCCTAATAACACAGCGTCCGCGAAGTCGCCGGGATCGCTGCCCGGCGCATCGCTTTCGGGCTCGACGATGCAAAGCCCCGCGCCGCGCAGCTGTTGCTTCAGGCTCTCCGTGCCGCACACGAAGTAGCGGGTCTCAGGAGAATACGCGCCGTGCAGGTAGCGGATCGTGGCGTCTGTCGAGGTCACGAAATCCTCCGGTCCCGTCTCGATGCCGAAGCCCTTCATCCGCGCGATGTACCCTTCCAGGCCGCGCGAAGAATTGTTCGTCATGTAGATAGCCCTGCCGCCGGTGCGCTTCACGTAGTCCAGGAATTCAAGCGTGCCGTCGAACAGGCGGTCGCTTAAGTACAGCGTGCCGTCCATGTCGAGCAGGAACAGTTTTTTATCTTTCAGCGCCATCCCTATTCTCCGGGTCTGTAGAACTTCGCGAGGCCGCCTTCCGCCGTTTCTCTGTAGCGGGCGTTCATGTCGAGGCCCGTCTGGTACATGGTCTCAACGACCATGTCGAAGCTGATCTTGCGCGAACTCGTCAGGAAGGTCGCGATGGACACCGCGTTGATGGAGCGCATGGCCGCCACGGCGTTGCGCTCGATGCAGGGGATCTGCACGAGGCCGTCGATCGGGTCACAGGTGAGGCCGAGCATGTGCTCCATGGAGACTTCCGCTGAATACTCGACTTGCTCGAGTTCGAGGCCCATGATCTCCGCCAGGGCCGCCGACGCCATGCAGCAGGCCGTGCCGACTTCCGCCTGACAGCCGCATTCCGCGCCGGAAATGGACGCGTTCGTCTTGACGACGTTGCCGATGACTCCGGCCGTCGCCAGCGCCTTGTGGATGACCGAATCGGGCAGGCCCAGCTTATTCTGGTAATAATACAGGACCGCAGGAACGACGCCGCAGGAGCCGCAGGTAGGAGCGGTCACGACTCTGCCGCCGCCCGCGTTCTGTTCGCTCACGGCGAAGGCGTAGGCGCAGACCATGCGGTTCTCGCGGGTCTCGGGCGCTTCGTTCGGATTGTACTGGTTGTAAAGTTGCGGCGCGCGTCTATGCACGTCGAGGCCGCCGGGCAGGATGCCTTCCCTCTTCAGACCTTTTTCCACGGCTGTCTTCATCGTGAACCAGACCTTGTCCAGGAACTCCCAGATCTCCTGACCCTCGTTCTCCTCCACATACTGCCACAGGCGGATGTTCTTCGCCTTGCAGTACTGGTAGATCTCTTCGAAGTTCTTTTCCTTGTAGACTTCGGGGGCTTCCGCTTCCGCGAATCCGTCCATCTGGATGGCGCCGCCGCCGACGCTGCGCACGCGGAAGCGCTGAAGTTCCTCGCCCTTCTTGTACGCGATGATCTCCATAGTGTTCGGGTGCTCCGGCGTGGGCGTGTCCATGTCGAAGATGATCTCCGAAGGCACCGGTGCCAGCACGTGGCGCAGCACCGCGTCCGTCATGTGACCTTTGCCTGTCTTCGCCAGGGACGAATACAGGATCACCCGGAAACCGTCCGCGTCCGGGCACTTTTCCTTCGCGATGGCCGCCGCCTTCGCCGGTCCCATGGTGTGGGAGCTCGAAGGTCCGTAGCCCATGCGGTAGAGATCTGTTAAGCTTTTCATGGCAATTCTCCTTTATCCGTTATATTTCCTTACATCCGCAAGATTCGTGTGCTGCGGATTGGCTCTCGAATACGGCGACGGCACGGTGTGCGTGAGCACGTTGATCGCCCCGCGCTCGTCGACGCCGTCCTTGCCCGGTTTGTACCATACGCCTTCGCTCATGGCGATGACCCCGGGAATGATGCGGTCTGTCACAAAGGCCGTCGTGCGGGAGACGCCTCTGTCGTTGAATACCTCCACGCGGTCTCCGTCCGCGATGCCCCGGTCTGCGGCGTCTTTTTCGGAGATCCACAGCCTGGGCGGATCGAGTTCCTCCACGAGCATGTTGTTGTCGTGGATGGAATGCGCCCTTCTCTTCGTGTGGTAGGCGATGAGCTGCAGCGGGTACTCGGCCTGCTTCGGGTCACGAGGGCCTTCGTAGCAGTCGATGTAGCCCGGGATGGCGGGCACGTCCTTCCAGTGCAGATCCCAGAGCTTTTTGCTGAAGATCTCGATCTTGCCCGATGGCGTCGGGAACGGCACGCCGCCCTTGATGTTCTCCTCGAAGCCTATGTACAGGTCATCGTGCGTCCACACGTGGATGCCGCGCTCTTTCATCTCGTCGAACGGCAGCAGTTCGGGATGGTCCGGATACTCTCTGCAGTGCTTCTCGTACAGATAGCGCAGCCAGTCCTCGTTCGTTTCTTTTCCGGCGCGGAACTCTTCGCCGCAGCCCAGCAGGTCCGCGCAGTCGCGGATCCAGTCGTATTCGAACTTCCACTCGAACAGCGGCTCGATGCAGTGGTTGTTGTACAGGAAGTGGTAGCCCGGGTCCCAGGGCGGCAGCATATTGTCGGTTTCGAGGAACGACGTCGCGGGCAGCAGGATGTCCGCGTACAGCGCCGCGGGGATCATGAACAGGTTCGAGATGACGAGCATTTCGAGAAGTCCCGGCGTCTCGTACACGCGTATGGTCTCGTTGATGTTCGAGTGCTGATTGAGCGTCTGCCCGTTCGCCAGCGAGAACACGAGCTTGACCCCGGTCTCGAGATGATCGCCGCCCCACAGCTGCATCTCGGGCGTGAAGGATTCCGGCTCTTCCACGGCGCGCGTCCACAGGAAGCTCGGGATGCTCAGGGGGTACGGATTCTCGTATTCGCACACGCCGGGCGCCGGGATGCCTTTCGGATAGCACGTGCTGCCGCTGCTGCCGCCGGATACGCCGGTGTAGCCGCACAGGCAGGCCAGCGCCATCATGCAGCGGGCTGTCTGTTCGCCGTTGCCGGTGCGCTGGATCGCGAGGCCCGGCACGAGGCAGGCAGGCTTTGCTTTTGCGAAACGTATGGCCAGCTCCTCGATCTTCGCGGCCGGCACGCCGCAGATCGCTTCGGCCCATTCCGGCGTCTTCTCGATGCCGTCCTTCCAGCCGAACAGGTAGGCATAGTACGATTCCCCTGCAGGGATGCCTTCTGGCATGTGCTCTTCGTCGAAGCCCAGGCAGAACTTATCCATGAATTCCTGGTCCTGCAGGCCGTTCTTCCAGATCGTGTAGCACATCGCATCCGCCATGGCCGCGTCGGAGCTCGGTCTGATGGGGATCCACTCGTCCGCCATCGTCAGCACGGATTCGGACACGCGCGGATCGATGACCACGATGGGTACGCCCGCTTCTTTCGCGCGGGTCAGCTCCAGGTTATAGAACGGCCCGTAGTGGTTCTCGGCCGGATTGTGACCCCACAGGATGATCAGGTTGCTGTTCTTGAAATCCTCGCGGTCGTTGGAGCCGCCGCCGGCCCAGCCGTACGTGATCTCCATCATATCCGCGACGCAGGTAGCGCTGTAGCCGTTTCGGGTCTCGAGCCAGCCGCCGTTGAACTGCAGCAGGCGCCTCATGAAGCGGTCGCCGCGGCAGGATGCCGATACGCCGGACGCGTTCGTGATGTAACGGCTGCCGGGACCGAAACATTCGCCGGTGCTCCTGATCTCGTCCGCGATCAGCTTTTCCGCCTCTTCCCAGGAAATGCGCTCGAACAGGCCTTCACCCCTCTTGCCTCTGCGCTTCATCGGATAGCGCAGGCGGTCGTACGTCAGGAACGTGTAGCGGTAAGAGCGTCCGCGCGGACAGCCCGTAAACGGCAGGATCTCCTTGTTGGGCTCGGTGCCCAGCAGGCAGCCTTCCTGTACGCGGGCCAGCATCTGGCACTTCGCGCCGCAGTCGTTGACGTTCGCGATCTTGACTATCTTTTCAGGTTCGACCGGGATCGGCGCAAGCCGGTGCAGTTCGGGTACACTCTCCCGCGGAAGATCCGCAGGAAGGCCCCTGACGTCGCCTCTGACGGCCGAAACCAGCAGCGTCGACAACTGATCCAGTTCGACGAGGCCGGACAGCGAGATCCACGATTTTACCGCATCGCTCTCCAACGCCCTGCAGAACATCTTGACGGTATCGCCGAGATACAGATCGATGAACTGCTGCGGCTCGTCCGCAACGCTTTGCGGATCGCTCGCGCGGCAGCCGTACAGATAAGCTATAAAGGCGAGCTCCTCACCGATATAGTCGGGTGGATTGCCGTCGAGGTACTGCGGCTGCCAGCCGCAGGCCTTATAGAGCTTGATGACCTCCAGGGTCACCTCGCTGCACAAGAGCTTCGTATCGGTCTTCGCGCAAGACGTCCACAGGGGCACGGTCACGTGCGCGTTCGTGCCCTTCAGCAGATCGTCGTATTCGACCTGCTGAAGGGCGCTTTCAATGCCGAGCGAAGGCGCAAGGTTGCGCCAGGCGTTCAGATCATAGAAAAAGCTGGATAAACGGGAGAATAGCGTACAGAGATACTTGTCGTCCATGGGGTTCTCCTTCTATGCCGGAAAAGATAAGTGTCAGCTTTTATTCATACAGCCGGTAAAACGTCTGCGTGGAATCCGCGATCCGCGTGCCTTCTTCGTCCGTGATCTCGCAGAATACCGTACACAGCGTTTTTCCGATCTTGCGCGGGGCCACGGTGGCCGTCAGGATGGCTCCTTCTGCCGCAGGGCGGTAGAACTGGATCGTGCTGTCCACCGTCACCTCGTTGCCCACGCGGATGCGCATGTACGCTGCGGCAGCCATATCGCAAAGCGCGCAGACGGCGCCGCCCTGCACCGTCCCGTGACCGTTCAGCATCGCGTGCGTCACGGGCATCCAGACCGTTACGCTGCCGTCGTCCCGCTCGGTGATGTCTTCGATGCCCATCGTGCCGTAGAAACGCAGGTCGCTTTCAGGCAGATGGAACACGTCTTCGATTTTCCAGATCTTATCGCTCATCGTCTTACCTCAGAAACAGTCTCACGAGCTTTTCCATGCTCTTTTTGTAGGGCTGATAGCGCATGTTCAGGTCGATCCACGTCTTTTTGTCCACGATGCCCTTTTCGTGGGTAAAGCAGTCGAAGCCGGCCTTGCCGTGGTACGAACCCATGCCGGATTCGCCCACGCCGCCGAAGCCCATGCTGCTGTTCGCCAGGTGGATGATGACGTCGTTGATGCACCCGCCGCCGTAGCGCACGTGCTCGACGAAATACCGCGCGAGGCCCTGATTTTCCGTAAAGACGTATAGCGCGAGCGGCTTTTCGTTCGCGTCGATGTAGTCGATCACGTCCTTGGCGAATTCGTATTCGAGGATGGGCAGGACGGGTCCGAAGATCTCCTGCTGCATCACGGCATCGTCCGGCGTGACCCCCACCATCACCGTCGGCTCGATCTTCAGCAGATCCTTGTCGAGCCGGCCGCCGTAGACGGTCTTTTCCGGATCGATCAGGCCGGCGATGCGGTCAAAATGCTTTTCATTGATGATCTTCCCGTAGTCCTTGTTATCCAGATAGTCGCCGAACTGGCCCTTTACCTGGCGCAGCACCGCTTCGACGAATTCGTCCTTCACGGCCTTATGCACGAAGACGTAGTCCGGCGCGACGCAGGTCTGACCGCAGTTCAGGAACTTGCCGAACACGATGCGGCGGGCTGCCAGTTCGACCTTGGCGTCCTGGTCCACGATGACCGGGCTTTTTCCGCCCAGTTCCAGCGTGCAGGGCGTCAGATGCTTCGCGGCCTTCTCCAGCACGGTACGGCCGACGGCTTTGCTGCCGGTAAAGAAGATCTTGTCCCATTTTTCCTCGAGCAGCGCCTGGTTCTCTGCCCTTCCGCCGGTCACGACGGCCGCGTATTCCTCGGGCAGCGCCGCGCGCACCATCTCCGCGATCAGGCTGCTCGTCGCGGGCGAATAAGCCGATGGCTTGATGACGACGGTATTGCCGGCCGCGATGGCATCCACCGCGGGCTCGAGCGACAGCAGGATGGGATAGTTCCACGGGCTTAAGATCAGCACGTTGCCGAGCGGTTCGGGATGCACGTACGTCTTCGACGCGAACTGCGCGAGCGGGGTGCGTTTTCTCTGGTTCTGCGCCAGCTTGTCCACGTGGCGGATCTGCCAATCGATCTCGGACAGCAGCATGCCGGTCTCGCACATGTAGCTCTCCATTTCGGACTTGCCGAGGTCTTGCTTCAAGCACTCGGCGATTTCGTTCTGGTAGCGGACGACGGTCTGCCGCAGCTTGAACAGCGCTTCGGTCCGGTAATCCGGATCGAGCGTCGCCCCTGTCGCAAAGAACGCGCGCTGTTTTTCGACGATGCGCTTCAGTTCATCTCTTTCCATGCTCTTTCTCCCATTCTTCCTTGGTCAGGCCGTAATAGCGGCGGCTCTTGACGCTGTCGACGTGCCACTCGTAGCCGCGCCTTTCCCCTTCGAATTTCAGGCCGCACTTTTCCATGACCCGTGCAGAGCGCTTGTTGTCCGCGACGCACGTTCCGTCGATGCGCCTTGCGCCGTCGTCCTCGAATGCATAGCGGATCAGTTCGGCAAGCGCTTCTGTCGCGTAACCTTTGCCCCAGTATTGTTTCCCCAGAAAATAGCCGGGCTCCACGCGCTTGCCTGCGGGACTGCGCTCCAGCACCGAATAGCCGATGCCGCCCATATATTCCTCCGTTTCCGGATCCGCGATGACCAGGAAGACGAACTCCCGGTCCGCCGGATCTTCGTACTTGGAAGACGCCGCCACGGCCAGGTTGTCCAGGCTCTCCGCGAACGAATGCGAAAACACGTCCTGAATATAGTACATCACGTCCGGATCGGTGATGAGCGCGTTGTGCGCCGCGAGGTCTTCCCAGCGGTATTCCCGCAGCAGAAGGCGCGGCGTTCTCAGCCGGATCTCTTTCATCTTCTTATGACCTGCCCGCTTCTCGCGCCGGTGTGTTTTCCGTCCTTTGCGGTCAGCACGCCGTTGACGTAGACGCGCGCAAGGCCGCTGCACGGTTTGCACGGATCGAGATACGTCGGATCGTCCTTGATGGTCGCAGGATCGAACAGGCACAGGTCGGCCCAGTTGCCCTCTTTCAGCAGGCCGCGGTCGGTAAAACCGAGGCGCTTTGCGGGAAGGCCTGTCATCTTGTACACGGCGGTCTCGAGCGGGAACAGACCGCGTTCTCTGCAGTAGTGACCCAGCACGCGCGGGAACGCCCCGTAGGACCGCGGATGCGGCTTGCCGGGGTAGTCCAGGCCGTAGGCCCAGCCGTCGGAACCGGTCATGACGAACGGCGCCTGCATGATGCGCTCGACGTCCTCTTCGCACATGCCGAAGTTGACTTCGCTGGCGTCGTTGCCGTTGCGCTCCACGATGGAAAGCGCCGCTTCCGCACACGGAAGGCCCATCATATCGGCGATCTCTTCGGTGCTCTTGCCGATGTATTTTTTATCTTCTTCCGCAGGCGCAAAGCCGAGGAAGATGTCGCCCCAGCGTCCGCCGCAGGCGGCTTCCATGTCGTCGAGGATCTTCCGGCGGGTCACCGGATCCTTGATCCGTTCGATCAGCGCGGCCACGCCGCCTTCATACGCCCAGTTCGGCAGATTGCTCGCGTAATACGTGGAGCTGGCGATGTACGGATACTGATCCGCCCAGGCGTCGACGCCTCTGGCGCGGGCATCTTCGATCAGCTGCAGCGTTTCCGTGGAACGGCCCCACATCTCGCGCCGGATGAGCTTGTGGTGCGAGATCTGCAGGCTGGCGCCGCTGTTTTCCGCGATGCGGATCGCTTCGGGCAGCGCGTCGAAGATGTGCAGGTTCTCGTTGCGCATGTGGGTCGCGTAGAACGCTCCTTTTGCCGCCGCGACCTTGCTGAGCTCGGTCAATTCCGCCTCGTCCGCGTAGCAGCCGGGCGCGTAGATGAGCCCGGACGAGAAGAAGGCTGCGCCTTCGTCCAGAGACGAGGCCAGCATGGCCTTCATGTCCGCCATCTCCGCCGCCGTCGCCTGCCTGGGCTCGAAGCCCATGGCCGCGATGCGGATCGCGCCGTGACCTACGCCGCAGGTGAAGTTGTTCGAAGGCCGCACCTCCTTTTCGACGTAATCGAGGAATTCGCCGAAGGATTCCCAGGCGTACGGCGCGTCGCCGACGTAGGAGCGCAGCAGTTCCTTGTTTTTCTGCTTCAGCGGCGCCAAAGAGATGCCGCAGTTGCCGCCGACGTCCGTCGTGACCCCCTGCAGGATCTTGCTGTCCACGGTCGGGTAGTTATAGAACGTCTCGTCGCTGTGGCAGTGGATGTCGATAAAGCCGGGACTGAGCGTCAATCCCTTTGCGTCGAGCGTTTCGGCTGCCTGCATATCTTCAGGCATTTCGCCGTGCCAGAGCGTGGCTATTTTTCCGTCCTTGACGGCCAGTCCGCCCGCGAACGCAGGCGCTTCGCTGCCGTCGACGATATTTGCGTTTTTAATAATCAGATCGTAAATCATAGAATCATCATGAGACAGGAGAACCGTCCCCCTGTCTTACTCCGCGTGCGCGATAAAGTCCGCGACTTCCGGCCAGAAATCGCCGTCCGTGATTTTTTCCAGCATTTCGATGCAAAGGTCCGTGCCGCCGTCGCTGTTGCAGAAGATGCAGGCACCATCCTTCGTGACCAGATCCATGACCGCCAGGCTGCGGTAGCCGCCGTCGTCGCCCCAGTGCCAGATGACGTTCTTATCCTTGGCGGGGATGCCCCAGCCCAGGCCCCAATATACGCCTTCGGTCGCCCGGTTCTGCGGGCTCGTCATCTCTTTGAACGACTCCTCGCTCAGATGGCCGTGCTCGTTCAGGATCTCCAGCATGTATTTCGTGTAATCCTCCGCGCCGCTGTACAAAGACCAGGCAGCGTTTGGCTCCGGCGCGTTGCCGGCCAAATCCATCTCCATGCGCAGCGGCCACATGCCTTCGGCCTTTCTGTGCTGATTGGCCTCGATGCGGGTCATCGCAGGCTCCCAGACCGGGTAGGAATTCGTCATGCCAAGCGGCTTCAGGAACTCGTCCCAATAGTGGTCGCAGAACTCCTTGCCGGTGATGACGTCGACGATCTTCTGCAGGTAGTAATACCCTTCGCCCGAGTAGGAATAGGACGTGCCCGGATCGAACAGGAACTTCAGATAGGGTTTCTTATCCCAGTTGGGAAGGCCCGTGCCGTGAGAGAGGACCTGCCGCGCTGTGATGGTCTGAATTCGTTCGTCCTGCGATACCTGCACGGATGGCGCCAGCGGCGCGATGGGTTCGTCCAGGGTCAGCACGCCGCGGTCGACGAGGCGCATCACGAGGCAGGCGAACAGCGTCTTCGTGAGCGAAGCCGCCTCGATGATGGTCGAAGGCTCGTAGGGCTTGCCCGTTTCGATGTTCTGTACGCCGAACGCGTAGGCATCGCCCGCCTGCCCGGCCTTGATCAGCCGGTAGTTGAAGCCCGGGACCTTGTGTTTTTCCGTCAGTTCCTGAAAGAATCCGGGATCCTGATAATCCAGTTCAGTACGAAGTTTCATTTCCGTTCTCCTTCCTGAGCAGTCCGCCGACGAGCACGAAATGCTCCGGCAGCTTGCCGTCCTTTGCCCATTCGATCTCGATGCCGCACAGATCCTTGAGCGTCTTTCCCACGTTTCCGCCCACGGATTCGATGGAGTGCCGCACCAGCTCCGGGTGTCTGCACGTTCCGCCCTCCGCTCTCGTGCAGGCCTTGCACAGTCTGCATGACCCGAGGGAAAGCGATGTGCTGCCCGGATACAGGGGCTCCATCGCCCGCAGTTCCGCGTCCAGCCGTTCTTTTTCTTTCCACAGCGCGTCTTCCATTTCCTTCAGCGTACGCTCTCCGCTGTAAGTCAGCCGGTACCCGTACACCTGCAGCACGTCGAAAGCGTTCCAGAAATCCACCGGATCGAAATCGAACGGCGGGCAGGACCACGTCTTTCCGTAGTCGGAACAATGGCTGCAGCGCTCCTGCGTTTCGCCGAAATCCACGTAATCGCGCACGTAATCGCAGATGGAGATTTCTGCTCTGATCTGTTCTACCGTATATTCCATAACGTTATACCAGTTCTCCGAGGCGCACCGTTTCGTCGGCATACGCCGCCGCTTCCGCGCTGTCGTGGGTCACGAACAGCACGGTCTTTTTCTCCTTGCGCCAGCGTTCGCACAGGGCGCCTGCGATACGGTCTTTCAGTTCCTCGTCCAGACCCGTGAACGGTTCGTCGAGAATATAGACGTCGCCGTCGTAAGCCAGCGCCCTTGCCAGCGCGCCGCGCCTCTGCATGCCGCCGGACAGTTCCGAGGGCTTCTTATCTGCCGCGTCCGACAGTTCCATGAGTGCGAGCGCGTCTGCGATCTTTGCCTCGCAGCCCGGTCCGCAGACCAGTTCCAGGTTCTGTTTCAGTGTCAGCCACGGCAGAAGACGGCTCTCCTGAAAGACTGTCGAGACCTTTCTGCCTTGCATGCCGCTCACGCTTCCCTCGCAGATTTCCAGCCCGAGCAGGATCTTTAGAAGCGTAGTTTTACCAAGGCCTGACGGCCCCATGACCGCCGTGATCCTGCCGTCTTCGATGCGAAGATCCAGACCCTTCAGCACGTTCTGTCCGTCGTATTCCTTGCTGATCCGGGTCAGCACGATGTCTCTTTCAGAAAACGCCATGCTACCACCTCCTCAGCAGGTGCTTCAACAGCTTCTCGAAGCAGACCGACAGCAGCACGATGCCCACGGTCCAGGCGAACAGATCCGCCCCTTCGAGGTACATCTTGGCGCTCAGCAGGTGATAGCCCATGGAGATCCGAGGGTTGCTGAGCACCTCCGCCGCGACCGTGCTCTTCCAGGAAAGCCCTGCGCACATCGAAAGACCCGCCTTGATGTAGCCCATGCTGGCCGGGATCATGATCTTCGTAAAGTACCGGCTGCCCTCGATGCGGTACACCTGCGCGAGCTCGCGGTACTCGTCCGGCACGCTTTCGAAGCCCTGCAGGATGTTCGTGTACATCACAGGAAAGCACATCAGAAAGCAGACGAACAGCGGCACGACGGCGCTCTTCATGGCCAGCAGTGCGATCAGGATGACCGACATGACGGGCACGGAACGGATGACAGCCGCCGGCACCGCGAGGATTTCCTTCGCGGCCTCGCTCTTCTGCGCAGCCCAGGCGCAGACAAAGCCGAGCAGGCAGGCCAGGAGCAATCCTGCCGCGACCCGCAGCAGCGTGACCCCACAGGCCTGCCAGAATGAGCCCTGCGCGCAGAGCTCCAATAACCTCTTAAAAGTCGAAACCGGTGAAGGCAGCACAAAGGACCTGCCGAACGCCATGCTCACGGCCTGCCAGACGGCAAGCCACAGCAGCGCCGCGGCGAGTTTCCTTCCTATGCGCTTTTCACCGGTCTTTTCGTTCATAATTTAGAATTCGAGTTTGATACTGTAGTTGGTCGGGTGGTCCTTCGCAAAATAGAAGTCGTCTCCGGGGATGGAACCGCCGACCGCCTGCGGATTGTAGGATGACAGCGTCTCGTACAGCGGGGTCAGGATGCTCTTGCAGGCGTCGAAGCCGGTCTCGAGCATGATGTTGCATCGCGGCATCGCAGCTTTGGCGACCCCTTCCGAAGGCAGGATGCTCATGCCGGCGATGACCATCGCCGCGAAGTCCTTGTCCTCCTGGAACATCTCGAGGCATTCATAGTACTTGTTCAGCAGAAAGACGAGATCGCCCGGTCTTTCTTCCGCGACCTGTGCGCGGCAGGCGATGACGCCCATGGGCAGATCGAAACCGAACGCTTCCTTCCACATCGCGTTGATATCCAATTCGACCTTCACAGTATCGGCCTTTGTTCCTGCAACCGTCACCTGGGGTTCGGGGACGAGCGCATAGCCGCCCTCTGTGATCAGCGTGGAAACGACGTCCGCGTGGGACTGTAACCAGACCAGTTCGATGTCGTCCTCCGCGAGGCCTTCCTTCGCCATCAGCGCCTTGAACGCGTATTCGGGCACGCCGCCCATGCCGGAGGCGTAGACGGTCTGCCCTTTCAGATCGGCCAGGCTGCTGACGGGGTCAGCGCCGTTGGAAAGCACGTACAGCACGCCGCCGGTGTTGACGCCCAGCAGCTTGATGCCGCCTTCCGTCTTGTTATACAGCACGGCCGCGACGTTTGAGGGGATGGCCGCAACGTCCAGGTCGCCATTCAGAAGGCCGGCCATGCACTGGTCAGGCGAATCATAAACGAAAACCTTGCTGCCTTCCGATTCAAGGTCGACCAAGCCTGCCATGCCCATGCCGGTCGGACCCATCAGGGTGCCGATGTTCAGCGGCGCGGACAGCGCTTCGGGCACTTCTTCCGCAGGCACTTCCTGTTGTTCTTCCTTGATGCAGCCCGAAAGTGCGGACAGCACCAGAGCGATGCTCAAGAGCAATACCAGCCATTTGTTAACGTTCTTCATATTCGATTTCTTCCTCCTCGGAATCCTTGTAGGATATCCCCAGGTCGTTGCCCAGGACCCCTGCGTACATTATGGAATATTTGCCGAACTTTCCGCGGACAGCGTCCATGGCAGCGTCGACAGCCTCGTTCTTCTTTCTCGTCTCCTCCTGCGCGGGCGAGAACAGGCTGAGCTGTTCCTCAGGCGCGCCGACGGAGATGTTGATCCCGGTCACGGTGATGAGCCGGATGGGATCGGTATACCTCCAGTTGCGGTCGATCAGTTCCATGGCGGCTTTCGCGATATCCGCGGAGTTGTTGACCGCGGTCTCGAGCTGCATCTGCCGCGAGATCGTGCGCAGATCCGGGTCTTTGATGTCGACCTTGATGCCGGACGCCATCAGGCCGTGGCGCCTCAGCCGCACCGACACGCGGTCGGCCAGGCTGACGACCGCAGTGCGCACCTCGTCTCTGCCGAGCAGGTTGCGCCGGAACGTGATGCCGTTGCCGACGGATTTGTATTCGCGCTCCGCATCGTACGGCTGCACCGACGCATCGTCCAGACCGTTGGCGTAGCGGTACATCTCGTCGCCGTGCTTGCCGAACGCGGAATGCAGCAGCGCGGGATCGGCCTGCGCGATGGCGCCGATCGTGCGGATGTTCATGGCTTCGAGCCGCGACGCCGTGGATTTTCCCACGAAGATCAGCTCGCGCGCCGGCAACGGCCATAAGATGTCTTTATAGTTGCCGCGGGTGATCTCGGTCGTCGCGTCTGGCTTCTTGTAGTCGCTGCCCATCTTCGCGAACACCTTATTGAACGACACGCCCACGGACTGGGTCAGTCCGGTCTCGGCCTTGACAGTCTCGCGGATCTCGTCCGCGAGTTCTCTGCCGGTCATACCGAACTTCGCGAGGCTGCCGGTCACGTCCAGCCACGATTCGTCGATGGAAAACGGCTCGACGAGGTCTGTGTAGCGCAGATAGATGCCGTTGATGATCTTGCAGAACTTCTCGTACTTTGCGTGATGAGCCGCCAACAGCACGAGATCGGGACATTTGCGCCGCGCCTGCCAGATCGTTTCCGCCGTCTGCACCTTGTATTTCTTCGCTTCCTGATTCTTCGCCAGGATGATGCCGTGGCGGCTGGCCGGGTCACCGCAGACAGCCACGGGTTTGCCCGCGAGTTCCGGGTGTTCCAGCAGCTCCACGCTGGCGTAGAAGCTGTTCATGTCGCAGTGAAGGATGGTGCGGTCCATGCAGAACCTCCTCCGGTCTACGGCCGGATGCAGTCTTCGCCGTACAGGCGCTTGACGTCGGCCATGAAGCTCTCGTCCGGGTTGACCCACAGGTCGTAGCCCAGCTTGTATTTCTTGCCGGTCGCCATGATGAGCACCGCCACGGGCATGTCGCCCAGGTGGGCGCGCGCCAGGTCGCGGAACGTGTTCAGGGCTTCCTCCTCGCTGTAGTACGCCGGGATGACGACCTTCAGCAGCGCAGCCTTCGGCGCCGTCGTCACCTTCGCCGTGCCTTCGGGAATGTCCGCCAGCAGACGGATGTCGTCCGCCAGCAGCTTCGGCGCGCCTTCTTCTTTCATATCAAGTTTGCCTGTCATCAGAACGATGTTGTCCACTTCGAGGCAGTCGCGGCACTTCTCGTAGGACTTCGGGAACACGACGACTTCGAGCGCGTCGTACAGATCCTCGACCGTCAGGAACGCCATGTTCAGGCCCTTCTTCGTCACGAGGTTCTTCTTCGCGGAGATGATGCCCGCGATGGTCACCTGCATGCCGTCGCGCACCGCGTCGTCCTCGGGGTCGTACAGGCGGCGCGTGTCCATGTCGGTCAGCTCCATGATGCGTGCTTTCACGTCGTTCAGCGGATGTCCCGTCAGATAGATGCCAAGCATCTCTTTTTCCATCTGCAGCAGATCCTGGCGGTGGAAATCCGCGGCCTGCGGCAGGTGGCGCTCGATGCGGATGCCCGCCATGCCGCCGTCGTCGCCCGGCATCGCGAACAGCGACATCTGACCGTCCAGATTGTTCTTGGCGCTGGCCTGTGCGGATTCGATGAGCTCGCCGATCACGGCCAGTTTCTGGGCTCTGTTGCCCGGGAAGCAATCCAGTGCGCCGGCCTTGATGAGGCTTTCGAGCGCGATCCGGTTGATCGTGTGCACGTCGAGCCCGTCCACGAATTCGAAGATATCGCGGGGCATGTGACGTTTTCTCGCAGCGATGATCTCCTCCACGACGCCTTCGCCCACGTGCTTGACGCCGAGCAGTCCGTAGCGGATCTTGCCGTCTTCGGTCGAGAAGTGTTTCGCGGAGCGGTTGACGTCAGGCTGCAGCGTCTCGATGTCCATGTCCTTCGCGTTGCCGATCAGGATGGCGACGGCCTTGTTGTCCGCCGGATACGTCATCAGGGACGCCAGGAACTGCGCCGGATAGTGGCACTTCAGCCAGGCAGTCTGGTAAGCGACGACCGCGTAAGCCGCCGCGTGGGATTTATTGAACGCGTATGCCGCGAAACTCGTCATTTCATCGAAGATCGTGTTCGCGACCTTCTCGGACACGCCGTTGCGGATGCAGCCGGGCACGTCGACGGAACCGTCTTCGTTCAGCTTGCCGTGGACGAAGTACTCTCTTTCCTTCTCCATGACGTCCGCCTTCTTCTTGGACATGGCGCGGCGCACGAGGTCGGAACGGCCGTAGGAATAGCCGCCGAGTTTGCGCACGATGTCCATGACCTGCTCCTGATACACGATGCAGCCGTACGTCGGCGCCAGGATGGGTTCGAGCTCGGGGCACAGATACGAGATCTGCTCCGGATGCTTCTTGTATTTGACGTAGGTCGGGATGGAGTCCATCGGACCCGGACGGTACAGCGAGATACCTGCGATCAGGTCTTCCAGACAGGTCGGGCCGAGGTCTTTCATGAACCTCGTCATGCCGCCGGATTCCAGTTGGAATATGCCGATCGTATTGCCGCTCGCGATGAGTTTGTATACGTCCTGGTCGTCGTAGTCGATCGCATGCAGGTCGATCGTCTCGCCGGTGTCTTTTTTGATGAGCTCCAGGCACTCGCGGATGGCCGTGAGGTTGCGCAGACCCAGGAAGTCCATTTTCAGCAGGCCCAGGTGCTCGATCTCGGTCATCGTGAACTGCGTCGCGAGGCCTTTATCCGTCATGATCAGCGGCACGTAGGTGTCGACGGGATCCTTGGAGATCACGACGCCTGCCGCGTGCGTGGAGCTGTGGCGCGCCAGGCCCTCGAGGACCTTGGCCGTATCGACGACGTTCCTGATCTGCGGATCCGCCTCGTACACGCCGCGGAAGTCCGGGCTGTTCTCCAGCGCCTTGTCCAGCGTGATCTTCAGGTCTTCGGGGATCATCTTCGAGATCTCCAGCGACCGCGCGAACGGCACCTCCATGACCTTCGCGACGTCTTTGAACACCGCGCGGGCCTTCAGGGTCCCGAACGTCGAGATCTGCGACACGTTGTCGACGCCGTAGCGCTCCTTGACGTAGTCGATGACCTCGCCTCTGCGCTCGATGCAGAAGTCCATGTCGATATCGGGCATGGATACGCGTTCCTTGTTCAGGAAGCGCTCGAAGATGAGGCTGAATTTGATGGGGTCGATGTCGGTGATCTCCATCGCGTACGAAACGATGGAACCGGCCGCCGATCCTCTGCCCGGGCCGACCATGATGCCCTGGCCTTTCGCGTAATTGACGAAATCCCAGACGATGAGGAAATAGCCGACGTAGCCGAGGCTTTCGATCGTCTCGACCTCGTAGCGCATGCGTTCCTTCAGTTCCGGATCCACGGAAGGGGCCAGCGCCTCCATATCTTCAGGCGGCAGGGCCGGATAAGGCCTGCTGCTGGAGGGGTCTGGCTGGGTCGTGCCGTAGCGGTGCTCCAGGCCGGACCAGCACAGATATTCGAAGAACGTCTGCTGCGTGTAGCCTTCGGGCACCTTCGATACAGGGATGTGATATACGCCGAACTCGAAGTCGAAATTGCACTTGTCGGCGATCTCCTGAGTCACGTCGCAGGCCTCGGGGATATCCCGGAAGATCTCGCGCATCTCCTCTTCCGACTTCAGATAGAACTGGTCGTTCTCGAAGCGCATGCGGTCGGGATCCGTAAAGCTGGACTTCGTGCCGATGCATAAAAGCACGTCGTGTGCCTTCGCGTCGTCCTGATAGATATAGTGGGCGTCGTTTGTGGCGACGAGCGGGATGCTCAGCTCCTTGGACAGCTTCTTGAGCATGGGGTTGATCTTCTTTTCCTCGTCTAACCCCTGGTCCTGGATCTCCAGATAGAAATTGCCCTTGCCGAAGCAGTTTTCAAGCCACAGCGCCTCTTCTTTGGCGCCTTCGTAGTCGTCTTTGAGCAGCAGGTGCTGCACGCGTCCCGCCAGGCAGGCGGACAGCGCGATGATGCCCTCGCTGTGAGCCGAAAGAAGCTCTCTGTCGGTGCGCGGTTTATAATAGAAGCCGGTCTTGTAGGCTTCGGATACGATCTTGATCAGATTCTCGTAACCTGTCTTGTCCTTCGCGAGCAGGATCAGATGGCCCTGGTGCTTGTCGAGCACGGGATCCTTGTCGAAACGGGTGCGCGCGGCCGTGTAGACCTCGCAGCCGATGATGGGCTTGATGCCCTGTTTTTTGCATTCTTCGTAGAACTGCACGCAGCCGAACATGACGCCGTGGTCCGTAATGGCCAGCGACTCCATGCCCAGCTCTTTCGCGCGCGCGACGAGCTTGTCGATGCGCGCGGCGCCGTCCAGCAGGCTGTATTCGGTATGTACGTGAAGATGGGTGTAACTCATTCGTTTTGCTTCCTGTTTTTATGTCGTCCGCCAGGGCATACCCTGACATAATATTTTACCATACGGGGGCACTCAAATGAAGATGGAAACGCCATACAAATATTTCAGGTGTTTCGTGCCAGACCGATGGAATTCTTGCGGAATCCACAAAAAAACGCAACAGTTTTTGTCCTAAATTCATTGACAAAAAATGCCGAAACATATACTATATTAGAGTGCTATTTTGTGAAGGTTTTAACAAGAACTTGTGAGGGCCTCCACACGCAATAATCATTTATTCTTCAGGAGGACTTATGTTCAAGAAATTTACCAATGGCTGCGTTAACGTAGTCAACAGATGGCTGCCGGATCCGTTCCTGTTCGCTATCATCCTGAGCATCGTCGTATTTGTATTCGCGATGCTCGGTACAGGTCAGGGCCCCCTTCAGATGGTCCAGTCCTGGGGTAACGCCAGCGGCTTCTGGAGCCTGCTCGCCTTCGCCATGCAGATGGCGCTGGTTCTGGTTCTGGGCTCTGCCATGGCTTCTGCTCCGGTCTTCAAGAGATTCCTTGCCCGCATCGCTTCGATCGCGAAGGACAAGAAGAGCGCTATCGTGCTCACCACCTTCGTTTCCGTTATCTGCTGCTGGCTGAACTGGGGCTTCGGCCTCATCGCCGGCGCTCTGCTCGCCAAGGAAATGGCTAAGAGGATCCGCGACGTAGACTACAGACTGCTGATCGCATCCGCCTACTCCGGATTCGTTGTCTGGCACGCCGGTCTGTCCGGCTCCATCCCCCTCACGATCTCCGGCGGTTACACCATCGGCGAAGAGACCTATCAGGCGGGCATGAACCAGACCGTTTTCCACCCGATGAACCTCATCATGTGCGGTCTCGTACTGATCCTGATGCCCTTCGTCAACTATGCGATGCATCCCGACGAAGCGCACACCATCACCGTCGATCCCGCTCTGCTCGAGAACGAAGTCGAAAGACAGTACAGAGTCGAGACTCCGGCTGACAAGATGGAGCACTCCAAGATCCTGTGGGCGATCACCGTTATCGCAGGTCTCGTATGGACCGTCCAGTATTTCGCAGGCATCGTGAAGTCCGGCGGTTCCGTAGCGAACGCTCTGAACCTGAACGTCGTTAACTTCATCTTCCTGTTCCTGGGTCTGCTCATGCACGGCGATCTCCGCAGATACGTCGACGCCATCGGCGAAGCAGCCGGCGGTTCTGCAGGCGTTCTGCTCCAGTTCCCGTTCTATGCAGGTATCATGGGCATGATGGTCGCCAAGAATGCGGACGGCGTTTCCCTCGCGGGAATCATCTCCGACTTCTTCGTCAACATCTCCACCAACACCACTTTCCCGCTCTGGACCTTCCTGTCCGCAGGTATCGTTAACTTCTTCGTACCTTCCGGCGGCGGCCAGTGGGCAGTACAGGGCCCGATCGTTATGCCCGCAGCTGCGAAGATGGGTATCGAACCCGGCCGCGCTGGTATGGCTATCGCATGGGGCGACCAGTGGACGAACATGATCCAGCCGTTCTGGGCTCTGCCCGCACTCGGCGTTGCAGGCTTGTCTGCAAGAGACATCATGGGCTACCTGGTAGTCGTTCTGCTCTTCACCGGTATCCTCGCTTGCGGCGGATTCCTGATCTGGGCAGCAGTATTCTAAACAGATACGACGCAGAAAACTGCAAATAAAGACCTCCCGGCTGCGACCCGGGAGGTCTTTTGTTATAAGGAGGTTTTATGCTTGCAACGACTCAAAGAGTCACCTTGCGAATAAAGTTGGTACGGACCGGCTTTTCCTTCTCCGGCAGGCCGAAGGCTTCCTTTCCGAGCTGTATGCTCTTCATCAGGAAGACCATGTTGCGGGCCAGCACCCGCATGATCAGCAGCCCTTCCTCGTCCTGGGCCGCTTCTCCGGGCTTCATCCCGTGTATACTGTTCCAGTAGCAGCTGGAAGCGACCGGCATGCCCGAAATGGTGAAGTACTTGTTCAGTTCGTCGAAGGTCGAAGACAGACCTCCTCTTCTGCCGCAGACGACGCTCGCGCCGACCTTCATGGTCTTGTCGAAGTGGGTGCTGTAGAACAGCCTGTCGACGCAGGCGATCAGCGTGGCGTTAGCCGAAGCGAGGTAGACCGGGCTTCCGAGCACCAGGCCGTCGGCCTCCTCCAGCATCGGAGCCAGCTTGTTGACCACGTCGTTGACGACGCATTTGCCCGTCTTGTGGCAGCCGCCGCAGGCCAGGCATCCGCGGATGTCTTCCTGCCCCAGCTGGATCACGTTGGTCTCCACGCCGTTTTCTTCAAAGACGCGGACCATCTCCTGCAGGGCGATGGTGGTGTTTCCGTTCTCCCGGGGTGACCCGTTCAAAAGCAGTACTTTCATGTCAATCCGTCTCCTTCCTGAGGATCTTTCTGGCGAGATCCAGCAGACTCTCCGAAGTATCGTCTTCCAGGATCACGTGCTCGATCTGCGCGGAGCTGCCGCGCAGCGCTTCTTCGATCATGGCCTTCGTGCTCAGGTCCGCAGCAGGACAGCCGCTGCAGACGCCCGTCAGCAGGACCGTTACCGTGTCCCCTTCGACAGCGCGGATCTCCATGTCACCGCCGTGGCTGCGGATCAGCGGAAGGACGTCCTTTGCGAGAATCGCCTCGATCTCGACCCGTCTGTCCATCTTAGTCGAAGAAGAGCAGCGTATGCTCGCAGGTCAGCACGTCTTCGCCCTTCTGGTTGAACATCCTGCAGGTCGCGTACGTCCTCATCTTCTCCTCGTCGATCTTCTCGATCGTGTAGATCGCGGTAATCGTATCGCCGAAATAGACCGGCTTTAAGAAGCGGACGTTGTTGTAGCGCACGGAAGCCGCGTTTTCCCGGCCCTTGATGGCGGCCATGCCGCTGACCGTCGAAGCGAGGGAAAACGTCAGAATGCCGTGCACCAGGCGGTGCTTGTAGGGCGTTTTGCTCGCGTATTCTTCATTGGTATGCAGGGGATAATAGTCGCCGCTGACCCCTGCGAACAGATAGACGTCCGTCTCCGTGAACGTCTTGGAAAACCGGAATGTTTCGCCTTCCGTCAGATTGATCTTGCCCATTTGATACCTCGAATCTTCGTAATTCTGTGGTTTTATGAAAAGAACCGGCAGGAGGTCTTGCCGGTTCTTTTCCTGTAACACTAGCCCTTTATTTTCCGGACCTCTGCTTCGAGCAGAGGAACGATTTCAAACAGGTTGCCGACGATGCCGTAATCCGCCACGGTGAAGATCGGCGCATCCGGATCCTTGTTGATCGCTACGATGCAGTCGGATCCGCCCATGCCGGCCAGGTGCTGGATCGCACCGGAGATGCCGCACGCCACGTACAGTTTCGGCGCGACGGTCTTGCCCGTCTGTCCGACCTGGTGCGCATGGCTGATCCAGCCGGAATCCACCGCTGCGCGGGACGAACCCACGGTAGCGCCCATGGCGTCCGCCAGCTTTCTGATCGGTTCGAACCCTTCCGGTCCACCGACGCCGCGTCCGCCGGATACGATGATATCGGCGCCTTCCAGATCCACGACCTCATCTGTATCCTCTTCGACGATGCGGATCAGACGCGTTCGGATGTCCTCCGGAGCGACGTGGAACTCTTCGCGGATGATCTCCGCGTGGGGTGCGACCGGTTCACACTTCTTGAACACGCCCGGACGGACCGTACCCATCTGGGGTCTGGTATTCGGGCAGAGGATCGTTGCCATGAGGTTGCCGCCGAAGGCGGGACGGGTCCAGGCGATATTGCCGGATTCTTCGTCAATGTCCAGACTGGTGCAGTCTGCGGTCAGACCGGTCTGCAGGCGGCAGGACACTCTCGGACCGAAGTCTCTGCCGTTCTGGGTCGCGCCGATCATGACGACGGACGGACCGTACTTCTCGACCAGGTAATATAGCACTGCCGCGTAGGCGTCCGTCGTAAAGAACCCGTATTCCGGGGAATCCAGTACGATGACCTTATCCGCGTTGTGCGCTGCTGCGTCTTCCACGGCAGCTTCGCAGCCGGAGCCGATGATGACAGCTACCAGCGCTCCGCCCTGCTTGTCGGCGAGCATACGTCCGGGAGTCAGCAGTTCGATACCGACGTTCTTCGCGGTACCATTTTCATTCGTTTCTACAAAAACCCAAAGGTCCTTGGTCTTCGCTTCCATCTTCGTCTCCTCCCTTAAATGATATGCGCGTCATTGAGCAGCTGTGCCAGCTTTGCAGCGTTCGCTTCTGCAGATCCTTCGTTGATGATCAGGCCGCCGGTCTTCTTCTGGGGAACGAAGGTCTTCTTTACCTTCGTCGGGGACCCCTTCAGACCGATGTGCAGCGGGTCGATGCCCTCGAGGTCCGCGTCGGAAAAGACGGGGATCTCCGCACGGTTGGCAGCCAGTTTTCTCTTGATCGTCGGGAATCTCGGGTCAAAGCTGGGTTTCGTGAATGTGATCAGGCAGGGCAGGTCGATGCCGATGACCTTCTTGATGTCGCCCTCCTGGAGCACTTCCAGAGAATTGTCCTTCAGTTCGCATTCCAGCGCGCAGGAGACCTGCGGATAGCCGAGGTGTTCCGCGAGTTCGGGACCCACCTGGGCCGTATCGCCGTCGATGGCCTGCTTGCCGCAGAAGATCATGTCGAACTTGCCTTCGATGGATTCCACCTTTTTCACGGCGTTGTACAGGATATAACTCGTAGCCAACGTATCGGAGCCGCCGAACGCGCGCGCGCTGATCAGATAGGCTTTATCCGCAGCGATCGCAAGGCATTCCTTTAACGCATTCTTCGCCGCTTCGGGTCCCATCGCCATGGCGATGATCTTACAGCTGGGATCCTTGTCTTTGATTCGTGCGGCGGCCTCCAACGCGAATCCGTCGAAAGGATTCACGATCGAAGGAACACCGTCACGGATCAGCGTATTATTGACCGGATCGATCTTGATCTCTGTGGTGTCCGGCACTTGCTTCACGCACACTAAGATATTCATTCGCTACTTCTCCTTTTCCTTGCAATCGCTCTCTGCAGTCAACAGACGAGCCCATTCTCTTACGCGCAGTTCTTTCTCTGCGTCCATAAACACCGATTTATAACCCAAATCATGCTCTGCATGCATGCCGTCGAATTGCAGCCGGGAATGCTTGCAGTATCTGCGCATCCCTTCCGCGAAGAGATCGGCGCCCTTCTGCGGCGGATAACCGCACGTGACGAGGAGCGCCATGCGCTTTCCTTCCCAGAGAGAAGGACCGCGTTCTTCCCCGTAATACTTGTTCATGCCGTACATCAGACGGTCGAGCGCCGCTTTCATGGGAGCCGTACAGTACCAGCTGTAGACCGGGCAGGCCAAGACGATCACATCCGAAGCCATGACCGCGTCGAAGATCTGCTGCATATCGTCTTCGATCCGGCAGCCGAACTTCGTCCAATCCTGCTGGCAGGTACGGCATGCCGTGCATCCGGTGAGGTCCATATCGTACAGCCAAAAGGTCTTCGCCTCGTGACCCGCACGCTGCAGCTCGTCCGTGAACGGCCCGAGCAGCGCCGCCGTGTTGCCGTTTTTCCGGGGGCTTCCCATCAGGATCGTGAACTTCATTTCTTCAGCACTTCCCTCGAGATCACGATCTTCTGGATCTCGCTCGTTCCTTCGAAGATCTTGAGGATCCTGGCATCGCGGTAGATGCGTTCCACGTCGAAATCCTTGATGAATCCGTATCCGCCGTGGATCTGGAGCGCCTTATCGGCGATGTAGTTCGCGGCTTCCGATGCGAAGTACTTTGCCATCGAAGCGGCGATCACGACGTCTTTGCTGTTGTTCATACGCGCATACGCTGCGTTATACGTCAGAAGTTTCGCAGCCTCCAAGCGCGTCGCCATATCTGCGATATACCACTGGATCCCCTGATTCTTGGAGATGGGTCTTCCGAACTGGGAGCGTTCCTTGGAATACTTCACGGCCGAGTCGAATGCGTGCTGCGCAATGCCCAAAGACAGGGAGGCTACGCCGATACGGCCGCCGTCCAGCCCGCTCATGGCGATGCGGAAACCGTCGCCCACGCTGCCCAGGACGCAGCTTTCGGGAACGCGGCAATCTTGGAAGATCAGTTCCGATACGCTCGCTGCCCGGATCCCCAGTTTGTCTTCCAGCTTGCCGACCGTAAAGCCCGGCGTGTTGCGGTCGATCAGAAAGGCGGTCATCCCGCCGTGGGTGCCCTTCTGCGGATCGGTCACCGTGATGAGGACGACGAAATCGCCTTCGTCTTTTCCCATATTGCTGATGAAGCACTTTGTGCCGTTGATGATGAAATCGCTGCCGTCCCGGACGGCCTTGGTGCGGATGGAACCCGCGTCAGATCCCGCGCCGGGTTCCGTCAAAGCGAACGCGCCGATCTTTCCTTCGGCAACGCGCGGCAGGAACTCGGCTTTCTGCTCTTCGTTCGCGTTCATCAAAACGATGTCATTTACCAGCATCTGCGTGCTGACGACTTCGGCGGTACCCGCGCAGGTCCTGCCCATCTCGTAGATCGCGAGGACCTTCGAGATCTCATCCAGACCGGAGCCACCGTATTCCTCGGGGATGTTCAGACTCAGGATGCCCATTTCGCCTAAGGCCGCGATGATCTCCTTATTGGGAAGCCCCAGCTTATCATTCTCTTCTGCGAGAGGCAGAACTTCCTTTTGCGCAAAATCGTGCACTAATTCCTGCACAGACAACTGTTCTTCGGTAAACTGAAACATCATTTCTCCTCCAGATTCTCTTTCGAATCACTTTCCAATGCAGCTGTTATCCTTTTGACTGCGGCCTCACCGTCTTCGGGACCGCATATCTCTATCGTTTCAAACCGCGGCGCCGCTGTTTTTGCGCAGCGCTGCGGACAGCCCTGGATCAGCAGGATGTGATCATAGACGGTATCGTCCTTCACGTATTCCCACTGCGCGCCGGGGCATGCTTCCCGGACAGACCGGCAGATCTTGACCCGGTCATATCCCGCGTTGCAGCCTCCGCAATACTTGATCCCTATCCTGAGCATGCGCTATTTGATGTTTGCAAGACGCTTTGCGCACTCCTGCTTGCCGGACAGATCCGCATATCGGGCGATATTGATCTTCTGCGCGGCCGGAGATCCCGCGCCGTGCATAGATTCCGTAAGGTACCCTACGGCGCCGGCGCCTCTCGTCATCGTTTCGATCAGCCTCAGCGCGCGGACTTTATCTTCCGCGCTCACGCCGTTCGCGCCTTGCAGGAACTTGCGCAGATACGGACCGGTCTCGGGGTTCTCGAAATCCGCCTGGGACGGCATCGTAACCAGCAGCCCGCCGGCGATCTCCTCCGCAAGATGGCAGATCTCGTAGGGGAACCTCGTAACGTTCAGTTTGCAAATATTCGCAAGCATCGGGTCGATCATCCAGTTCCCGGCAGGCATCTGATAACCGGCCGCGGAACTAGCCACGCCGCACGCCCAGAGCGTTTCGTTCAGATGGGTCATCTCGACCAGTTTATCCTTGATGTGGGCCGCCTTATTCGTCCCGATATACTCCGACAGCAGGCTGCAGGCGCCGATCAGCACATCTCCGGTGCCCGGCTTGCATCCGCCGTAGCTGTTTCTGTGATATGTCGCGAACCGGTCCACCAGGATCCCTGCGAACTCGGTCTCGCCGTTGAGGAAGATCCTTTCGTTCGGCACGAAGACATGGTCGAAGACGCACACGGCCTCGATCCCGCCGTATTTCGCGTTGCCCAGATCCATCTCCTTGCTGTGGATCTTGCGAAGGTCGCAGGAGTTGTGGTCGATGATCAGCGTGATCCCGGGATCGTCCATGGGGATGGCCGCGCTGATCGCGTAATCTTCCGCCCCGGGTTTCAGGCTCATGGTCGGCATGACGAAGATCTCATGGGCGTTGACGCAGCTGGTCAGATGCAGTTTCGCTCCGTTGATCACGACGCCGTCCGGTCTGCGCTCCACGACGTGAAGGAACAGATCCGGATCCGCCTGGTCCACTGGGCTCTTGCTCCGGTCACCCTTGGGGTCCGTGATACCCACGCAGACATACAGGTCTTCCTTCTGGACCCTCTTAAACCAATTGACGAAATTCTCGTGGTAATGGGTTCCGTACTTCTGATCGATCTCGTAGGTCGTGCTGTACAGGGAATTCCCGCCGTCCATCGTAACGCAGCGCTGGTAGCACATGCCGGTGCGTCTTCCGACCAGACGCTGCATCTGGACCTTCTTCATCAGGTCTTCCTTGGTCATATCGATATGGCTGAACCGGTTGACCTTCTCATGGATCAGATGGGATTCGGCGGTCATCAGATCTTCGAATTCAGGCATCTGCGCCATTTCATAAGTCTCTATGATGCAGTTCATCGAAGGGCGGAGAACCGGATGGTCGACCGTATTTTCGATCTTCTGGCCCATGAAATAGACATTTCGCTTCATGGCGCGGATACTTTCGATATATTGTTCGCTTGTCATGAGTCCCATGGTATCTCTTTCCTTTCTTCGCTTAATCGATAATGACTTTCTTCCGGACCATTTCGTCGATCTCTTCGTCTGTATAGCCGTACTGCTTCAGCACAGGTCTGGTGTCGTGACCCAGCCGCTTCGCGGTATGCCCTTCGTAATCCGGGTATCCGACGCTGTCCAGACGCATGGGCAGAGAGATCAAAACGTGCTCGTTGCCGCTGGGATACTTTACGCTCCGCAGCGCGCCGCAGGCCCATGCCTGTTCGTCGTTCAGGATATCGTTGAAATCGAACAGCTTCTGGCAGGGGAAATCGTCTTCCTGGAAGATCTTTTCCCACTCCTCCGCCGTATGCTTCAGCATGCCTTCTTCAATGATCGCGCAGACGTCCTTGCAGCGGTCTTCGCGCTGAATGGTCATCCAGTCGTTATAGCGGGGATCGTCCAGAAGGTCCTCGCGGCCGATCAGCTTCATGATCCTGTTGTAGAATAGGTTATAGGTCGGGCCGCATAAGTGGATCCACTTTCCGTCCTTCGTCGGATAAGTGTTCGACGTCGGCGTCGCCGGGTTCTGCCTTGAGATCGGATAGACGTTTCCGCCTTCGACGCCCTGGATGCCCCAGGACAACATGAACAGCGCCGTATTATAAAGATTGCCTACGATACGGTCGCCTTCGCCTGTTTTTTCACGGCCGATCAACGCCGCCAGCGTCGCTGCGGCAAGTCCCAGCGCCTGCTGGAGATCTCCGAACGCCGGAACCGAATTGATCGGTTCGCCTCCCGCCTGACCGAGGCTAGCGAGGATGCCGCCACGGCTCCAATAGGCTGTGATGTCGAATCCGCCTACGTCCTTCATGGGGCCCAGATCGCCGAAGCCTGTGGAGCGCACATGCACGATGCGCGGATACTTCGCGTGGATCGTTTCCCAGTCGACGCCGAGGCGCTTCATGCTCTCTTCGCGGAAATTGACGATCAGCACGTCTGCCGTGGAAAGAAGCCTGTCCAAGATCTCCATGCCTTCCGGAGACTTCAGATTGATGCAAGTGAACTTCTTGAACAGACTGGTCACGTCGAACGCAGGATTCTCGTCGTCTCCGAGATTCGGGACTTTGCACATGGCGCCGTTTTTCCGGTTGCCGTCGCCCGCAAACGTTTCGACCTTGATGACTTCCGCGCCCCATTCGCCCAGGACGCGCCCTACGGCAGGCGTCGCGGCGAATTGGGAAAGATCGATAACTTTAATACCTTCCAGTGGTTTCATATCTTTGATCTCCGATCGATGAAAAACTTCCGGTTCTAACAACCCGTAAAGGGTTTCGGATCTCTTTTTTCCAGAAATGCGTCATAGGCTTCTTTTCTGTCGGACGAAGCCTGCAGCTGGCTGCGGAGGCTGACCGCGATCTCTGCGCTCGCCTTGGGGTCGCACCAGTAACCGGCGGTCACGGCGATCTTACCGTATTCCAATGCCTGCGGCGCTCTTGTCGCTATTTTCCGCGCCATTTCCATGACGGTATCCATCAGCTCTTCGCTGCTGACGACCTGATGCACCAGTCCGTAGGAATACGCCTCCGGCGCTTTGATGTGACGGCCCGTGATGATCAGTTCCTTCGCCCGGGCAAGTCCAACCAGCATAGGCAGGCGGAATGTGCCGCCCAACGCGGGGAAAGAAGCCAGGGTGACTTCGGGAACGCCCATCTTTGCCGTCTCTGCCGCAATGCGGATATCGCAGGCCATCGCGAGTTCCAGACCGCCGCCCAACGCGTATCCGTTGACGGCAGCGACCACAGGCGTACGGAACGATTCGATCGTGTTCAGCAGCTGCTGACCCGCGCTCAGGAAAGCATGTTCTTCCTGAACGGTATTCAGGTTCTCCGCCTTGACGTCCGCTCCGGCGATAAAGGCCCTTCCCTTGCCGGTGATCACGACACAGCGGATCTCTTTGTCGTCCTGCATCACCCGGAACACGTCGGCGAGTTCTGCAAAGACCCGGTCGTTCAGGGCGTTTAGCACCTCGGGGCGGTCGATCGTGACCACGCCGACGCCGTCCGTTTTCTCATACAGAATGGTTTGGTAATCCATACAGCACCTCCCCTTTTCTTTCTGTGTCGCTAATATTTTTTGTTCAGCTCGCGTCCGATGACGATCTTCTGGATCTGCTGAGTCCCTTCGAGGATCTGAAGGATCTTGGAGTCTCTGTACAGCTTCTCGACCGGATACTCCTTGCTGTAGCCGTAACCGCCAAGCACCTGGATCGCATCCTGGGAAGCCTTGACGCAGCCGTCGCAGCAGAAGAGTTTCGCTGCTGAAGCCATGATGCGCACGTTCGGGTCTTTCTCTTCGAATGCGGCCATTCCTTCGCGGACCAAGGCTCTGCCGGCCTCCAGCGTTGTAGCCATATCCGCGAGGATCGCGGTCACCATCTGATGATCAATGATGGGCTTGCCGAATACCTTTCTTACCTTGGCATACTTAACGGCTTCTTCCAGCGCTCTGCGCGTGATGCCGTTCGCCAGGGAAGCGATCTCAAATCTTCCGAGGTTCAGCGTCGCCAATGCGATGCGCATGCCCTTTCCTTCTTCGCCGAGCATATTCGCGGCAGGGATCCGCACTTCGTCGAACGTGACGGACGCTGTATTGGAGAGCCTCATGCCCATCTTGTTTTCGCTCTTGCCGACGATGATGCCGGGCAGATGACCCGGGACGATAAAGGCGCTGACGCCGTCTTTGCCCAGTTTTCTGTCCTTCGTCGCGAAAACGACCATCATATCCGCGTAAGCGCCGAGCGTGGCAAAACACTTGGACCCGTTCAGAACAAACTCGTCGCCTTCTCTTCGATATGTCGTTTCCAGCGAAGACGCGTCGGAACCGCTGTTCGGTTCAGTCAGAGCCCAGCAGCCGAACCCGCCGTTTACGGCAACGTCGGAGACCATTTGGATCTGTTCGTCTGTACCGAACATCAGGGTAGCCTTCAGGGGCTGTACGGTCGTCGTCAGCATGGTCATGCCGAAGCCGGCGTCCCAATAGCCCGCTTCTTCATAGATCAAGGCCATCGTTTCGTGATCCAGACCAGCGCCGCCCCATTTTTCCGGGATCTCCATCATATGCAGGCCGATCTCGAACGCTTTTTTATAGGTGTCCTTAGGGAAAAATCCTTCTTCGTCCCACTGTGCTTTGTATGGTTCGACTTCCTTGCGCATGAAGTCTGCAAGCAGATCTCTGAAACCTAATTGATCTTCGGTATATGCGTAACTCATCTATCTCACCCTTCCTTCACCAAACATACGGCGAAAAGACAATATTGTAATTACATCATTACTTTACTACACAAATTGTTCTATGTCAATTATCTGCAGACCAGATCCGGCAGCCATGTGACCAAGCCGGGAATAAACGCTACGAGCATCGCTGCAATGAGAAGCATGATCACCATTGGCCAGATCTCGCGCAGGAATGACTGCGTCTTGATATGACATACTTTGCACGTCAGGAACATACCCACTCCAACAGGAGGTGTATACAGGCCGATCGTGACGACCAATGCCTCCAAAACGCCAAACTGCACCAGATTCATGCCGATCCGCTGCGCAATGACCATCAAGATAGGGGTCATGATGATCATGATCGCGGTCGTTTCCAGCAAACAACCGAGGATAAGGATAATCAACATCATCATTAAAACGATAATGTAGTAATTATTCGTTAACGCTAACAGGGAGGATGCCAGTCTCTGCGGGATCTGCTGCTGCGTGATCACCAGGCCGAAAACCGCTGCGGAAGCAATGATCAGCATTGTCGTAGAACATAACTGGGCTGTATCTGCGATGCATTTCCAGAAACGCTTAAAGGATATGTTCCGATAAAAGATAAATCCAAGAAACATCGCATACAGGACGGCAAGGCATGCTGATTCCGTAGGCGTAACGAATCCGCTCATAAAGCCGGTCATCAGGATCACCGGCATGAGGAGCGCGGGAATCGCCTTGACGAATGAGATGGAGATCTCCTTGAACGTGGCTGCGTTCTTCTTAGGATAATGACGTTTTCTGCTTATGAAAGCCACGTAGATCATCAGGATGATCGCCATGGCAATGCCCGGGATCAATCCCCCTACCAGCAACCTTGAAATCGAAACACCCATAATGGATCCAATCAGGACCAACGGAACGCTGGGCGGGATAATGGGGCCCAAAGCGGAAGACGCTGCCGTGATCGCGCCTGCAAACGGTCTGTCGAACCCGGCCTTTTCCATAGCGCGGACCTCTATCGGACCGATAGAGGAAATATCGTTCACAGCGGTACCTGACATGCCTGCGGTGATCACAGATGCTACGATATTCACCTGGGCCAAGCCGCCGTCAAACTGGCGGACAAGAGTATCAGCAAAGGCGAAGATCTTATCGCCCACACTGGTTTCCGTCATAAGAGCTCCTGCAACCATGAAAAACGGGATCGCCAGCAGCGTAAACGAATCCAGCCCGTTTACCATTTTCTGAACAATAGTAATGTTCGTGTTTGTACTGTCGATCAGGAGCATGATCACAGAAGATCCGCCCAGCGCAAATGCGACAGGGAAGCCTATGAGAATCAGTCCGATAAATACGATCCAGGCAACTGATATCATTTCAATCCCTCCCTTCTCCGTTCGTCGATTTCAGCTAAAGTTATGCTTTCATCTATAACCGTGCCGGCTGTCGTGTCTTCGCGTTTCCCCTTCATGATCTGATACGTGTTGTAAACGTCATAAAGAGCGATCAAAAGCATAAGTGCCGCACCGACAGGGAGCGCAGAGTAGACCCAAGTCCTGGGGATACCTGCCGCCGGCGATTTGAACCGCTTTACGACCGGAGAATTGCAAAGCTGAATGCCAAAAATCAAAAGATAGGTGCAAAACGCAGCAATTGAAACATCGCTGAGAAGATGCACCCATTGACGGCCTTTCGCAGGGTATTTGCTATACAGCAGATCGACCATTAGATGTTCGCCCTTTCGCAACGCTACAGGGCTGCCTAAAAATGTCATCCAAATCAACAGGTATCTGGCAATCTCCTCTGTCCACGGCGTCGACAAGTGCAAGATGCTCCGGGCGATGATCTGTATCGTTACACAGATGACGATACAGATCATGAGAGCTCCCGCAACATGCCGCAGCACCTTGCATAACGCATCGATAATTTTACTCATGGGTTCTCCTTTGCTTTTGCTGAGGCGACAGAATACGTAAGTACTCTGCCGCCCGCATAAACAAATCTGAATTAGTGATACGCGCTAAAGCTCCTGCTTTAAGAAACTATCAAACGATAAAATGTTTGCCTGTCATTAATACTTCAGGTTGAGGATGCTGTTATACAGCTCTTCCGTAAAGTCACCCTTGTTTACAAAGTACTTGTAGATGTCGGCACTGGCAGCGCGGAACGCAGCATCGTCGACTTCATCATGTCTGATGCAAACAACGCCCTTGTCAGCAAAAGCTTTCCATGCCTTCTCGGAAGCTTCCTGGAATCCCGCCCAGTTGTAATCGGACAGATCCTGGGACGCCTTGTCAAGAACAGCGCGCTGTTCGTCCGTCAGGCTCTCATACCACGTATTGTTTGCAGTGAGCAGGCACGTAACAGCCATGTGGTTGGTCTCGGACGCATAACCGATGATGTCCTGGAAATTGGCGCCATAGAATTCCGTGATGGAGTTTTCAGCACCTTCAGCAGCGCCATTGGACAGAGAAGTGTACAGTTCGCTCCAGGAGATCGTGACAGGAGACGCGCCCATTGCGGTCAGCCACTGCATGTTCGCCTGTGCTTCCGGGCTGCGGATGGTCATACCGGCAAGATCCGAAGGAGCATAGACCGGCTTTGCCATGGTGACAACGCTGCGGAACGGGCGATAGCAATAACCCATAACACGAATATCGACATTGTCGATCATGCTCTGCTTGATCGTCTTGATGGCGTCGTTATCGCCTTCGAGGAACGCATGCATATGCTCATAATCCTTGAAGAGGAACGGCATACCGACAACGGAGCAGATGGGGTCGAGGTTGGCATAGATATCAAAGCCGACGCTCATACCCATGTTGATGGTACCGACGCTAACGCCTTCGACCATCTCAGTAGAATTACCCAGCTGGCTGGCAGGATAATACTCGACCTTCATGGTCCCGTTAGAATACTCTTCAACTTTTTCCTGGAAGAGCAAGCCGGATCTGTATTCATAGAGATCATCGTTGGCAGCAGTGATACTTGCCAGTCTGATGACAAGAACGTCACCGGATTCCGGTTCGTCGGGTGTGTCTGTGCCCTGCGGCTGATTGGATTGCGTGCATGCCGTCATGACCGAAAAGCACATTATGGCACAGAGCAATAGTGCAAAGATCTTCTTCATAGTTTTCACCTCTTTCTAAAAAGATACGGGTCTTTGTCTATGAATTAACAATATCAAAGCAGTATTGAATTGTCAATATTATATAGTGATGTCATTACATTAGTATGTTCTGATTAATTAGGCCATTTCTCACATGTTACGCAAGAAATCTGCTAGTATTTAAAAAAAATGCATAGAAAAAGCGTTTCATCAGCAGATCATAATGTAATTATTTTATTTACTCCGTTGCTGCTAACGACTCTGTTTTATTCCGAATTTCTATCAAATAGATTTGATTTATCCATTTCATCAAGAGACTTTTCTATTATTCTTGTACATATTTCAATACCAATTAAATACAACTGCTTGTTAATCATGTTCTATCTTGGTATAATGTATTTAAATTGTTCCCTATAATCTATATTCCATATTGGAGGCTCCTACTTAATGGCTTTTTTAGACTATTCGATCGAAAAAAACTCTGCTATTCCACTCTACTTCCAACTGAAACAAATCATCCTTTCCGAAATCAAAAATGGTTCGCTAAAAAGCAACGACAGATTACCCATAGAAAAAGATTTCTGCGACATGTACGACCTGAGCCGGACAACGGTACGACAGGCATTTACCGAACTGGTCAGCGAGGGTCATCTCTATAAAGAAAAAAACCGCGGCGTCTTTGTTGCGACACCGCGAGCGAAAATCGATTCCATTTATTCCACTCACTATTATAACGAGGAAGCCAAGGCTTCCGGATTTACCCCTTCCTATAAGATCACCGAAATGCAGATCGTTCCGGCGCCTGCAGACGTTGCAAAATCTCTGCAGATCAAAGCCGGGGAAGATGTGATCCACATCGAAAAACTGTGCTATGCAAACGACGCCTTAGTTTCGATCAGCGATTATTATTTCCTATACCCTCTTTGCGCTGTGGTCATGGATCAGGATACTTACCGGAAGCATTCCGCCTACGATCTGTTGAACGAAAACGCCGAGACCCGCATCAGCCACATCGAAAAGACGCTCTGCGCATATTCCGCGAATGAGGACGAAGCCATGGCTTTCCACATTCCTATCGGAGCGCCGATGATCCTGGCAGATGATATCGGTTACTCGGTCGTTTCCGGACTGCCGATCTCCTTCGAACATGTGCGTCTGGTCGGGTCCCGGACGTACATCACCTGGGAATTCCAGATGAACAGCCGCGCGTAGAACATTTCATTCTAAACAAGAAAACAGGCTTTCGCCTGTTTTCTTCAATCGCCAATTGCTTGCGTATGGAACTAACACATAACTCTTACCTGGATAACGGCACAATGGCAATAAAAATCAATATAGAACAGACTCCCGGTCTTCGGACCGGGAGTTTTTCTATGGTCTTTTACATCTCCAGCAACTGCTGCACCCTTCTCTGCAGTTGCTCCTCAATGGCTTCGATGCGCCAGCGGGGCAGGCTGACGGGTTCCAGATCGTCGAAGCGGAAGTTGATCATCCGGCGCAACTGTTCTTTCTGCAAGGGTCCCATCGCCAGCTTGCAGACGTCCTCGAACGTTCCGCCGTAAGGCGGGGTGCGGGTCGCCGCATAGTCTTCCAGCGTGTCGAAATCCTTTTTCATACCGTAACAGAACAAACTGATCCCGTTGTCGAAGATCGGCGCAGGGGCGACGAATTTCCCGGTGCGGTTATCCCGCAGCAAGCCGAAGTTGCCGTAGTGCCGGTCTTCGTTGTAGATGAGCGCGTCGAAGACCAGCATGCTGCAAAGCTGGTCGGCAAAGCCGGGACCGAGTTCCCTGTAATAAGTCAGGCAAGCCGGGATGCCGCCTTCCCGAACGACCCATCCGGCGGGCACGTAGGAGAAGTAGCGGTTCGTGAACAGTTTGCATTTCGACGTAAGAATACCCTTCCAATTCTCCAATTCATACGGAACTGCGTTCAGCCCCATCTTCTTTGCGATCTGATAAGCCATGACTTCGCTGAACGGTTCGTTCCCTGCGTTGGCGAAATCTTCCGTCCCGCCTTTGTAGAGCCATATGCCCTTCTCTCCTTTGTTCCGCCATGCTTTGCGGAGCATGCCGTTCGTCGTGAATTCCGGGGAAGTCGTGATCTTCTTTAAGGAATACGGCGCGCCTGTATAAGCGATCACCGACAGGATCTCCATAAAGTCGTGGTCGTAAAGATTGCATTCGTCGAACGTCTGCGCAAAACCATCCGGGACGACCCAGTAGCTGTCGTTCAGCGAAAGCCCTTTGCACAGATCCAGGATCTCTTTCGTATCGTTCACGGTCAGATCGTACGCGCCGAGGATCTGCTCCACGTATGCCCTGTTCTTCGGGATCGTCCTGCGCTTCAGCCATTTGGCAAGCCCCTCGTCGGTAAGTTCCATTCCGGCGGGCATCAGATGCTTTTTCTCTTCGTCGATCCACAGAATATGCACCTGCAGCCCCAGCTCGTCTTTCATGGAAAAGCGGATGAGATCGTCGTCGAACAGCCGGAGGCAATAGTCCGTGCCGGCATGATACAGCCCGATGCTTTCCTGCACCTGCAGTTGGAAAGCGGGCTCCATCCCCAGCGCATAGGCATACTTCGCCGCTGTTTCCATGCTGATGTTCTGTTCGCCCTTTTCCAGACGGGAGATCGCGGATTTCGTCGTTTCCATCCGTTCCGCCAGCGTCTGCTGCGTGACCTGCTTCATCCAGCGTTCCACCTGCAGCTTCTTGGCGACCTGCCGGTTGAATTCTTTTTCCTTGTTTTCTTTATTATCCATCGGGGTTTCTCCGTTTCTTCTTTTGAGTTAGCGTATGTGCGAACACTTTGTAAGACAAGGTTAGCATATATGCGAACGCAAGTCAAGGCCTTTCTGCCGTAGCAAATGCGTCCGTTTTCCGCTATAATAGACAGGTAATACGAAAATCACACCGAAACGGCAAAGGAGTGCTTTATGAAGACCATCGGTTTTATCGGCGGAGGCAAGATGGGGGAAGCCATCTTCTCCGGCCTCATCCGCACCGGCGCCTGCAGCGCCGGCGATATCGCGGTATCCTGCCGCACCAACGAGAAATGCGGCGTCCTGGAAGCGAAGTATCCGGGCGTGCGCACCTACAACACGTCCGGTGAAGAAGGCGTCGCCGCGATCACGAAGGATTCGGACGTCCTGGTGATCGCCGTCCATCCCGGCGAAGGCAACGCCATCATGGAACAGATGGAGAAGTATCTGGATCCCGCCCGCCATCTGGTCGTCTCGATCATGGCCGGCGTCACGACGGACTATATGGAAACGTTCATTAAAAAGACGCCGCTCGTGCGCGTCATGCCCAACACGCCGCTGAGCGTGGGCGAAGGCGTGACCGGCATCTGCGGCGGAAAGAACGCCTCCCCCGAGCAGGTGGAGGAAGTCGTCTCGATGTTCTCGAATCTCGGTCTGGCTGTCGTGCTGCCCGAAAAGAACATCGAAGCGCTGACCGGCGTGTCCGGCTGCGGTCCGGCGTTCTGCGCGCAGTTCCTGTGCGGTCTGGCGGACGCAGGCGTCGCCCTCGGGTTGACCCGCGACATCGCCATCCGCATCGCGGCCCAGACGCTCGCAGGCACCGGCAAGATGGTGCTCGAAGGCAACGTGCATCCCGAAGTCCTGAAGGACGGCGTATGCTCCCCCGGCGGCAGCACCATCGCGGGCTGCATCTACCTCGAACAGAACGCGGTCCGCGGCGCGGCGGCAGGCGCAGTGCAGGCGGCTGTGAACCGGGTCAAGGCTGTGGCGGAGGAGGCAAAGTAATGGCTTCCATCCAGCCCGAAAAGGTCGACCGTTTCTACCAGTCGCAGCATTACGAGACCGTGGCATGGTCCGCGGATGCTACCCGCGTCGACATGCCCATCTGCCCGGAACATAAAAACAGCCGCGGATTTCTCCACGGCGGCGCCATCCTGGGCCTGGCCGACGAGGCGGCAGGCACGTGCGTGCATACCGACGGCCGCACCTATGTGACCCAGTCACTGGACTGCAAATTTATCAGCAACATGACCGAAGGCACGCTGCACGCGGAGGCAAAGCTGCTGCACCGCGGCAGAAGAACGGCGGTGGCAGAGTTCCGCATCACGTCGGACGACGGCACGCTGATCGCTGCCGGACAGGGCATCTTCTTCTGCGTTTCGGACGAGATGCTGTATTAAATCCAAAAGCAAAAGACCCGGCCGCGCGGCCGGGTCTTTTTGTGTCTTTTCCGGGTCACAGTTTCGACAGATCGAGCTTGTCGAACGGTGCGAGCAGTTCTTTGACTGCCGCGGCGATCTTCGCCGCGCCGCCGGGCACGCCGCTTTCGACGTTCAGCGGCATCAGCGGGTCGTGCAGCGATTTGCGGATCAGGAACCAGCCGTCCTCGCAATTCACCCGCACGCCTTCGTGATTCGGCTGTTCCAGGGTCATGCCAGGGACCTGCCCGCTGCTGATCTTCTCCCGCAACGCCTCGAGCACGCTGTCTGCGTAGGAAGCGAAGTCCTCCGCCTGAACGCCCAGCCGGTATTCCACAGCCTCGGCGGGTTCCGCCAGGTCCGCGAGCAGATCTTCGATATACCTGCCCTCTTTCTTCAGCTCCGCAGCCTTCGCCACGACTTTCGCCGCCAGATAGGCGCCGTCGTCCAGGAAATAATTTTCCTTTAAGGCCGCGTGGCCGGACGTCTCGATGGCCAGCGGGCAGTAGGTGCCTGCCGCGTTCAGCTCACGTCCTTTGTTGATGACGTTCTTGTAGCCTCTCTTGAACCGCAGATGTTCGAAGCCTTTCTCCTTCAGGAACGCCGCCAGCTGCGTGCTCGTGATGGAGTCGGTCACGATCGTGCCGCGGCTGCCGTCCTCGCCCGGCGGGCACAGCAGCGCCGCCAGCGCCACGATGCCGTTGCGCGCGATATCGCGTCCGTTGTGACCCACGACCGCCATGCGGTCCACGTCGGTGTCGAAGATGATGCCCAGGTCGGCGCCTGTCTCCAGCACCCGCCGCGACAGGCTTGCGACCGCCGCCGCGTCTTCGGGATTCGGCGCGTGGTTGGGGAACGTGCCGTCCGGTTCCAGGAACTGCGAGCTGCTCACGTCCGCGCCGAGAGGGGCCAGCACGCCGCCTGCGTAAAACCCGCCGGCGCCGTTGCCCGCGTCCACGCAGACCGCGAGTCCACCCAGCGTTTCAGGACCCTCGGGAAGGCCTAAAATCGCCGCTATGCGCGATTTTAGATGCGCGCAGTACAAATTCATCAGATCGAAGGAGATCCACTCGCTTTTCGCCTGTTTTATCTCGCTGCCGTGGTGGCCCATCCCGGCGATCTGCAGGATCTCTTTGATGTCCGCTTTATCCAGACCGCCTTTGTTCCGCTCGAAGAACTTCAGACCATTGCGGTCCGGAGGCAGATGGCTCGCCGTGATCATCACCGCGCCGTCGCAGTCCGTTTCCGGAAACACGCAGCTCATAAACATGGCCGGCGTGGAAGCGAGGCCGCAGTCCAGCACGGTATAGCCCATCTGGTTGAGCGTGCTGCACACCGCCGCCTGCAGCGCGGGTCCCGTAAAGCGCGAATCCCGGCCTACCGCCACCCGGCAGTCCGTCGGCGCTTTGCCGGCCGTATCCGACAGCCAGAAGCCGAAGCCGTACGCGATGTCGTCCGCCGCGGCGACCGTCAGGTTCACTTCTTTTCCGAGCAGATCCGACGCCACGCCTCTCACGTCGCTGCCGTTCTGCAGTTTGCTGTAGTCTTTGCTCATTGCATCGTCCCCAGGATCTCTTCCACTTCCGCGCGGTCTTTCAGCCCCGCTGCGCCGAGATAGCGAACCGAAGCAGCGGCCGTCGCCGTCGCCAGTTTCGCGCATTCCTCATCGGACCTGCCTTCGAGCAGCCCCGCCGCGAAACCCGCCAGGAAATTGTCCCCTGCGCCTGTCGTATCCACCACGTCGCAGCGGACCGCCGGAATGAAGGTCTTCCGCAGGATCGCGCCGCCGGCGCGCCTGTAAAGGCAGCAGCCGTTCTCCCCGTCCTTCAGGAGCACGCAGCCGGCGCCCATCGCCAGCAGGCTTTCCGCCATGGCGTCCGGTTTACTCTCGCCGGTCATGTACTTCGCTTCGCTCCGGTTCGGGAACACGTAGTCCGCGTAGCGCAGGAACGCGGACGGATCCGCCTCACTTTCCTTTCCCACGTATTCCGAGCCGATCATGATATCCACGCAGGTGACCAGACCGAGCTCTTTCGCTTTCTTCAGAACGGCCGGAAGGCATTCCGTCAGGCCTTTCGCGCCGTACGCGCTGCCCACGCAGAACACGCCCGCTTCCTTCGCCGCGTCCCAGTCCGCCGTTTCCTCGCCGATCTCGTTGTCCGAGCCGTTGTTCACGATAAAGTTGCGTTCGCCGTCCTTGTGCACGCAGACGATGGAGACCGCCGTCTGGTGCGTCTCCGCCTTTTTTACGTGGTCCATGTTCACGCCGCGCGACCGTCCGAGGTCCGTCAGCAGGCGTCCCATGGCGTCGTCCGCCAGTACCGTCATCAGAATGGGTTCGTGACCCAGCTTGCGCAGGGTCACCGCCTCGTTGATCGCGTCGCCGCCGGTGGAATACGAAAAATCGTCCAACCGTATCGTTTCTTTCGAAAATTCGGAAGGATCCAGTCCCGGCACGAGGATGTCCAGACAGGTGATCCCGAAACAGACTGCTTTGCCCATAGCCTACCTCCCCTTTCCGTCCGAACCGAACAGGCGCATCTTCTCCAGCGCCACCTTTTTCACGGCCGCCGCATGGTGCGCCGACAGCGTGTGATAGCTCTTTTCGCCGGCGGCCAGGTCGCCCTTCAGCGCCGCGATCGCCTCCAGCAGCATATCCGTGTGGATGTTGATCTTCGTGATGCCTTCGCGGCAGCAGCGCCGGATATCCTCCGCGGGGATGCCGGACGCGCCGTGCAGCACGAGAGGTACGTCCACCGCCTCGCGCACCGCCTTCAGCACTTCGTAATTGATCTTCGGCTCCGCCGTGTATACGCCGTGCTGGTTGCCGATGGCGACCGCCAGAAAGTCGATCCCCGTCCGCTCCACGAATTCCTTCGCCAGCGCCGGGTCCGTATAGCCGTAGTTTTCCAGCGTGTATTCGCCTTCGTCGCCCACGTGGCCGAGCTCCGCTTCGACAGGGATGCCCAGCGGGTGGCAGAAATCCACGACCTCGCGCACGGTCTGTACGTTCTCCTCGAAAGGCTTTCCCGACGCGTCGATCATGATGGAGTTGCAGCCGCACGCCGCCGCGTGCATGCAGCCTTCGAGGCTCGTGCCGTGGTCGTAGTGGATCACCACGGGCAGGTCCGTATCTTCCGCCCACATCCGCATGGCCGGGGCGAAGTACTTCAGAGGCGAATACTTCTCGAACGGCGGACCGAAAGCCAGGATGACGGGCGCGTTCGCTTCTTCGGCCGCCTCCATGACGCCTTTCAGCAATTCTGTATTGAATACGTCGAAATTGCCGACGCCGTACCCTTCGCGGGCCGCTTTCGCCAGCATATCCTTCATGTTGACCAGCATTTATAACATCTCCAGTATCTTTCTGCGGCAGGCGTCCGCCTCCGCCATCGCTTTCTCCACGTCGATCGTCAGATAGACGCCGTCCTGATACAGCACCTGTCCGTCGCACATCGTCAGGCAGATGTTGCCGCTGTCCGCGGACCAGACCACGTTGTTCAGCAGGTTGTGCACCGGCTGAATGTTCGGCTGATCGATGTCCAGGACGATCAGATCCGCCCTGAAGTCTTCCTTCAGCAGGCCGCAGTCTTCCCGTCCCTGCGACAGAGCGCCTGCGCGGGTCATCGCGTAGAGCACCTGCTGCGGGGTAAGGACCGCCGGATCGCCGGTGCGGATGCGCGCCTCGAGCGCCATCACCTTGGCGTCGGCCAGCATGTTCAGCGAGTTGTTCGAGGACACGCCGTCAGTGCCCAGCGCGACGTTCACGCCTTTTTCGAGCAGTTTCGGCACGTTCGAGATGCCGCTGGCGAGCTTGCTGTTGCTGACAGGACACGCCGCGACGGTCGCGCCTTTTTCGCGGAGGATGTCCATATCCTCTTCCGTGACCCACACGCAGTGGCCGAGCGTCGCCGGAACGTCCAGCAGGCCGCAGTCCGCCAGATAGGCGACGGGCGTCTTGCCGTGACGTTCGAGACAGCCGTCCGTCTCTGCTTTCGTCTCCGACGCGTGGATATGCGCGCGCACGCCCTGTTCCTTCGCCAGCGCCGCGATGCCGCGCGCGACCTTTTCGGTCGACGTGTATTCCGCATGCAGCGAAAGGTCCGTGCGGATGCGGCCGTCCGCCGCGCCGTGCCAGGTCTTGTACGTATCGCAGGCGATCCTGTACGCGGGCAGATCCTCGAACGCGGAACCGTCGAAGCAGACCACGGCGTTGCTCATGTTCATCTTGCAGCCCGCTTCGTCCACCGCCCGGCCGCAATCGTCCAGCCAGTAGTACATGTCCGTGGAGGACACGATGCCGCTGCGGATCGATTCGGCCATGGCCAGCATCACGCCGGCGTAGATGTCCCCGCCCTTCATCTTCGCTTCGAAGGGGAAGATCTTCGTGTTCAGCCAGTCCTGCAGGTTCATGTTCTCGGCATAGCCCCGCAGGAGGGTCATCGCGCTGTGGGAATGGGCGTTGTAGAAAGCCGGCATCAGCAGCTTGCCCCCGCCTTTATAAACAGAGCCGAAGTCTTCCTTCGGCTCTGCAGTTCCCGCATAGGCGATCCTGCCGGCCTTTACGCCCACGTACATGTGCTCGCGGACAGCAAAGGCTTCATCCAAAATCGTAATGTCGGAAAATAACATATTTTTTTATCTCCAGAGAGAATCGATCAGTTCCTTGGTAACAGCCGGGACTTCCTCCAGCAGGCTCTTGCGCAGCGTGCGCTCGGTCCACTGGTGATATTCCTTCGTGAGCGGTCCGTACAGGATGAACGGGATGTTGTTCGCCTCGATGGTCTCGAAGTCGACGTTGTACAGTTCGCCGTAGCAAGGCGTGTTCTTCGAGAACTTGTTGTAGTCGAACGGGTGACCCACCGCGGTGTAGGAACCGTCGGAGATGCCCATGAAGTAATGCTCGTTGAACATCTCTCTGCCGAACGCCTTCGAAGCCTTTTCCACGACTTCGTACGCCTTGAGCGCGGCGTTCTCCTTGCCTTCCACGGTATCGCCGTTGACGGCCGGATAATACGGAGGCGCGAAGCCGAGCAGCACGGTGGGCTGCTTGAGATCCGCGTAGTCCATGACCTTCTGCATGATGGTGACGGTGGCGTCGGGATAATTCGTGCGGCCTGCTTCGATGTCCGCCTTAATGCCGGCATAAACTTCCGCGTAGAATTTCTCGAAGCCTTCCGCATCAGCGGCCTTGAGTTTGTCGACCAGTTCTCCGAACGTGTAGACTTCCGGATAGTAGACGATGTGGTCTTTATCCGCGGACTTGTCGATCTTCTTGTATTCCTGATAGGTGGCGTCGATCAGCGCGCACTCTTCCTTCAGGGCGTCCATGGAGATCTCCTTCAGGCGGTTGATGATCTGCTCGGGCGTTCTGTCAAAGTGCAGCAGCGTAAAGTACCCGTAGGCTCTCTGCGGGATGGTGACGTCATACAGTTCCTTGTTGTCGCGGAACTTCTGCCAGGTGGGCGGAACTGCCGCTTCGCCGTCGTAGGAGTCGCAGAATTCCAGCGCGTTGTTCGTGCGCTGATAGATGCGGCACAGGAAGTTCATCGGGGAGATGCCGTTGAAGCAGTGACCGACATGCGCGGTGACGCCCTGCGCCATAACGACGGGCATCAGCTTGCCGACGGTGCCGCGGGACAGGGACTGCTTGCCGTTGACCAGGTTGGAGGGCTCGGGGATGATCATGAGCTGCACGTCCAGATCGTACTTCTCGACGAGCTTGCGGATGATCTTGGCGCCCTCTCTCATGCCGACGGAATACGATTCTTCGTCAGGCACGGGCAAATAAATGTAGGAACCGGGCAGCTCGCCTTTCTCCGCCATCTCGGCGTATTCCTCGAACAGCGCCATGTGGATGCAGTGACCGCCCTTCATATCGCCGACGCCGCGGCCCCAGATCCATTCGCCGCTCTCCATGTCGGCTCTGGCTTCCGCGTCGAGGTCTCTCTTGGCCAGTTCGGCTTCGAGTTCGGGGCCGACCTGGAAGGCCATGTCTTTCAGCGGGCCGTAGTTGTCGGTGCCGACCACGTCGTAGTGACCCGAAGAAACAACGGTCTTCTTGGAGTTGCCCAGGATCAGCGCCCAGGGCACGGATCTGCCGTACGCATCGCCGGGAATCGGCTCATAGCCGGTCAGTTCGGGATGCTTCTGGAAATACGGCATGTTCTTGAAGAAGTTGGCGAACCAGTCGCCGGCCTTATACTCGTCGTTCGTGCAGCTGACGGAATTGCAGGCTACGACTTCTTTCAGATACTGATAGATTCTTTCAGAACGTTCTTTCATAAATGTCCTCCTCGATTGTGTATCTCAAGATGCCAGTTAACGATCAGATGCCCAGCGCCGACCGCAGGTCGGGCGTCAGGTAGTTATATGCTCTCGCCTTCAGACGGGCGGGGATGCCGAAGAAAGGTTCCGCAAGGCTGCCTGCGATGGCGGCCTGCGTGTCGGAGTCGCCTCCGAGAGAGATGGCGTTGCGGATGGCGTCCTCGTAGCTTTCCGCTTCCAGGAATGCCACGATGGCCTGGGGCACGCTGCCCTGGCACGTGACGTCGAACGTATAATCCGGACGGATGCCGTCCAGCGTGAAATCCAGATCGTAATACTGCGACAGGTGCTCGCGGATCTCGTCCTTGGTCTTGCCCTGCCGCGCCAGCCAGATGCCTTCCGCGACGGCCACGGCGCCTTTGATGCCCTCGGGATGGTTGTGGGTCACCTCAGCGGAATAGACGGCCAGTTTGTGCGCCTCCTCCAGCGAATCCGCCAGCATGCCGCAGGCGGACGCCCGCATGGCCGATCCGTTGCCGAAGCTGTTGTAGGGCCTGCGGTACGGATTGTTCAGCCACTCGCGGAACTTGCCGCCGTAGCCGGCGTCCGGGTATTTTTGGCCAAGTTCCACCATGCGCTTCTGGATGAGCCCGATGACGTTGACGCCTTCGCGCGCCTTGTATTCGCGGATCGCGTAGCAGACCGCGCACGTCATGACCGTATCGTCCGTAAAGCGGCAGCCTTCGCCGAACAGCTCGAAATCTTTTGTTTTGATAGGGTTACGTTCGTAAACAGAACCGACTATATCTCCAATAATGGCTCCGATCATATAGCGTTCCTCTTTCTCCTACTCTACCCTTTTATTTTAACACAAAAAGACGGTGGAATTCCACCGCCTTTGTTGTCTTAACGAAGGACTATTCTCCGATATACGCCAGCACGCTCAGCATTGTGGCGATACTCTGCTCGCGGGTATAGCTGCCCTGCGGGCTGAACCGGTCGTTCCCCGTGCCGTTCATGATGCCGCTCGTCTGCATCTTGCCCACATAGGGGATCGCCCAGGAAGAGATATCCGAATTGTCCGCAAACTTGGGTTCGCTTTCTTCGATCGGCTTTCCGAGCACACCAGCCAAAGCTGCCAGCATGGTCGCCGCCTGTTCCCTCGTGATCTGCCGGTCCGGGGCAAATTTCCCGTTGCCGACCCCTGCCACGACACCGAGTGATGCCAGTTTTTCCACATTCACGTCCTTTGTGTCCGAAAAGGTCGAACGCTCCGTGATCTCTCCGTTCCGGCTTTCGTACAGTGTCGCTGCCAGCGCGCAGAACTCCGCGCGGGTAATCGGTTTCGTATAGTTGCCCTGCAGATTCTCCGGAACGAGGCCCTGCTCGATCGCACGTTCCACGATGTCTTTCGCCCAGGCGGACGGACCAGAATCCATCGCCGGCACAGTTGGAGCCGAAGACTGGCTGAAAAAGGTCGTCGCACGGACGCCAGACATGATTCTTACAGGTACGCTCTGTACTGGGAAGTAAGCATATTGCACTTCTGATCCGGAAGCAAAACCGACCGATCCGGAACAATCACCGGTATATCCGTTTCCAAGTTCGCCGTTACGGTTGACGCCCCAAGCCCACAAGGTTCCATCCTTCTTGACCGCAAAACCACGATGCTGCAGTCGGGGGAGATCGACAGCGACCACATCGTCCATGATCTTTACAGGAGATAAAAGAAGCTGCTCCGGATCAGGAGAACCCATACTACGGCCAGCAACCATACTGCCGTCGCCAAGACCGCCCATTTCGCGATTTCCCCAGACATAAAGAGAACCGTCTTCTGTAACCGCCGCAACACCACCGGATCCTGTCGCAAACTGAACAACATGATCAAGGACCTTGGTCGGCTCCCAATAAACATAACTGCTCTTGCTATCCATTGTACCGTTACCCAGCCAGCCATAAGTGTTTCTTCCGGTCATCCAAAGAGAACCATCTTCCTTCAAAATAGCCATACCGCAGCTGACCGCCTTCACATGATCCATCTGTTTCGTGAAGTACCTCTCATATCCGTTTGGTCCATAGCCGGTTTCTCCCCAGGTCCAAAGCGATCCGTCCGTTTTTATGATCGCGATGCCGCTCGATGCGCAGCTGACTGCTTTTACACCGTCCAAAACCTTCACAGGAACAGTCTGATCGCCCTCAATCTTCCACAGATCCCTGTATTCTCTGATAGGAAGTTTTGCAGCAACACCCCACATCCACAGGCTGCCGTCTTTCTTAATCGCTGCACAATAGGACTCCGACAGATTAAACGCAGCCACATTGTCCAGAACTTTTACGGGAACATACTGATAGTAGTTTAAGGTTGGAGTACTGGTACCATTGTTAATCTCTACTACCCCATCATACTTACCGCCATTCCCGACCTGCCCGTGAGTATTGTCTCCCCACATCCACAGGCTGTCGTCTGTACGGATCACGCCGAACGTATCATGCGCGAAACTGACGGAGCGCACGTTATCCATCACCTTGACCGGATAGCTCCAGATCGGCGTGCCTTCCTCAGTTATCATGTTCCCTTCATGATGTCCGGGGATATTCTTCGCATAACCTGCCATATAAAAGACATTATTCTCATCGACAAATCCTGTCGAAAACTGACCCGCTGAAACCACACGGTCGATCCCTGCAACCGATGCAGATTCTGCATAAGCGCGACCCGAGGTCATGACAGCCGTACCGAATGCCAGCAGAAAGACCAGCAATACAGATATGAAACGTTTATTCATAGAAAGCCTCCTTTGATTCTCCGCTTCCATTGTAATACAAAAAGGCGGTGGAATTCCACCGCCTTTATCGCCAATCTTTCGCTTTACAGGAGTCCGCCGATCTTGAGGAACAGCGGGGCGAAGACGACCGCTACGATCGTCATCAGCTTGATCAGAATGTTCAGGGACGGGCCGGAGGTGTCCTTGAACGGGTCACCTACGGTGTCGCCGACGACGGCTGCCTTGTGTGTCTCAGACCCTTTGCCGCCGTAGACGCCGCTTTCGATATACTTCTTGGCGTTGTCCCATGCGCCACCGGCGTTGGACATCATGATCGCGAGCAGAACGCCCGTAACGAGCGCGCCTGCCAGCATGCCGCCCAGAGCCTCGGTGCCCATGATGAAGCCGACTGCCAAAGGTGCGATGACCGCCAGCAGAGCGGGCACGATCATTTCGTGCAGCGCAGCGCCGGTGGAGATCTCCACGCAGCGTGCGTAGTCGGGCTTGGAAGTACCGGCCATGATACCGGAATCTTCGCGGAACTGTCTGCGGACTTCTTCGATCATCTGGTTCGCAGCCTTACCCACGGAATTCATGGTGTAGGCGGAGAACATGAACGGCAGCATGCCGCCGATGAAGATGCCTGCGATGACCATCGGGCTCAGCAGGTTGATGCCGCCCAGCTGGACGACTTCGGAGTAGGAGGCGAACAGAGCCAGCGCGGTGAGCGCAGCGGAACCGATGGCAAAGCCCTTGCCGATAGCGGCAGTAGTATTGCCGACGGAGTCCAGCGTATCAGTGATCTCACGGACATGCTCGGGCAGTTCGGACATCTCCGCGATACCGCCTGCGTTGTCGGAAACCGGACCGTAAGCATCGACTGCGATAGTCATGCCCGCGGTGGACAGCATACCGACGGCGGAGATCGCGATGCCGTACAGGCCTGCGAACTTGTAGGAGACCAGGATGCCGACCGCGATGATCAGGATGGGCCAGACTGTGGACATCATGCCCACGCCCAGACCGGAGATGATCGTGGTGGCAGCGCCCGTCTGGGACTGCTCGGCGATCTTCTTGACGCTCTTATAGTCGGCGGAAGTATAGACTTCCGTGATCTTGCCGATGGCCGTGCCGACGACCAGACCCGCGATAACTGCCAGCGCCATGTTGAAGCTTCCGAAGAAGAACTTCGACAGGATGATGGCTACGATCGCGGAAAGAATGGCCGCTACGTAGGTGCCCATGTTCAGGGCCTTGGCCGGGTTCGACTTCTCGTCGCCCTTCACGGACATGATGCCCACGATGGAACAGACGATGCCGACTGCGGAAATGATGAGCGGGAAGATCGCGCCCTTGACGCCGTCGAACGCGAAGCTCGGAGCGAGCGCCAGGGTGATGGCGGAGATGATGGAACCGACATAGGATTCGAACAGGTCGGAG
>JAFYYP010000053.1 GCA_017557505.1 Bacillota bacterium | reverse complement strand
TCGGCGTCTGAGAGCGAAATACTCCCTTTGCACAAATCTGCGATTTATGACAAAGAAGTCTTTCGCCCTCCGGGGGCTCGCAAGCGAGAAAGAGGTGATGACATGGCCAGGCATTCTTTCATACGGATGACGAAGCTACACGACGTAAAAGGCCGTATCGACTATATCAGCAATCCGAAAAGACAGGAGAATCTATACGCCTTCTACAGTACGGTCAAGCCGGAATTCTGGCAATATCTTTCCGGGCAGGCACAGGAGGACTTCTGGCGCAGTCATCAGAAAACAGGAAAATGTATCGAAGCGAGAGAACTGATCATTGCTCTTCCGGAAAGCCTGCAAAGGCATGACCCGGATATCCTGCTTCAGTTCTTTGCGGAGACTTTTCGAAAACAGTATGGAGTGCAGTGCGCGGCTGCACTCCATCATAATAAGGCGATGACAAACTATCACATCCATCTGGTCTTTGCCGACAGAGATGTGTTGGAGAAAACGGAAGTCAAGGTCGCAAGCCGAAATATGTTTTTTGATGAAACCGGCAGACATGTACGTACAAAGAAAGAGATCCTGGATGAACAGGGCAATATCAGATCCGGATGCCATATCATACCGAAAGGAGAAACGTACGACATCAAATGGTTTTCTGCCCGAAAAGATGTTTTCAAATCCCGGAGCTTTTTACAGGAGGTGAAAGCGCTGTTTACCGACCTGATCAACCAGTGCATATTCGGGGAAGAAGAAAAGCTGCAGACTTTCGATCCTGCAGGGCCGTATCTTCCGACAAAGAAGATCGGGAAGAATAATCCGCTGGAGGAAGTCATTACAGCCAACAACAAGCTTCGCCAGGAATGGAACCGGACCGTGGATCAGGTCCTGATCGCCGGGGGAACACAAGAAGAAGTAACAGAATTCAAGAATACAGAAGTTACGGAAAAGGTTGGCGAGTCGATCCGCAATAATGGAAATGATCCCGGGTTGTTCGCGCAGCTGCTGCGCTTTGCTATCGATGTACTGACAGACTTCCTGGATCTTCTGATGAAGAAGCAGCAATCTGAAGCCTTGCCGGTGATTACCGAAGCGTCAGACAAAGAGTATAGGAAGGCCAGATTGGAGTTCCTGCAGATGAATACGATCCATCAGAAATTGAACAAGTGCAACCGTAAACTGTATGCCCTTCAGAAACGGCAAAAAGCACTGTCAGAGTTGTTAAACGCTATCCCGAAGGATCTTTTCCATCGAAAGGAAAGACGAGCCGCAGAGACGACGATAGAGGGCTTACAACGGCAAATAGAATTGACCCGCAACCAGTTGGAAATGATTCCGAAGCAGAATGGATTTGATGATGTAAAGAGTGCCGAAGCCGCGTATAAGGCGGCGAAAGCCAGAATGGAGGCACTGCAGAAGCAGCAGGGAATCATTTACGATCCGATAGAGATAATGTTCAAACCACAGTCACAAGGGCAGAAAGTGAGCGTATTGAAAGAGCTGGCTGCCAGACGACTGGAGATACAAAATGGTGATTATTATGAAAAACATACTTGTATAGAAAAACTAGTAAAATCAAAGCATCGATATTAATATTCAAGTGCAAGGCTATTACGAAATCTAGATGAAGCTTTTTAGGAAGCGCTAAAAACATTCCATATAATCATCTGTCCACTTTTTGCATATAATATCGTATATATAAGCGAGAGGGTATTAGTGTACCGACACTACCTGGCGAAGAAAGTATATGCTGCAGATATATTTGGACGCGCTGGATACAACAGAAGAAAAGGATAGGTTTCTCCTGATCTACGAAAAATATCGAGATCTAATGTTTTATGTTGCGCAAAAGTACCTGAGTAGTCAGGCAGATCGGGAAATCGCAGTGGATGCGGCGCTGTACAGCATTGTTGAAATAATCTTTAAAATCAAAGATCCGTTGAGTTCGAAAACAAAGAATCTGGTCGTACTTATCACAAAGAATAAGTGTCTGGATATTCTTCGAAAACGTGGCGGAATAACAGAAGAAGTACTGATTGAGATGTCAGAACGCGCGCTGCCGGTGCCTGCACCGAGGACAGATGAATTGAGTGATGCAATCGCTTCGTTGCGTGACCCCTACAGAGATATCATTTTTCTTCGGTATTTACATGGTTATTCTACAGCGGAGATTTCAAAGATCCTTGGCATCAGCCGGGATGCTGCAATAAAACGATTACAACGAGCGAAACAGGAATTAAAGCAGTTGTTGGAAGAAGACAGATGAAAAACAGAGTCGAGATTGTTTCCAAAAAAGAATACTGTACGATGGATCTTATAGCCGCCTGTGAAGCGGTCAATCGTTCCATGCTCGATGCACTACCGGGCCTTTTGCCTGCAGCAGTGGTTTCGGATGTCTTCTTCGCGAGTGTTAAAGGACAGCATAACCGATTTGCACGCACTCAAAGAAACCGCCGTATTGGCCGCAGTGTGGCTGCAGTCGTACTAGCCCTGTTGGTATCCTTGTCTGCCATCCTGACCGTAAACGCTTCCGCCCGGGATGCGTTCGTACGTTGGTGGAAAGAGGTATGGGAAGATCGCATCATCTATTTCTTTGAAACTGAATCTGCCGAATCTCAAAAAGTGCGCTATGCTTTGGGCTGGGTTCCGGAAAGGTTTGAGTTAGTGGATAAAGATGAAAGCGACACAGCTGCTTATTATGTTTATGAGTCGGAAACAGGAGAATCCTTTGTGTTTTATTATGAACAGACAGATCCAATCAATTTTACGGAATATGTTCCACTTGGTGACTATTCACATGAAACTGTGCAGATTCTGGATAAAACGGCAGATTTGTACTCAGATAAAAGTATAGAGGACAATCTGACTGTTATTTGGGTGGATGATGAAAAGCATTATGTCTTTTGCTTTGATGCCATAATGGAAAGGGGTACATTGTTAAAGATTGCAGAATCCGTAATAACGAAATAATTATGGTCCTATACAAGCATCCTATATCTATCATTTGAATTGTTTATGCAAATCACGAAATCAATCAACAATTTTAATGCCCCCCCCCCTTGAAAAATCGTGTCCAATTCGGGCCCGATTTTTCGTTTTTATAAGTAAAGGAGGATTATCGAACCATGAAAAAAACTTTAGTATTAATGCTTTTATTAGTTCTGTTGTTTAGTACTGTGGTCTATGCGGCAACGACAGCTGTTGGAACACCTGTTCTTACATTCTCTGGGACGAAAGCTACCTGTAAGATCACGGTCATTCAAAGTGGAAAGCCAATTAATGTAACACTATCGTTATACCAGGGTTCAACTTTAGTTGATTCATGGAGCAAATCAGGAACTAGTACAGTTAAAATCGAGGAAAAGAGCGATGTAAATCATGGGGTAACGTATCGATTGGAAGCCTCTGGAACAATTAACGGCGTACCATTTACAGCAACACCGACAACAGGTACATGTCCGTAGAGAAGAGAAATGGTGTAATAGGGCGATCTATATTGATCCTAAAGATGTGAGCGTTGATAAACAGTGAGGAAGAATGTATGAGAAAAATTATGTGCTTTATGCTTTGCTTGTCACTTATGTTTGGCGTGGTTGACATAGCAAACGCGAGCTCCACCACATCATCAAAAGCAATTGTAATAATACCAGGGATAATGGGATCATCCTTACGAACCACATCGGGTACAACTGTCTGGGTTAGTACAAATTATACGATGTTAGGGTTATCAGAAAATGGAACATCAATATACTCGCTTGAGTCATTTGATTCTGATCATTATGGCGCCTTCGATATATATTCGACATTGTATACGGCACTCTATTCAACTTATCATCCAGAATATGACATCATTTTTTTTGATTATGATTTCAGGCTAAACAACGCTTCAGCGGCAACAAAGCTTGCTACTGAATTATCCGGATACAATGAAGTGTTTTTAATTGCACACAGTATGGGAGGGTTAGTTGCAAGTAAATATCTTGCAAATAGTGCTGCCAATAGGGCAAAGACAAAAGCATTTATCTCAATTGGGACGCCATTTGTTGGTTCGGCAAAATGTATTAATGTCATGGATAATGGAACGTTATTAGAGTTTTTGCCGGAGAATGCAAATCCATTCGCATACAAAACGTTTGTAAAAAACTTATGTTCCTGTAGCTATGCTGCTTACCAATTGCTTCCAACTAATAAGTACTATACAACAACTGGGATTTATCCTATAAAGGTTGGAGGGACCAATTATTCAAACCCGATGGCACAATTACCAAATGCAAACTGGGGGAAAAAGCGGATGGTAGTGTAAAACCTATGTTTAGCACAGCAATAGCGTTTCATAACACACTATATAATAGTGGTGTTCATGTAAAAAATTTTACAGATGTTGATTGTTATACATTGGCGGGAAATGGTGAGAATACCATAAAGAAAGTCATTATGAACTCAAACTACGAAATAACAGATTTAAACTATTCTAATGCAGGGGATGGAACGGTATTGTTAAAAAGTGCTGGTTTGGGTACTCCTGACTATTCGTATTCAACAACACATATAGCGCTAGTTCGTAATGGAAGTGTTTTGTCAAGGATCCATAATATTATTAATTCATATGCTAGTAAAGCAAATTCTTCCGACCTTACTGGATTTAATGATGAATATGGTGATGAATTATCATCTGAAAACCTAACTATAAATGAAAAAGGGTGGATCATGGGGCTTGATAATCGGCGAATTAACATTATTGCGGATAGTGACGCGATACTTTATTGTGATGGAAATATCCTTACAGAGGAGGATGAATACGTATACGACATAAGTGGTAACAGAAAAGGGAATGTGTGGTCATTAGGAAAGACTGACAGAAAGTATTATGCAATGAATGATGGCGAATATCAGATAGTAGCTACTGGCGTAGTAAGAATTGGATATATGAATAATGGTTATTATGACACAATTGAAGAGTACTCTAGTGTTCTTGATAAAAAAATAGTCATTTACAGTTATAGTACCATGAATACAAAATGTATCTCTGATTCTACAATCACTTCTCGTCAGTTTTCTGCAGAAGAGGTTAATTCCCTTAATCAATAATATAGGCGATGCTTTCTAATATTATAGTGCTACTATCGTTTGCTTTAATGCAATATGTTTTTCTTAAGTATGCAATTCATCCCTTTGTGCGAAAGAGTCTACTAATAGTACTAATTCTCGGCGCAGTTGCATTTGCAGTCTTCTTTGATAAGAGCAACTCCATCTTTGGAATGTTTATTATGCTATATTATTATGGATTCAAGTTGATTGCAGCCTTTCTTGGTTTATTATTAGCAAAGCTTATATACTTTTATTCTGAAAAGTGATGTTCATTGTTTATTGTATTGCTTTGGGTAATAGAACAACGGTGACGTGAACGGCAATAACAAATGAACCCGGCGCAACTATTATGACGTATTTGTATAAGGTGTCAACACTAGTACGATCTTAGTGCAAATCAAGGACGATGTTAGAGTCGGGCTATATTAGCCACTCAGAGGTGGACTAAAATCCCCAATTTAGCCAGAATTGGAATAGCCAAATTGATCTGAGCCTAACAACGAACAAAGTAATAGTACAAAAGGATTGTACCTGTCTAAGGGGACATTGTAAGTTGGTTGCGGATATAACAGTTAATGGTTCGTCTGTCAATGTTCTAGGAAATGTCCATAATGTAAATATATAAATGAAAGGAGTGAGATAAAGTGAAAAGAATCATATCATTGGCTCTTGTACTCGTGTTGTTCTGCATAACAACAATACCGACTTATGCTATGGAGGAAGCATCATGGTGTTTAGAGAACGAAGTGAGATTAGACGATGCACATACATTGAGCTTCCAGGAAGATGGTGTCTTTGTAAAATTTGATTTGTATCAAGATGGAGATCTCATACAATCTGCAATATTAGATCGAATGCAGGGTATAATAAGCACTGTTGGATATGAAGACAGTAGAATCATATATTCAGACATCATGATGGTTGATGTTATGAATAAACTATTGAAAGATCCCCCATTACGGCCTAATCCTGAAACCTATGATGGAACGATCACGTATCAGTACTATGTTCAGGGCAGCCCATTTTCCAGAACATTAAGCGTCAGTCATATAAATACCGATTCGACGGTTTCTTATAATACCATGGGGCATTTCCAAAACTTTGTTACATATGTTGCGTTTATCTGCCAAGTATTAGCCTTCCTACCTGGAATTGGAGCGCTGGTCGCAGCAGACATTCTGGCTGGATTTGGTGTAGCATTAGATGCAACTAGTTTTTGGATCCCGGATAACTATACATCTTCACAAGAAAACAAAGTAACGTGGTTTGCGAGGAATGGCTCTACAACAGGTCATTTTACAGGGACGCGGAACCGTGTATCATGCTCTGTATTTCCTTGGACAAATTATTACGATGGAACATACTATGCAGTATCTCAGTATAATTCTCATGTAATAGGGCTAGCCGAGGCCTTAAAGAATTGTATTAATCTGTATTGGGGTGATGGGGGTTTCTCCGTTTTAAGTTGGAATTAGAAATAGTGATATAGTATATGGCGCAAAGGTACATCCTCTGCGCCATATTATTTAACGAATAGATGTGAAGGAGCATATTAATGAAAAGGACAGTCTTGATTGTAGTTATGATGATAGCAGTTCTAACAGGTTGTTATCGGGGAGATCCCCCAGAACCAACGCCTGAAATGGATTTCTTGATTGAGTTTTTCACGGTCAATAAAGGTGACCGGATGAATACTTATCTGGATGCATTGTCGCAAAATGAAGATTTGCAGACTGCAATCGATACGTATTATGCGGAGTTGGCACCATTTTGTGTGGAAGATGCCCTTACTGAAATACAGAAAGCAAATTACTTATACCTGTTCGATAAATCTTGCACAGACTTTGCTGACCAATGGAAAACCATGGAGTTGAAAGCCTCTTATCGAGACAGTCAATGGCAGCATCAAACATATAACATAGTTCTGCATTATCCAGGAGCTGGGAAAAATATTGAGGTAAAAGGAAAATTCGATTTGAACGAGGAACGAGAGATTATATCCTTCAGCCTCGACTTAAATACATTGCCTGGAGATGCGTTTTCCATCGCTATACCATAATAATTCTAATTAAGAGGGAGGTATAAATATGTCATTTTTGATAGCTGTATATGTGAATGAAGGAATAGTATTAGCAAGCGATCGACGTACGACATATACAAATACACAAACAGTCGAGAATAAAATAGTACAGCGCATAGGGATTCATTCAACCAATTCCACTGAAAAAACGTTTATTTGTTTCAATGGCGCTGGCATTTCCTGTTGTGGTGATGGGTCTTTGCAAGGGAAACCAATAACAGGGTTTATTCAAGATATGATTCGTACTGAAATAACAAAAGACTGTAAAGTGGAAGATATGCCCTATATTATTATTGATTATTTTAATAAGCTTCCTTCAGTTCCAAATACAAATTTCATTGTTGCTGGGTATGATAGTCATGAAGGGAAGAAAATTCAGCGCATATACAAATTAAATGTTAAAGCAAAAAAGGTTGAAGAAATAGACACATCATCTCAAGGAGCAACATGGGATGGTGAGATTCATACACTAACGCGAATAGTACAAAAAGTGGCATTAAAAACTAAAGAAAACGAATACACGGATCTTCCCTTTGACGAAATACTTTGGAATTACTTTACTTTGCAAGATGCCGTGGATTTTGCGCGATATGCAGTTGAAACGACTATTCAAACAATGCGATTCAAAAATGTTATTGAAACGGTCGGTGGCGCGGTTGATATCCTAGTAATTACACCAGATATAACCACTTGGCTACAGAAAGAGTCGCTGAAATAAGTATATATAGTAGCCCATTTGTAATGTGCATTTCACTCAGACAATGAATTGACTGGGAAGATGATAAGGATTTGAATAAATTTTAGTATCGCAAATAGAATACCGGAACTTTACCTTGGTATAATAAGATATTCGAATGTAAATTATAGGCTAGATCAGCGAAGATCGCCAGATCAAATGTCTATTTAGAGACTATATCTCCAAATAGACATTTTTATATTGAAACTCTTCCAAGTTAGCACTATAATAAATGTGCAGCATGGAAAGGAGGAACTATCATGCTAATCAAAATCACGGTTGAGAACTTTAAGTCCTTTGATCAGAAGGAAGAGTTGTCTATGTTGTCATCTAGTAAGATGCAGGATAATAAAAATCATCGAGTGAAGATAAAACAAACTCAACTGCTAAAAAACGCAGTTGTATATGGCGCAAACGCATCGGGTAAATCTAATTTGGTTGCTGCATTTGCGTTTATTAAGGCTACACTGATTGAAGGCCTCCCTATTGGATCAGTAACTGATTTCTGCAGAAATAGAGCGGATAACAAGGAACGTGAGAGTGTTTTTGAATTACAGTTTACTGTAGGCGATACTTTTTATGCCTATGGTTTTTCTGCCCTACTCAGTCAAAGAAGAATAACCGAAGAATGGTTGTATGAATTAATGCAAGATGGCGGAGCACATCAACTATTTGTCCGAGAAGGAAGTAAAGTTCCGGTTTTAGGAGAAGATGTAAAGCTATCTGCAACGGAAAAAGGTAGGTTCAAGGTTTATTCTGAAGACTTTTCAGGTCAAGATACTCGTCTTTTCCTTACAGAAATGAACCGTGGTAAGAGATACGAAAATAGTCCCAAACTTCGTTTTTTCCCTGAAGCCTTCAACTGGATTATGGATAATATCATTGTAATTAATCCAAATGTTGGGATATCAAATACAGAAGCATATTACAATGATGAATCTCTGGATAATATCAGTAGGTTGATACAGACATTTGATACGGGAATAACTGATATTAAGACAAGGCAGATCACCATAGATGAGATGAGCAAGATGATTCCAGCGGAAATTGTACAGGGCATTTTTGCACATTTGAAAGCACAGATGCAGATTACAAATTTGCCGAGCATTCAAATGACTTGGAGAGTGGAGGGTGGATTCTTTAATATTCGTATAAAAGAGAATTCTGAACCGGAGATTACGACTCTTGTATTAAAACATGGTAAGTCAGTTTTTGATTTCAGCTTTTCTGAAGAATCAGATGGAACTAAACGGCTATTTGACCTAATAGATATGCTTCTTACAGATCGCCCAGATGCAGTCTTTGTTGTTGACGAGTTGGAACGTAGTCTTCATCCGAAACTTACAGAGCGGTTCCTTCGATTATTTATGGAAGCGCATGATGAAATTAGGATGCAGTTGGTGTTCACAACACACGAAGATACCATAATGGATCAAAGTCTCTTCCGTAGAGATGAAATCTGGTTTGTTGAAAGAGATGCAGATAATGCTAGTAAAATATATTCTCTTGATCGATTCAAAGAAAGATATGACAAAAAGTTGAGCAAAGCATACCTTGAAGGAAGATATGGAGCCATTCCTGTCTTCCGACAATTCTCTTTTAAGAAAGGAGAATAATTATGCCAGTACACACTTATACAAATTGGAACAGCCGTTCTTCTGATGGGGAGGATCAGATTGAACCATATAGAAAGTATTTCTTTATTTGTGAAGGAGCGAATACCGAAACGTTTTATTTCAAAAAGTTAATTGATTTAAGAAAAGTATTGGGGATTCATCCTTTAATTGATATTCGGCTTTGGGAAAAGACAGATGAAGATAGAGATATCTCTTTTCCCAAGAATTTGGCAATATTTGCAGAAAAGCAAAAGAATCTTCCAGAGAATGGTTTCGACCACGAACGGGATAAGATGATAATTGTCTTTGACGGTGATATATTCGAAGAAAAGGTGACGGGGTATGATGAGTTGATAGTTTCTATCGAGAAAACAGATATAGTTGCAGTGACAAATCCGGGTTTTGAATTATTCTTGATTCTTCATGTCAGAGGAAGCTATGAACAAGTCATTAAGAATCATGAAGTGGAATACTTAAGCAAGGATGATAACAATAAGTATTCACACGCAAAAAATGTTTTTCGTCGATTGACAGGGATGAACCCCAAAAGAAACCCGGCTATTGGAGAATTGGCAGAAAATGTACATGTGGCGATTGCTCAGGAGAAGTTGATTAACCAAGATATTCATAGCATAAAAGGGGTTGTCAGTAGTAATATAGGAAAGATTATTGAAGAAATACTAAACGAGAAACCAAAAAGCATATGATAAATACTATGTACAGTTATTGATTATGTAAAAAACATCAAAACTAAATAATGCAATCTGACTTGTTATTACCAAATGGCTAAAAGAGTGGAGGAATAGTTATTGTTTTTAGACCATTATTGGCAAAAAGAATTATATAGACATAAAATCAAATTGCAGTTTTGGCTGCATACAGGCGGAAAGTTACTGAGGAATCTCATCGAACATAGCATCAGCCGGGAGGTTTTGTATTCTGCGACAATAATTCGCAAACTTATAGAAAATGAAAAAGAGGCCAGAACTATTTCAAGGAAAAACCAATGGCATGAACCTCCTCTTCAGATCATGCGCTATAGAGTTCCCGTATTAAAGTATCCATTCATCGGCGACGAGGAGTGGATCTACTATAATATGGCTGTAGAAGACTATGATTATGAAAAGGCTGAAGAGATAAAACTAGATCTTGAGAAGCTTTGTAATAAGATTATTCATTCATATATTTGGACAATCGTCTACTCCCACGGGAAAGTATATGGAATTGCAGTGGCGTCGGATAGAGAAAAAGCAAAAGAGATATATTTGTTAAAATTGGCGGACTGGATTGAAGTGATTGGTTTTTGTTCAGAGCACGCATCAGTATAATGGTGAGTTAGTCTAAAGAAAATGCGTAAGGCGCTTACGGAACATATTAAAGACTTGTAAAGCCATCCCTATCATTTTCTTGGCCGTCACATCGTTCTCTGGAGAGTTATTTGAAAGATAACCGGAATGAAATAAAATGATAACTTGGATTATTTGAAAGCTTGCTGGAATGGAAGCAGAAACACTAATGCACTATACGGTGATGACGATGTACGAAAGAGAATTTCAGAGAATAATTAACGCTTCACAGAACAATGCGCTTACATTTTTTGTAGGTGCAGGTGTATCGGCACTCTCTGGAGCGCCAACATGGAAAGGCCTGATTCACGCAATAAGCGATACACTGGGACGAGCACGAAAAGATGAGTACTCTTCCGATGAGTATCTTCAGATTCCGCAGATGTTTTATTATTCTTTAGGAGAGAACAAAGAAGATTACTATAAATTTGTCAAAGATCAGCTATATTCCTCTTGCTTGCTGCCAAATACTATCCACCGGGAGATGTTAAACTTAAATCCAGCGTCCTTCATTACCACCAACTATGACACGCTCTTGGAAGATGCGGCAATCCAGTATTGCCAAAGTTTTAAGGTCGTTTCGCGGGATGAAGATGTTCCGAATATTTACGGAGATAGATTTATTCTAAAACTACACGGAGATTTCAAACACAATAATTTTGTACTCAAAGAAGAGGATTACCTCAACTATAGTGAGAACTTTAAATTAATTGAAACCCTGGTAAAATCCATTTTTTCCACCAACACGGTTGTCTTTATAGGATACAGCCTAAATGATTATAATATTAAATTGATTCTTAATTGGACGAAAATGCTACTTAAAGGGAGTTTCCGAGAGCCTATCTTCCTTTATGTTGGCAATTCATCCCTTACAGATACTGAGCTTATTTATCAGCAGTCGAAGGGGCTCAAAGTTGTCGAATGGAATAAACTCATCTCTTCAATCGACAATTATTTAGACCGCTATAATGTGATTTTTACTGCGCTTAAGAATCAATCCAAGATGTCATTGGATGGAAAATCAGAGGACGAGGCGTTTGAGATCCTGTATAATTTGCTTCAACCGTTAGAGCGCTTGAATGCTATTCGAATCGAGGACGTTTCAAAACGGCTGTATCCATATATCAGAATTAGTGACAACGGAGTTATTGGCTTGTCTCAAAGGGATGATCTTTTACTAAAGAGATTCTTTGCCATTAATCTAATGACAGATTCGCAACAGAATAACCTTACAAAAGATGAATTGGCCAAATACCGCTGCATTCTTAATGTCTTCAGAAAAGCGAGAATACTTGAGGTAGAAGAAAGTCACAAATACAGGCGTTTTGTTGCTGGCGAGGTGCCGTTTGCAGATAAGAATTGTATTCTGTTCAATTATTCTGCTATGCACGCTTTTTCTGAAAAGAATTATAAATCACTAGATAAAAACTATAAAAAAGCATTCTATCTATCTAGGCTAAGGCGGTATGACGAAGCGTTCTTTCACTTTTCTGAGGTCGCAAAGCAAGCTTTTAAGGACGCGGACTATCTGCTGTACTATTTTGCGGAATCCAACTGCATCAGCCTACGGAAAGTAATAAAGAATGTTAACACATGGTATCGCTGCTACGATCTTGACGCTGTCGAAGCATTGTCTCCAAATGACTCAGAGGCTGAAAACTTGTTTAGACGCCTTCCGGTAGAATTCCGAAATACATATGACAACCTCAGAGATATTCATAGTGCGAATATGCTTTATAAGTATTCATATGATGCTTTCACTGACGGGCAAAAACTTCAAAAAGCAATTGAATCGGGGTCAACAGAATTTGGCATGACAAGCAGTGGTAAGGCGATTTGCAGGGTAAACGATTATTTGCATTTCCTGCTTGGAAATGGAATCGTAGCAGATGTGTTCTCCGAGTATAGAAGTGCAGTGAAAAATCTGATGTCCCTGTTAGTATACAAATACTCTACGCAGGGCAAGAAAGTATTGCACGAGCAGCCATTTCCGTTTATTGATGGAAATGATGTTTATTTTGACGAAATTGATTTTCACTGTTTCATAGAGTATTTTGATGCAAAAGAGATAATCGCACTTTTGAGCAAATACCATATCGAAACAATCGATTTTCAGAATATGGCTTCGATTGAGATCGCTGTAAACAACTTGTTGGATTACTATAGTTATGCGGTCAAATCTTCAAAAAATAACATTGATGTTATTGGGTTGCAAACCCAAATCAAGAATTGTCTCGCATTACTTAGATACGTTAACATTTCACAGGGATTGGTTGATAAGATATGCGGCTTCATCCTCACACAAGAGTTTAGGGAAATACTGATAAATGATAAGATCCTCTTTCTTGATCGTCAACTGGCACGCAAGAAAATGTACAGCACTACAACGAGCAAAATTGTAGAAAATACTCTGATTTCCTATTTGGACAAGCATATTGCTGCGCTGGAAAAGGGCGAGAGGTTTGAGTTGCTTTCAACTAGCACGGGTATCAATTATTGCAATCTTGTCCATTACATTTCTGCACCAGAGGAGACATACTATTCACGAAGACTGTCAAAGAGAGTCTCGCAGATTATAGATAATAATTTGTCCCAGATGTATTACCAGATTACTCAGCACTACTGCGGATATGTTTCAAAGAATCAACAGAAAAAGCTTATCACCTGGGCAAACAAACTGATGTCCACGAATTTTAGCTTCGATTTGTTCAAAATGCTTGTGCAATGTGACGCGCACATAAGTAATGCAGCTAAGGTTCAATTGAAAGCCTTCCTTAAGCAGAAAATAGATGCCGCTAAAACGAATAATGGTAGCAATGGGATTGTTGTATATCCTATTAAACAAGCATACGAAGAATTAGACCAAGTAGGTTATTGGTGTCTGATTAACGTACTCAATGCGAAGGACTTCAAAGAGTTTCTTGGAAATAGCGCTGCGTTTGATTTTTATTGTGAATATGCGAGGTTTGATTTTAGCCGGTTTGACGTTTCATGGCTATTAAACCTTTATTCGCATGCATTGGAACAGATAGCGAAAAATACCAAGGTTAAAGAGAGTATACGAGCAGCTATATCATCTACTTTATTGGGAAAGGCAATTGCATCGTCAGACAGACAACGGCTACAAGATATACTCATAAAGTATTTCTGTTAATTATGTGCAAGGTCATATTGAAGTAAAAAGGTGAGGATTCCCGCATTTTATGCCATCTTCCATCGCCCTGGGATGCAATGGGTATGAAGCACATATGCAGCAAATCCTCACTCCATACAGGGTTTAGATTGTAATCGGGGTTCACGATTTTTGCTTACAGAAACCGCTAGAATCAAGCAAAACCGAGCGGAAAACGCAAAACCATCTCAGTTTTCTCGGGTGTTTTCGGAAGTGCCTGACGGTCTCCGAAGAGATAAGGGAATTAACCAAGCGTTAATACGCTGGTCAAACAGAACACAGAAAAGTGGTACCTCAAAAGGGTACCACTTTTTTGATACATAGGGCTTGAAATTTCAAGGCATTTGAGCATTTTATCGGTGCATGAAGGGGTTACAAGAGTGTGTCAAAAAGGCCAGTTTTGGGTCATTGAGAATTCGAAAAATCAGGGTATTCCCCGCTAAAAACCCCTATAAATTTACGCACATTTACGCATGACAAAAAATGGGTGTGTAAATTTCCAGATGTTGCATGTGGGTGTTCTCGCAAGAAAAGTTGAAGCATAGAATACAGAAAAGCGGTACATCGAAAAAGTACCGCTTTTTTAATGTATGGTTATGCTTGTAAGAGTGTCAGTATGCGTTACGAGAAACGTTTGAAAGGAGGATATAGATATTGAATCAAAAGCATCTGCAAAAACTATATGCGGATATTTGGCACTCTGGAAATAAGACTGATAATTGCAAATGCATTGGCAGAGGTTAATATGATCTGAGATCAATTCGTAGCAAATACCATATATCGACGCTCACTTTGAGGAGATCAAAGATCATGCGTCCGATATAGAATCCCGCCTGGAGGATTCGTACTGCACGATCGACAGCATGAAAGCAGAAAATTGGAAATACATAGAGGGCTTTCAGCAAGCTGGGGAGAATATCGTGTTGATCAATACGGACTATGAAAAGGCAATAAGAGCTGTGTTGGAGAAAAAGGATGATCAATAATCTCGAAATAAAAAAGATGGAATCAGACGATGAGATCAGAGGCAAAGCCTATGTCCATTGGAAGTCTTGGCATGATGCTTACCCCGGTCTTGTGGATCAGGAATATCTCGATGCCCTGACGCTTGAAAAGTGCGAAAAGATAGCCTACAACTGGCCGGATAATCTCATCGTGGCAAAAGATAATGGCCGCGTCATCGGCTTCGTGGGCTTCGGTGATCGTGGTGATGAAGCCCCGGACACCGGAGAAATCTTTGCCCTGTACGTGCTGGCAGAGTATTACGGAAAAGGTGTGGCACAAAAGTTGATGAAAGCAGGGCTTCAGCAGCTTACGAACTACCCGCAGGTCTGTCTTTGGGTACTGAAAAAGAATAAAAGAGCCATCCGCTTCTATGAGAAGTGCGGCTTCGTCCCAACCGGAGAGGAACTGGTCAGTTCAAATATCGGAGCCACGGAAATCAGGATGATCTTAAAGTGTAAAAGTTAATTTGGAGGCTTTATGCTTGACAATAAAGGTTTCGACTTATGGGCAGATGGATATGATAAAACTGTAGCGGGAGAAGGAGAATTCAATGATTACAGATTCGTTTGACGATAACCAAGCGTTAGTCTGTACGCACAACACAGAAACAAAGAAGACGGTACCCGTTGGGTGCCGTCTTTTTTCGTGCCCGGAGGATGCGGCAGAGCATCTGTAACAGTGTTGTTATTGCTTTCCAATACTGATTTGATACGCCCCTTCGTTCGGTTCGATCGAACTGCACGGTTGGCATCTCGAGCGCTATGTTTTCTATAAGCTGGAGTCGGGCGATTACAAAGTGAGCGTAACCGCAGGAGATCGCGTGACCGGCGGCAGCAGGGACTTTTTCATCACGCCGTACTGCTTCGAGGCGAAGACCTACGAGGAGTTCCTGAACCGCTATCTGGAGATCGTTCCGGACTATTCGTTCGGGCTCGGCAAGAAGGAGCTTCTGCCTGACAATGATCTGAAACGATTCCTCGGGTATTGAAATAGCAAAATGGTGAAGCAGATCTTCAGAATCATTATTGACTAACGAACGAACGTTAGGTATAATGGGCAATGTAATTCAGCATTACCGCTATTGTGGAAAGAGGGCGTAAAGTATGGAAAAGAGCAACACACGGGAAGAAATACTGGAAGCAGCGCTGGATCTGTTCGCTGTCAACGGATATGAAGCAACCAGTATCTCGCAGCTCGCCGATGCGGTAGGGGTCCGTAAGGCATCCCTTTACAGCCATTTTGCCAATAAGCAGGATATTCTGGACACTGTCGTCGAAACCGTTCTGAAAGGATACGCGGACCATTCGATCTTTGTACGTGCCGACTGGGACGATCCGGAATTCACCAAAGATAAGGCCGGCATGACCGCAGAAGATGTGGCAAAGCTCATCCAGGGACAGATGCGCTACATCCTGCATGACCCGCACATCAGCAAGGGCAGGAAGATGCTCATGATCGAGCAGTTCCGCAATACAGAACTGGCAGAGCTTCAGACAAAGCAGAACTATGAGGATGTGCTGCGTTATTTTAGGGGTATGATGAGATTCCTGATCCGTGAGGGAACCTTAAAAAATGCAGACGCTCAGATCATGGCCGCACAGTTTTCGTCCCCGATCACCGTCTGGATCAACCTGTGCGACCGCGAACCGGCACGGGAAGACGAGGTCATGGAACTGGTCAGGAAACACGTGATGCAGTTTTTCGAGATCTATCGGAAATAGGTCCTTTCGAATGAGGGGTTTCAATCGCCGGTCAGACTGGAGACGGCTGACCGGTTTTCTTTCCAGCATATGGCTAACGAACGATAGGACGTTAAGGGGGAATCAACAATGAAAGAACAGTTTGTAAAGTGGATGCCTGTTATCGCGCTTGCCTTTTTTGTAGCAGCTGTGTTTATGATCACTGACGGTCACTTCTGGAACGGTATTGTGTTTATCGGTGCCGGAGCGAGTCTTTCTTCCGCTGCGGCAGTCTATAAAAAGGAAAACGACGCTTCTGATCAGGATCACGAAACGAAGTGAGGGGCTAAGCTAATGAATAAAAAAGCGCTTGTCGTGATCGACATACAGAATGATATTACGAAACACTACAGGGATATCATCGACAACATCAATGCTGCCATTGACTGGGCCGCGGAGCTGGGAATGACGGTCCTCTATATCAAGCACAACAATCTGTCGCCTGGTACGCGGACGTTCAAACCGGACACAAAAGGCGCGGAGTTTGCCCCGGAACTGAAGGTAGTATCGAACCATATCTTTGTTAAGACAAAGGCCAATGCGCTGACCAGCGAAGAGTTCTCGGAGTACATCCGGGAAAGCGGCATCGACGAGTTTTATATTACCGGTGCGGATGCCACAGCCTGTGTAAAATCCACTTGCTTCAATATGGCCAAGGCAGGCTATACGGTGCATGTCGTCTCCGATTGCGTGACGAGCTACGATCTGAAGAAGATGCCTGAGATGCTCTCCTATTACGCTGAAAAGGGCTGTGAGGTCAAAACGCTGGCGGAGTACATGGAATCGAAGGAAACGGTAATAAGAATAAGGCGGTAAAAATGAAAGCTCTGAAAAAGATCGGCAAAGTTATGGCAGTGCTGTTTCTGGTATTGATGCTCGGGCTGGGGGCTCTGGATATTTATCTGATCAAAATGCCAGAACTGCGGGCAAAAGTTAAGATCGACGGAATCGAAGACGTGGCCTGCAGCATAGAAGAACTGACAATACAGGAGAACGTAAAAGTGATCGGCCTGGGTGAGGCTTCGCACGGAAATGCCGAGTTCCAGGAATTGAAGCTGGACGTTCTGAAAGTGCTGGCGGATCAATACAATGTCGACTGTTTTGCCATGGAGATGGATTACGGTGAAGGGGTGATCGTCAACGATTACATCAACGGTCATTCAGGGATGTCGATCGACGAAGTGATGAGCCGGATCAACTTTACGATCTACAAAACCGAGGACATCAGAGATCTGATCGAATGGATGAAAGACTATAACCGGTCGCACGGCGATAAACTGTCATTCTATGGATTCGATCTGCAGAATCCGGACGTGGATCTGAAGTTGATCCTGGATTTTGCAGCAAATAATTCCATCCCGGAAGGCGTGGGGCTGGCTGATGTTTTCGACGTCTATCTGAACAGCGGTGTGAGTTTCAGGGATACGGGCCTGCGCGAAGGATTCGAAATGCTCGATCGTTTGGGGATCGCCCTGAAAAACGGCCGGGAAGCATATCAGGATCTGTATAACTACGAACGTATCCTGGACTGCATCGAAAATGTCCTTCGCACCAGAGAACTGGCTGCCAGATACGATGGGGACAACGGCATGGTCGAAGGAGGCCAGTACCGTGACCAGATGATGGCTTTGAAGGTCATCGAACTGTCGGAATCCCTGGACGGGTCAAGGATGATGATCACAGGGCATAACGGACATATCGGCTATGCAGGGAACTATACGCGGACGATGGGTTCGTTTATCCGGGATGAACTGGGCGATTCGTACCATGCCATCGGCACAGACTACTTTATTACGGACTGCAATATGCCGTCCGGCAGCGGCAGAAGATCCAATCACAGGTTTGTTTCAGGGGATATTCTGGCTTATCAGGCGAAGAGGATAGGCACGTATTATCTGGATTTTTCCACGGTCAGCGAAGGAACGGAAGTATACAAGTATATACATGACTCCATTTATACAGGCACTCTGGGAGAGGGCTACAGCATTCGGAATACCATTCTTCAGGATACTGTCAGGCTCTACTGTGAACCGGAATACCTGTATGATGCAATGATCCTGATCTACGAATGCACTCCGTTGAATCTGCTGACTGAAGAAAACTGAAAGGGCCCGGAAGGTATATGGCAAACACATTAACGTTTTCCAGAATAGCCGCCAGTATCGTTCTGCTTTTCTGTCCGGTGTTTTCTTCTGCCTTTTATGTGTTTTACATAGCTGCCGGGGTGTCTGATATGCTGGATGGATTTGTGGCGAGAAAAACAGATACCGTAAGCAATCCCGGGGCAAGGCTGGATACGATTGCAGACTTTGTGTTTGTGGTTGCATGCCTGATCAAACTGCTTCCGGTCCTGCGTATTCCTGCATGGCTGTATGGTTGGACCGGAATGATCGCCCTCATAAAGTCCGTTAATATCGTTTCAGGATTTGCCGTACAGAAGAGGTTTGTGGCTGTTCATTCGGTTATGAACAAGGTGGCAGGAGCGCTGTTGTTTCTATTCCCGCTGATGATTCGCGCTGTTCCGCTGAAATATTCTGCGGTTATTGTCTGTGCGGCAGCAACATTCGCTGCGATTCAGGAAGGTCATTTCATCAGAACAGAAAGAGAATAGAAGTTCATGAAATTCAAAGGAACCCTTATCATTGTAAAAAACTGCAATGAAGCATTGAAATTTTATCAGGATCTGTTTGGCTTCGAGTTGATTCGGGATTATGATGGCAATATGGAACTGTCCGGAAATCTGTATCTCCAGGAAGAAAAACACTGGGAGCGGTTTACGGGGAGACGCGTGATTCCGCAAAGCAATCAAACTGAGCTGTATTTTGAAGAGCCGGAGATCGAAAGATTTGTAAAAAAGCTGGAAAAGCTTTATCCTGACATTGAATACGTCAATCGCCTGATGACGCACAGCTGGGGACAGCGGGTCGTCAGATTCTATGACCCGGACGGCAACCTCATCGAAGTAGGAACCCCTGTAGGGACAAATTGAGATATGCCTAAAAAACTTGAGAGGGTGAAGGATATGGAACAACATATTCTGCAAACGGATAAAGGAAGGGTCTTCTACTGGCAATCGGATCACTGGGATGTCAACAAGGATACCCTTCAGCATGACGGCGAGAAGTATTTCCGCTATAAATGAATAAAGGAGGCGATCATATGCCTATTCTTGCCGCTTTTATGGTACCGCACCCGCCCATGATCGTTCCGGCCGTCGGCCGGGGCAGCGAAGCGCAGGTGACGGAAACGGCGCGCGCGTACGAGCAGGTCGCTGCGGAAGTGGCCGCGCTAAAGCCGGATACGATTCTCATCACCAGTCCGCACTCTGTGATGTACGCGGACTATTTCCACATCTCGCCGGGCAGCGGTGCGAAGGGTTCCTTCCGTCAGTTCCACGCGCCCCTGGTGTGCTTTTCGGAGCAGTACGATACGGAGCTCGTCGGGCGGATCTGCGCGCTGGCGGATGCGGCCGGTTTTCCTGCGGGCATGCTGGGCGAACGGGACGCGGCGCTCGACCACGGCACGATGGTGCCGCTGTGGTTCATACGAAACAAGTATCAGGGAGGAAAGATTGTGCGTATCGGGCTTTCCGGCCTGCCGCTGACCGACCACTACCGCTTCGGTCAGATGATCGCGCAGGCTGCGGGGGATCTCGGCAGACTGACGGTACTCATCGCTAGCGGCGACCTTTCCCATAAACTGCAGGATTACGGCCCCTATGGATTTGCCAAGGAAGGGCCGGAATACGACCGCCGCATCATGGACGTCTGCGGCAGAGCCGCGTTCGGCGAACTGTTCGATTTCAGCGAGGACTTCTGCGACAAGGCTGCGGAGTGCGGCCACCGCTCCTTCGTCATCATGGCAGGCGCGTTCGACGGTCTGCGCGTGAAGGCGGAGGCTCTTTCCCATCAGGACGTGACCGGCGTGGGCTATGGCATCTGTACGTTCTACCCGGACGGACCAGATGAAAGCAGGCATTTCCTGCAGGATTACGAGGGAAAAATGACCCGGGCATGCGCGGAAAAAGCCGAAAAGAGCGACGCGTACGTGCGGCTCGCAAGGGCTTCCGTGGAAAGCTGGGTGTGCAATCACAAACCGCTCTCCGTGCCGGAGAATCTTCCGGCCGAGATGCTGACGAAGCGCGCCGGGACGTTCGTCTCGCTGCACGAGAACGGACGGCTGCGCGGCTGCATTGGCACGATCGCATCGACTCAGAAGAACATCGCAGAGGAGATCGTGCAGAATGCAATCAGCGCCTGTTCGCGCGACCCCAGGTTCAGCCCGGTCAGGGCGGACGAACTGTCCGGCCTCGAGATCAGCGTGGACGTGCTGGGCGACATGGAGAGCATCGATTCGCCTGCGCAGCTCGACGTTAAGCGCTACGGCGTCGTGGTCAGCCATGGCTATAAGCGCGGTCTGCTGCTGCCGAATCTGGACGGCGTAGACACGGTCGAAGAGCAGATCCGCATCGCGCGGCAGAAAGGCGGGATCCGCGAGGACGAGCCCTACAGCCTGCAGCGTTTCGAAGTCGTAAGGCATTTTTAAGAGGTATCGTCATGGCTGTTTGCAGCGTTTGCTTCCGGCATTGTAAGATCGAGGAGGGACAGATCGGATTCTGCGGCGGCAGGACCGCAAAGGACGGACGTGTAGCGGCGTATAACTATGGCCGCATCACCTCGCTGGCGCTCGATCCAATCGAAAAGAAACCCTTATCGCGCTTTTGCCCCGGCAGCTGGATCCTGTCCGCGGGCAGTTTCGGCTGCAATCTGCGCTGCCCGTTCTGCCAGAACTACGATATTTCCTGGTCGGAGCAGGCCAAACGGTTCGCGGAAAAGGCGGAAACGTTGAGCCCGGAAGAACTGGCAGATCTTGCGGAACAGCTGAAGGCCCGCGGCAACATCGGCATCGCGTTCACGTATAACGAGCCGCTCATCGGCTACGAATTCGTACGCGATGCGGCAAAACTCGCGCACGAAAAGGGCCTGAAAAACGTGCTGGTCACGAACGGGACGGCGGAGCTTTCCGTGCTGGAAGAGTTAAAGCCTTATATTGACGCCATGAACATCGACCTGAAGGGCTTTACCGACCGCTATTACAGCAAGGTGCTCGGTGGCGACCGGAAAATGGTGATGGATTTCATCGAGGCAGCCGCAACTTTCTGCCACGTGGAGCTGACGACGCTGATCGTCCCCGGTGAAAACGACTCCGAAGAGGAGATGCGCGAGCTTTCAGCCTGGGTCAGCCGGCTGAAGAATCCCGACGGAGAGAGCATCCCGCTGCACGTTTCGCGCTTTTTCCCACGCTTCCACATGCAGGACCGCGGCCCGACAGACGTGCGGACAGTGTACCGTCTGGCGGAGGTCGCCCGCGAGAACCTGGAATACGTATACACGGGGAATTGCTGAAAGGACGAAAGATATGGATTACGGAAAGGAATCGTCATATCTCAGCGTGACGAAAACGTTCACGGTATTTGATTTTCTCAAGGCCGGAGCGCCCCGCATGATGGGCGACGAGAAGCATCCGGAACGCCTGGAGCGCTATGCCTTCGAAAAGAGGAGCGACGGCAGCTACGCGCTTGCTGTCCAGGTCGGATGGCCGGGTTCTTCGGGTCACTGGGACGGTGCGGGCAATTCGTTCGATCTCCCGGCAGAGTGGTTCGACGGCAGTTTCTGGGCGTTTCTGGGCAAACTGACAGAGAAATATCCTGCGGTTTCTTACGGCTTTACAAAGGAGGAGCTGGCGAGCGTCGACGGTCTGATGGAGTTCCTGGGGTTCAGCGATTTCTGAAACGATAGCAACAGCGGGTTGCGTGCATTGCCGGCCTTCCCGTATTAGAATGAAGGTCAGGAGGACTGAATATGAGTACGAAAGACGTCATCTATGAACTGAGAACGAAGAACAATCTGTCGCAGGACGAGCTGGCCGAGAAGGTCTTCGTGACCCGCCAGGCCGTTTCCCGCTGGGAGACCGGCGAGACCGTGCCGAACACCGAGACACTCAAACTGCTCTCGAAGCTGTTCAATGTGTCGATCAACACGCTGCTGGGGTCACCGCACAAGCTGATCTGCCAGTGTTGCGGCATGCCTTTGGACGATTCGCTGATCGGTCGCGACAAGGACGGTTCGCCCAACGAGCACTACTGCAAATGGTGCTATGCGGACGGGACCTACACCTACAGCGACATGGACAACCTGATCGACGTATGCGTGCCGCACATGGTGGCGGAGGGCTTTAGCGAAGAGCAGGCCCGCGCGTACATGAAGCAGATGCTGCCGACGCTGGATTACTGGAAGCGCTATAAAGAACTCGGCGACGGCGGGCAGTTCGAGGCGTTCAAACAGCAGTTGATCGAGGAAATCAACGCTCTGCACATCGAGGGTATGCCCAAGCTCGAACAACTGAACGCGCTCGTCGGGCAGTACGTGAACCTCGCGTACCGGCTGCCCAGCGGTGCGGAAGTGAAATTCCTCGACGATAACACGACCTATCTGGGCAACCAGCTGGAGTCGGAGATCGTGCCCGGGCTCTGCTTCGGGGTACTTGCGAACATGGACTTCATCCTGATCTGCACGTACGAGGCGGAAGGGAAAAATCCCGAACTCGTGCTGTACAAGAAAAGATAGACGCAAAGGCGCAGCGGGCAAGGCGGTACCCCTATGGGGACCGCCTTTTATGGTATAATGAAGACAGTTGAAAATGTACTCACGAACCGGAACGAAAGGAGAACGGTCATGAAGAAATTTGTATATCACGCCCCTACGGAGATCGTGTTCGGACCCGATACGGAGCTTCGCACCGCGGACCTTGTAAAGAAGTACGGCGGCAGCCGCGTGCTGGTCGTTTACGGGGGTCAGTCCGCGAAGAAGAGCGGCCTGATCGACCGCGTTACGGATAACCTGAAGGAAGGCGGTCTCGAGGCGCTGGCCATGGGCGGCGTCGTGCCCAATCCGCTGGTCTCGACCGCGCGGCATATGGCTGAAGAAGGCAAGGCTTTCGGCGCGGACTTCGTGCTGGGGGTCGGCGGCGGCAGCGTTCTGGATTCGGCGAAAGGTGTTGCGCACGCTATTGCAAACCCCGACCATGACATCTGGGACTTCTGGTCCGGTACGAAGGTGGAGAAGAGCCTTCCGGTCGGCGCCATCCTCACCATTTCCGCCGCGGGCAGCGAGACAAGCAACTCCGCGGTCCTGACTAACGATGGGAAGAACCCGCCGACGAAGCGCGGCATCACGACGGATTTCAACCGCTGCAAGTTCGCGATCATGAACCCCGAACTGACCATGACCCTTCCTGTCTATCAGATCGGCGCAGGCGCTGCGGACATCTTCATGCACACGTCCGAGCGGTATTTCGCCGCGATCCTGGGCAACCACCTGACGGACGAGATCGCCGAAGGCCTGTTCCGCGACATCATCAAATACGGCCCGATAGGCGTGAATGACCCGCTGGATTACGAGGCGATGAGCGAGATCATGTGGTGCGGCAGCGTTTCGCACGTCGGACTGACGGGCATTGGCGCGCAGGGCGATACGGCCCGCGAAGGCGACTGGGCCTGCCACCAGCTCGGCATGGCCATCTCCGCGCTGTACGACTCTACGCACGGCGCCACGCTGACTGCTGTCTGGGCCGCCTGGAGCCGCTACGTCATGGGAGAGAATGTCGCAAGATTCGCGCAGTTCGCGCGCAAGGTCTACGGCATCTCCGAACTGGACGACGAAAAGGCTGCAGAGGAAGGCATCCTGCGCACGAACGCGTTCTTCAAGAGTCTCGGCATGCCCCTGTCGCTCACGGAGCTGCTGGGTGACAGACCGACGGACGAAGAGATCGAAGCCATCGCGACGGAATGCACATACGATCATAAGCGCAAGATCGGCTCGTTCAAGGTGCTCGATTACGACGACATCGTCGCGATCTACAAGGCCTGCCGTTAAGTTCAGATCCCCCGGCAGATGCTGCAGCTGAAAGACATCAAAAAATCATACAAGACCGCCAGCCTTGAGCAGCAGGTGCTCAAGGGTGTTTCATTGTCTTTGAGAGAGAATGAATTCGTCGCGATCCTGGGCCAGAGCGGCAGCGGCAAGACGACGCTTTTAAACATCATCGGCGGCCTGGACCGCTACGACGACGGCGAGCTGGTCATCAACGGCATCTCCACGAAACAGTACAATTCGCGCGACTGGGACTCCTACCGCAACCACTCCGTCGGCTTCGTGTTCCAGTCGTACAACCTCATCCCGCACCAGACGCTTCTCTCCAACGTGGAACTCGCGCTGACCATCGGCGGCATCTCGAAAGCCGAGCGCGTCGAAAAGGCGAAAAAGGCGCTCGAGCAGGTGGGCCTGTCGGAGCACATGTACAAGAAGCCCAGCCAGATTTCCGGCGGGCAGATGCAGCGGGTCGCGATCGCACGCGCCCTCGTCAATGACCCGGACATCCTCCTGGCGGACGAGCCGACCGGCGCGCTGGATTCCGATACGAGCCTGCAGGTCATGGACCTGCTGAAAGAGGTGGCAAAAGACCGTCTCGTCGTAACGGTGACCCACAACGCGGAACTGGCCGAAAAGTATGCCACGCGCATCGTGCGTCTAAAAGACGGCGTCATCGAAGACGATACGGATCCATTTGAACCGGAAGCGGCAGACAACGGCCCGGCCGTTCACAGGAACATGGGCAAGGCCTCCATGTCGTTCGGCACGGCGCTCGCGCTCTCGTTCAACAACCTGTGGACGAAGAAGGCGCGCACCATCCTCGTGGCGCTGGCAGGGTCCATCGGCATCATCGGCATCGCGCTCATCATGTCGCTTTCCAACGGGGTCAACCGCTACGTGGCGGACATCGAAGCGGAGGCGCTGCAGAACTACCCGCTGACGATCACGGACACGAGTTTTCAGTCCGCAATGATGGCGGCCATGATGGGCGATCAGGGCGGCCAGGACGAGAAAGAAGAGGACGGCGATGAGCCTGCAGATGAGCAGGACGTCCGCGAGATCCCGATGCTTTCGGGCTTCTTCGAGCAGATGGTCACGAACGATCTCGGGTCGCTGCGCGCATATTTCGAGAGCGGAGAGAGCGACATCTACGACAACGTGCAGGCCATCGAGTACAACTACAACATCGTGCCGCAGATCTATCTCGAGCAGGAAAGCGGCGTGCGGCAGATCAATCCGGACGAGAGCTTTGCGGCGCTCGGTTTTTCTTCTGGCAGCGGCGGCAACGCTTTGTGGTCTGCCTTCAGCAGTTCGGATTCGTTCGCGCCGCTTCCCGAGAACGGGGAACTGTATCAGGACGGCTACGACGTGAAGGCGGGGCGCTGGCCGGAGAATTCCAACGAATGCGTCGTGGTACTGAGTTCCCGCGGTGCGATTGCGGACATGTGCCTGTACGCCATCGGTCTGAAGGATCCGGCCGAACTCGACAAGATGGTGCAGGCGTTCGCGGACGGCACGGAGATCGAGGTCAAGGAGTCGGACGTGACATACCGTTACGGCGATTTCCTTGGCCGCAGCTTCAAGGTGATCCACGCGGCGGACCTGTACACGTATGATGAGGAAGTCGGGATGTGGGTCAACCACAGTTCGGACGCAAAATTCGTTGCGGACGTCGTGCGCGCGGGAGAGGACCTGACGATCGTCGGCGTCGTGCAGCCCAAGGAAGACAATTCCTATCCGGTCCTGACGATGGGCGTGGGCTATCCTTCCTCCCTGGTCGAACACCTGATGGCGGACGCTGCGGAAAGCCCGCTCGTACAGGCGCAGCTCGCTGATCCGGAGATCAACGTCTTGACGGGAGCTGCGTTCGGTGAGGAAAAACAGAGCAGCGACATCGACCTGGGGTCGCTGTTCTCGGTGGATACGGACGCGCTGGCCAAGGCGTTCAGTTTCGACCCCGGCGCGATCAACCTTTCCGCGCTGAACTTCCCGGACATCAACCTGTCGGACATCGATCTTTCGAACCTCAGCGCGGACGACATCTCTTTGGAAAGTATCATCGAACAGGCTTCGAAGACGTCCATCTCTCGCGAAGAACTTGCGCAGATCTTCAGCGGCGTGACGGAAGGATTCAAGGCCTACGCGGCAGCGAACGGTTCCGAAGAAGGTCTGAATCCTGCGCTTTTGGGCGAATACCTGCAGACCGAAGAAGGCGCTGCGGCCCTCCGCAATGCGGCGAACGCCCTAGTCGAGCGGACGAACCTCAACAACATCCTCAAAGACAGTCTGCAGCCGGCGTTCGATAAAGTCATGCAGACGGTGAGCGACGCCGTGCAGAAGAGGCTGCGCCAGTCCATGTCCGTGATGGCGGCCGGCCTGAGCAAGCAGGCGATGAACGCTTTCCGTTTCGACGCTTCCGCGCTGGAGAACGCGTTCCAGTTCGCCATGACCATGGACGATCTCAGCAGCCTGATGATGTCCATGTACGCGCCGGAAGACAGCAGCTACGAGTCGAATCTGCGCAAATTCGGCTACGCGGACAGAAATAAACCTGATACCATCACGATCTACCCCCTGGATTTCGAGGCCAAAGGCAGGGTAAAGGACATCATCGACGGGTATAACGAGGCAAGGCGTGACGCTGGAGAAGACGACAAGGTGATCGCCTATACCGACGCTGTGGGTATGCTGATGGGCTCGGTCACGGATATCATCGACGTTGTGCGCGACGTGCTGATCGCGTTTATCTCCATCTCGCTCGTTGTATCCTCGGTCATGATCGGGGTCATCACGTATATCAGCGTGCTGGAACGCCAGAAGGAGATCGGCATCCTACGCGCGATCGGCGCCTCGAAACGCAACATCTCCGAGGTCTTCAACGCGGAGACGTTCATTACGGGCGCGCTGGCAGGGCTGTTCGGCGTGGGCATCACGTACGCGGCGCTGCCGCCGATCAACGCCCTGATCCGCAGCCTGACCGATGCAAACGTACGCGCTTCTCTGCCCGTCACGTCGGCTCTTGCGCTCATCCTCCTCAGCATCGTCCTGACGCTGATCGGAGGCATCATACCGTCCATGAAGGCCGCGAAGAGCGACCCGGTGGCCGCGCTGCGGTCGGAGTAATGGCTTCAGCAACTTAGGGATACGGAGGAAATGAAATGAAGTTATTTGAAATCAGAGACTGTGACGATTTTGAAGCGGCAAAGACCCTGATCCGGGAATACTCGCAGATCAAAGGCGCCGAAAGCTGCTTCGTGACCCTGGAAAAAGAACTGGCCGACCTGGGGGCGTTTTATGAAGGAGGGGCGTTTCTGATCGGATACGAAGATGGAAAGCCCATCGCAACGATTGCGATCCGCAACATCGACGGGCGCTCCTGTGAAGCAAAGAGGCTGTATATCCAGCCGGAATACAGGGGAAAAGGTTATGCCAGGCTGCTGATGAACGCGATGCTCGACCGGTGCAGGGAACTGGGGTTCGAAGAAGTCCGGTTCACGACAAAGCCCGCCGTCATGAGCGTCGGCTACGGGCTATACCGGCGCATGGGGTTCGAGGAGACCGGATTTGACGGCGAAACGGCTTCGATGCGGATGATGCTGGAGAAATAGCTGAAATGAAGCTCGTCATTCACGACCTGACAACGGAAGAATGGGAAAAGATCGCCGCAGATTTCGGTGACTGCACAGCCATTTCCGACAACGGCTCCATCCGGCCCTGCGTGGGTTGCTTCAGCTGCTGGACGAAAGACCCGGGGCGCTGCGTCATCAAGGATGGCTACGAAAACATGGGGGCTCTGATCCACCATGCGGACGAAGTCGTCGTCATCAGCCGATATACCTACGGCGGATTCTCGGGCTTCGTGAAGAATGTGTTCGACCGCAGTCTCGGCTACGTGCTGCCGCAGCTCGCGTTCGTGGGCGGCGAATCGCATCACCAGAAGCGCTACGATGAGACGAAGCCGTTCTCATTCATCTTCTATGGTCACGATCTGGATCAGGAAGAAAAGGCGGCCGCGTTCCGCTACGTCACGGCGGTCTGCACCAACATCCGTGGGTACGTGAAGGAGGTGATCTTCCGCGAAGGCGGGGGTCTTCCGGCGGCCTGGGTGCGCACCGAAGGGAAACCGTCCGGCAAGATCCTGCTGCTCAACGGCAGCATGCGCACGGCCAATGGCAACTCCGCGATCCTGGCGGAAAAACTCGCCGCGCAGCTGAAAACGGGAAGCGAAACCCTCCTGCTGCGCGATCATCTCAGCGACGTGACCGGCCTGTTTCCTGCCGTAGAAAACGCAAAAGCACTGGTCCTGTGCATGCCTCTGTACGTCGACGGGCTGCCTTCGCAGGTCGTGCGCTTCTTCGAAACGATGCAGCGCGGCTACCGCGGCAGCCGGAAAAACGTCTACGTGCTGGCCAACATGGGACTGTACGAGACCCAGCAGCTCGTCAATCTCTTCGACGCCGTGCGGCAGTGGTGCAGCGCCATGGACTTCGTGTACTGCGGCGGTCTGGGCATCGGCGCAGGCGAGGTGATCGGCACGCTGATGGCGCAGTCTCCAACCGGTTTCGGCGTGACCCGGGAAGTCTTGCAAGGGATTGCCAACCTGGCGGAGGTCATCGATACCGGCAGCAGAACGGAAGAGATCTGCGCAGGACCGGCGCATTTCCCGCGGTCTGTATATCTTGCCATCGCCAACGCAAGCTGGAACCGGACGGCCAAGCGGAACGGCCTAGACCCGAAGGAACTGTACCGGAGGCTGTGAGTCCTGTTTTCGCGATAGAAAGTTCGAGTAAAAATAGCTTGAAAAATAGCTATTTTTATTTTATCCTTTTTGTAAGGAGGCAGACTATGATTGTGAACACTCAGAATACACTTTCCATCACGGAAGCAAATCAGCATTTTTCCAGGGCGGTCCATATGGCGGACCGGGTTGGAGAGATCATCATATATAAGCGGAACAAACCTCAGTACGCCCTGATCAATCTGGAGAAAAACCCCCGGATCGAAATGTCGGACGAGGAGAAGATCCTGTTCGTGGCGCAGCGTATTCTGCGTCAACATTTGAATGCTTTCAAGGAGCTGGCGAAATGATCCGGATCTCGTTAGATATGGCAGAACTGCTTCATCAGCTCATTGCGCAGGAATCGGGCGGCGAGATCGGCATTCGGGACGAAGGTCTTCTGGATTCCGCGCTCGAATCCGCGTTCGCAACGTTTGACGGCAAGGAACTCTACCCGAGCAAGGAAGAGAAAGGTGCCCGTCTGGGTTATTCTCTGATCTCGAACCACGCCTTTGTCGATGGGAACAAGCGTATCGGCATGCATATCATGCTGACGTTTCTCGAGGTCAACGGCATTCGGTTGAACCTGACAGATGAAGATATCGTGGAAACTGGCCTGGGCGTCGCTTCGGGCAGAATGAGTTACGAGGACCTGCTCGCCTGGATTCACAGCAGGGAATAGGATTGTAAAATAATATATGGTTGAAATAAGACAGACAACAGCAGAAGATCTCCAAAATGTTCAGCGGCTCTGGGCGGACGGAGACGTGATGCGCTTCGTCGGATTCCCCGATGGGCTGCTCCAGACGGATGAAGACATGCAGGGCTGGTACCGGTGGATCGAATCGGGCAGACCGCAGCTCGACCACTTTTCGGTCTTCGAAGACGGCGTCTACTGCGGCGAAACGTTCTACGAGATCGACAGGGAGCACGGGAGCAGCGCGGCGCTGGACATCAAGCTGTTCGGTTTCGCGCGGGGCAGGGGCATTGCAGCTGAGGCGCTCTCTTTCGCGATAGGAAAAGCGTTCGAAAACGGCGCAAAGACGGTCTGGGTCGATCCAGATCCGCAGAACGCAAAAGCGATCGCGCTGTACGAGAAGCTGGGCTTCCGACGTAAAGACACGCCGGCACATCTGCTCCCCGAAGACGGTGAGCAGACCTCCATTTACATGGAACTCGATCTGGCCGAAATGCTGCAGGAAAGAAATCAGAAGATCATAAACGCCGTGATCGCAAAAGCGCAGGCCGCCTGCCCGGGATCGCTGGCTCTGGTCGGCATCAACGGGTCGTTTGCGACGGGCCGTATCCACGCGCGCTCGGATCTGGATCTGCTGATCGTGATCAACGACGAAGCGGGAAAGCAGCTGGCAGCCGCCTTTGTGCAGGACGATCTGCAGGTGGGCCATGACCTGTACTGCGTTACTTGGGAGAAACTCGGTGAACTGGCGCGTTTCGAAAGTCCCCACATCGCCAAGCTCATGGATTCGAAGATCGTCTGGAGTGCCGGGGAAGAATGCGAGAAAAGGCTGGAAGCTCTGCGCAGGCAGGCGCAGGCGGTGCTTGCGGCGCCTTTCGGTGAGGCTGACCTGGCCAAGGCGGAAAAGCACCTGCGGGAAGCCGAACACTGCTATGCGCTGGCGCAGACTGCGGAAACGCTCCCGGACATGCGTCTGTGGAGCGCCGCCATGGTCTACTGTCTGGAGGACGGCCTGGCCATGCTGAACAAACGGTATTACAGGGTGGGCGTGAAGGACCGCTTTGAGGAACTTGCATCCTTAGAAAAGAGGCCGGATGACCTCTGCGCGCTCATAGACATGGTCGCTGCGGCAGAGGATGCGGACGAACTGCGGAAAGCGGCGACGGAGCTGCTTTTCAGGGTCACCGGAACGTTCCGGGAAGTCCGCGGGGCACTTGAACCGGCGAAAAAGGCGCCCGGACCGGACGATCTGGAGGGCACCTGGGAGGAGATGGTCTCCAACTGGCGCGGAAAGATGCGCGTGGCTGCCGAAACGGTCGACCGGCATCTTGCCCTGATGAGCCTGCTGAGTTTTCGCACCATGCTGGAAGACGTGGTCGGTAGCGCATATGAGATCGGCACGTACGACGTTATGGCAGCTTACGACCCGGACGATCTCGAAGCGACCGCCGCTGCCTTCGAGGCTCTGCTGGAACGGTATAAGCAGACGTGCGAACACGCCGGCGTGAACCTGCGGCAGTATGAGGACGCAGAAGCGTTTGTCGAAGACTATCTGCACGGGGCAGACGCCGGAGAACACCTGTCAGTACGCTATCCTGAAGAAGGAGTGGCAGAATGAACGATAATACCACGCCGCTCTCCGCTCAGAAGTACGACGCGGAGATCAACAAGACCATACCCTATTACAGCGAATTCTACGATCAGACGATGGACGTCGCAGCACAGTGCGGCTTTTCCGAGATCCGCTGGCTCGACCTGGGCTGCGGCACGGGAACGCTCGAGGAAAAGGCCCTTGCGCGCTTTCCCGGGGCCCGCTTCGTGCTCGTCGATCCTTCCGGAAAGATGCTGGAGCAGGCAAAGGCAAAGCTGCAGGCGTACGAGATCGAGTATGTTCTGGAAAAGTCGACGGATATCCGTTTCGAAGATGAATTCGAAGTCGTGACCGCGATCCAGTCGCATCATTACATGCACGAAGAAGAACGGGAGCTTGCGGTGAAAAACGTATACCGAGCCTTGAAGAAAGGCGGTATTTTCATCTGCTTCGAGAACGTCGTTCCGGACGACCCTGCCGTCAAACAGCAGGAATTACTGCGCTGGGGCAGATACCAGCAGCGCCGCGGCAAAACGGCGGAAGAAGCGCTGGCGCACAACGCCCGCTGCGGGGTCAACTACTTCCCGCTGACCGTGCCGCAGCACGTCGAACTGCTGAAGAAGACAGGCTTTTCGGCCGTTCACGTCTTCTGGATCAGCTACATGCAGATGGGGATCTACGCGATCAAATGATGGAGGAGAAGTTCGGAATGGATATTTCATTGCAGCCCATGACGAGGGAACGCAGGCGGAGAAGCTCGCCATTGCGTACGCGTTCGATGAACTGGGCATGGAGCACATCTTCGCGGAATCGCTCGTCAAGAACGCGAGGAGCCAGCACATCCTGGAAAAACTGGGATTCCGCTATCTGGGCGAAGAGGAAGGGTTTAAGCAGTACAGGCTGGAAAAGAAGGATTGGGAATCCGCCGAATGAAACGAACACCGGTCCAACTGAATATTGCAGAATGGTCGGAAGAACTGGCGGATCATCTGAAGGACGCTAAGGTCTATGACAGCAGCTGCTCTGAGGAAGCCCGGGTCGTGTATATCGACAAAGACGGTGGATTCTTCCTAAAGAAGGCAGCGGAAGGTTCGCTGCAGACGGAAGCCCTGATGACGGCGTACTTCCACTCGCTGCACCTTTCGGCAGAGGTGCTGTATTACGGTACACACGAGGGATGCGATTATCTGCTCACCGGGCGCGTTCCCGGGGAGGACTGCACCGATGCGCAGTACCTGGCGGACCCGAAGCGCCTCTGCGATACCACAGCTACTCTGCTGCGCGAATTGCACGAAACCGAAGCGAAGGATTGCCCCGTCCCGGACCGCATCCGGACTTACACGGAATCTGTGCTTCGCGGATTCGACAGCCGCGCCTACGAGCCGGATCTGTTCTGGGGCATGTGGGAATTCGGCTCTTTCGAAGAGGCGAAACGGGCCGCGGAAGAAGCATTGCCTCTGCTGCAAAAGGGTGTGCTTCTCCACGGCGACTACTGCCTGCCGAACGTCATCCTGGACAATTGGAAGTTTTCCGGCTATATCGATCTCGGCAACGGCGGCATCGGCGACCGTCACATCGACGTCGCCTGGGGCATCTGGACGCTCAACTTCAACCTCGGAACGACGAAGTATTCAGACCGGTTCCTGGATGCCTACGGAAGGGATAAAATAGATCCGGAGATGCTGCGCGCAATCGCGGCGATGGAAATGATAGGCGGGTAAAAGAAAGGAAAATGACGAATGCCTGAACTTCCGGAAGTGGAAACCGTCAGAAGGGTCACGGAGCCTCAGATCACCGGCCGGCGCATCGAGGCTGTCCGCATCGTCAACGCGGGGGTGATCGCCCATCCGTCCGCGGAAGAGTTCTGCGCAGCGCTTGCCGGCAGAACGTTTACCGGCATGGGGCGCCGCGGAAAGTTTTTGCTCTTTTCCTTCGCGGAAGGCGGCAGACTGGTGCTTCACCTGCGCATGACGGGCCAGCTGCTGGTGACCCCCGCAGATTATCCCATGGAAAAGCATACGCATCTGATCCTGGAACTGCCGGACGGAAAAGAGATGCGCTATGCCGACGTGCGCCGCTTCGGACGCTTCTGGTATCTTGCGGAAGGCGAAGAAGACTGTGTCACGGGGATGGATAAACTCGGTCCTGAACCGGACGATCCGCGGATCACTGCCGCCTATCTTGCAGAACAGCGCAACAGAAGAAGGCCCGTCAAGGAGATGCTGCTCGACCAGAGCGTGGTCGCGGGCATCGGCAACATCTACGCGGACGAGATCCTGTTCGCCTGCCGGATCCATCCGGAAACACCGTGCTGCGAACTGACAGAAAAAGAGCTGCAGCAGCTCGCAGAGCAGATCCCGCAGATCATCGCGTTCTACGTGGAAAAGAATCAGATCCCCCAGGAGGATTATCTGAAGACCGGCGGAAAAGATTACCGCAACACGCCTTTTCTGCGCGTGTATGGACATGCGGGGGAACCCTGTCCCGTATGCGGGGCGACTCTCGAGAAAATAGCAGTCGGAGGACGGGGCAGCGTATTCTGCCCGGTCTGCCAGAAAGAACGAAGAGGATAGATGCATGGACCTGACGTACAGAAGATGCACGCTCGAGGATCTCGATGTGCTGACCGAAACGAGGATCGAAGTGCTGCGGGCAGCCAACCTGCTCTCGGACGACGTGGATATGGAAGAGGTGCGCGGGCAGTCCCGGATCTATTACGAAAAGGCGCTGCAGGACGGTACGCACGTTGCGTACTTGGTGTATGACGGGGACAGCTTCGTCGGTGCCGGCGGGGTCAGCTTCTATCAGGTGATGCCGACGTACCACGACCCGTCCGGACGCAAGGCCTACATCATGAACATGTACACGAAGCCCGCGTACAGAAGGCGCGGCATCGCGCTGAAGACGCTGGGCTTGCTCGTCGAGGAATGCAGAAAGGCCGGGATCACCGCCATTACCCTTGAAGCGACGGACGCCGGAAGACCGTTATATGAAAAGTACGGCTTTGTTCCGATGGAGCACGAGATGGAGCTGCCGGAAGGGATGCAGAAAGAGGCAAGGCAATGAAGAAAGAAACGACAGGAACAGTGATTTCCGTATCGAAGCAGTGGTGGCTGAAAGTGAATACAAAGCCCATCCGCAAAGGTCCGCTGGACGGCGCGACGTTCCCGTACGTCATCAAAGTGTCGTACACGGTTGACGGCAGGGAATACACGAAGAGAAAGTGGATCCACGCAGGGGACGAACCTCCTGCAAAAGGCGCTTCCGTGCGGGTTCTTTACGAAGAGGGAAGCCCTGGCGAAGCGGAGATCGAGTGCTGACGGAACTGGGTCTGTTCTGCGGGTCATCGACTGAAAGCACAAGTACGGCTTGACAAGTAAACGCTCGTTTACTATACTCTGTAGTAAACAGGCGTTTACTTTTTATTTGAGGAATACAACCATGGCAGACACCAGAGAAAAGATCCTGAACACCGCGCTGCAGCTGTTCGCAAAGGGCGGCTACGAGGCCGTATCGGTCAGCGACATCGCAGGCGCGCTGGGCATCACGAAAGGCGCGCTGTACAGGCACTATCAGAACAAGCGCGACATCTTCGACAGCATCGTGCGCTGCATGGAAGAACGCGATGCCGAACAGGCGGCGGAACACGGCGTGCCGGAAGGAACGGCCGAGGAGATGCCGGACGCGTATGAGGAGGCTGACCCAAAGAACATCCTCGCGTTCAGCAAGGCGATGTTCCGCTACTGGACCGAAGACGAATTCGCTTCGAACTTCCGCAAGATGCTCACGCTCGAGCAGTTCCGCAGCCCGGAGATGGGCAGGCTGTACCAACAGTACCTTGTTTCGGGACCGGTCGGCTACATGGCGGACCTGTTCGCGGCGCAGAACATGCCGCGGCCGAAGGAACTGGCCGTGCGTTTTTATGCGCAGATGTTCCTTCTTTACAGCGTGTACGACGGAACGGGGAACAAGAACGCCGCGCTCGCGCTGCTGGACGATCTTTTAGACCGCACCGCGGAGCAGCTGGCGGCTGAAAAGAAAAGGGGTAAGAAGAATGGAAAATAACATCGTGATCCGCAGAGAAATGCCGGACGACTACCGTGCGGTGGAGACCCTCGTGCGCGAATCGTTCTGGAACGTATACCGTCCGGGCTGCTATGAGCACTACGTGCTGCACTGCCTGCGCGATGACCCTGCGTTCGTCAGGGAACTGGACTTCGTCATGGAAAAAGACGGACGGATCATCGGGCAGAACATGTTCATGCGGGCGGTCATCAAGGCGGACGGCGGCAAGGACGTTCCCATCTTCACCATGGGACCGATCTGCATCGCAAACGACCTGAAGCGGCAGGGCTACGGCAAGATCCTGCTCGACTATTCGCTGGAAAAGGCGGCAGAACTCGGCTGCGGCGCGCTGTGCTTCGAAGGCAACATCGGTTTCTATGGAAAGAGCGGATTCACCTATGCGAGCGATTTCGGCATCCGCTACCACGATCTGCCGGAGGGAGCGGACGCGTCGTTCTTCCTGTGCCGTGAGCTGATCCCGGGGTACCTGGACGGGGTCACGGGCGTATACGGACCGCCCGAAGGATACTTTGCGGCGGAAAAAGACCCGGATGCGTTCGAGCACTTCGACGCGCTGTTCCCGCCCATGGAGAAAAAGAAACTGCCCGGCCAGCTGGTCTAAAGGCTTGAAAAAGAAAGCCCCTGCACGATATGATAGAGGCAGGGGTTTTCTTTTCCCCGGAATATGAACCAGAAGGGCAAGACAGACGGAATGAAGACGATAGAAACGGGCGGGATCACATACATTGAACCCGTGCCGGGCGGCACGGACGAATGGTATTACGGAATCGGTTACGAACATGGAGACCTGTACGAGGCGGAAGAGCTGTTTCAGATGGGCAGGGAGATCGAGGGCAGGGCGCTCTGCCTGGTCCGCTACCCGGACGGGACGGTCTTTTTCCCCGTACCTAAAAAGGCCGGCAGCTACTGCGAAAGGCCTGTCTATCTGGGCGGCTCCGTGTACATCCTGAACGTCGTTTTTCCGCAGAACCTGGTGCAGATCCTGCGCTTCGACTGCGCGTCGTGCGAAACCGGCGTATTTGTCGAACTGCCGCTCGACTCCATCAAAGACTGCTACAACCTCGGGCTGAATACCGCCCCGCTGACGCTGCGGCGGCAGGGTCACGAAGGGCTGTTCGAGATCTATTGGCCTGAGCGGATAAGCTTTGAAATGGACGGCCACGAGAGTTTCTTCCTGCGCGACGGAAACCGTCTGTTTTTCAACAAGTGGCACGAAGAGGGCGACGGAGAAGATTACCGCTACTGGGAAGAGACCGTCGTCCGTGATCTGGAAGGTAATATCCTGGAAGTGCTGCCGGGCGACGTCATGGTGATGCCCAACGGCGAAACGTGGCACCTGCAGTAGGAGGGACGCATGGACAAGGCTGTGTTCCGGCTGATGGATGAGAAAGAGCGCGACTACTGGTATGCGTACCTGCTGCCGGAAGGATTTGCTCCGAATGAGATCAAGCCGCGCGATGACGTCGAACGGCTGCTGAAAGAAGACCGCTACGAGATCTGGGGCCTGTTCCCGGATGACCCGCAGAGCCTTCCCGCCGGCTTTGCCTGCCTGTGGAAGCGGCCCGGCATTCCTTTGGTGCTGCTGGATTATCTGGGGGTCACAGGGGCCCTTCGCAACGGTGGCTGGGGCGCCAGGATGCTGGGCTGGCTGAAAGAGCAGGGCAGGCCGCTCGTGCTCGAATCGGAGATGCCCGTTGCAGATGCCTCCGAAGAAGAGAATACGATCCGCAGGAGGCGCATCGCGTTCTATGAGCGCAACGGTTTCGTGCCCGCCTACGAGATGGCGACCTGCGGCATGCGCTGGCAGGCCATGCTGGCAGGCGGCGAGCCGTACGATCCGGCATACATCATGCGCTGGCACAAAGAGCTGTACGACGAAAAGCGCACTGACGTCAAGGTGCCGCTCGGCCCGAACGAAGTGCCCGAGCTGCCGTACTGGATGAAACTCTCTGATGAATAGTGTTTAAAGGACCATTTATGAAACGTATATTTGCCTTGATCCTTTCGATCGTTCTTATTTTTTTCTGCAGTGTTTCCGTCTTTGCTGCAGATCTGGCGAGATCTCTTGCCGCAGCAGATGCTCTTCACGAATTGGGGCTTTTCAGCGGCACCGGAACAGATGACGCCGGAAAACCGATCTATGCTCTGGAGAAGCCTCTCAGCCGGCAGGAAGCCATCGCGCTGCTGGTCGCGCTGCTCGGCAAGTCTGATGAGGCCAGATCCGGTGAATGGGTCACGCCTTTTACCGATGTCGCCGATTGGGCAAAACCTTATGTGGGGTATGCCTATACAAACGGATTGACGTCCGGTATTTCCGCGACAAAGTTCGGTGCGAATGACCGGGTCAGCGCGGCACAGTATATAACGTTCCTTTTAGGTGCACTCGGTTACAGGAACGGAAGCGATTTTACGTGGAATGAGTCCTGGAAATTTGCCGACACCCTCGGCATCACAGCAGGAGAATACCGTAAGGCGAATAATGAATCATTCCTCAGAGGTGACGTCGTCATCGTTTCGTACAACGCGTTGTTTGCTGCTAAAAAGGACGGTGGAAAGTTGGTCGACGGACTATCAGGGAACGTTCTCAAGTCGGTGAAGCCGACGGTTGAGGTCAATTGGAAGAAAGTCCTGAATTATCCGGATCCTGTACCGTCCGAATCGAATCCAAACGGACTGATGGCGCATAACATCTACTCCGATCCAGTTCTATCGAACCAAAGCGGAAGATATACCGGGTTCCTGATCGATTTCAAGGCAGATCAGGCGCCGAAGGGAACGTACTGGGCGCTGTGCAACTGGACGATGGATACAAGTTCTCTGGCAGCGAACGGTACCATTACCGACGGGGGAGGAGCGTATGCCGGATTGCAGCAGAATCCTTCCGGACCGCAGTCGATTATGTCTTTCTGGGAGATCACCTATAAAGATTCTGCGGGAACCAGTCACAAGGTCAATGCAAAGAGGGTCTATCCGGCAACGGATCATACGAATACCTTTACGGGTGAAGGCGAGGGAACGAACTACATCGCCGATTACCACTGGGAGCCCGGGAAGTGGTACCGCATGTATCTTACCTGCTATAACGATGCTGCGAGCGGTCATACTTTCGTAGAGCAATGGTTCCAGGACCTCAGCGACAATAGATGGACGAAAGCCTGTACGTTCGACACAGGTCTTGAAAATTCCTGCTTCATCGGTGCCATGAGCCAGTTCATGGAGAATTACGATTACGAGACAGCTAATATGGTTAGGACCTTCGAATACAGGAACATTTATGTGAGAAACGCGAAGACTGGCACATGGGAGAGCGTCACGAAGTCAAAGCTGTCGATCGATACCTGGTGGGGCAATAAAAAGGGAACGTATGCCTTCGGTGCAAATAGCACGTCACTTTACGGGATCACGTGCGGCTACGGTAAAGATACTGCGGCATTGAACGCGGACATTTCAGGCACATACACCATTCAGACGACTGCGGATCCCGTGGTTCCCTCAGCGAAATAAAAGCATATCAAAACGGACCCATGCGGGTCCGTTTTTCATGTGCCTTATTCTTCCTCCATCTCCCCGGGCGTGTACTCCAGGATGTCCCCGGGCTGGCAGTTCAGCGCCTTGCAGATGGCATCGAGCGTCGAGAAGCGCACGGCGCTCACCTTGCCGGTCTTGAGCTTGGAGAGGTTCACGTTCGAGACGCCTACCTTCTCCGAAAGCTCGTTCAAAGACATTTTGCGGTCCGCCATGACGCGGTCGAGTCTGAGTATGATCATGGCGCACCTCCTAGACCGTCTCGTCCGAGAGCTGCTGCAGTTCCTCGCCGTAGCGGAAGATGTACGAGCAGAGGAAGAGGATGAAAGCGATGATGAGGAACGTCAGGTCGAGGCGGTGTTCGATGCCGACGGTCACGGGTCCGTCGCCCGCGATGGGCAGGAGACGGAAGGCGAGCAGGTTCTTGATGAACAGATCGAAGATATTGTAGACGATGCCGTAGGCGATCACGAACCAACCGAGCTTCCTGAAATCACGGCCGACGCCCTCGCGGAAGGGCTGACCTTCCTTCATCGGCGCGAGGATGTGGCGGATGATGCGGATGCCGTACCAGACCGCCGCCAGGCTGACCGCGGCCGACAGGGACAGCATCAGGATAAAACTGCCGATCTGCTGCGGCGTACCCAGATCCTTCGCGTCGATGTGATAGCCTTGGGTGCTGATCGAAAACGATACGGCTTTCGGCTCGTACAGTTTATCGTATCCGACGGCGAAGCCGGCGATGTTGATCACAGCCAGGATGGCGATGCCGACGATGGCCAGGATCGCAAGGATCTTGAAGACGACGTCCAGCCCCCGGGCTGTTCTTTTCATTTGTTCCATAGTTGACCTCCTTTGAAAAAGGCAATACCCCTTTTGCTTGCCTGTTTGCAAGCATAGGATAGCACTGCCTTTATCGCGTGTCAACTATTTTTTATCGTTTAACGATAAATATTTTACGAATGACGAACTCACCAGCCGCTACGCCTGCGGCGCCGGACCCTTCTTGCGGTCTTCGGCTTCCTTCTTGTTGCCGGCCGTGCGCTCTTCGTTCTCCTGTGCCAGCTTTTCGTTCGCGGCGATGGTCTTGAGCTCTTCGACGGTAAGAGGTTTCTTCGCCTGCTTGCCGAACGCCTTGGACATGTTGCCGATTTCGAAGCGCTTGCGCTCGTAAGAACCCATGTCGTCGACGTTCTTGGCGGCCTTGCCGTCCGTGTAGATCTTGGCCGTGTCGTAGACCTTCTGGCCGAGCTCCTGCAGCTTTTCGAGGTCTTCCTTGGAAACGACTGCTTCGCGGTCGAAATTGCGGTTCGCGTTCTTCGACTTGCCCGTATAGTTCGGATCCTGCGCCAGCTCCAGACGGGTCAGCAGCTCCTTCTGGTAGTTCTTGTAGTTCTTCATGGCTGTTTCCATGTCCTCGTATTTCTTCGAAGACTTCCAGAAGAACTTCCAGAAATTCGTGCGCTTGTCCATCTCGTTATACAGCTTGTCCGCTTTCTGCTGCTGGCGCCTGATCGCGCCGGGATTCGCGCGGTTGTCCTCGCCGATGGCCACTTCGCTCTTCATGGTCTCGAATTCCTTGTGCTCCTTCTGGCGCTCTGCTTCCTGCTCTTCGTACATCGCGTGCATTTCTTGCAGGTTATCCTTGACGTGGGCGAACAGGTTCGTGGCAACAGGTACCTGCTGGCCTTGATAATTGAGCATCTTGTACGCGGCCAGATCCGCGAGCTTCAGTTTTCTGAACTGATCGTCCGGTACGATCATCAGCCTGCCCGCCACCGGTTTCGTCGTGGGATGCTCTCTGTAGTAATCGATATTCTTATCCGCCGCATCTATGATCTGGTTCACGCGCGCCACGTGGGCATCCATCTCCTCTTCGGAAACGCCGAAACCGCGCAGGGCGAACTTCAGCTGTTCCGGGGTCATGTTCTTCAGCTTCGTGTACATGGACTGGCTGATGACCTGCATCTCCTTCGTGCCCACCATGCGATTGTGGCCTTTTCCGTGCTTGGGTACGACCAATCCGCCGGAACAGTCGTTGTCGATGCCCTGCACGCCGATCAGCTTGCCTTTCTTGTCGAACTTCATGAAGAAATTGGCGGCGTGGCGGTCGATGTTGCCGCAGATGTAATCGAGCACCTGCAGGTCCGCGATCTGCTTGAACGCATTGCCGTTCGTGCCGTTGGCTGCACTCAGACCGTAGTTCGATGCTTCCTTGGGGATGTTGTTGGTATCGATGCCCTCGGCAGCCATCATGAACGTGCCGTTCACGATCTTGCCCTTCTCGTCGATGAGCTGCATGGGCTTGGCCCGCGCGACGAGATCCGGAACGTCCAGCAGTTCCGCGACGGAGCTCATGGCAGCGTTGCGGGTGTCGATGCGGGCCCCCGCCGGGATCTTGGCATCCGCGTTCATGATCATGCTCTGGTAGTTCGCATTGAGCGTGTTGGCCAGCGAGGAGAGCGCATTCTGGCCGATCTCGGTCTGGATCGTGCTGCCCCGCAGCGCATAGTGCAGATTCGTATTGTTGATGTATTTGGCGATGGACTTCGCGGTGAACTTCGGGGGATCCGTGCCGCGCTCCGCCATCCTGACCATGTATTTTGCCGTTTCGAACGGGTCTTTTCCGTTATCGTCGCTCAGTTCCTTGAAGTGGTTCACGATCTCCATCATGGTCCGCTTGCCGTTGGCGGTCCTTGCCTTCTGGAATGCGTCGCCCTTTGTGAAGGCATCTAAGATGTTCTTCGCGCCGTTTTCGTACTTTTCCGGGATGAAGACGCCGGAGATCTCCTTTCCGGCAGGGTCGAGGAACGTGAGCGGCTGGCGCCTGTTCTGCGCGCCGCCCAGCTGGGCCTTCAGCTGCTGGTTGCGCGTGTCGATCACGGGCGTACGCGCCTCTTCGTGGATCGTGTGCAGCGCTTTTTTCTTCGCCGGATCGTAGTTCTTTGTCGCGGAATGGAACGCGTTGTTGAGCCCCGCCAGCTTCTTGACGGTGCCGACGGTCTGTTTGGCCATGCCGCCGGTGTCTGCCAGGAACCCTTCCGCCTTTTCACCCAGCGTCCGGTGCAGGGCGAGCAGCTCGTCTTTTTCCTCCTGTCTGACGAGGGGGATGCGTCCGTAAGCGTCCTTTGTGTACAGGACGGACATCTTATCGTTCAGGGCCTTGAGCGCGGTCAGGAACGCTTCGTATTCCGGCGTTTTCTGCGCCGTTTTTTGCAGTTCTTCGTACAGATCCTGCAGTTCTTTCAATTCGTTCGGGTCTGCCATGGTCGTTCTCCTTATGGTAAATGCAGTTATTCCTTTTTTACGCTACCATTTTACCACAGCCAAATCCAACAAATGTCCAACAAAGAAGACGGGCAGTTCACTTTTTTTCGCAAAAACGATAAAATATAAGGTACGAAAGAAATGGCCCGAGAAAGGATCTATCTATGAAACCCGTACCCGAACACGAATACCCGACGTACCCGCGTCGCTTTCTCTCCTACCGCTGGTTCAAGCCCATCCTGGTCGCGCTCATCTTCGGCGTGATCTACTTTGGCGCCACAATAGCCCTGGTCGCAGCAGGCGCCATCGCGACCGGCGGTTTCAACTTTGTTCAGAACATCGCAGGCGGCTACGACACGATGGAGGTCTCCACCGCGCAAGGCGCGCTGCTGAACCTGGGGTCGCTCGCCATCGCGATCCCGATATTGGCCCTTGCTGCGCTCATCATGCGCGACAGGCCGTTCTCCTCGTATTCTTCGGCCCGCGGCGGCTGGGACTGGGGCCTGTTCGCCAAACTGATGCTCATCGCATTCATCGTCTGCGGCGTGCCAATTTTGGTCCTGGAACTGATCGATCCGTATCCGTTCAATAACCAATTTACCGCCGCAGGGTTTATTCTGCTTACCATCCTGGGACCCCTGCAGTGCGTCGCCGAGGAATACATCTTCCGCGGTCTGCTGATGCAGACGTTCGGCGGGTGGTTCCGCATCCCCGTTATTGCAGTCATCCTGCAGGCCGCCATCTTCATGAGCATGCACCCGTACAACATGGTGGGCAGGCTCACGATCCTCGCGACGGGCTGCGCCATGGGACTCATGGCATGGATCTCAAGAGGAATCGAAGCTTCGTCAGCGATCCATATCGTCAACAACATGGTCTCGTTCTACCTGGCGGGGTTCGGACTGAGCCCGCTGAGCTCCGAGATCAGCGTCGAAGGCCTGCTCGTGACCGTCGCGATCGACGCGGTCTACGTCCTCGTCCTGCTGTACCTGCGCAGGAAGGGTTGGTTCGACCGCATCAAGAAGGACGACGTAGCCGAATTCAACGCGAAGGTCGAAGCGAAATACGCGAAGAAATACGTCCTGAACTGGAAGCCCGGCGTGGCAGGTCCCGAAGTGAACGCCGCGGCCGGACAGAAAAACGAAGAAAACATTTAAGTTTGTTGGATATTTGTTGGACAACGCCCTGTATAGTAAGCATATCTTAACGAAGGAAAAAGGAGCAGACTATGCCTAGACCGAATTACAGTCAGGAACAGCTGAGAGAGCTTACCCGCAACTACCAGGCTGCCGCATACCGCTATGCCGGCGCCATCATGGACGAACTGGAGCGGCTGGACGAGGACGAAGAACTCGACCGCAACAGTGCCGAATACCGCAACAGGAAGGCGGAGCTGAACTCCTGCCTGTATCTGACCGTTCAGAACGCCATGGACGCGCAGGCGCACATCGAGCAGGGGTATCCCCGTCAGTTCAGCTCGAAGAGCATCGAGGCGATGTCGGACCGTCTGATGAAGGACCCCGCATACGCGGAAGCGATGCAGACGCAGCCGGTGGAACTCCCGCTGAACCGGATGGAGCGCCGCAACGCGCAGCACGCGTTCAGAGATCAGATCGACCAGCAGCTCGGAGACAGATTCCAGCCGCAGACCATAGACCAGGACGTGCTGCCGCAGCAGGACAGGGCAAGGCGCGCCGTCGTGCTGCGCCAGGTCTTAAAGGAACTGGACGCGACCAAGAACGGCTACTACGTGCCCGGCATCCGCAGAGGAAGCAACAGCAGAGAATTCGAGAACGTCAAATCGGAAGTCCGCCGCCAGATCGCCATGCTGGAAGGCAACATGCCCTTGAGCAAGGCGGACGACGACAGAATGCTCCGCACGCTCGACGCGTATTCGCAGGGCAAGAGGAGCAACCGCACCAGAGGATTCGGCAATACCCGCCAGAAAAACGTCCTGAAGCTGTACGCGGAATACACGCAGCATCCCGCGCCGCGGCCCGCAAACGATCAGCCGCTGCACACGGCCCGCGAGATCGAGACGCTGTATAACGAGGAGAAGGGACTCAACGACGACCGCTACGTCAACCACGACGATTACGTGAGCTTCGCCCGTCCGGAATACACAGAGGTGCCCGGCCGCACCGTGGAGCAGGAATTCAACGACTCCGTCCGGGTCCTGCGCGATCTGACAAAAATGCGCAGGATCAGCGGGCAGCCTCTGACGGCGAGCCAGCAGGCGACGTACCGCGAGCACGTCCTGCGCGCGACAGCGCTGCAGAATATCATGGTCACCGACCCCGCAGGCCCCAACGCAAGACTGGACGCAGACGAGATCAACGCCATCGTGCAGAACGCCTCGGAAGCCCCGTTCGTGAACGGCGCCTTGGCCGCGGCGAACCGCAGCTGGGAGCACATGAATGAGCTGACCACGGCCATCCAGAGGGGATACCGGCCGCAGATGTCGCGCAACTACCGCGCGAATCCCGACGCTTACAGAAACCCCATGCTGCGCAATTTCCAGACTATCAGCTATCCGACCATCGCGGAGCAGCTGCACAGCGCGAAGGAAGAACTGCGGAACCAGGGACTGGAAGGCGGCCCCCTGACGCAGACGCAGACGAGCCGGCTGAGACCCATTGCGATCAAGGTCATGGCGCTTCAGAAGCTGGCCTATGAGAGCGAGCACGGCGGTACGGAACACCTGTCTCCCGACGCTTTGAACGAGGCGATCCAGAATGCGCCGGACGAGAGCGAGATCCAGAGAGCCGTCGATACGGCACTGACCGATCCCGCAAAGGCGCAGGAACTGTCCGAAGCGCTCTCGGTCGATATCGAATACGAAGCCCTGCAGCAGAATCTGAGGAAGATCGCGCGCGGCGGCATCGAAAACATGGTCGATGCGGAAGAGACGCGGATCAGCGAACTGCTGAACCATACCTATTCCGAGCAGGAGCAGCAGGAGGCGGAGAACGGATTCATCCGCTTCGCGGCGCTCAACAACGTCCGCGATGCGCATAGAGATGACGAAGAACGCAACCCGTACGTGACGGATGAAGAGATCAACGAGGCGGAGCAAGCGCTTCGCGCCGACAACGTCTTCATGGGATCCGTCCGAGGCAAGATACAGAATACGCAAGACCTGCAGAAGGCTTCCTCAGGCCTCGCATCGCTGCGCTACGAAAAGCACAGGCAGCTCGCGGAGAGCTATCTCCAGCAGATGCACGACGACACGGACAGCGCCGACGCGATCAAGCCCCTGCTGGCGCATGAACTCGCCTGCATGACCGCGGTCCGCAATCTGCAGAGACGCGCAGGCAGCGACAATGCCGTCATTACCGATCAGGACATGCGAGCGGAAACGAATACTGTCAAGCTGGGCGACGCCCATCTGGCGCTGGTCCGCGGGCTCGAGCAGGACGGCGAGGCACTGGGACGCCAACTGATGGAGAACACGTTCAGCAAGTCCGGCGACGAGTTCACGCAGGCCCACGCGCAGCACGTCGTGCCCCTGCGCAGGACCTATCCGTATCCCGAATTCCGGCCGGGAAGCATCGGCGCCGCATACGAGGCGCTGCAGCCCTACTTCAATCCGCAGGATTCCAACGAAACGCTGGCAAGAAACACGGAAGGCCGTCAGCAGCTGGCTGAACACACGATACGCGCGATGGCGCTGCGCCAGATGACCCTCGAATCGCCGGAAGGCGCCCATGCGCGTCTTTCCGAGCAGCGCCTGCATCAGATCGAGGATCAGATCCGCAACAATCCGGTCTATGCGGACGCGATCGCCGAGATCAAGGCCAGTGCGCCCGCCGCATCCCAGGCCATGAGGAGCGTGAAGAACGCTCCGGATCTGAACGCGCTGAAGGCGCGGTACAACCGGGCCCAGGGCGGCGAATTCATCGATCCCCTGGTCGGAACGTTCTCCCACCTGACCGCGGCGCAGTGGGCGGAAAGGGAAAAGCAGACCCTGACGAACGCGCAGGGTCAGAACAGGCAGTGGTCTGCGCAGGATAAGCAGCGGCTGATCCGCTCCTACGCCAGGATGCACGCGATGCGCGAACACGACGTCAGGCATCCCGGCCGCGCGGAGGAAATGCTGCGGCTGACCCTGGTCAACAACGCTGCGAACGAGTATCTGGAGCGGCCGGGCGTAAAGGAAAAGATGGACGCCCTGTTCGCCGATCCGTCCACGGCGATGGAGCACACCATCGCGAATCAGAAACGGAACGTCTGGCTGGATCTGAACCTGTCCGACGCAGACAGAGTGGCAAAGCTCATGGCGCTCTCCAGCCTGCAGAACCAGGCATTCCCGGACGCTCTGATCACGCCGGCGGAACTGGCGGCGGAAGAGGCGAAGATCCGCAGTTCGGTCAGCTATCAGCAGATCAACGACTATCTGCTGGCAGGCGGCAGCCTCGCGGACATCGAGCCAACGGCTGACGAGAACTATTTCGATGTGATGGAGGAACGCTCCGTCCGTCTGCCCGGCGTGCAGCCCGGCTACGCGAACCATAAGAAGGTCCTCACCGGCCAGCTGCGCGCGATGCAGCAGCAGGGCCGCACAGAGGACATGGACCAGGCTCTGGCGGAGCTGTTCCTGGTCACCCAATACGAAAAGGACGGCATTCCCTATGAGCAGATCCCCCCACGGGGAAAGCTCGGTCCGAGCGCGGGCAAGCTGGCCAGAACGGACGACTTCCAGAACGCGATGAACATCCTGAAGAAGAGCCCGGAGGAACTGAACAACCTGCTGGACGGCGTGGACAACGGTCTTTCCGGCGCCGACCTGGCGCAGATGATCGACGGCCTGGCGGCCCAGGACAGGCTGCAGAACGCGCCGGACGACCTGAGAAATCCCGACATCCTGCACGAAGTGCACGCCCAGGTCATGGCGGATCAGTACGCGGACCTGCTGGCGGGCAACGCGGAGGAAAAGTGGGCGTCCGAGGCGCAGAAACTGGCCCGCAGAGACGACTATCTGCGCTTTACGGCCATGAACCGCCTCTACGCCGAGCATCCGGAAAAGACGTTCCTTTCCGAGGCGGAGATCAATCAGGGCGTCGAGGCGCTCAAGAACGATCAGAAGTTCATGGCGGGTCTGAACGCCCGTCTGGAAAGCCCCCTCCAGCTGCGCCAGGCCGTGTTCAACAGCGGCGGCATCCAGCGCTGGTCCGATACGGAAAAGCTGGCGGAGTACCGCAATCAGCTGCAGAACGCGAAGAAGATGGAAGCGGAAGGCAGAGGAGAGGCTGCCGGATTCGCATACGGCATGGTCGCGAACCAGCTGGCCGGCGCCATCGACGCGCGCCTGTCCGGCAGGGAGATGTCCAACGCCTATCTGAGCGCAAGAGATTTAAGCCTTTCCGTCAACCAGGTGCAGTTCTCCGAGCGCTACCGCGCGATCGAGAACGCGATCCAGGCGGACGTGAAGGAATTCGACAGGATCCAGAACCTGTTCAAGCTGCCGCCCTCCGAATTCAAGGCGGCCTACGAGCAGCTGACCGACGAATTCATGGAGAAGTATCCTTCCGTACCCATGAAGGATACCCATACCATAGGCAACAACTATAACCAGGCGCTGGCCGGCATCCAGGCCGCGGCGCAGGAAGATCCCGCTGCGATCGCGAACGACGAGGTGAAGAGGCAGGAGCTGGCCAAGAACATCCGCGAGATGTTCCTGGACCGCCGCGTCATCGTGACCGCGCCGCAGGATCCGCAGCTGATGAAGCGCGAGGTAACGGTCTACGACAATCCGAACAGCGGTGTTGTCGCAGGACTCCGCGAGCAGGCAACGGAAGGCGTGGACAGCATGTTGGGCGACCTGAACGAACGGCTGAAGGACCCGCAGGTCGTCGCAGGGTACGTGAACGCGCTGAAGGACGCGGGCGACCTGCGCGTACTGGCAGCGGAAGAATATCATTCGAAGGAAGTGTTTACGGATCCGCTGGTCACCAAGATCCGTGAGGCAGGGCTTGCCATCCCGCCGGTCGACCCGAATCTGGCCGTGCGTAACGCGGCAGCCCAGGTCCGCAACGCCCCCGCAGGGGAGACGCCGGAGCAGAGAGAACAGAGGCTCCAGGGTCAGATCGCAGGCGTGCTGAACAAGGCGCTGCTGAAGGTCATCCCGGCGGACGAATTGCCGAACACGCAGCAGCAGGCTGAACAGGAACAGTTCATCCAGACGGTGCCCGGCTTCAAGGACGCCGTGAAGAAGATGGCGAACGACCCGCAGGCGCTCGAATCCTTCCTGAACGCTGCGGAGGGCGGCGCGTCCGGCGCGGACCTCGCGAAGCTGCTGGATCAGAACGCCATCGCGCAGGGCAAGGAAGCTAAACCGGGCAGCGATCCGGCCAGCAACATCCTGTTCTATCTGCGCAAGAATACGATGCAGGGTCCCAGAGACGGCCTCTACAAGAACACGACCGGCAAGGGGATGACCTCGTGGATGCGCGGCCAGAAAGACGTCGCGCTCGACCACTGCGTGCGCGCGACGGCAGTCAACAAGCTGCTGCACACGAATCCCGACCGCGTCTACTTTACGAACGCCGAGATCCAGGCGCAGTACAAGAAGGTGCTGGAGGATAAGGAATATACCGACATGCTGGAGGATAACGCCAGGAACGGCCAGCATCTGCGCGGCGAATTCTTCGGCTATCAGGGCGTCATGACCTGGGATCAGATGACCAGCGCGATAAACTTTGCCGATATGTCCATCAAGACGCCGGCTATGGCGAACAGTTTCATGCCGGGCGCCTGGTTCACGATCGCGGAGATCATTCCGTGGAAGCGCAACGGCGCGGTCACGAACAACCGCAACGCGTCGACGCAGGAGAAGACGGACGCGATCAAAGACTATGAGCAGTCGGAAGAATACCAGATGCTGAAGGAGACGTTCACCAGGAACCCCGAACTCCTCAAGCATTACGTTCTGGACGTCTTCAATTCCCCGGACAACGAGTTCGACGCGAAGCACAAGGCGTTCGTGGATCACGTGCGCGAGCTCAATCTGGGCGGCGCGAACGTGCAGCAGAACCAGCAGCAGGCACAGCCCGAACCGCAGCCTGAGCAGCCGGCGCCGGAAGAGGACGATCTGGAGATCGACATCAACGGACAGAAGTTCGACATCAAGGGCGAAGGAGAAGGCGCTCATCTGGAAGAACAGGCAAAGCCCGAAGATCAGGCGCAGCCTGAACCGGAGCCCGAGGCACGCGAAGCGGTCGGCTGGCCGCAGTTCGGCTGGGACAACACGCCGCTGAAGATCGAGGGCGACCTGGATTCGCCGTTCAACAAGACGCGCGAGAGCCTGGACCAGACCTTAAAGCAGCCCGTCGTAGAGCCGTCTGAGGTCGAAAACAGCCTCGGCACGCTGTACATCTCGGCCCTGCTGCAGAAAGCCGGCAAGCCGGTGACCCCGGAAGCCATAGAGGCCTGCAGGCCCCACCTGGCGGAAGACAAGACCTATCAGAAGTACGTGACGAAGTGCCTGTCCGACCGCAAGTTCGCGCAGGAACAGCTGAACACCACGCTCACGCTGCCCGACGCGGACAAGATGAGAGAAGGCATGAAGGCTGCCAACGCGCAGCCCGTACAGATCGTTCAGCCGCAGCCCGGCACGCCCATGGCGCAGTTCAAGGAAAACCTGCAGAAGTTGAACGATTCCCTGCAGCTGCGGAATAACGCGCAGATGGAGAAGAACGACATCAACCGCTTCGCCATGCAGACCTGCAAGACCGTCGCGCTGTACAACCTGTCGCAGTCGCCCAAGTATCAGGGCAAGCAGGTGGACTACGAGGATATGAAGGCGGAGGCGCTCCGCTTAAAGGATGACCCGGCCATGAAGAAGACGATCTGGGCCGCGGTCAACGATCCGGCGGCCTACAAGGCCCTGATCGAAGGTATGGAGCGCACGCAGAAAGACCCGCAGCACTTCACGAACTACGTGCAGGGCTTCGGCGACGCCCCGAAGGAAGCCAAGGAGTGGCTGGACGCGACGTACCGTCAGGTGAAGCCTGCCGTGCAGGAAGCGCAGAACGCCATCCACGAAGAGGAAAAGAAGAAGGACGGCCCGCAGGCGGGTCCCGCTCCGCATTAAAACGCAAATTTATAAGATGCGTGCAACCCCTGCGCGCATCTTCCCGTCTTTTATAGTGTAAGGCCCTTACGGCAAAAGAGGTATTGCTTTGGAAGATGCCAGGATCATAGAACTGTATTTCGCGCGCGACGAGGCTGCGATCGAGCAGACCCGGGTTTCGTATGGCCATAAACTCAGAGCCGTCGCGCTGCGCATCCTGGCCGACGACATGGACGCTCAGGAGTGTGAAAGCGACACGTACCTGAAGACCTGGAATTCCATCCCGCCCAACCGGCCCGTGCATTTCCTCGCGTACATCCTGAAGATCTGCCGCAATGCGGCGCTCGGCATGCTGGAACACAGGAACGCAGCCAAGCGCAGCGCGCAGATCGTGGAGCTGACCGACGAAATGCAGGCCTGCATCCCGGACCGGGCGGCGGAGCTGGACTTCGAACCGCAGGAGATCGGCGCTCTGTTGAGCAGTTTTCTCCGCGGCGAGAGCGAAGACAACCGCAGGATCTTCGTACGGCGTTATCTGATGGCGGAATCCGTCGCGGAGGTGGCGGAAGCCCTCGGCGTGAGCGAGAGCAAGGTGAAGAGTTCGCTGCTCCGCACGCGCAATAAGCTCAGGGGCTATCTGGAGAAAGAGGGGGTTCGGATATGAAAGGCTTTGATCTGCTCAAAGGAGTAGGATATATCGACGACGACCTGGTCGAAGAGGCGCTGGGTCAGCCGGCGGCAAATCAGGAGAAAGGTAAGCTCCTGACGTTCCCGGCGCGCTGGCGCTGGGTGGCTGCGGCGGCCTGTCTTGCGATCGCCTTCTTTGCGGGATGGGGGGTCTCGCAGAGCGGCATGGCGCACGCCCCGATGGCAGACCAGGCGAAGAATGCGTCGGACAGCGAGATCTACTACACAGGAGCCATGGAAGAAGGGGAGCTCGAAGACAGTATGGTCGTCGCGGAGGCAGAGCCTGCGGAAGCGGAGCCGGCGGAAGTTCCGGAACCGGATGCCGGCGAACCGCGCGAGAACGAACCTGCCGCAGCGCCGGCTGAAGCGCCCATGGCTATGGAGTCGGACGAAGAGCTCGCAGCTGTCTCCGAGATGATCGAAAGTTATCCGGGCGATTACTCGGCGTACTGCTATGCGGTGCCCGCGGCAGGCCAGACGGGCTATTCCGTGGCGCTGCAGGACGCGATGGCCGTATACGACAATGCGGTCACGTACCGCGTGTACGTCGAGATCTTCAAGGAAGGATCAGAGACTCCGCTGAAGGGCGACGACAAAGAAGTTGCGGAACTGCTCGCCATGCTGTCCAAGAAGTACGGGATCACGACCGCGCTGGAGAAGGTCAAGGACACGAACGGCAAGAAACAGGTCTACCCGACGCTGCACGCGACGTTCGAACAGCTGAGGAGATTCCCGGCTGACGAGCATCACGGCTGGATGCTGTATCTGTACGACGAAAGACCGCAATAACGCATTCCTTTCTGAAAGGCCTGCGCTGAAAAAGCGCGGGTCTTTTTATTGTTCAGCGCTCTTGTAAATGGTAAATATTTCCTGTATAATATTGCCATCTTCTTTGCGCGGGGGCAAAGAAAGGATGAAGAAACTCATATCTCTTGCAGCGGCACTGATCCTTCTCTTTTCAGTGCCCGTCTACGCAGCAAGCCCGTTTACCGACGTGCGGCAGACGGACTGGTTTGCTTCTTACGTGGAGACGGCCAGGGATCTCGGCATCGTCTCCGGCTATCCGGACGGCAGTTTCCGGCCGTCCCGGCAGGTGACCTACGGAGAATTCCTTGCCATGGCGATGCGGGGCAAGGGCAAGGAGGATGCCGCCGGCACCCATTGGGCCCGCAAATTCTACGACGCAGCCATAGCCGCCGAAGTCCTGGACGAGGCGGACGTTTCGCCTCGCTTCCTCGACGAGCCGATCCCGCGCAGGGACGTCGCGCTCATCATGGCAGGGCTGCTGCGCAATGCGGACCGCAGCGGCAGGAACGTCAAATCGGCTGACAAGACGTTCAGCGACGTGGAGGCGACGGACGAACGCGAATACGCGATCGCGCTGTGCGCCTATTACGGCACGCTGAGCGGCTATCCCGACGGCACGTTCCGTCCGCTCGGCTTCCTGACCCGCGCGGAAAGCACGGCCGCCATGGTAGCGCTCGACGGCGTGCTCGGACCGGGTCAAACGGAACCGGAGGAGCCACCGGAAGAGCCTGCGGAACCGCCAAAACCAACGCCCAAGGAGCCTTCCACCCGCGAAGAATTGCTGGAACGGGAGGAAGAACACGCGCTTGTGCGCACGGGGGACGAACAGGTTTTGACGTTCATGGACCCTGCAGTGCGCAGCTATCTGAAAGAAGTCATTTCCTCGGCACGCTTCGTGAAAGAAGACGGAAAGTATCTCGTCAAACTGAACTGGCCCGCCCTGCCCGAAGGCTGCGGCGGCAAGATCGACGTGCAGGTGTGCGACAGGAACGGCACAGGGCTGGACGGCTACGTCTGGGTCTGTCGCAAGGGCATGGAGAAGATGCCCACGTACCGCAAAGACCTGAAAGAAGCGGGCTCCGCGGAATTCACGTTCGATCTGAAAGACCTGAAAGCGGCCGGTTCTGTCGGGCTTCTCGTGACGGTCACGGCGGAGAACGGCAAGGTGGAAAGCAGTCTGGCGTTCGCTGAACAGGATCTGACAACGGGCAAAACGCAGGTGCAGTACAAGCTGGCCTCGGACACCTATCAGCTGTCGGGCACGTTCGATCTGGACGCGCCGGTGTTTCAGTGGAAGTAGGTGGCGGCCATGAAGAAGATCCTGAAAAGAGCGACCGCCATCCTGATCGCGATGGTGCTGAGCTTCGGCAGCTTTCCCGCATACGCGTTAGACGCGGCAGCTGAAGCGAAAGCCTCTGAACAGATCGGCAAGGTCTCGGGCGTCTGGACGCTCGACATGTGGCACTATTCCGGCGGCTACTGGAAAGTCGGCAACGCGGGCAACGACAAGATCCGCATCGACGATAGAGACATCACGTCGCTGGACAGCTATCTGCAGGCCAACCAGCAGGCGGTCTTTACGATCAGCGTGCCGCAGGAGATCGCGGCGCTGGTCTCCGAAGGCACGCGCGGCACGGACTGGCAGGTCGAATTCGCGAATTACCGCTGGCGCGACTGCTCCATGCTGTTCGCGGAGAGCGGCCCGCAGAACGTGACCCTCAAAGATGGCAAAATAGAATTCACCGCGACGCCGGTGTTTCACTTCAACAACAGCGGCGCGTCGCTGCGCGACTATGTGCCCGGCATGGCGGTCACCGTACCCCTTGTCGACAAGATGTGGGGCTGCAACATCTACTCGGTGTTCGGCAACGGCCAGTCCGCCGTGCAGGGTCTCGGCTACTATAACGAAGTCGACCCGTCCGACACCGGCAGCAACGCCATCCACCCGTCGTTCATCACGGGAAAGAGCGGGACGCTCGAAAGCGGGCATCCGATCACGCTGGGCATGAACGTCGTCGATTCCGCCGGCTACAGTATCGGCAGCGGCACGTTCGCCGCGGCAGGTGCTTGCGGGCTGCATTTCGAGTTCCCGGTCAGCCTGGTGTTTACGGACCTGCGTATTCCCGACCCGGGTGACGACCCCGGTAACGGCGGTGACCCGGGCACAGATCCAAACGATCCAGGCAATGGCGGCGACGGTCCCGGTGCCGGCGGCGACCCGAACGATCCCGGCAACCCGGGCGGAGGGGGCGACCCTGTCGATCCAACCGATCCGGCAGAACCTGTCGATCCGGCGGATATCTCCGCGCTCAGCGCGGAGTTGGACCTGCCGCAGACGGCTTATGCGGGTCACGACGTGGCAGCGAAAGACGTCTCGCTGTACACAGTCGACGGCAAGAACATCAACGCGGCGAGGGCTGCGGAACTCGGTCTTGGCAAAAGCAGTTTCACCATCGTGCAGAAAGGCGTCGGCACTATCCGCAAGTCCGGCAAGACCGGCGCGGTGGCCGTGTTCAGCAAGCCCGGTACCTACCAGGTGCGGCTGACCGCGCAGGCCACGAACGGCCTGAAGGATACGGATACCAAGAGCATCAAGATCCTGAAGACGCCGGCCATCCTCGAGGATCTCGGCGGCGTGCAGAAGGAAAACCGCAAGCAGGTGCTGTACGTTACCGTTGCGCAGAACCCGAAAACCCCGGTAAACGAGCTGACGATCAAGCTGAGCGAGCCCGAAAGCGGCGAAAGCATCACCGTGTCCAAGGTGTTCGGCGGGGCGGAAAACGCGCCTGCTAATTCGGCGCACATCAAGTACCGCAGCCTGAAGGACGCCGGTTCCGACGAGTGTTTCCTGTGCGTGGAGCTGGACTTCCTGACGAAGTGGCACGAGGGCAAATATCTGTCGTACGAGATCCACGCGAAGGATTCCGCCGGCAACACGGACGCGGCCTACGGAACGTTCCCCGTCGACCCGGATCTTCCGCCGTTTGCGGCCATCGATCTGGAGGAGGTCTATTATCGCAATGAAGGAAGCAACACGGCTTCCATCACGGCGCTGTGCGCTTCGTCGTCCGACGGGGACGCCCTGCAGCGTACGTGGGAATACAGGCGCGAAGGCGGCAGTTGGCAGAGCATTCCGGCGATGCCCGGTTACGCCGATCTGAGTTTCGGCAGCGGCAAGCAGATCCGCTTCCACCAGACGGGCGTCGGACCGTTCGAGGTGCGGCTGACCGTCAAAGACCGCTGGACGGAGGAGACGCTCGAGGAGTACGTGACCGAGGCAGACCGTCTGTCCGCCGTGGCGACCGACAGGTCCTACGTCGACAACGTCGCGCCGCGGGTCGGGCTGGATCTGCTGCGCACCGAGACCGCGGAGGTCTTTGTGCTGACCGAGACCGACAAACTGCAGCGGGACGTACTAGCCGCAGCGCCTAGCCTGAAGGCCGCCATGCTGTCCGAAGGCATCGCGCTCGATGTGAGCGCGGACTTCCGGCAGGCCAAGGCGGGCGATCAGACCGGCGAACTGAAGGAAAACACGACAGGAGGCCACGGCGCGAAAGACTACCGCGACGGGGAAAGCCAGCTGTTCCACACGTATTTCAAAGGCATGTGGGACGGCGGCAACATCGTCGCAGACGGCCGCTATACCTATCTGCTGGAACCCACGGTACAGACGTATGCCGCGAATCCGAAATACAGCATCCATACTTATCCGTTCACGCTCACGGCGCGCGATGCGGACGGCAACGTGGTCTGGACGACTACGGTCACGAAGAGCATCCTCAACAGCCCGACGGAGCTGCGCGACGCGGTCTGGGGCTTCGACGCGGACGGCACGTATCTCTATCTGATCGACGGCAGCAAAACCGCGCTGTTCGACATCCGCACGGGTACGTACGTCTCGACGCTCGACGTGACGCTCGGGACCTTCAACCTCGTTACGCCCGAAGCCATTTATGCTTTCAAGGACAACGGCATCTACCGTATGCGGCGCTCCGGCGGCGCGCTCAAATGCGTGTACGCGGGCGAGATCAGCTGTCCGGCCTATCTGGGCGGCGCGGTCCATTTCCTGCTGAAAGCGGATCTGGGCAAGGGCCTCGGCCTGTACCGCGGCGTGTTCGATCCGGGTTCGGAAAAGGTGAAATGTACGCTGCTGGAAGGGTCCCTGGCGGGGTACGCGCGGGACACGCAGGGCATCGCCATCGACACGGCCGGCGCTATATTCGCCTGGTCCGGAGGCAATGCGTACTGCTTCGACGCGGACGATCTGCTGATCAAGACCATTCCGCTGCGCAACAGCAGCCATACCCGGGCGGTGACCCCGGTCCGGACCGGCAACGGCCGGGTCAACTACATCGCGCAGACAGGCTACGAGCGCTATCCCAAGAGCTACGAGGTCTGGTGCCAGTGCAGCGCTGTGTATACGGACGACGTGTTCAGCGACAGGCGCACGAAAGAGGACAATTACCCGAATTTCGGCGATCCGGTCGTGTTCGCGCTCGAGGATGAGAACGGCGCCATCGGTATCGATCTAGGCTGCAACTACGTGTATTCCACGGGCGAGCGCTATCTGGACACCGTCCTGTTCACGTTCAACGGCGATTTCCGCAACCCCTTGGGGTTCCCCATGGAACACGGTTATCAGAGCCTGCGCTACGACGTCAGCACCGCGAACCTGGACGGACGCGCCGACATCAAGCAGTTCGTACACGTGGCGGAGAGCCGCGCGGACGAGGAGGAGAGGCTGAAGGCAAAACACCTGTCCGGGACGAAGAACTACAGCTATTACATGACCCTGGACGGACCCCAGACCCAGGAAAGCGTGGCTTCCGCGCTGGACAATGCGGCTGCGGCCATCAAGGCATTGAAGGCACAGGGTGAGAACGCGGCCATGCTGAAGGGCAGCGGCAGCCTGGTGCGGAACGTCAGTCTGGCGCCGGACACCACGTATTTTTACGAATACGACACGACGGCGAAGACGGATATCTTTTCCGTGGAAGCGCAGCTGACGATACCTTCCGGCATGACGGGCAACACGTCCGGCTACAGGGTGATCGCCACGCACGTCGAGAATTTCGACGATACCGCCGTGGACAAGTTCTTCACTGCGGACTCTGCCGCGATCGGGGGAGGGCGCTACCGCATCGGGTACCTGCGCACAAAAGAGGACAGCTGGCTGCATACGCAGAGCGGATCAAACTACCCCGTCCGCTTTACGGTGCCGGAAGGCTGCAAGGCGGTCTTTACGACGGACTACGCCTACGACTGTGACGCAAGCGACCCGCTCGCCAAGCGCCTGTTCCTCACCCGCGAGGGCGAAACGGCCGTCGCTCTGGACATTCCGTCCGCAGGCCTGACCCGCGCAAGCGGCACGTACATGCACGTCTCTCTGCTGCCGCCCGGCAGCTATACGCTGAGCTGCTCCGTGCAGGACCGCACGAAGACGTCCAATCACGAAAGCTCGTTTTGGCTCGACAACCTGAAAGTGCTTCTCGTGGAGGAAGGAGCGGCGCAGGAAACGGCGGGCTATCAGACGCTGCAGCCGTCCTCGTCCGTGCAGGGCGACGGAGCGATGCACCACGTGTCCGGCAGTTTTACGACGCCGAAGCAGGTGCTGCATTATGCCGCATATCCCTGCCAGCGGGTCACGGGGCTGAACAACGCGTTCGCGAAGACCTCCGAAGAGATGCGCGGTTACACGAAGACGCTGACGCTCGATCTGACGATCCCGGCGGGCAGACAGGCTCTGTACACGGTCTTTACCGGCACGGGCAAGGGCGGTTCGTATACGTCTTCGAATACCGGAAAGACTCGCTATTACAGCGCGAACTGGAGCTTCGACGACGTGCTGTACGGCATCAACACGAAAGAGAGCAACGGCATCCTGGCCCTGTACGCGCTGCCGGAAAACGTCCGCTTCGTCTGGAAGAACCTGAACGACTCGCATACGCTCAAGGCGACTGCCAACACGAACTACGGGGCAAAAATTGCGTTTTCCGACCTGCTGCTCTACGTGTCCGACGGATCGGCGATCCCCGCCGCAGTAGCAGAGGGCAGGTTCTTCGAATCGGCGGGCCAGCTGTACGCCGAAGACCTGATCTTTTCCGGCGGCGGGCGGGTGCGCTTCACGGCGCCGGACGGTACGGCAATCAGTAACCTGCGGATCTACAGCGTCAGCGGGTCATCGGAATCCGAGATGCTCGTCTGCAGCTTCAAAGACGAAAACGACCTCGCCAAATGGACGAACAGTGGGGCGACAACGGCCATCCAGCCGTTCAAGACGGAAAAGGAAGAGCCTGCACGGGTCTACGCCAAGGGCGAGACGATCAATTACCAGATCTTCTACAGCGACTGGGAGAACGACCCGAGCAAAAAACAGCACTGGGTCTACACGCACGAGGCGCTGACCGACTGGCCGTACCCGCAGGCGGGCAAAGACCTGTCCGCGCCGGTCACGAAGTTCTATATCGACGGCAAGTACACGCTCACGCACTGGCAGGAGGATTCCACGGGCACGCCAAGTTACGACAAGGAGTCGAACAAGGTGTCCATCACGTTCTACATCCAGAGCGGGCCAAGCAACGACGCGCCGTGGATCAAGGATATTAAGACGTCGCCTTCGCCGGTCAAGCAGGGCAATACCTACACCGTGCAGGCATCGGTGGACGACAAGGACAAAGATCCGCTCACCGTTACGATCGAGGTCTACAAAGACCAGGGCAGCCAGCCCATCGGCAGGAAGACGGTCAAAGACCTGAAACCCGACGCTTCGGGCAAGTACCCGGCGATCGTGCTCAGCGGCCTGCCCAAAGCCGAGGCCGGCACGTACGACATCGTGGTGTCGGTCTCCGACGGGCAGGGGGCGGACGTCGAATCCATGCGGTTCAAGGTGAAGGAGGAGCGTTCGCTCACGGGCAGCGTGACCCACACAGCCGCCTGGGAATCCAACCGCCTGGCCTGGAACGAGGCGAAGAAGGGCACAGCAGCCGTGCGGCCGGCGAATATGTTCTGGCCCGGCGAAGTGCTGGTGCTGAACGCGCCGGCCGGCGGCGAGCCGACCACCGTCGACGCGGTGCTCGTGCAGTTCCCGCAGTACACGGCGCGGCTGACGCGCGGAGCGGTCACAGACGGCAAGGTGAACTTCACCGGACAGCTGTGGCACAGCTCGATGCTGACGACGATCGGCACGGCGAAACCGGTGCCGGCAACGGTAAGGTTCACGGCTCGGTATCCGGACGGAGAGACGCTCACGTGGGACGTGGCGATCATCTTCGACCAGTCGTACGGATCGTACTATCAGCTGCATAGAAACTATTAAGGGGCTTTCGGACCGCCTCGAACCGCTCGTCAAGGGGAGATCGACTCGCTTGCCGTGGCGGCTCCTCAGTCCCTGCACACTGCTTAAGGATACGGTATATTCCGTATCCTTTTTCTGTATGATATAATCAAGGGTATGGAACACGGCATCCACATCGACAACCGGAAATTCTACCGGACGCTGCTGGCGGTCGCAGTGCCCATTGCGCTGCAGAACCTGATCTCCAGCTCGTTCTTCCTGGTCGACACCGTCATGGTGGGCAAGCTGGGCGAACTGGCGCTCACCGGCACGGGCCTCGCCACGCAGGCGTTCTCCGTGCACTGGATGATGATCTTCGGCTTCTGCACCGGCTGCAGCACGTTCTACAGCCAGTTCTGGGGCACGAGGGATCTGCCGAACATCCGCAAGGTCGTCGGCGTTGCGTGGACGTTCTGCATGGCCGCGAGCTTATTGTTCTTCTGTGCCTGCGCGTTCGCGCCGCACTGGGTGCTGTCCCTGTTCACGAACGACCCCGTCGTCAACGACGTCGGCACCGGCTACCTTCGCATCGCAGCCATCAACTTCCTGCTCGTCGCGGCGGCCCAGCCGCTTGTGGTGGCATTAAGGTCCACGCAGCAGACGAAGATCCCGCTGTACATCACGATCATCGCGTTCTTCACGAACACGATCCTCAACTACGCGCTCATCTTCGGCAAGTTCGGCCTGCCCCGCATGGAGGTGCGAGGCGCGGCTCTGGCGACGGTCTTCAGCCGGGTCATCGAGCTGCTGGCGACTGCGTACTTCGTCTTCGGACGAAAGAACGTGCTGGCGGGTCCGCTAAAAGAATTCTTCGCGTTCGACCGCGAATTCATGACAAGGGTTCTGAAGAACGCGGCCGCAACGACGATCAACGAGGGGCTGTGGAGCGCCGGCATGGCGGCCCAGAACGCGGCGTACGGCCGCATGGGGGTCACGGCGTTCGCCTCGTACAAGGCGGCGAGCTCCATCGCGGACTTCTTCCTGATGGCGTGCTTCGCCACGTCGGCCGCAGCGCTTATCCTTTTGGGCGAACAGCTCGGCCAGGGCAACTACGAGTACGCGAAAGCGCTCTCGAAAAAACTGCTGCACGCAGGCCTCGCGTTCTCCGTGTTCATGGCGACGCTCATGTACGTCTGCCGCGGACCGTTCATCGGTCTGTTCACGCTCACGGAAGAAGCACAGCTGTGGACGAACCGCATCCTGCTGATCACGGCGCTGTGCCAGCCCCTGCAGAACCATAACGCGTTCCAGGTCGTCGGCACCATGCGCAGCGGCGGCGACGCGAAGTTCGCGGCCATCTGCGAAGTTGCGACCGTGTGGGCCATCCGGGTCCCGCTCGCGTTCTTCGGCGCGCTCGTGCTGCGCCTGCCCATCTATCTCGTCGTGCTTTTATGCGAAGCTGAAAGCGTCATCAAGGGAATCATCCTCTACGTCCGCTACCGCAGCGGCAAGTGGATGAAGAATATGATCGAGGGAATGTAAATGAAGCAAATCAGCATCGTCGTACCCTGCTATAACGAAGTCGAGGCGCTGCCTCTTTACTACGAAGCCATGCTGCCCGTCGTGGAGCAGCTCCGAACTATGGGTGCCGAGACGGATTTCGTGTTCGTCGACGACGGTTCCAAAGACGGAACGCTTGCTGTCATGCGGTCCCTGCACGAAAAGGACAGCCGCTGCGGCTACGTCAGCTTTTCGCGCAACTTCGGCAAGGAAGCTGCCATGTACGCGGGACTGCAGCACGCCAAAGGCGATTACGTCGCGGTCATGGACGCAGACCTGCAGGATCCGCCCGAGATGCTGCCGGAAATGCTGCAAATCATCGAGGAGTCACCCGAAACAGACCCGATCGACTGCGTCGCCACCCGCCGCACGGACAGAAAAGGCGAGCCGCCCATCCGCAGCTTCTTCGCGCGCTGCTTCTACCGGCTCATCAACAAGATCTCCAAGACCGAGATCGTCGACGGGGCGCGGGACTACCGCCTCATGACCCGCCGCATGGTCGACGCGATCCTGTCCATGAGCGAATACAACCGATTCTCCAAGGGCATCTTCAGCTGGGTCGGCTTCAAGACCCACTGGCTCGAATACGTCAACCGCGAGAGGGCAGCCGGCGAGACGAAGTGGAACTTCCACAAGCTGTTCCTGTATTCGATCGACGGCATCACGGCGTTCTCGACGGCGCCGCTGGCCATCGCGAGCTACACGGGATTCGGCCTGTGCGCGGTCAGCTTCATCGCGCTGCTCGTCGTGTTCTTCCGCGCGCTGCTGCACGGTGACCCGGTCGCAGGCTGGCCCTCCCTGGTGTGCATCATCCTGTTCCTGGGCGGCATCCAGCTTTTAGGCATCGGCATCCTGGGCCAGTACCTGGCGAAGACCTACCTCGAAGTGAAGAACCGCCCGCAGTACGTGCTGCAGGAGAAAAACGTTAACGAATGAGAAAAACCGGCATCGCGCTGTACACAATATTTGCGCTGCTGTTCGCAGGTCTGCCGTTCTTCATCCTGAAGATGAGCAGTCTCGGCGCGGCGAAATACGAAGGCTTCGTCCTGCAGCCCTGGCTGTGGGCCGCTTTGGGCTGCGTGGCGCTGTGCCTTGTCCCGATAGAACTGCCGAAGTTCCCCGACTGGCTGGCGGCGCCCCTGTGGGGCTGCGCGGCGTTCCAGTACCGCTACCACTGCTTTCATCTGATCGAAACGCACATGACCATGAAGTACGACTTCGCGTCGGTCATGGATTCGGTGCGCGGCGTAAAGCAGGCCAAGGAAGCGATCTTCACACACTGGGCGTTCTACCCGCGTGTGCTGGAATGGTGGAACGGTCTGTGCAGTCAGCCGTATCAGTACCGCAACGCGGTGTATTTCAACCTGCTGACCGGCGCGGTAACCGTGCTGCTCGTCTACCTGATCGCGCGGCGCATCTGGAAGCGCCAGCGGGCCGCGATGATCGCAGCGGCGATCGCATGCTTCTGGCCGTCGCTGTCGTACTACGCCTCGGTGACCAGCAACGAACACCTGGCGATGCTGGGGATCGCCCTGACGAGCTTTCTCGGCATCCTCGCCTGGGAGCTTCGCGAAAAGCGCTGGCCGTGCGCGGTCCTGGCCCTGCTGGCAGGGCTCTCCGCCGGCGCGACGGACCTGTTCAAGCAGTTCTCCCCAGTATTTCTGATAGCGTCCTTTGCAACAGGATTTCTGTTCCTGTTGATGGAATATAAACCTTTGAGCGGCGAAACGCGAAGCGAGACCGCCAAAAGAAAGAGAGGCCTGGGCAAGCAGATCCTGTCCCTCATCCTCGCCATCGCGGTCATGTTTGCCCTTTCGACCGCTGTCAAGGAAAGAGCCTACCGCTGGCTGGAAGGCTACCTCGAGATGCCCGTCGCCAGGAACGCCACGGCCCACTTCCTGTGGATCGGCCTGAATTCCAAGGGAGGCGGCGTGTGGACCGAAGAAGAGGGCATGAAGGTCTACGAGCTGGCCGAGCAGTACGACAACGACTACGACAAGGTGATGGACGAGCTGATGCAGATGCTCAAGGACGACCTCCGCGCACACCCCGACTCCCTGAAAGAGACGCTGCGCGCCAAGATGGAGACGGACTGGAAGGCCGATATCGGGATCACGCAATGGGTCAAGACCCTGTACGACGAAGTCGCGATCTGGGAAGAAGAGACCGGCGAAGAATTCCACGACTGGTCCGTCAGCCGCGAAGAGCTCGACGAGATCGACTTCGACCCCGGCCACGTCATCACGAAGAGCTCGGCTGCGTACTACATGTGCGTGATGGGTCTTGTGGCGCTGGGAGGCATCCTTGCGATCTTCCTAAGGAACCCCGCCGAGACCTATCTGCGGCTCGTGTTTTACGGCTACGCGCTGCTGTTCCTCTTAAGCGAAGCGCAGGGGCGCTACCAGGTGGTGCTGTTCCCGGTGTTCGCCCTGCTGGCGGCAGGCGGCGCAGAAGTCGCAGGCACCGCCCCCTGGATGTTACGGAAGAAACCTTCAGAGAAAGGAGAAGAGATACATGGAACTTAAATTCGGTACCGCGGGCATCCGCGGCATTATGGGCCCCGAGCCCGGACAGATGAACACGGACACGGTGAGACTCGCCACGATGGGCGTCGCGGGCTGGCTGAAGAAGACCAAGCCCGGCAAAGACCTGCTCGCCGTCATCTCCCGCGACTCGCGCAACAATTCGCTCGAATTCGCGCTGGAGACGGCGAAGACGCTCGAGGAATGCGGCATTCGCGCGCTGATGTTCGAAGAGATCATGCCGGTGCCGGTGCTGAGCTTCGCCGTGCGCTATCTGCAGGCAGACGCGGGCGTCATGATCACGGCCAGCCACAACGCGAAGGAATACAACGGCTACAAACTGTACGGCGCGACCGGCGGCCAGGTGCTGCCCGAGGACGCGGACGTCGTGCAGGAGGAAATCGGCAAGATTCCCGATGAAGAGGTCTTCGGACGGCCTGAAACACCGTTTGTCCCGACTTACGTGCCGGAGGAAGTATACCTTGCCTATCTGGATGCCATGAGAAGGGCCTCAAACGCCCCGCAGGGCGGCGAAAGCGCACCTCTTAGGGTCATTTACACTCCGCTCAACGGAAGCGGCTGTAAGCCCGTTTTAGAGACCCTCACGGCCGACGGCTACGACCTCTTTACCGTGCCTGAGCAGATGGAGCCCGACGGCAACTTCACGACCACCGGCCAGCCCAACCCCGAGTTCCCGGCCGTCTACCGCCTGGCGCTCGAATATGCCAAGGAGATCCAGCCCGACATCATCGTTGCGACCGACCCCGACTGCGACCGCGTGGGCTCGATGGTGAAGACCGAAGATGGCTACCGCCTCCTCTCCGGCAACGACCAGGGCGTGCTCGTGCTCAGCTACCTGTGCGATACGCGCGACCTGTCCGGCAAGACCTTCATCTCTTCGTTCGTGTCCACCCCCCTGGCGGACCGCATCGCAGAAGCGAAAGGCATGGACGTCGAAAAGACCCCGGTCGGCTTCAAGTTCATCGCTGCCGGCATGGACCGCACGCAGGAGCAGTTCGGCTTCGCCTTCGAAGAGAGCAACGGCATGATCATCGGTCAGTACGCCCGCGACAAGGACGGCGTCGTCGGTGCCAGACTGCTGTGCCAGGCCGCCGCTTACTACAAGCAGCAGGGCAGCAGTGCGGCGGAAAAACTGGACGAACTCAACGCGCAGTACGGGCCGGTCTACTCCAAGACCATCGACGTGGTCGTCGACCCGGATCTGCCCAAGCCCGAGACTTCCGTCACCGAATACGACGACGGCAGCAAGGTCGTCGTCCGTCCGTCCGGCACCGAGCCGAAGGTCAAGCACTACTTCTTCGCGCCTTCCCCGGAGCGCATCGAAGAATTGAAAAAGCTCTACGGAAT